>JALQYQ010000030.1 GCA_023262855.1 Crocinitomicaceae bacterium
AGCGCTTTTACGACGATTACGATTAACACAGTAACAGATGATATTACACAGTTAATTCCAAATGTTATTTCACCAAATGGTGATGGTAAAAATGATGTTTGGAAGTTGGAATTTATCGATTTGCTTTATCCAACAGCAACAGTAGAAATATACAATCAATGGGGCCAACGCCTATTTTATTCAGAAGGTTATGCAACACCTTGGGATGCAAAATTCAATGGTGAATTTGTACCTGAAGGAAATTACTACTACGTAATTAATTTGAATTCTGGAGGAACAGATGATTTGTTCAAAGGAGCTTTGTTGGTATTTAAAGGACGAAAATAAGGATGAAAAAGCTATTAATTGTCAGTTTGATAGTGCTTACCAATTCAGTTTTGCTTGGTCAGCAGCAAGGAATTTATTCCAACTTTATGATGAACGATTACTATTATAATCCTGCAATTGCTGGTTCGAAAGACGTGAACATTGCAAGTGTGGGATACAGAAATCAGTGGGTTGGATTTAATGATGCACCTGTAAATATGTATGCTAATTTGTACGGTTCATACAAGGATCAGGGAAAAATTGGATATGGAGGATCAATCGTTTCCCAAAAAACTGGCTTGACTGCTTCTACAGGGATTTACCTGAATTATGCCCATCATTTTAAATTATCAAAAACGGTAAAACTTGGTTTGGGAATACAACCAGGTTATTTACAATACCGCATTCGAATGTATGACGCAATCATGGCTGATCAAAACGATGAGGTGTTTAATAGCAATGTTTATTTAACGAGTGCATTTGATGTCAATGCAGGATTTAATCTGTACCACAAAAAGTTCTTTGTAATGGGAGCTGTTCAACATTTGTTAGGAAACAGTTCTAAATTGACTAGTTACAATTCTAGTCTTTCATTTCATTACAACTTTGTTGGTGGTTATAATTTTAGACTGAAAAAACAGCCAATCGACATTCAGCCATCGTTGATGATAAAATATGTAAAACCTGTTCCTGTTCAAGCAACATTGATGGTGAAGGGTGTTTACCAAGAAAAATATTGGTTAGGACTTTTATTCAGAACGAATGATGCTGTTGGAATTTGCTTAGGAATTAAGTTAAAAGATCGTTTGAATATTTCCTATGGATACGACATCTGTGTTTCCAAAATTCGCAAATACAACAGCGGTTCTCACGAGGTATTTTTATCCTACGCAATCAATAAAAAACGTCCAACACTGGAAGAAGAGGACGACAAATTGAACAATAGTATCCTTGAAGACATGAAGAAAAAAATGGATAAGAAGGAGAAATAATCGAACTATGAAAACACCACTAAAATCACTAATTCTGTTGCTTTTAACTTTTCTCTTAAATTGTGGAGAAAGTAAAGCTCAAATCGATACCGTTTTTTGGTTTGCGGCACCATGGGTGACACCCGATCACCATTGGAGAGATCCAATCAAATTTCACTTTTCGACGTTTAATAATCCAACAGCCGTTCGATTGAGAATGCCTGCGAATGGTTATGATACAACGATCAATATTCCTGCGAATTCGCTTTTTTCAAAAGGAGTGGATTTCATGATGAATACCATCGAAAGTAAACCGGCAAATACTATTTTGAATTCTGGTTTTCAGATTACATCTGATTTCCCGATCACAGTTGTATATGACGTTATTACGCGTGCGCCAAATTACTACAACCCCGAAACCTTTTCTTTGAAAGGTCAAAATGGACTTGGGAAGGAGTTCGTCGCACCGTTTCAAACACGTTGGAACAATCAAACATTGGGCGGCGATTTAAATGGTGATGGAGTTGTGACACAGCCCTACCAGCAAATCAACATTGTGGCAAGTGAAGATAATACAGTGTTGTATATAACTCCAAGATGTGCGGTTGTTGGACACCCAGCAAATGTGACTTATACCGTTACATTGCCAGTGAAAGGAAATGTTTATACAGTTCAGAATGCCGTGCAAAACACATCCGTAGTTGGGAACAATCTGGCGGGTACAATTATCGTTAGTAGCAAACCTGTTTCTGTAACTGTAGGAGATGATTCAGTGAATCCTTCTGGTGGTGGTGGATGTTATGACTTAATGGGAGATCAAATTGTTCCAACCGATGTTATTGGAAAGGAATACATTGTCTTAAAAGGATTTTTGAATGCCGGTTCTGAGGAATCTGTGTTTGTTACGGCTACTGAGAATTTCACCACTGTAACGGTAAATGATGGAACGATTTCAACGGTTATTTTAAATCAAGGAGATACGTATCGTTATCAACTGGCGCAAGCTAGAACACATGTTCAAGCGGACAAATCAGTCTATGTTTTGCACATGACCGGTTATGGTTGTGAATTAGGTTCGGATATTTTGCCTCCTTTAAATTGTGCAGGGTCTGATATTGTAACCTTTCCACGTACAAATCCGCAAAATTTTTCGTTGAATATTTTATGTCCAACGGGTATAACAGGAAATTTCCAATTGAATGGAAATGCCGCATCGATTCCAGCGGCCAATTTTAATGTGGTACCTGGTACTGGAGGAGCTTGGTCAGCAGCCCAAATAACCTTTAATACAACCGTTATTCCTTCAAACTCCTCTAATATTCTAACAAATTCCGCTGGAAACTTTGCAATGGGTATTATCAATGGAGGTACAACAACAGGATGCTTGTATCACTACATGTCATCGTTCATTAAACGAGTATCTGTAAGTGCTGGTGATGATATAACCTTGTGTAACAATGTTACCTCAATACCTTTAAATGGAAGTGTTTCTGGAGGCGTTTCAACTGGAGTATGGACTCTTTTAAATGGAACAGGAACTATTTCTGCTCCTACAAATTTGTCAACAACCTATAATCCATCTCCAAGTGACTTTACACAAGGATATGTAAAATTTGTATTGTCTTCAACTGGACTTTGTGAACCAGTGCATGACACTTTAACCGTTTCGTTCATTCAAGCTCCGTTTGTCAATGCTGGAGCTGATGCATCATTTTGTAAAAACAATGTTGGAACCGTTCAATTGAATGGCGTAATGAGTTTTGCGTCAGGAGCTGTGTGGTCTGGTGGAAATGGTGGTTCAATTGCAAACAGTGGAAATTTAAGTACCACTTACTTGCCATCACAAGCAGATTTAAATGCTGATAGTATTACCTTATTCTTAACATCAAGTGGAAGTTTCTATGCTTGTCCAAATGCAATAGATAGTTTAAAAGTATATTTTACAGATGCACCAGTTGTTCAAGCTGGCCCAGATGTGGTTGTTTGTACGAACGCTGCCGGAGTGAATTTAAATGGAAGTATTTCTGGCCCTACAACAACTGGAATTTGGACAACAGGAGGTTATGGAAGTTTCTCTCCTTCACAAACAAATTTGGTTTCCTTGTATAATCTTAATCTGAATGATACAAGTATTAATCAGCTTTATTTGACATTGGAATCAACCAATAATGGAACGTGTTTAGCTGTAAAGGATAGTTTGAAAGTTACCATTATAAGTCAACCGCAAGTTTCAATTTTGACCAATGACACGCTTTGTTCAACCGCATCTTTAATTCCGTTGACAGGATTTGTAACACCAGGATTTAATTCCTTGTGGACTGAAACAGGTGGTGGTTCAATTGTATCACCGTCATCACTGACAACTTTCTATCCAATTACAGGGGGAGACATAGCCACTGGATTTGTAGATTTTGTGCTGTCGAGTACAAGTTTGTGTCCAGCAGAAGATGATTCGATTCGTATTTATTTGGTTGCACCGCCAGTGCTTTCCGCTGGGATAGATCAAACGTTATGTGCGAATGAACCCATTGAATTAATTGGGACGATCAATGTCGCTAATCCTCAAGGTACTTGGTCGAGTCTTGGAACTGGTAATTTTTCTCCTTCTGGTGCATTGCTGAATACGTATTATTTGCCCTCTGCATCTGACATTGCTGTTGGAAGTGTAAATCTACTATTATCCGCAGATGGAAATTTAGGATGTATGCCAATGGACGATACTGTTCATATTACATTCAAACCATCACCAATAGCCGATTTTAATGGAGGTGAAATTTGTCAAGGAGCTCCAGTAACATTCAATGACAATTCAACAACATCTTCGGGAACACTTGTTAGTTGGTCATGGGATTTTGGTGACTTCACCTCTGGAACGGGTCAAAATCCAATACATACATACAATGGAAATGGCTTGTTTTCACCAATGTTAGTTGTGACTTCTTCAAATGGCTGTTCGGATACATTGATTAAAGATGTGATTGTTGACCCAATTCCAATAGCGGATTTCAACTTTACGGCACCTTGTGAAAATGCATTGGTTTATTTTGATGATCAATCATTTATTTCAAATGGAAGTATCGTTGCTTGGAATTATCATTTTGAAGATACCTTAACAAGCAATTTACCAAATCCATCTTACGATTTCAGTGGATCGGGAATTTTTCCTGTCACATTAACTGTTACAACATTTGCTGGATGTCAAGGTAGTGTTACGCTTAATTTAGATGTTAAACCAAAACCTGTTGCGGCATTTACGATGAATCCGAATCCTGCGGTTGTATTGGAAAACGTCGAATTTACAGATAATTCTGTTGGTTCGAATATCAATAGTTGGTACTGGAATTTTGGAGATGGAACTGGAGACAATCAACAGAATACCATCCATAATTTCACGAATGGTGGTTACAATACAATTACTTTAATTATCACTGACGAATTTGAGTGTCAAGATACAGCAAAAGCACTTATTGAAGTTGCTTTAATTCCTTCTGTTCCAACTGGTTTTTCACCAAATCATGATGGTGTAAATGATGTTTTGTACATCGATGGAGGACCATTCAATAAGGTTGATTTTAAGATCTTCAATAATTGGGGACAGGTTGTTTTCAAAAGTGAAGATGCAGCAATTGGTTGGGATGGAATGTACCATGACAAAGAGGCGCCGCTTGGTGTATACACGTGGGTATTAACAGTTGAAATGAAAGATGGTAAAATCATCACGAAATCTGGTGATGTGACTTTATTACATTGATTATGAGAAATAGAATACTAGTTTTATCGATAAGTTTGATTTCCTTTATAGGCAGGGCGCAGGATCCACATTTAACAATGTACGACGCTGCACCAATGTTCTTGAATTCAGGATTAACAGGTCTTTTTAAAGGAGATTGGCGTTTACATACCCAATATAGAACACAATGGCGTTCGGTTAATTACAAGCCTTACACGTCTTCCTTGTTTAGTTTTGACCGTTCAATAGGAGAAAAATGGGGATTTGGAATTCAGCTACACAATTTCAGAGCAGGTTATGGAAATTTCAATGTTCTTCAAGGACTTGTTTCTACCTCTTACGGTATTGCTGTAGATAAAAATAAATTTCACAATTTATCATTTGGACTACAGGCTGGTGCAATTCAAAAATCAATCGAATTGCCATTATTGACGTTCAACAATCAATATACATTAACGAACGGTGGAAGTTATGATAACACTTTACCATCTGGTGAGAATGTTGGTGCTCAAGTTAAATTGATGCCAACAGTGAATGCAAGTGTTATGTATTATTCAGGGAAACAGCAAAGTCGCTACAATTATTTTGCTGGTTTGTCTTTGTTTAATTTATTGCGTCCAAATGAGTCATTTTTCGGGTATGAGAATCGCTTACCCATTCGTGGGTACTTGCATTTAGGTACTCGAATCAATGTGAATGAACTTCTTTATTTTGCTCCGAAGCTGTTGTTGATGCATCAGCGAAAATTCAATGAGCAAACATTAGCGCTTGAATCTGGTTATTTCTTGAAAAGCTCTGAAACCTTTTTAATTGGAAGCATGATGTTCCGTTACAAGGATGCTTTTGCACTTTCATTAGGCGTGAAAAAATTGAATTTTATCTTCAGAATTGCTTACGACATCAACGTTTCTAAGCTGACAACTGCTTCAAAAGGAAGGGGAGGAATTGAATTCTCATTGACGTACACGAGAATTAAAGACAAGCCACAAACAATGAAAATTATCCCACGATTATAAATTATTTCTATGTATAAATTGCTTTTAGTATTGGTCTTTTTGCCAGTAATTTCCTTTTCACAATCGAAAATGGCTTGGATTCACAATGCGGATAATTATTATGCAAATGCTGATTATTACAATGCATTGGTGTTGTATCAATATGCTCAAAATGATTCATTAATTAAGAAGGAAAGTGTTCTTCCTTATGAAGTAGAATTGACGAATCAGAAATTAACGGTTGAAGGCATTCGTCTTGATTCTACCCACGTGATTCCTATGAATCAATATGTTACTCATCAAATTGCAATGTGTCATTTCTATTTACACAATTATCAATTGGCTGAGCAATCATTTAAAGTTTCTGCTGCTTTGCCATACTACGAAAGCGATAAGTTTCACTACGCACGTGCGATGAAAAGCAATGAAAATTATCATTTAGCTTCTAATTTGTTTGAAGAATTTATTGCTGCGCACCCAACGGATTCACTTACGTCAATTGCTAAGATTGAGTTGGAAGGATGTAAATACGCCTTGGAAAATCACCCTGAAAATTGGAATGCTCATGTGAAAATGGCTGATACAAGTGTGTTTAATCGTGGAACTGTTTCTATGGCAACCATGTTCTTTGGAAGACAAAACCGCCTTATGTTTTCAAGTGCTCGTAAAGGGGGCGTTATCTTGAAGCCTGAACAAAATTCTGAATTGCTTTTCGACATCTATTGGACGGAAAAAAGCAATGATTCAACTTGGAAGCCAGCGGTTAACTTTGGTCGCCCATTGAATTCTGCCTCACATGATGCAACGGCAACGATTTCGAACAACAATGTCATTTATTATACGAGATGGAACGATAAATTCCGCAAAGACCAATACATTCATTTAGCGCGAATGGTCGATTTCAAATTCTATGAATCATACACCTTGGAATCACCAGTTAATTACCCAGGAAAAAAGAGTATAACACCGTTTGTTTCAGAAGACGGTCGAACATTGTATTTTTCAAGTAATCGTGATGGAGGTTTTGGTGGAATGGATATTTGGAAAATTCCAATTGATGATCAAGGTAGAACAATTGGTGTTGCTGTAAATTTGGGACCAGAAGTGAATTCACCCATGGACGAAATTTGTCCTTTTGTTCATTCGCTATCAAATACCTTGTTTTTCAGTTCAAATGGCTATAACTCAATGGGTGGATACGATGTATTTAAAGCGGGATATAATTCTGAAGAAAATACGTACGCTGCACCAATGAACCTTGGTAAAAGCATCAATTCAAGTAAAGATGATGTTTATTTTATCATTGATTCACTCATGTTGAATGGTTTTTTGACAAGTGATCGTAATTCTGAGGATAATGTGTATCCGACTAAAATACTTGAATTCACAAACGATCAAATTCTAATCGCTTCCATTGGACAAGTGATTGGTGCGGATGGGAAACCTTTGGCAAAAGCAGCTGTTGAAATAAAGGATGTGTCTGGTAGTTTAGCTGCATTGAATCTTGTTACGGATGCAAACGGCAAATTTATGTGCAATTTGCCATTCGGATATGAGTTTTACATTGAGACGCAGATGAGTGGTTATATTCCAAATGCGATGAATTTCTCAACAAAGAATTACACGACTTCTCAGTCGGTTGTTTTGGAAAAAATTCAAATGGAAAAGAAGTAATTAACTCCAAGTAGTTCCTTCTTTTCCGTCTTTAATTGTAATTCCAGCTGCCGCTAGTCCGTCACGTATTTTATCGGATGTTGTCCAGTCTTTGTTTTCACGTGCTTGTTGACGTAAATCAATCACTAAATCCATCACTGGAGCTAACTTTTCGTTGCTATTTTCAGTTGTAATTTGAAGACCAAGTACGTCATAAATGAAACGAAGCATTTCTGTTTCCAATTTTGATAAATCTTCTTTCGTAATTGTATCGTTTCCGTCGTTGATCAAGTTAATGCGCTTAACTGCCTCAAATAAATTGGCAACAAGAATCGAAGTGTTGAAATCATCATTCATTGCAGCATAAAAAGAGGCAATCAATTCATCGACATTGAATGAACTAGTGGATGAAACCTTTAATTTGGAAATCAATTGCATAGCATCTGACATGCGTGTAAATCCTTTTTCAGCAGCATTCAAAGCATCTGATGTGAAATCCAGATTACTTCTGTAATGAGCTTGCATCATGAAGAAGCGGATTACATTTGGACTGTATGGTTTATCAAACAATTCAGTTGTACCATCCACAATTTCTTTTGGCAAGAAATAATTCCCAAAGGATTTACTCATTTTTTGACCGTTCACATTCAGCATGTTAGCGTGCAACCAATATTTGGCTGGATTACAACCTAACGAACCGCAGTTTTGAGCAATTTCATCTTCATGGTGCGGGAATTTTAAATCCATTCCACCTCCGTGAATATCAAAGTGGGAGCCTAAGTATTTTGTACTCATAGCCGTACATTCGATGTGCCATCCTGGATTTCCATCTCCCCAAGGTGAACGCCAGATTTGCATGTCCTCTGGATTGGCTTTTTTCCACAATGCGAAATCAGCAAAGAAACGTTTTTCATCTTGTGCATTTAATACACGTGTTTCTTCCGCTAATTCATCTACTTTTCTTCCGCTTAAAATTCCGTATTCAAACTTTTCACTGTATTTCTTTACATCGAAATAAACTGAACCATTTACAACATACCCAAATCCATTTTCAATGATTTTCTCAATGTGTTCAATTTGTTCTTGAATATGTCCTGTAGCTGTTGGTTCAATGCTTGGAGGCAACAAATTGTAAATACGCTGTAATTCTTGAAATTTTACATTGTATTTATAGACAATTTCCAATGATTGCATTTGTTCTAAGCGAGCAGCATTTCCAATACTATCAACCGCTTCGCCCAAACTGTTGGTAATGTGCCCGGCATCTGTAATGTTTCGTACATATTTCACCTTATAACCTAAAACTAAGAGGTAGCGATAGATCATATCGAAATTAATGAACGTGCGCATATTACCCATATGAGGTTCACTGTACAAGGTAGGACCACAAACATACATTCCCACATGATTCGTGTGAATTGGTTCGAATTTTTCTTTCTGTCCAGTTAAACTGTTGTAAACAACTAAATTTCCTTGAAGTGTGCTCATTGTTGAATGAATATGTATGGAACAAAGATAATTGAATTCGAATTTTAATCTCTAAAAACAATGAAAAAGGAAAAAAATCTCAGTAAAACAACTAAATATCATCATGGATGTAAGATTTTTTTTTTTAATCGTTGAAAATGACCTAATTTTGCGCCACTGAATTTTTACCCGAAATTTAACAAACTACATTTTAACCACTCTATGTTAGCTCACAAGAAGATTCTTGTCCTATTTTTAACGATTTTCTGCTTAAATATTGGATACTCCCAACAGGATACTTTATTTTGGTTTGCTGCTCCAAACATTTCTTCTGGAATAGGTGAATCCCCAATTTATTTGAGGCTTTTGTCTTATGACACGCCTGCCACTGTAACTATAAGTCAGCCTGCAAATGGAGCCTTTCTACCGATCACAGTTAATCTTCCTGCAAACGGTCTTGACAGTGTGAACCTAACAGCTTATATTGCAAGTATAGAAAGTCCTGCAGCAAATGTTGTTGCAACTACAGGATTAAAAATAAGTTCAACAAGTGAAATTTCAGCATTCTACGAGGTAAAAACAGCATCGAACAAGGAAGTCTTTTCATTAAAAGGGACAAAAGCACTAGGAACCAATTTTTACACACCTTTTCAGAAATTTTGGAGTACAGCTGTAACTGCTCCTGTTTCCTTTTCATCGTTTGAAATTGTTGCAACAGAAGACAATACAACAGTACTTATTACACCAAGAACAGCTATAACAGGTCACGCAGTTAACGTCACATTTTCGGTAGTTTTGAATAAGGGCCAAACGTACAGTGCACGTGACATGAACAATACTGCAGCTAGTTCGCTGGCAGGATCTATTGTTTCGGCGGATCATCCAGTTGCAGTGACAACTTTTGATGGAGCATTAAGTAACAGCACGTGTACAGATGTTTCTGGAGATCAAATTACAAGTACAGATTATATTGGTACAGATTATATCGTTCACAAAGGAACTGGCTCTTCAGATCGCGTGTATGTCTTGGCAACACAAAACGGAACGAGTGTTTCAGTTTACAATTCAACAACAACGACAACATTAATCAATTGGAGTGAAACGTATGAATATGCGTTAACAGAAGGTGTAAATTATATAAAAACATCAAAACCAGTTTACCTGTTGCATGTTTCAGGTTATGGTTGTGAAATGTCTGCTGCCCAGGTACCAAATTTATATTGTGCGGGAACATATTCAACTGCTTTTACACGTTCATCAGCAGATTCTTTAGCAGTAATTCTTTATACAAGAAGTGGTTTTGAAAATGCGTTTACGTTGAATGGAGCAACTGGTATAATTAGCGCTGGTGCGTTTTCAACTGTACCAGGAACATCTGGAAATTTCAAAGTTGCACGGATAAATTTGAGCACAGCAGATGTACCTGTGAACTCATACAACATAATTGAAAATACAGGAGATGTTTTTGGTTTAGGAGTTTTAGCAGGAAATAACAACAATGGTGCATCGTACGGTTATTTTTCAGAATTCAATTCGTATCCCTTTGTTAACGCTGGATTGGACGATACCATTTGTGCGAATGTTCCTTTCAATTTGAATGGAATTGTTGGCGGTGGTTCTGTTACTGGTAGTTGGAGCGGCTCAGGATATGGTTCATTTTCTTCAGGAAATACAGCACTTACGAATATTTATGTGCCTAGTCCATTGGATTCTTTAATTACGCCAATACATTTAATTTTATCATCAACAGGTCCTTGTCCTGTACAAAAAGACACCTTGATTTTACATGTTAGTCCTGCGCCAATGGTCAACGCTTCTGCGAATCAATCGGTATGTGCGAACAACTCAATTGTAAGTTTAAATGGATCTGTTTCGGGTGGCGCTTCAACAGGAGTTTGGTCAACGTTGGGAACTGGAACATTTACACCGTCAGCAACGGACTTCAATGCTGAGTATATCCCATCATCGACTGATATTGCAAATGGTTCGGTAAATGTTGTTTTAACATCAACAAATGTCGGAGCTTGTTCAGTCGTCACAGATACAATGAACATTGCGTTTACCTATCAAGCGACTGTGGATGCTGGAGTGGATACAATAACAGTATGTGCCAACAATGCAGCAGTTGCATTAAGTGGTTCAGTCTCAGGTTCAAGTTCGACTGGTAAATGGATTACGACAGGAAATGGATTATTCACTCCAAATAATTTGGCGTTAAATGCCAATTACCAACCAAGTTCAAATGATATCGCTGCTGGTCAAGTATTGTTGTATTTGGAATCAACTTCTAATGGTAATTGTTTGCCTGTTCAGGATAGTTTATTGATCCTATTTGCGCCGTCTCCAGTTGCAGACGCAGGAGTGAATCAATTGATTTGTTCGAATGATGCCACTGTTCAATTGAATGGAAGTGTTTCAGGAGCAACAACTACAGGAACATGGAGTGGTGGAGCGGGAACGTATAATACTTCCGCAACAGATTTAAATGCTAACTACACTCCAACAGCTTCAGAAATTGCAAGCGGAAATCTAGTTTTAACATTAACATCAACGAACAATGGAAATTGTATAACAGTTAATGACATTGTGCAAATCAGTTTTGTTGCTCCGCCATTCGCGAACTTTAATGGTACAGATGTTTGTTTAGGTAATACGACAAGTTTCTCAGATTTTTCACTACCAGGTTATGGAACTTTAGCTACTTGGGATTGGAATTTTGATGATGGGAATGGTTCAGCGAATCAAAATCCATCAACTGTATATTCTGCTTTTGGCACTTATGACGTTGAGTTAATTGTAACGAACTCGATTGGTTGTTCTGATACGATTGTAAAACAAGTAGAAGTGTTTGATCAACCAAATGCATCTTTTACCTATGCAGCGAGTTGTCCGGGTAACCAAGTTATTATCAATTTTACAGACAATTCAACTTCGACAGATCCGATTAACTACTGGTTCTATGATTTTGGTGGACAAGGTTCAAATGCAAATGCTAATCCAACGCAATTGTTTAATACAGATGGAGATTATACGATTACGCACATTGTTTCAACGACTCACGGATGTTCGGATACAGTTGAACAAATGATTTCTGTTCCTGCAATTCCTGTTGCTGGTTTTTATTACAATACAAGCAATGGAATGAATGTGGGAGCCATTTTCAATTTTGTTGACACATCACTTTATAGTACAAACTATTCCTGGCAATTTGGAGATGGAAATTCAAGCATTTTACAAAATCCAAGTAATACGTATTTTGCGAATGGAGAATACCTTGTTACACAATACGCATATGGTGCTTTAGGCTGTTATGATAGTACGAGTACTGTAATTACGATTAATACGGTAACTACTGAAATCAATACTTTAATTCCGAATGCTATTTCACCAAACGATGACAATAAAAATGATGTTTGGAAATTAGAATTTATCGATTTGTTATTCCCTAATGCCACAGTTGAAATTTACAATCAATGGGGACAACAATTGTTTTATTCAACAGGTTATTCAACTCCCTGGGATGGAAGATATGAAGGCGAACTCGTTCCTGACGGAAATTATTATTACATCATTAACCTGAATGCTGGCTTAGAAGTCGATCAGTTTAAAGGTGCATTATTGGTATTAAAAAGTAGAAAATAAGCTATGAAATCACTACTGACAATCATTTTTATTGTGAGTCTTTGCTCATTTGCAAAAGCTCAACAACAAGGAGTGTATTCAAATTTCTTGATGAACGATTATTATTACAATCCAGCAATTGCGGGAAGTAAAGATGTACACATGGCAAATTTGAGTTACCGTAATCAATGGGTTGGGTTTGATGATGCTCCGGTGAACATGAATGCTAATTTCTATGGTTCTGTTCGCAATAATGGAAAAGCTGGTTACGGAGCATCTCTTGTTTCGGAGAAATCTGGATTGGTGAACAACACAGGAATTTACTTGAATTATGCGCAGCATTTCAAGTTAAGTAAGAAACTCAAATTGGGATTCGGAATTCAGCCAGGATATATTCAATACCGCGTAAAATTATATGATGCGGTTCTTGCCGATCAGGGTGATGAAGTATTAACAGGAAGCGTTTATGCTGCGAATGCAATTGATGTGAATGCGGGTTTCCATTTGTATTCGAAAAAGTTCTTTTTGATGGGTTCTATGCAGCATTTATTGACGAAGCAAATTCAATTTACTTCTTATAATTCCAATTTGGCTTTCCATTACAATGCAATTGTAGGTTATACTTTCGAGTTTCCGAAGAAGAATTTTGAGCTTCAACCGAGTTTCATGCTGAAGTATACAAGCCCAATTCCTGTTCAATGGACTGGAATGTTAAAAGGAACTTTCAACAATAAAATTTGGGCAGGATTGATTTTCCGTTCTGATGACGCAGTAGGACTTTCACTTGGCATCAAGTTAAAAGAACGCTTGAACATTGGATATGGATATGATTATTCTGTTTCTAAAATCAGAAAATACAATTCGGGTTCGCATGAAGTGATGTTGTCTTTTGTAATTACCAAAAAGAAACCGACGCTTGAAGAGGAAGACGACAAGCTGAACAACAGCATCATGGAGGACATGAAAAAGAAAATGGAAGAAAAAGAAAAGAATTAAAAAATTAGAAATATGCGTTTTAAAAAACACCTCATTTTAGTAGTCTTTTTCTTCTTTTTCGGCGCGAAAGAAGTTAAGGCGCAAATTGACACCGTCTTTTGGTTTGCAGCTCCTTGGGTAACACCTGATCACTGGTGGCGAGATCCTATTGCATTCCATTTTTCAACATTTAACAATCCAACAGCTGTGCGCGTTCGAATGCCGGCAACTGGTTACGACACGACAATTAACATTCCTGCAAATTCACTTTTTTCGAAAAATGTGCATTTCATGATGAATGCAATTGAGAGTAAACCAGCAAACACAGTCTTAAACAGCGGTTTTCAAATTACATCCGACCATCCTATAACAGCAGTTTATGATGTTATTACCCGTGGACCGAATTACAACAATCCTGAAACGTATTCATTGAAAGGGCAAAATGGACTTGGAACCGAGTTTGTCACACCATTTCAAACACGATGGAATAACCAAACTTTAGGAGGAGATTTAGATGGAAATGGTACTATTGTTCAACCGTATCAGCAAATAAACATTGTTGCTACTGAGGATAATACTGTTGTATATATTACTCCACGTTGTGCCGTAGTAGGTGGACATCCTGCCAACGTTACTTATTCTGTAACATTGCCGTTCAAAGGAAATGTTTATACTGTTCAGAACATGGTGCAAAACACCAGCGTTGCAGGGAATAATCTAGCTGGTTCAATTGTAGTCTCAACAAAACCAGTTGCTGTTACAGTTTCCGATGATTCAGTGAATCCTTCCGGTGGTGGTGGTTGTTATGACTTAATGGGTGATCAAATTGTTCCAACAGACGTAATTGGTGACGAATACATAGTATTGCGTGGATTTTTAAATGCTGGTTCAGAAGAGTCATTCTTTGTAACTGCGACTGAAAACTTTACTACTGTTACAATCAATGATGGCGGTGTAACAAACGTGATTTTAAATCAAGGAGATACCTATCGCTATCAATTGGCACAGCCACGTACCCATGTTCAATCGGATAAACCAGTTTACTTATTGCACATGGCTGGTTATGGTTGTGAATTAGGGGAAGCCTTGTTGCCACCTCTAAATTGTGCGGGTTCTGATATTGTAACCTTCCCTAGAACAAATCCACAGAACTTTTCATTGAATGTTCTTTGTCCTGCCGGAGCGCAAGGTTCTTTCTTACTGAATGGCAGTGCTGCATTGGTTCCTGCGGGAAGTTTTAATGTCGTTCCAGGAACAGGCGGACAATGGTATGCTGCGCAATTAACTTATTCGACTGCTCAAATACCCTCGGGTTCTTCAAATATCTTGACGAATTCAACTGATAATTTTGCGCTTGGTGTTATTAATGGTGGAACAACAACAGGTTGTTTGTATCACTACATGTCATCCTTTATTCGACGTGTTTACACAAAAGCTGGAAATGATACAATTTTGTGTAATGGAGAACTTCAAATTAACTTAAACGGAAGTGTGACTGGTGGTTCAATTACCGGAATCTGGAATGTTTTGGATGGAACTGGAACATTATCTACACCAACGAATTTAGTTACTTCTTATACGCCTTCAACAAGTGATTACGCGCAAGGTTCATTGACTTTCGTACTTAGCTCAACCGGAAATTGTAATCCAGTTACCGATACGATGAAAGTGAGCTTTATTCAATCACCAATCGTAGGAGCTGGAGGAGATAATACCTTCTGTAAAAACAATGTTGGTGCTGTTCCGATTAGTGGTTTTGTGAATTTTGCTTCGGCCGCTTCCTGGTCAGGTGGAACAGGTGGAGCTTTTGGGAACTCAGGAAGTTTAACAACAACTTACACACCTTCACCTACAGATTTAGCAGCTGATAGTGTTGCTTTGTTTTTGACTTCAGCAGGAAGCTTCTTCTCTTGTCCAAATGATGTTGATACTGTTGTCATTCACTTTACGAATCCACCAACCGTTATTGCAGGACCAAATCAAGTAGTTTGTTCAAGTACAACGCTTGCTCCCTTGTCGGGAAGTATTTCTGGTCCAACATCAACTGGTGTTTGGACAACTACAGGTTCAGGAGCTTTTTCTCCAAGTCAGTCCAATTTGATGACGGATTACTTAATCAGTAGTTCGGATACAACGGTTGGAACAATTGTTATGACTTTGACATCAACCAACAATGGAAATTGTTTGGCGGTTCAAGACAGTTTAGAAATAACAATTATTGATCAACCACAAGTGACAATCACCATGGCTGATTCTATCTGTTCAAATACCACCGTACTTAATTTTACCGGAAATGTAACCTCTGGATTCTCGACACTTTGGTCAGTAAATGGATTTGGATCCATTGCGAATACTTCTGCAATTCCGACTTTTTACACGGTAAGTCCAATCGACACAACAATTGGATATATTGATGTTTTACTTTCAACGACCGGAATTTGTCCAATAGAAAACGATTCATTGCGTATCCATTTTATCGACCCACCAAATGTGAATGCTGGTGTTGATCAAGCGTTTTGTCAAAACGAAGCAATTCAATTAAACGGAACGATAAGTGGACCGAATCAAACTGGATCTTGGTCAACAATGGGAACAGGTGCTTTTAATCCAAGCAACATGCTCTTATCAACACTTTATTTCCCGTCGAATTCAGATATTTTAAATGGTGGAGTGAATTTAATTTTATCGTCTGCTGGTTCATTTGGATGTTCACCAGACAATGATACACTTCACGTTACGTTCAAAAGTTCACCAACAGCTGCTTTCAATTCAACAGCAGCATGTCAAGGAAGCAATACTGCTTTCACAGACATGTCAACAACACCATCAGGTACAATTGTTGGTTGGGATTGGAGTTTTGGTGATACAGGAACATCAATTACTGATGATCCATTGCACACGTATACAGCAAGCGGAACGTTTAATGCAACTTTGATTGTTGAATCAAGTCTTGGTTGTTTTGATACGATCCAACAAAATGTGACTGTCAATCCTTTACCAATTCCTTCATTCACGAATACAATTGCTTGTGAAAATGGGGAAATCTTCTTCACAGATAATTCATTTATTTCTTCTGGAAGCATCAATTCTTGGGAATATGTATTTGAACCTGGTACTATTAGTAATCAACAAAATCCAAGCTATACATTCACTTCTGCAGGAACTTATGCGGTTGAATTTACAGCTACATCAGCTTTAGGATGTGAAGCGAGTGTTTTCCAAAATGTTGTGGTCAATCCAAGTCCAACAGCTTCATTTACAATCAATCCAAATCCAGCTTTGGCTTTGGAGGATGTTAATTTCATCGATGCTTCCACTGGGAATCAGCTAAGTTCATGGTATTGGAATTTTGGAGACGGTGAAGGAGATAACAATCAGAATTCGATTCATAACTATTCAACCGGTGGAGTTTATCCAATAACATTAATTGTAACAGACATTAATGGATGTCAAGACACGACAAAAGCGGATTTGGCAATTGCCTTATTACCTGTTTTACCGACAGGTTTCACACCAAATGAAGATGGTGAAAATGATATATTTATTATTCGTGGGGGACCTTTCAAAACAGTAGATTTTAAAATTTACAACAATTGGGGACAGTTAATCTACGAATCGAATGATGCATTGGAAGGTTGGAACGGAATGTATCAAGGAGAGAGAGCTCCAATGGGTGTTTATACTTGGACGTTTACAGTTGAAATGACGAATGGTCAGATTGTGAAGAAGTCGGGTGATGTTACTTTAATGCGTTAATCATGAAGAAGTTTATACTATTATTTTTCTTAATTGGCTTAGTACCAAAATTGAAGGCTCAAGATGCGCATTTATCCATGTATGATGCTGCGCCTTTGTTTTTAAATTCAGGAATGACAGGTGTTTTTGAAGGAAAATGGCGTGTTCATGCGCAATATAGAACACAGTGGAAATCGGTGAATTTCAAACCGTACACATCCGCTTTGGTGAGTTTTGATATGCCCGTTCGCAAGTGGGGGTTTGGTGTGCAAATTCATAATTTCAGAGCAGGTTATGGAAACTTTAATGTACTCCAAGGTTTAGTTTCTGCAGCTTACAATATGTCGCTGGATAAAAGACGTTTCAATAATTTATCGTTTGGAATTCAAGCTGGAGCCATGCAAAAATCTGTTGAGTATCAGTTGCTATCATTTAACAATCAATACACACTGAATAACGGTGGTGAATTCAATACTTCGCTTGTTTCTGGTGAAACATTTGGTGCTCAGTCTATGATTGTTCCTGTTGCGAATGCAAGTTTATTGTACTATTATGCACGTCAACAAAGTAAATTGAATCCTTTTGTTGGAATTTCAGCGTTTAATTTGCTTCAACCAAATGAATCCTTTTTTGGACAAGACAATCGTTTACCGATGCGTTTTTATGCGCATATAGGAACGCGAATAAACATCACTGAATTGTTTTATCTCCTTCCTAAGGTTTTGGTTATGCAACAAGAAAAGTTTAATGAACAAACCTTTGCCTTGGAAGCAGGTTATTTCCTGAAAGGAAGCGAAACCTATTTACTTGGTGGATTGATCTACCGTGCAAAAGATGCAGCGATTGCCACATTTGGAGTTAAAAAAGAAAATTTCATCGTTAAATTGGGGTATGATGTGAATGTTTCTTCTTTATCAACAGTGTCAACTGGTAGAGGTGGTTTCGAATTGTCGTTTACCTATGTGAATGGAAAAAACAAACCGAAAGTCGATAAAATTTGTCCAAGATTGTAATGAATAGTACCATGAAAAGATTTCTATTAGTTCTTGTTTGTCTGATTGGTTTAAATGCCTATTCACAATCAAAAAAGGTTTGGATTTACAACGCGGATAATTTTTATGCGCAAGAAGATTACTATAATGCATTGACCTATTACAAAAAGGCTTTGAACGATTCTGTTGGAATGGGTTCAATGGTTTTGCCTTATGAAATTGAGGTAACAAATCAAAAATTACCTAAAAAAGGCATTGAAGTGGATAGTAATCAACTCGTTTCATTAGAAGATTACGTCGATCACCAAATCGCGATGTGTTATCAAAAAACGTATGATTACAATCATGCAGCAGATTATTTTGCGAAAACAAGTAAAAAAGGATCATATCCTAATGACCAATTTTACTATGCCAATGCATTGATGAACATCAAAAATTATGATCAGGCAATTAGTGAATTTGAAACGTACATTAAATCTGAAAAATATGCAGACTCTTTATTACGCACAGCTCAATTGAATATTACGGGTTGTTATTACGCCTTGAATGGAGACAATGTAAAGCCGGAGGTGCAAATTCAATTGGCTGATTCAACGGTCTTTAACAAAGGAACTTCTTCGTTTGCGGTAAATTATTTTGGGAATGAAAATCGTGTCATGTTCACATCAGCAAGAGCTGGCGGTGTAATTTTGGAACCAGAACAAGAATCAGCTTTTTTGTGCGACATCTATTGGACAGAACGTAATGAAGCTGGAAATTGGGGTAAAGCAACAAATTTTGGACGACCACTTAATTCAGCGCAACATGATGCAGCAGCAACAATCAACAATCAAAATGTGATTTTTTACACCCGCTGGAGTGATGACAATCGTAAAGACCAAAGCATCTATTTGGGTCGTATGGTGGATTTTAAATTCTATGAAGCATATAAATTGGATGCAAAAGTGAATGTTCCAGGATACAAAAGCATGCAACCGTTTGTTTCAATGGATGGACAAACCTTGTATTTTTCGAGTAATCGACCTGGTGGACAAGGAGGATTTGATATCTGGAAGATTGAAATTGATCCATTAGGAAATCTTGTAGGTGATGCCATTAATTTGGGATATCCTGTAAATTCAGATTTAGATGAGGTAACTCCATTCTTTCATGAAGCTTCATCAACCTTGTTTTTCAGTTCAAATGGACATAACTCAATCGGAGGTCTGGATGTATACAAAAGCTTCTATGACAAAGATGCTGAGACCTTTAATACTCCAGCTAATTTAGGTCTTCCAATCAACTCGAGTAAAGACGATGCCTACTTAATTTGGGATACGAAATTGATGAAAGGATTTTTGTCGAGTGATCGTGAACCATGTGAAACGGGACATTGTTATGATATTTATGAAGTGACCAATGAACCGATTCGCATTGTTTTAAGCGGATACTCCTATGATGCCTCAACGAATGAAATTTTGCCAAATGCAAACCTAACATTCAAAGATGTTGACGGTGAATTTGCTCCTTTTGGGATTCAATCGGATGCGAATGGGTATTATGAAAAAGAACTAACGCATGGCTGGGAATTATTCATTAAAGCTCAAAAAGAAAAGTACTTTGCAGATGCTGCGAATATTAATACAAAGACAATCACTGAATCGACAGCATTGACGCAAGACTTTTATTTGAATCCAATTCCACAGGATGAAATTGAAATTGAAGGAATTGAATACGATTTCGATTCTGACAAATTGCGTCCAATTTCGATGCAACGTTTGGATAAAATCTACGAATTCTTGGTCTTGAATAATAACCTAGTCGTTGAGATTAATTCGCATACGGATTGTCGTGGTGTTGATATTTATAATCTCGATTTATCGCAAAGACGTGCGAAATCGTGTGTTGACTATTTGGTTTCTAAAGGAATTGCACGTGAGCGTTTGATCCCAAAAGGATATGGAGAAACACAACCAAACTTTATGGCAGGAGCAGATAAGAAACCTATTTTAAACGAAAAAGGAGATCGAATTTTATTGACGGAAGATTATATAAACAAACAAAAAACGAAGGAACGAAAAGAAGAATTGCATCAACGTAATCGCCGAACTTCGTTTAAAGTTGTTGGTGAAAAATATGAAGTAATTTCGAATTAATAGTTTACGATTCTTTGTTGGATTTGCTCAAGTAATAAATGTTGATCAATACGATTGCTGCATTGGTAATGATAATTGGTGCTTGACCTAAAAGAATACCGTATACGATAAAAAATACACATCCAATCGTATTGACGATGCGCAGGAATAGCATTTTTCGCATGAGAAATGAGAGAAGTACAACGCCCGAAGCGATGTAGCCGATGTAGTCAGTGTATTGTTCCATATAAAAAATTGTTAGGTAAAAAAAGGGGACTTAAAAAGTCCCCTTGAAAATTATAATCGTGTGGTCTTATCCGTTTAATTTAATTCCCAATTCTTTCAATTGGTCTGCGTGCAATGGCGATGGCGCATCAATCATTGTATCACGTCCACTATTGTTTTTAGGGAAAGCGATGTAATCACGAATCGATTCAGAACCACCCATCGTAGCAACTAAGCGATCCAAACCAAATGCTAATCCACCGTGTGGAGGCGCTCCGTATTCAAATGCACTCATCAAGAATCCAAATTGTGCTTGTGCTTCTTCTTTTGTGAATCCTAATAAATCAAACATGCGTGATTGTAAATCTCTATCGTGAATACGAATAGATCCACCACCAAGTTCAACACCATTCATTGCTAAATCGTAAGCATTTGCGCGAACTTTTCCTGGATCTGTTTGAATCAAGTGCATGTCTTCTGGTTTCGGAGAAGTAAATGGGTGATGCATTGCATGGTAACGTCCGCTTTCTTCATCCCACTCTAACAATGGGAAATCCATTACCCATAAAGGTTTGAAAACATTTGGATTGCGTAATCCAAGTTCGTTACCCATGTGTAAACGCAATTCGTTCATTTGTTTGCGTACTTTGTCCAAATCACCGCTTAACACAAGAATTAAATCTCCTGGTTTCGCATTCGCTTTTTGTGCCCAAGCAGCTAAATCTTCTTGCGAATAGAATTTATCAACAGAAGATTTGAATGTTCCATCTGCATTGCAACGAACGTAAACCAATCCTTTCGCTCCAATTTGAGGGCGTTTTACCCACTCAGTAAGCTCATCAATTTGTTTACGAGTGTATTCAACGCAATCTTCTGCATTGATCGCAATAACTGCTTCAGCGCTATCGAAAATGGCAAATCCTTTTCCTTGTGCAACATCATTCAAATCAACGAATTCCATTCCGAAACGGATATCTGGTTTATCTGAGCCATAACGAGCCATTGCTTCAGCATAATCCATGCGTGGGAACGGCTCTGTAAATTCAACGCCACGAACAGTTTTAAAAAGGTGTTTAATCAATCCTTCAAACGTATTCAAAATGTCATCCTGTTCAACAAACGCCATTTCACAGTCGATTTGTGTAAACTCAGGTTGACGGTCAGCACGTAAGTCTTCGTCACGGAAACATTTAACAATTTGGTAGTAACGATCGAAACCAGAAACCATCAACAATTGTTTAAACGTTTGCGGTGATTGAGGCAAAGCATAAAATTGTCCTTCGTTCATGCGACTTGGAACCACGAAATCTCTTGCTCCCTCAGGAGTGGATTTAATTAAAACAGGCGTTTCAACATCCAAGAAATCTTGAGAATTCAAGTAAATTCTCGTTTCTAAAGCTACCTGATTGCGCAAACGTAGTTTTTGTTGAACTGGGTTTCTTCTTAAATCCAAGTAACGGTATTGCATGCGCAACTCATCACCACCATCTGTTTCATCTTCAATCGTGAATGGAGGTAATTT
This sequence comes from Crocinitomicaceae bacterium, assembly GCA_023262855.1. Taxonomy (GTDB): domain Bacteria; phylum Bacteroidota; class Bacteroidia; order Flavobacteriales_D; family Crocinitomicaceae; genus M0103. Next base: position 22,307 of record JALQYQ010000030.1, read on the forward strand.
AGCAGCATTCAACAATTTCAATTCACTCACAACGATTTCAACTTCACCTGTTGGAATGTTCTTGTTTTTACTCGAGCGTTCGATGACTGTTCCAGTAGCTTGAATCACAAATTCACGACCCAATTTATTGGCTTGTGCTCCCAATTCAGCATTGTCTTCCATATTGAAAGCTAATTGAGTGATTCCATAACGGTCACGTAAATCGACGAAAGTCATTCCTCCTAAATCGCGTGAACGTTGCACCCATCCAGCTAACGTTACTGTTTTTCCAACATCTGAAATGCGTAATTCTCCGCACGTGTGTGATCTATACATATGTTAAGTTTATTCTTATTAATTAAAAGTCAATGCTCCATTTTCCATGTTCGATATTCAAATTAAGCTTTACTCAAACCAATTTTTGCATCACCTTCCATTTCTAAATCAGTCGTTAATGCATCTGCTCCAAGTGTTTCAAAAGAAATTTCATTCGCCAATACTTCATTGCAAACGTATTCTTTGTTATCGCGAATCGCTTGTTGAACCAATTCATTGGTATCCACTTTCAATAGAATTCGATCGGTAACTTCTAAGCCTGAGTCTTTTCTCAAGTTTTGAACACGATTAATCAATTCTCTGGCAATTCCTTCTGCTTTTAACGTTTCAGAAATGGTAATATCCAATGCAACAGTCAATGTGCCTTCAGTAGCGACAAGCCAACCTGGAATATCTTGTGCTGCAATTTCGAAGTCACTTAATTCCAATTCAATGTGCTCACCTTCGACATCACCTTTCCAACCATTGTTTTTTTCAATTTCAGCAATTTGATCGTTTGTAAGTTGAGCCACCATTGATGCAATAGCCTTCATTTGTTTCCCATATTTTGGACCAATTGTTTTGAAGTTCGGTTTGATGCTTTTCACCAACATGCCATTGCCTTCTTCCATCAATTCCAATTCTTTCACGTTTACTTCAGATAGAATCAATTCTTTGACATGTAAGATGTTGTCAGCAAATGTCTTATTCAATACTGGAACCATGATTTTTTGCAATGGTTGACGCACACGGATTTTCTCTTTCTTACGTAAAGCAAGAACAAGTGAAGAAGTGCGTTGCGCAATGTCCATTTGTGCTTCTAATGCTTCGTTGATGAAACTTTGGTCAACAACAGGGAAATCTGCCAAGTGAACAGAATTTACAGCATAACGTTTTGAAACTGAATTCAAATCGGAGAATAATTGATCCATGAAGAATGGTGCAATTGGCGATCCCAAAAGTGCAACTGTTTCCAAACAGGTATATAACGTTTGATAAGCTGATGTTTTATCGGTTGCGTCATCACTTTTCCAGAAGCGACGACGACACAAACGCACGTACCAATTCGACAATTGATCGCTCACAAAATCTTGGATTAAACGTCCAGCTTTTGTTGGTTCGTAATCGTTGTATGCTGCATCAACTTCTTGAATCAATGAATGTAACTTTGATAAAATCCAACGATCTATTTCTGGACGCTCGTTCAAAGCAATTTCCTTCGCTGAATAATCGAAGCCATCAATATTGGCATACAAAGCGAAGAAAGAATATGTATTGTAAAGCGTTCCAAAGAATTTACGTTGTACTTCAGTAACACCATCTAAATCAAATTTCAAGTTGTCCCATGGCTGTGCATTGGTAATCATGTACCAGCGTGTAGCATCTGCTCCATAGGTTTCAAGTGTCGAGAAAGGATCAATTGCATTACCAAGGCGTTTCGACATTTTTTGACCGTTTTTGTCCAAAACAAGCCCATTCGAAACTACGTTTTTATACGCTACAGAATCAAAAACCATTGTTGCAATCGCATGCAAGGTATAGAACCATCCACGTGTTTGGTCAACTCCTTCAGCAATAAAATCACCTGGATAACCCGTTTGATTATCGATTAAATCTTTATTTTCAAATGGATAATGCCATTGTGCATAAGGCATAGCACCTGAATCAAACCAAACATCAATCAAATCAGCTTCACGTTTCATTGGTTTTCCAGAAGGCGAAACCAAGGTAATTTGATCTACATAATTTTTGTGTAAATCAACTAATGAATAATTCTCTTTCGACATATCACCAACTTGGTAATTTGCCAGAGGATTTTCGCTCATAAAACCAGCTTGAACCGCTTTTTCGCTTTCCGCTTTTAGTTGCTCAACGGATGAAATACAAATGCGCTCATCACCATCTTCACTTGTCCAAATTGGAATTGGAATACCCCAATAACGTGAACGTGAAAGGTTCCAATCGTTTGCATTTTCCAACCATTTTCCAAAACGTCCTGAACCTGTTGATTCTGGTTTCCAGTTAATGGTGTTGTTCAAGTCGATCATGCGATCTTTCACTTCGGTCACACGAATGAACCATGAATCCAATGGATAATACAACACTGGTTTATCGGTTCTCCAACAATGTGGATAACTGTGAACATATTTTTCAACCTTAAAGGCTTTGTTTTCTGTTTTCAACTGAATAGCAAGTTGAACATCTGCTGAACGATCTGGCGCTTCATCTGCTGAATAGTATTCATTTTTCACATACATTCCAGCATATTCGCCCATTTCTGGTCTGAATTTCCCTTGTAAATCCACTAATGGAACCAAGTTTCCTTTGTCGTCTTTCACCAACATTCCAGGTATGCCTGCATCTGCTGCCACTCGAGCATCATCCGCACCAAATGTAGGAGCGATGTGTACGATTCCTGTTCCATCTTCGGTAGTAACAAAATCTCCGCCAATCACACGGAATGCTTGTTCAGGCGATTCAGCTGGAAGGGTAAATGGCAACAATTGTTCGTAGTTGATACCGATCAAGTCAGCACCTTTGCATTCGCTTGTGACGAAGTAAGGAACAACTTTATCACCTGCAGTATAACTTTTTAAATCCTCAGCTGATTCAACCGCTTTGAATCCTTTGCTAAATTGATAACCTACTAAATTCTTAGCAAGAATTACGTTGATTGGCTCGAATGTATATTGGTTGAATGATTGAACTAAAACGTATTCGATTTTTGGACCAACACACAAGGCAGTATTCGATGGCAATGTCCAAGGAGTTGTTGTCCAAGCTAGAAAGTGAACTGTTCCATTCACATCAAATGGCAATTTCTGACCCTCTTTTACTTTGAATTGTGCAACAACTGTCGTATCCGTTACATCGCGATAACATCCTGGTTGATTCAATTCGTGAGATGACAAACCTGTTCCGGCAGCAGGAGAATACGGTTGAATCGTGTAACCTTTGTACATCAAATTTTTGGCGTACAATTGTCCCAACAACCACCAAACTGATTCCATGTATTTTGAATCATAGGTGATGTATGGATTTTCCATATCCACCCAATAACCCATCTTCAAGGTTAAGTCATTCCAAATATCCGTGTAACGCATGACAGCTTCTTTACACGCTTTGTTGTAATCTTCAACGCTGATTTTTGTTCCAATATCTTCTTTGGTAATTCCCAATTCCTTTTCAACACCAAGTTCAACTGGTAGACCGTGTGTGTCCCAACCAGCTTTGCGTTTTACTTGGAATCCTTTGAGAGTTTTGTAACGACAAAAAATATCCTTGATTGAACGCGCCATAACGTGGTGAATTCCAGGTAAACCATTTGCAGATGGTGGACCTTCAAAGAAAATGTAAGGTGTTTTTCCTTCACGCGTTGCAATCGATTGTTCGAAGACATTATCTGCTTGCCACTTTTCCAACACCGTTTTCGCCACATTTGGCAAATTCAATCCTTTGTATACCGGATAGTTATTTGTCATGATTCCTTGATAAAATGAATGCGCGAAGATAGTAAAAATAGATTTATCGCGCCCTTTAAAAAGGAGGAAAGAAGTCAGAAAAAACCAAGAAAAAGTTAAAAAGTACTCAGATTTATTCGTCGTAATCGAAACGTTTCTTTTTATACGGGAAAATATCGGCGAGTTCACCCGAATAATAGAACTCAAATGCAACTGAACCGAAGGTGTAATCTGTTCCTTTAATGTCATATGTTGCACCACCTACAGCAGGATTTTTCTTTGGTTTCGAACGTTGATAACCGAGGTTAAAAAGCGATGCTAAAATTTCTGGACGATCGTCAATTGGGTAACCGGCACGTTCCCACTGCATTTTCATTTGTTTCAAGAAAATCGCGGCGTACAAGTAGGAATAATAATGGTTTTTGAATTGAACCAAGCGACTCAAACGCAAATTTAGGGTATCATTTCCACCATTTTTAAAATTTTGGGTGGAATCGTAATCCAACAAATGCGCATATTTACTTCCAAGGTAATACACACATGTTGAGTCTTTTAGGTAGCGTTCAATATTGATTGCCGTATTTTCTTTGATTCCCGTAACCCCATACGAAAGATTGTTTTCTAAGGCCAATACTTTCATAGGACCAATGTAGCGTTTGTAGGATTCACGACTCGAATTAAACAAACGAATTTGTTCTCCCACCAAGCAAGCAACAATAAGACGCGGTTCAACGCCGGTAACTTTTGCAACTGAATCGATGTAATATTTATCTTTTGCCACAGCGATTTTGAAATCTTTCCATTCGGAAATGTTCATCCATTCAAAAACACTAAGACCAGTTGTTTTGGATTTTTTTCTCAGTTTTTCATACATTTTATCAACTGCAGCTTGGTATTTTCGGTTGTTCATCAAGCGTAAATCAACCGCATCGAGCATTTGAAGGGCTAATTTTTCATCTCTATTTTTTGTGTAAACTGAAAGAATGTGTTGTGCATTTTGTGGATAGAAATCATTCAAAACAATAATGCGATTGATTACCTCATAACGGTGTTTAATCATTGAAACACTATCAACTTTGAATGATTGATTGTATTTGTCATGCATTTCTTGAAAATGACGGTTGTTTGCATCAATTTGTCCACTTTCATTTGTCCAACCGTATTTCATTGCAAAATAGGTCAAAGTCAACAAGGCGCCATAGGCTGCAAATGAATATAATCCAACAAAATAGGGGATTCTAATCCATTTGCTTTTAAAAAGTTTACGCATACTCTTTCTCAAATCGTTTTAACGTACACGACTTGAACGATGAACATCATAAAAGGTTGCAATTTTGAATTTTTCGAAACTTTTAACATTTCAAGTAAACGAAAACCCATTTTGTTACGTTGAACCGCAAAACTAAATTTATGATTAAGCATTTTAAGGTAGTAGCACTGATTTTTAGCTGTTGGGGTAATTTACATGCTCAGGATACGATCGCAAAAGTTCGTATTTCGGAATTTCACCTTCAGCTCGGTACAAATTATCAACCGATGGAAAATTCTTCCCTTGAGGATTTTCAAAGGTTGGCTCCCAATTCCACTCTATTACAGAGTGATTTTACAGGTTTCAACATGGGAGAAAATTATATGTTCTATCGTCCTTCCAATTTTGGTTCGGCAAGTTATAACTCTCTTCAATTGGGCCTTACTTTTAAAAACGCACCAAGTTTATTGTGGCGAATTGGAATTAGTCATGGTTCATCCGGCGACCTATCATATTGGGCAAATCGTTCAATCACAGCACCCTACGATACGTTAACATCTTCTCAGACGGGCCAACAATATTTTACCGATTCGACATATTCGGAAAATTATTTCATGCGCTATTCGTCGCAGCAATTGCGTTTAGAGTCTTCTGTTATTTTTAGGACGAATCCAGCTAAACGATGGTCATTGTATGCAGGTGCTGGACTTTCATTCGGATTGTCATACAAGGCTGAAACGTATATAAATTACTTTGCTAACAGTTCAATCTCAGGATTAACTTCAGAGTATTCATGTTCACAAAACTATCAAAGCAAGACAGAACATTTCAAAAACAAAATGACCACTAGCACATCGTTATTTGTTCCAATGGGTGTAGATTTTAGAATTGGTAAAAACAGAGAGTTTTGGAAAAGACTGCACCTATATTACGAAATGAAACCTTCAGTAACTATCACTTCAATTCCTGAATTGAATACATTTACTAGAGTGAACATGATCAATACCCTTGGTTTAAAAATTGCATTTTAAACTATAAAAAATAATGAAAATTCAAGTTTCAACTGCTCACTATTCGTTAACTTTACGGTTCCAAAATTGAACTGTTATGGCAGAATTTTTTTACCAAGATCCGTATCCAATCCAACGAGATAAAACGGAATACCGCAAAATTTCTTCAGACTACGTTGAAGTAGTGAAAGTAGGAAATCGCGAAATTTTAAACATTGACCCAAAAGCATTGGAAGTTCTCGCTCAAGAGGCAATGTCGGATGTGTCTTTCTACTTAAGAAAAACGCATTTGCAAATGCTGAACAATATATTGCAAGATCCTGAGGCAACAGATAACGATCGATTTGTGGCTTATAATTTATTGCAAAATGCAGTTGTTGCCGCTGAAGGTCAATTACCATCTTGTCAAGATACTGGAACTGCAATTGTTATGGCAAAAAAAGGTGAAGATTGTTATACAGGAATTGATGATGCTGAGCCGCTTTCAAAAGGAATTTACAACACGTATCAAGAGCGAAACTTGCGTTTTTCTCAAGTTGTTGCTTTGGATATGTTTGAAGAGAAAAATTCGGGTTCTAACTTGCCTGCTCAGATTGATATTTATGCGAAAAAAGGTGCTTCTTATGAGTTCCTTTTCTTAGCAAAAGGTGGTGGTTCTGCGAATAAAACGTTCTTGTACCAACAAACAAAATCTTTGTTGAACGATGCTTCTTTGGAGAAATTCATTCGTGAAAAAATTAAAGATTTAGGAACTGCAGCATGTCCTCCTTATCACTTAGCATTGGTTATTGGTGGAACTTCTGCGGAAGCAAATCTTGCAACGGTAAAAAAAGCTTCTGCAGGATATTACGATGAGCTTCCAACCGAAGGAAACATGGCAGGTCAAGCTTTCCGTGATTTGGAATGGGAAAAACGAGTACAATTGATTTGTCAAGAAAGTCAAATTGGAGCGCAGTTTGGCGGAAAATACTTTACACATGATGTACGCGTAATTCGTTTACCACGTCACGCTGCTTCTTGTCCAGTTGGATTGGGAGTTTCTTGTTCAGCAGATAGAAACATTAAAGCAAAAATCACGAAAAAAGGATTGTTTGTTGAGCAATTGGAGAAAAACCCACGTCAATTATTGCCAGAAGTACCACCACATTTAGTTCCAGCAGTAGAAATTGATTTGGATCGTCCGATGAATGAGGTGTTGGCTGAATTGAGTAAATACCCAATTAAAACACGTTTGAAATTAAACGGAACATTGATTGTTGCACGCGATATGGCACATGCGAAAATCAAGGAATTGATCGACGCTGGAAAACCAATGCCAGAATACTTCAAAAACCATCCTGTTTATTACGCGGGTCCTGCAAAAACACCAGAAGGAATGCCATCAGGAAGTTTCGGTCCAACAACAGCTGGTCGAATGGATTCATACGTTGATTTATTCCAGTCGATGGGTGGAAGTATGATTATGCTAGCAAAAGGAAACCGTTCGAAGGATGTTAAAAACGCCTGTCAGAAATACGGTGGTTTCTATTTAGGTTCAGTTGGTGGTCCTGCTGCGATTTTGGCGAAAGAAAATATAACTTCTGTTGAAGTGGTTGACTTTGAAGAAATGGGCATGGAAGCAGTACGAAAAATTACCATTAAAAATTTCCCGGCGTTCATTATTACGGATGACAAAGGGAACGATTTCTTTGAGAATATTTAATTGACTCAAATAACGAGCAAAACCCTGACGAGAAATTGTCAGGGTTTTTTGTTTGCAATTATTTCACAGTCATCACAACCCTAAATCCAATCCCAGGATTTGGTGTTGTTACACCAGCATAAGGATCTGGTCCCAAAATCTTGATTTCTTCTTCGGTATTTCTCCAACCGCCACCTGCTGTTCCTGCGGCTTTTGTTTCTATGTCATTGTAAACCATTTCGGCCACATTCCCACTCATGTTATAAATTCCAAAATCATTTGGATAATATGAACTTACAGGTGCGGTTAAGTCATTTGAATTCATTGTCGGGTTTGCAACAGAATCTTGTTTAGCATATTCTTCAGGTGTCAATCGGTAATTCGCCAAATAACATCCACTACTATTACGTGTAAACTGACCATCCCAAGCGAAAGGTCCTTTTTTTCCTTCAATGGACGCAGCCATTACCCATTCTTCGCGCATTGGTAAACGAATGTCGTTAAACAACACCTTCTTTTTATCATCCAAAATTTTGTACACTTCCTGACTAAGCCATTTGCAATATAGTTCAGCTCCTTCTCGACTTATGTTCACGACTGGATAATTGTCGTAGGCAGGATGAGAAAAATAATGATCTTCATACGGATGTTTTTCTTGGTTTGCCAAAATTGACCATTGCTTGTGATCTGGTCTAGCTTTTAAAAAATCATCGTTGCGACCTTGGATTAACAAATCAAACAAAAAGGTACGGTATTCAAGATTTGAAACCTCTGTTTTTTCGATTAAAAAGGATTGAACCGACGTTATTTTTCCTTGATAATCAAATGTACCGCTTACTAGATGTGCGTATACTTTTTTGTCAAATTTTTCCAATGCTTTTAACATGGATTTTTTCTGTTTGTTGTTCGCTTTTATTTCCTCTTCAGTGAGTTTTGGAATAGTATAACCTTCATCAAATTGAGGTAAATCATAGAATCGATTTTTGTGTTCAACGACCACTTCATCTATTGTCGGGATAACAGTTTTATTGGCCTGAACTAATGAATCTGTTAATGCTTCATAATACGGCAAATGTTGCAACATTTCTTTCCCAATGGTACTTTGAACCGCAAAAGATGGTGTTATTGACTGTTGCGGCTTTTTTGTTCTTTCAGTTGGTTTATTTGTAGAAACGTTTAACGACGGCTGCATTGTTTTTTCATGACTTGACCCTAAGAAGATTGACAAGGCAATTGTACTTACGATTGTTAACATAATGATCCAGTTTTTTAGTGAGAAAATAGAATTTTTAGTTGGTGAATTTTCTATTGTCGTAGTTGAAATTTCAGCCAAAAAGGATTGTTGTGCTTCATCAAATGAGTACACAGCTTGCTGATGTTTTGCAGCATTGAATAATTGATCTAAATCTTTTTGCTTATCCATTTGATACCTCCCCAATTTTTAATGTTGATTCAAACGTCAGAATTTCAACGAGTTTTTCACGTCCTCTTTTTAAACGTTGTTTAACCGCAGATTCTGAAACGCCTTGAATGGCAACTATTTCTTTGATACTAAAACCGGAAATTTCAAACAAAATGATGGCTTCGCGTTGTTCATCAACCAATTGAGCTAATGCTACATGTAAAAAATGTACATCTGCCGCTTCTTGAGGATTCGCATTGCTATCGTTTAATGAGAGTATAGCATCCTCTTTTTGAAACCGTGTTGCTTTCTTTTTTTGATGATAATTTCCAACAATCCGAACACTGATGCTGAATAGAAAAGACAAAAATGCATCCTTTGATTTTAACGTTTCAAATTTGTCAAACGCCACGAGCAAGGTATCGTTTATTAAATCACGATAGTCCATATCTCCATACACTCTTGCTCTGCAGAAGCGTTCAAACCGATCATGATTCGGCTTGTAGAGTGCGAGAAATTGGTCTTGTTTTGCTTTGTTCATCTACCACAAAAGTCGGTGTTCTTTATGTAAGTTTGATGAAACAAGAAAAAGTTACATCACAAATGAATAAATTAATTTGCCAAAAAAATAAAAAACGCGTGGTGCGAACAAAATAAACGCCTTGATTGTTTGTTTACAGAACAATAAGCAATAAATTTGTTTTCAGAGAGAATGTATGGCAGAATATAAAGCAGGTCCAAAATTAGAGCAAATTCAGATTCCGTCTGATATGCGTGAAAAATTCACGGTGAATGACTTACCTGAAATTTCAGATGAAGTACGTCAATACATCGTGGATGTAATTTCCGAAATAGGAAATAGCCATTTTGGAGCTAGCCTTGGTGTCGTTGAGTTAACAGTAGCATTGCATTATGTCTTCAATACGCCATACGATCAATTGGTTTGGGATGTTGGTCACCAAGCGTATGGTCATAAAATTTTGACTGGTCGACGCGAACGTTTTCATACAAATCGTTTAAAAGGTGGAATCTCTGGTTTCCCAAAACGTTCTGAAAGTGAGTTTGATACCTTCGGTGTTGGTCACTCGTCAACGTCAATTTCTGCTGCACTTGGAATGGCTTTGGCGAGCAAATATAAAGGTGAAAAAGATCGTCATCACATTGCTGTAATTGGTGATGGTGCCATGACAGCAGGATTAGCCTTTGAGGGAATGAATCACGCTGGTTTTGAAAAAGATGCGAATTTATTGGTGATTTTGAATGACAATTGCATGTCAATCGATCCGAATGTTGGTGCTTTGAAGGAATACTTGACGGATATCACAACGTCACATACGTACAACAAAGTAAAAGATGAGGTTTGGAAATTGTTGGGAAAAGTATCCAAGTTTGGACCCGACGCTCAAACTGTTGCATCGAAAATTTCACATGCCTTGAAAAGCTCTTTGTTGAAACAAAGTAACTTATTTGAATCGTTAAATTTCCGTTACTTCGGACCTGTCGATGGACACGATGTTGTTGGATTAGCAAAAGTTTTGGAAGATTTAAAAGATATTCCTGGACCAAAAATCTTGCATTGCATCACGCGTAAAGGTGCTGGTTACAAATATTCAGAGGAAGGAAATCCAACAAAATGGCATGCTCCAGGTGTTTTCAATAAAGAAACAGGTGAAATCGTTAAGATTGTTCCAAAATCTCCTCAGCCACCGAAATACCAAGATGTTTTTGGACATACAATCGTTGAATTAGCAGAGAAGAATGATAAAATTATGGGTGTTACGCCTGCAATGCCTTCAGGTTGTTCGTTGAACATTATGATGGAGGCAATGCCAGATCGCGCGTTTGATGTTGGTATCGCTGAACAACATGCTGTTACATTCTCAGCTGGATTAGCAACGCAAGGAATGGTTCCTTTCTGCAATATTTATTCATCATTCATGCAGCGCGCATACGATCAAGTTTTGCACGATGTCGCTTTACAAAAATTAAACGTTGTTTTCTGTTTAGATCGCGGTGGATTGGTTGGTGCTGACGGTGCAACGCATCACGGTGCTTACGATTTAGCGTATATGCGTCATATTCCAAATATGATTGTAGCTGCTCCAATGAATGAAGCGGAATTACGCGACATGATGTACACGGCTCAGCAAGAAAACATGGGTCCGTTCTCCATTCGTTACCCACGTGGAAACGGTACAATGACAGAATGGAAAACGGTTATGAAACCAATGCGTGTTGGAACTGGTCGTAAAGTTACTTCTGGTGAAGATGTTGCAATTTTAACCATTGGTCACCCAGGAAATTTTGCCCAAGAGGCCATTGAACAATTAAAAGAATCTGGACTTTCTGTAGCTCACTACGACATGCGTTTCGTTAAACCAATCGACGAGGTAATGTTGCATGAAGTGTTCTCGAAGTTCAAGAAAGTCATTACTGTTGAAGATGGTTGTTTGATGGGTGGATTTGGTTCTGCTGTTATCGAGTTCATGATTGATCAAAAATATGCTGCTGAAGTTGTTCGTTTGGGAATTCCAGATGAATATGTTCACCACGGAACACAAGAAGAATTGTGGGCAGATTGTGGATTTGATGCAAATTCGATTGCGAAAACAATTAAATCAATGTTTTCAATAGTTGATAGTTCAAATAATCTTTCTAAAAACGCAATTTAAGCAGTAAATTCTCTTAATTTGGCTATTCTAAAGCTAAATTATGTCAGAAAACCAGCAAAAATCAACGAATTACGGAGCACTAACGACGTTAACTACCGTGTTTTTCTTTTGGGGCTTCATTGCCGCAGGAAACAGTGTATTCATTCCTTTTTGTAAAAACTACTTTCATTTAGATCAGTTTCAAAGCCAGTTGATTGACTTTGCTTTTTATTTGGCTTATTACATTGGAGCGCTTGGGCTTTTCATTTTTAGTACAGCAATTGGAAAGGACATTGTTGGACATTGGGGCTACAAGAAAAGTATCGTTTACGGTTTGCTTTTTTCCGCTTTAGGAGCAGTTGCAATGATTATTTCTGTATATCAAGGCGTTTTCACTGGAATGTTAGTAGGTTTATTCATCGTTGCTTTGGGCTTCTCATTACAGCAAACTTCTGCGAATCCCTTTATGATTTTGTTGGGTGATGAAAAAACGGGAAGTAATCGAATCAATTTAGGTGGTGGAATCAATAGTTTGGGAACAACCATCGGACCATTGATTGTTGCGTTGGCATTATTTGGAACAGCATCAGCTATCAGTGACGACATGATTAAAGCTCTTTCATTAACAAAAGTGATTATTTTATATGCTTGTGTTGGTGCGTTGTTTTTAGGTGTTGCTGCCTTATTTGGCTTTTCAAAAAAAGTACCGGCAGGTAAAATCGGTCAATCGGAAGAAGTTTCTCAGGAACAACTTGATTCACAAAATGACATTTTAGATACTGAGTTAAAACAACCATCGAAGGAAGTGGCTACGGGTTCCGCTTTTAAAGCAATGACATCACTGATTGTTATTACGCTATTAGTAGGGATGTGTTTCGTACCAGTTTTCAGCAGTTACAAAAGTAATGCAGCCAAAGATTTAGTTCAACTATCAGCCGATTTGGAGCAGGTATCATTGGATGAAAATGGGAAGAAAATCGAAACACTTTCGGTTCAACAAAAAGAAACGGAAAAGGCGATTAACAAAGAAATAGATTCAATCCGTAAACCATTGGAGCAAAACAGAATGATGTGGTTGAGTGGAGGATTATTGGTAATTGTAGGTGGTTTATTGACAGTTTTCTTCCTCGGTAAAAAACAAAAGAAAGGATGGGGAGCAATGCAATATCCGCAGCTGACCTTGGGAATGTTAGCCATTTTCGTTTATGTTGGTGTAGAAGTAGCGATTGGAAGTAATCTGGGAGAACTATTAAAACAAAAGGAATTTGGTGGATACGGTTCTTCTCAAATTGCACCATTTATTGCTATGTTCTGGGGAAGTTTGATGATTGGACGTTGGGCTGGAGCGATTAATGCATTTAATTTAACGCAACAAACAAAACAGATTTTACGCTTTATCGTACCGTTGATTGCATTTAGTTTGGTGCTTACATTCACTCACTTTGCTGGATACGATGTTTCGCCGCTTTACTGGTATATACTATGTGTTGTCATTCAAATCATTGCATTCTTCGTTACGAATGATAAACCAGCACTTACCTTAGGTGTTTTTGGATTTTTAGGTGTCGCAGCAATGGTTGTCGGCTTAATGTCAACCGGAATGATTGCTGTTTATGCTTTCTTAAGCGCAGGTTTATTCTGTTCGATTATGTGGCCAGCTATCTTCTCTTTGTCATTGGCAGGTTTGGGCAAATACCAATCGCAAGGTTCAGCGTTTTTGGTAATGATGATTTTGGGTGGTGCAATTATTCCTCCGATCCAAGGAAAATTATCGGATGTTATCGGTATTCAAGAGTCGTTTATTGTTGGAGCAATTTGTTTTGCTTACCTGGCTTTCTTTGCATTGTATGTGCGTTCAATTTTGAAAAAACAAGGAATTACATTTGATGAAGCGAGTGGAGGCGGACATTGATTGATGTCAATTTTGATTCGCATTTTTTCGTATCTTAATATGAAAAAATTAATATGTCAACTGATACTAACCTACCGAATAGGCGTTCAATACGCCTAAAAAACTATGATTATACGCAAGAAGGAAGCTATTTTATTACACTAGTTTCCCAAGATCGACTTCACTTATTTGGCAAAATTGAAGACGGAAAGATGATTCTAAATTCCGTTGGAAAAATCGTTGAAGAAGAATGGAAAAAGACCCTTGAATTGAGATCAAATATCACCTTGGGAGAATATATCATCATGCCCGATCACATGCACATGATTATTACGATTCATTCCCAAATAAAATCAATTGCTACGGAAGAATGGATTCATTCGAATCCCAAAAGCCCATCCCATACAATAGGAGCAATAATCAGAGGATTTAAAGGCGCAAGCACAAAAAAGATCAATCTTTTTCTCAATAGTACGGGCGAATTGCCATTCGCCCCGACTTCCGAATTGCCATTCGCCCAAAAAGATCTACCATTCGCCCCGACAACCGAATTTTATAAAAACAAAATCTTCCAACGAAATTATTACGAACACATTATCAGAGATCAAGCTGATTACAATCGAATTGAACAATACATCATTGATAATCCGATCAATTGGAAAAGAAAAAAGGGATAACTAACTAATCTATTTGACTTATTTCACCCCATTTTTTCCAATAGCACAGCCATCACATTTTCCATCTGCTTTGAAAAATCGTTGATAGAATTGCCATCCTAAATAGGATGCGGCTGCAAGAATGCAAACGATAACGAGAACTACTTGCATTAGCTTAAAATTATATAGGTTATAAATGCGCCTAAATAAGCCAAGGTTCCCATGAATGCCATTTGAATCAGTGGCCATTTCCAACTTTTCGTTTCGCGCTTCACAACGGCAAGCGTAGCCATACATTGCATGGCAAATACATAGAAGACCATCAAAGATGCCCCTGATGCCAAGGTATAGACTGGAGTGCCATCAAATCGTTTTTCCGAACGCATGCGATCTATTAATCGCTTGTTTTCACCTCCGTCTTCTTGTACAGCATAAATTGTCGCTAAGGAACCAACAAAGACTTCACGTGCAGCAAAAGAGGTAATCAATGAAATTCCAATTTTCCAATCATAACCCAATGGTTTGATAACTGGTTCTAAACCTTTCCCCATAATGCCGATGTAGGAATTCTCTAATTTTGCAGAAGCAACAAATCGTTCCGAATCTTCATTTGACAATTTCAGTTCTTTCGCATGATTTTCAGCTTTCAAAGCTGCTTTTTCCATGCGATCACCAGGACCAAATGTTGCTAATGCCCATAGAATGATTGAAATGGCTAAAATAACCTTTCCTGCATCCCACACAAAAACACGAACTTTTTCCCAAACCGTAATACCAACATTTCCCCAACGTGGCGATTTGTAGCTTGGTAATTCCAATAGCAAGAAGCCTTTTTCACGTGTTTTGATTAAAAGTTTCAATAAGGCTGCAATCAACAAAGCTGCAACTAATCCAAGTGAATATAACCCAAATAGAACAAGCCCTTGTAAATTCAAGAAACCAAATACAGTCTGTTTTGGAATGACTAAAGCAATTAATAGCGTATAAACTGGAATTCGCGCACTACAACTCATAAGTGGCGCCACAAGAATGGTAATCATTCGTTCTTTCCAATCGGAAATTGTGCGCGTTGCCATAACTCCTGGAATCGCACAAGCAACACTTGAAAGTAAAGGAACAACACTCTTTCCATTCAATCCAAGTGGACGCATGATTCGATCCATGATAAACACAACACGTGCTAAATAGCCAGATTCTTCCAGCAAAGCAATGAAGAAAAACAACAAGGCGATTTGAGGAATAAAAACCAATACACCACCAATACCAGGAACAATTCCCTGACTAATTAAATCTGAAAATAATCCTGTTGGCAATTCTTGACTCAACCATGCACTAAAATCTGCGAAAATGCCATCAATGAAATCCATTGGATAAGCAGCAAAAGCAAAAATGAATTGGAAAATAATCATTAGGATGGCTCCAAAGATCAAATAACCAAAAATCGGATGCACTAGAATACGATCTAGTTTATTAGAAGATGCTTCTGTTTTCGCCGTACTTGTTGTTTGAACGCGTTTTAAAACATCGTTAATTAAGGTATAACGTTCTGTCGCTTCAATTTCTTGACCTTTTGAATCATCTAACGAACAAATTTTGGCGGAAGTATAAAAACGATCGGTATGTTTTTCTTTCGAAATGGATTGAATTTCCTGTATTAAACGATCTTTTCCAAGGCCAACACGAGCTGTTGTTTCAACAATTTTTGCTACCGGAAATGCAGTTGCAAGAGCTGTCAAATCGATTGATTTACCATTCTTCTTTGCCAAATCGGCCATGTTTAACACAAGAATTACAGGCACTTGCAAATCATACACTTGTGTAAACAAAAAGAGATTGCGTTCTAAATTTGATTCATCCGCAACAACAATCGCTAAATCTGGAAAATCAGGATGCTCTTCGTTTTTCAAGACGTCATACACCACTTGTTCATCTTTCGAACGTGGATAAATACTATACGTTCCTGGAAAATCAACCAACGTGTGTTCTTCATTGTTGAGCGTGAAAACACCAAATTTTTTGTCAACGGTAACGCCCGGAAAATTGCCCACTTGTTGACGCAAACCTGTCAACATATTGAAGACGGAACTTTTACCAGTATTGGGATTTCCTAGAAGCGCAATTTTCATGGTATAAAATTAGGCAAAAACTTCCGAACCAATTGATTCGTTGACCTGAATTAATCCCGCTTCGTCAAGGCGCAATGAAAGCACATAACCATGAACATCAATGGCTATTGGATCACCAAAGGGCGCACGAAAAAGAACACGAATTTCCTTTCCGGCAATAAGACCCATTTCCATTAATTTCGGTTTCAAGGCAGAATCTTGAATGGAAGCAACAGTAACTAACTGTCCAGGTTTTATGATCGATAATGCTTTGCTCATAATTTAGTGAGCAAAAATAGCAGTTTTCAGGAAGTTTATCAGTACCTCTTTTGTGGTATTTTAGAATGATTCTAAAGAAATTTTATCCTTTGTCTTTCATGACCAAACGTGCAGTTTGACGCGTTTTTTGTTCCAGCAAAATATCTTTGTTATCTGTTACTCTATCAAGCGTTTCTTGATCATAATGACGAATTGTTACCAGCTCCAAACCTTCATTGTATTTCACAATGTAAGTGTCTTTGAATAATTCGATAATGTGTTCAGGATTGACTTTGCTGCGGTCTAACAAAATTGAAAAATCCAAAGCTGAATTTTGCATCAAGTTAATTTTGGCATTGATGCTCGACAAACGGTTGAAAATATCACTTAAATTTTCCTCAACAATAAACGAAAAATCCTTTGTTGTAAACGAGAACAACACTTGATCCATTTTAAAAATAAAGGAAGGAATCAAATGATCTTTAGCCGTTGAAGCTTGAATGGTTGTACCTTCAGCTTGTGGATTAATGAAGGATTTAACATACAAGGGAATTCCTTTATTCTGAAGTGGCTTGATTGTTTTTGGGTGAATAACCGAAGCGCCATAATAAGATAACTCAATCGCCTCTTTGAACGAAATGCTATCCAATTTAATTGTGTTATCAAACCATTTTGGATCGGCATTCAACATTCCAGGAACATCTTTCCAAATCGTTACACTCTCTGCATCTGTGCAATAAGCAAAAATTCCAGCTGTATAATCTGATCCTTCACGACCCAAGGTTGTTGTGAATCCTTCAGCAGTATGACCAATAAATCCTTGAGTTACTTGGATATCAAAATCTTTGAAAACAGGCAAGAAACGCGTATTAATTAATTCTTCTGTTTTCGCCCAATCAACATTTCCTTCTTGGTAGAGATTGTTTGTTCGTATCAGTTTACGAGCATCTGCCCAACCAGCTGAATGGCCTTTTTCAAATAAAAATGCTGCTAAAATGTGTGAAGAAATTACCTCTCCTAAACTCACAATTTGATCATATTCAAAGCTGTAATTATCCGAAAATGTTTCCGTGAAACGATCGCGGAGTTTTTCAAAAATATCCTCAATGGAATTGTAAATTGCATAGTGTTTTTCAAGAAACAATTCACCCAATAATTTGATGTGAAAATCATACAAATCATCCACCAATGCCATGTACATTTTACGATCGCGATTAGCTGAAGCTTTTACAACTTCTTCCAATTTATTTGTTGTTTTACCCATTGCAGAAACTACAACGGTAATCTTTTCTCCATCAAACAAAGAAAGGATATCTGAAACATTGCGAACAGCATTAGCGTCTTTCACTGAAGCACCACCAAATTTGAAAACTTTCATGAACTCGATTTTTTGGTAAAATTAGTAATTATACTAGAGTTAAATCGTTCATTTTATCAATGATTAAAAGTGAATAAGTGAAATTTTAATTTCGGTATTATAGCGTAAAATATTGTTTCTTTGGAGGACTTAAAACACATAAGATGCGCTTAGTAGTTTTTTTGCTTTCAGTGGTATTTGCTAACACAATTACGAGTGTTAACGCCCAAGAGTACCCAGATTTTAGTTTTTACCGTGTAGATAAACACGGGGAAACAGGCCAAATCGAAAAATACAAACGATTAGAGTTTGCGTTTAAATTACCAAGCGTGCTAACAACAAGGGTGGAAAATTTTTTCATTGGAGCAAAATCGGGAATTAATCCCTTCGATCCAAATCAACTTGACTTTCGAGTGCATTTTACTTCACCAACTGGTGAAAAAATAACTTGTTACGGATTTTATTACCAAGCTTTTAAACCTGTTTTAAGAACGGCAGGTCTTGATCCTTCCAAGTATGTAAATGAATTTCGTGCGGACACCACCAATTTTCCATGGCGTGTTCGTTTTGCACCAAATCTTGAAGGCACTTGGAAAATGGATGTAGAAGTGATACAAGCTGATAAAACGTATCAATTATTGTCTGGAATGGAGTTCGCTTGCATCAAATCAGATCACAAAGGTTATCTAATGATTTCTTCAACGGGAACAGATCAAGATCGTTGGATGTATTACAGTGAAACCAAAGAGCCATTTTTTGCAGTCACAAACAACATTTCAAGTGCCGGAGCTTGCACGTATTTGCCATCACAAGTGAACAGACATGTTCAAGGATTGAAAGAGCTGATTGCAGCGGGTGGAAATTTTACTCGTTTTGAATTAGCAGGTCAAGCAGCATTACCAGATTGGCCAATTCATGATAATTACATGGGTAAAATGGATGAAATGATGGGTTTTGATCGCATGTTGGAGGAATGTGAAAAGAATGGTGTTTATTTTACCTTATTTCGTCACCATGTTGAAGTGAGCGATTTGAATGAATGGGACCCGATAAAATGGTCAACAAATCCGTACAGAATTGCGTTTGATTTGAAATCGGTGGAGGAGTACTTTACGAATGAAGAAGTATTAAAATGGCAACGAAACAATTTGAGATATTTATTTGCTCGCTGGGGATATAGTCCAAATATGGCGTTTTATAGTTATTCTGAAGTGGATCGTTGGTATTCAAAGTTGATGGCGGATAATGAGGATGGAGCTGATTTTAAAGATGGCGGAACAATGTCTGAAGAGGAAGCTGCTTCGATGCTGATAAAATGGATTGCCGATCAACAACAGTTCATCGATTCAGCGCTCAACAAGCATACGCTATTCGTTCATTCTCATGCGACTCCGTACGACCGCGAATTGAAAGGTAAAGGAGGATTTTTTGAATTGTCTGATGTTGTTGCACTGCACAGTTATGGAGAAACGAAAGACATCAACTACAAAAAGAGATACGATCAAGTTGAGAAATTCTGGGAGAAATACCACAAGCCTGTGATGATGGAAGAAATGGGACCAAGCAAAATCGCGATGTATTGTTGCTCGGGAATTGAATACCACAACAGCATTTGGTCAACCGCAATGATGGGTGATTTTGGAACTGGAATGGATTGGTGGTGGGACGGTGGAATACACGATTTCGGCTATTATAAGGATTTGAAACCATTGGCGCAGTTTTTTGAAGGTGTTGATTTGCGAAGTGGTCAGTTTCAACCTCAAAAATGGGAAAACAATGAATTGGCGGTTGATGGATCCGAGTTTGCACGTAAAAATCGCTTAATTGAAAATTTTGCGTTGGTGAACGAATCCAAAGATCAAGTTGTTGGTTGGGTGCATAATGCAAGTTATTATTGGCGCAATTTAGGACAAACAAACGAGTGCATGAATCATTTAATTACCAGTACAACAGCTGAAAGCAAACCATGTTATTTTGCTGTCGATAAAGATGGTTTTCCGTATGATTTCAATGAGTATGCATGTATTCCTAGAGTTTACAATGATGTGTACCATCATGAAGCAGTGACTGGATTTGAAGGATTTACAGACAATTATTCCAAAGAAGGCGCGCAAGCAATTAATTATGAAACGGATGGCCTTAGTTTTGAAATAAGTGGATTGAAAAAATCAACCATGAAACTATTTAAAAGCAATCGTCATTGGTATAAAATTGAGTTTTATTCAACTGTAGCTGGCGAAAACACACAAGTTCCAGTAGCAACTTTCACGCAAATTCTAATGACTTCAAACTCTGGGAAATTATCTCCAATTGCTCCAACAATGGATGGTGCACATCCAGATTATTCGTACAAAATTGTTTACTTGGGATATAAAAAAGAGGAAGAAGTAAAACCTTAACTCAGTTTGTCTGTTAAAATGCGCATTTCAATGACTGGAGAGATGCGCTCATACAAAATATTGTAAACCGCTTCTACAATCGGCATTTCGACTTGAAATTTCTTGTTGATTTCCATCACGCATTTTGTCGCGTAATAACCCTCAGCGATCATATCCATTTCCAGCTGAGCAGTTTTTACGGAATAACCTTTACCAATCATGTAGCCGAATGTGCGATTGCGCGAAAATTGAGAATATGCCGTTACCAATAAATCTCCCAAGTAGGCACTAGATTTCACATCGCGGTGAATTGGACTTACTTCATCGATAAAGTTTTCAATTTCCTGAATAGCGTTAGAAATCAGTACGGCCTGAAAATTATCACCATAACCCAAACCAGAACAAATTCCTGATGCGAGCGCATATACATTTTTCAAAACGGCTGAAAGCTCAGTACCAAACAAGTCATCCGAAACGGTCGTTTTGATGTAGCGACAAGCCAATAATTCAGCCATTTCTTCCGCAATTTCCTCGTCTTGTCCAGCAATTGTTAAGTACGATAAACGTTCTAGCGCTACTTCTTCTGCATGACACGGTCCACAGATAATTCCAATGTTATCGTATGGAGTTCCGAATGTTTTATGAATAAAGCGAGCAGGAATTGCGTTGTATTCTGGAATAATTCCCTTCACGGCTGAAAAGACGATTTTGTCCTTCATAACATCCTTAGGGAAATTCTCAAAAATCTTGGTTAAAAAAGCAGATGGATTAGCGATTATCACAATGTCAGCTGGACGAATAATCTCTTCTAAATCTGTGCTAACATTGATTTTATTTAAATCGAATTCAACAGATTGAAGGTAATTTGGATTGTGACGATACTTCAAAATATGAGCTACAGCTCCTTCATTACGCATCCACCAATTCACAGAAGACAAATTGTTGCACAAAATCTTCACCAAAGCAGTAGCCCAGCTTCCACCTCCGATAACGGCTATTTTTTTTGAATCTTCCATTCCCTTCTGAGACAAATGTATCAATTTATTTGAATTTTTGATTTGGAAAATCGACGAAGGACTGATTCTGTTCGATTGACAAAATCATAAAATACTGAAAATCAGTTGCATCAGTTTTTTTCTTGACATAAATCAGTTTTTCTGCTAATTGAACTCATTTTTTCAGCCTCTTCCAATCTTCAACTTTGCCCTATTACTTTAAAACAGAAACATTTATGGAAGTTAAAGCACAACCACAGAATAAATTTGATCGCTTAATCAATGATTCAGAATTCAACCGATTTGGATTGATTTGTGTAATCCTTACCATCGTAGGATGTTTGGGAGGAATTGCAGTTGGTCTTGGAGCTATCAACAATGTTGCAGCTCTTACAGCAGTAATTGTTCCAACGATGGCAACATTGAGTTTATTATTAGCTGTTTCTCCAATGCGTTGGATTATGACAGCGGCAACAGTGTCTGTGAGTCTTGACTTGATTTTGATTCTGTATTATACTTTGGCGTAATTCTCCAACATAACGTACATCATTTTTGTCAAACGAGACAAAATGGTTTTCTCAAATCGAGCCGGACGTTCTCTCAAGCGTCCGGTTTTTTTATGCTTGAACAATTGGTAATTCTACAATAAATGTCGTTCCTTGCGGTTGATTTGCCTCAAAATAAATGAGACCATTGTGATTATCAATGATTTGTTTCACCATCGCTAATCCAAGTCCTGTTCCTGTAGATTTTGTGGTGAAATAAGGGACAAAGATATTCATGCGTTTGTCATCTGGAATGCCGCTTCCATTATCTGAAATGCGAATGCGCACATTGTTTTCAAGTTGATCAATCGAAACCACGATGTGACCTTGACGTTCTTCAGGAATCGCTTGAATGGCATTTTTTATCAAGTTGTTGAATGTGCGCACCATCTGATCTTTGTCCGCAAAAACCATTGCTTTATCCAATTCTTTCTTCCAAACAAATGTGCAATTCACCTCGTCTTTAAACACTTCAATGACATTTTCGATGACGGGAATAATATCCATTGCTATTTCATCTGGACGAGGCATCTTGGCAAAATTCGAAAACTCATTGGCAATTTTGGTTAAAGCATCAATTTGTTCAATAATCGAATTCGCTACTTTTTGTACTTTTTGCTCCGCATTCGGATCGTTTGGATCATACACACGCAACAATTGCTGAATGCTCAATTTCATTGGTGTAAGCGGGTTTTTTATCTCGTGGGCAACCTGTTTCGCCATTTCACGCCAGGCCGATTCACGTTCACTTTGCGCCAATTGCTGAGCCGTAAATTCTAATTCCTCTAATTTCTGATTGTAGTCTTTTACCAAGGCACCAATTTCATCATCCTTGTCATACGAAATTTGTTGGTTGTGTTTCCCAAAGCGGATATTCGCAAAATTCTCTTGAAGCAAACGCAAAGGCGCTGTTACCCAATTGGAAATAAAAATCGCCAATACAATGGAAATTGCAAGCAAGAGCATGAAGACATTGATAATGGCAACCAAGAATTGTTGAATCTGATTTTCAATTTCATCCTGTTGACCAAAATGTTGCAGATTGATATACCCCAACAAACCTCCGTCATGACTGTAAAATGGTAAATAGGCAGATGCATAGCGCAATTCTCCGATTTGTTCATCATGAACATATTCACTTTTGCTTTCTAGCTTCAAAGCTTTATAAGCTTCTGGATTGATTTGTTCACTTAAAAGCCCGTAATTAAATACTTTTGGACGCGAACTTGCCAACATGAATCCTTTTTTGTCGTACAAATTGATGTCTGTAACAAATACCTTGGAAAACTTAGCCAATAATGCTTCCGTATAATTTCCATTGCGCGTTACACTCAACGAATTTTCGCCACCAAGTTTTCCGCGTAATTCAAGTTCAACCGAACTCAATTTCTCACGAATCACATGATCTGTAAATTCACTGTATTGATTTTTCACGAAAACACCGCTTCCCCAACCAAAGGCGAGCAATGAAACGAAAACCAAGCCAATCAATACCAATTGAATTTTTACCGCTAAACTCAGTGTGCGTTTGAAAAAAGGCGTGTAATTGAATTGGAATAAAAAAGGAATCAACAGAATCCCGTAGAAACTGAATAAATACGAAAAGGAAGTGATGAGTTCAACCCAAGTAACATTTTTTGCTGAAAGTACAATTAAATCACGTTTCGACTTTTGCAGCACGTAATGATTGTAGCCATCGTAATCGTAATAATTTTTGCTCGTTTTTTTCCACTTTTTAATTGGCTTTGAACTGGAAGGAAAATCAAATTTCCCATAGTGATTGACCAATTTTCGATTGTGGTATTTTGCAATGGAGTAATTTTCTAGTGAAGCAAAAACTTGTGCTTTTTCGGAAATTAATAAGCGCGGAAATCCAATTCCTTCAGGAATTTTCTTTGATTTTAGGGTACAATACAACAGTGCTTTTGTTGAATCATTTTCGGTAATTGGAAGACGAACGATGTAACTGTATTGCCCAGTATTGTCGCTGATGAAATGCATGTTTGGATCAATTTCAGTAACAACACCATGATTTTGAATGATCTCATCATAATCGTCAATTTCGTTGTTTTGTACATTTCCAACGTCAATCAAGGAAGTTCCACACGTATCAAATAAGTTAAAATTGATGTCGTAACGTTCCCAAAAACCATTGAAAATACGGCGTTCCATTCCTGCTTCGAAGTCCGAGGTTTTAATATTTCCTGGCGAATGAATGATGTTTTGAATGATTTTATCCGAGTTGATTTTGTCGTGCAACATCGAAAATTCAACTTCCGTCACAATGTCTTGTTCAGTAGCTAGTTGATTGGCAAATAATTCACGTTCACTTTTCTCTTTGCGCTGATTGAATTCTGATAAATTAATTGCCGAAATAGCTGAAAACAGAAAAAGAAAGGTAATTCCCATTCCAAGTTGAACGGATTTCCCCGGACGAAAAATGAAATAGAGTAGAAGACTATTGTAAACCAATGGAAACAGAGCTCCTACAAATAAATGATGTCCCCAAAAATTCTCGTAGCAGAAATAAATGCCACTGAAAACAATGGTCGTAGCTGTTACTACAAGTTGTGAAAAACCAATGCGTTTCGCGGTGCGCCCAAGTTCAAGACTTAAAATGTAAAAGCTATAGAACAATGCGCCAATGCTCACAATTCCAAGAATTGAATAGAAATTCAAACTGAACAAACGCTCAATCGTGAGTGGAATAGAAGAGTTTTCAATTAAACCTTTACTTAAATAAACAATCAATGCCCAGAACAACGGATTGATGACATAAAAGAACAAGAATGGCCATTTCCAACGTGCTGAAAACGTGCGATATTCTAAAAAGCGTTTGAGGCTAAAAGTGAGGTAAACAAGCAAGATGCAGTTGAACAGGTATTCAAAAAAGTTAGGCAACCATTCATTTGTTCCGTACAATGTCGCTTGAAAAGCTTGCGTCTCGCTCATGTAGCCAAACCAATTGAATTTCAAGCTCAGAACACGAATGATGACAAGCGAAAAAGGAATGATCCAAGACCATTTTTTGTTCGCAAAAAAGCGCGTTTTGTAGAGTGCAATTACCCAGAAAATCAGAGAAGTGACAAGTAGAAACAAGAGCATATGTGATTCAAATTCACTCGCTGTTTGAACATCATTTGGACTTAATGAAAATAAAAAGGCCTTTTTAGAAGAGAATATAGAAGTGTTTGGAATTTGTTCCAGCGAAATACTTGCTTCAAACTCAACGTCCATTGGTGCCACAAACTCGTTTTTCAAGTCTTTATTTTCATACGGAAAATCATGTTTGATGAGAAACGAACCGCAAAGTGTGTAGTTTTTGACTTGAACGAGTTGTGCGAAATACCAGCCATTTTGTAGGTGTACAATGCCTTCAGCTGGATAATGAATGTCAGCAAATTGACTGATTGGTAATTTGTTGGTATTCCAAAAAAGGAGCGAATCGTTGCGGTAAATGTGCAAATTAAAACCAGTCGATTCATTTAAGAAACGAGATGGATTGAATGACTTTTCGTTTTCTAGCTTCTGTTTGTTCGTTGCAAGAAAAGAAGAAAGTTGTTGTTCTTGTTCCGTAAATTTTGATTGAAATGCTTGTGTTTGTTCTGCAAAATCAACTTTGAAAACATGCGAATAGTAAAAAGCAAATACAAGCGAAACACAGGTGGCTAGCAGAATATAACGATATTTTACCAGCCGCTCTTTTAACATACTTCTTGTTGAGCAATTAACATGTTTAGATCATACATTAAACGCTCAAATTCATCGTCGGCGCGGGAATCATTGTGGAAACGGAAATCTGCTTCGTGCTCGTATGGCAATAAAAACTGCTGAAAACAAGGTAAAACATGATTATCCCATTGATACAAAATCGCCTCGCGCGAATAACCACGTGTTTCTTGGTCTCGGTACAAACGACGATCCAACTGAGTTGTAGGATCTACTTCCATAAAAATTGAAAAATCAATGAGTTTTCTAACTTCTTCGTAATGAAAAAGAAACAAGCCTTCAACGATGATTAATTTGGAAGGATGAATTGTAATCAGGGTGTTTTTATCAGGTGGTGCGTTGAAATGATACTCTTTAACTTCGATGGGTAAACCGTTCATTAAATCGTGTAAATCTTGCACTAATTTCGTTTGATCCAAGGCTGTTGGTAAATCAAAATTGATTTCTCCATTGGCATCTTTTTGTTGTTTGTGGATCGGCAAATAATAATTATCCATCGAAAAAATAGAAGGTTCTAAATGCTTCAATTCTTTCGAAATTCGTTTGAGTAAAGTTGTTTTCCCTGAACCGCTACCGCCGCAAATACCTATAATCATTTCTTGATAAATTCAAATTTTACACCTCCAGCTTTCCCTAATTGCTTTCTGTCAAAAAAGAGACAACCTTCCGCCAAAGATACTGCAAAAAGTTCTTTTTTCTCTTCAATAATTAATCGACTTGGATTTGCATGTAAATCGGCATTAAAGCTTTGTTGAATTGGTTTTAGGTTCATTGCAAATGGAAGTAGTACAACACTATTCCCAATTTTACAACCGATTCCCTCGTTTAACACAAGTGTTCCAACTGACATTAAATCTTTTGTTTTTTCAGGTGCCAGCGTTGCAGAATTTAATAAAACCCATTTTCCAGCTGTTAATTCCATCAATTTTGCAGTTCGAGCCGCAGCATCTGTTTGCACGCCAGTTAAATAATAGGTGTTTTTATGAAAATGCAATTGCGCCGTTTCGTGGTTATCTTTCGCGTCTTCCTGCAAGTACAATTGTCCGTGAGAACCAAATGCCACTTCTTCTGTAAGGTCAAATTTATCTGTTGGACCTTCAATGAATTTAGCTTCTGTCATGACTCCTTTCGAAGTGAAATTCATCACTGACCAACCATTTTTCTTGTTTTGAAAATCACGTGCAGCAAACACAATTTGATCATCCGTGAAACCAATGTATTTCCACATTCCATAATTTCCTTCTTTCAAACTCAATTCACTTACTTCACCTAAAATTGCACTATATGGAAGCATGTTATGATGCGTGATGAATGTTGCAATCTCAACAAATTTTTTCGCTTTAACATCGTGGTAACGGAAAATGTGAACCAAGGCTTTATCTGTGGTTACAATGTCCATCAATTCCAATTGCAAAGGATCAAATGCACCCAATTTTTTTATTACTGATGTCAAAGAAACGGAAGTTGATTTTACGTTTCCATTCGAGTTCAATTGGTGAAAAATCGTTTTTCCTTCTTGCAATTGCAGATTGTCCATGAAATAAACATAGCGCGCATTTTCACTGGAAATGTAATAGAAATCCTTGTCGTCTGGATTAAATCCTTGCTGCCAAATACTGGTGGTAGCATTCCCCGCAAGTGTCAAATTGATTTTTTTGGAATATCCCAAAGGATCTTTGCTCAACAGCATTGCTCCCATGCCTTTCCATTCAATTATTGAATAAAATGGATATTGCTCTGCAGGCATTTCAAATTGCTGACCAAAACTTGTAATCCCAAGAATTAGCGAAAAAAGAAGAAGTGTTTTTTTCATGAGTTTTCGTATTTTGTGCTACTCTTAGCAAAGATTGGGCTAAAAATTATTTTTTGGAAGGTAAACGGAATTGTTTTTTCACTGATTTACCAACACCTTCAAATAATCCAACCGAATTGCTTGCTATAACGTCTTACAAATGATATGTTAAAACTAGAACGATGAAAAAAAGACTACTTCTCCTATCAACCATTTTAACTGCTTTTTTGGGCAATTCGATCGCTCAAACAAGTAATGTTGGAAATCCTTTAACCTACAATGGAAAGATTCAAAAAACAAAAACGTTTTATGCAACTCCAGCAATTGATATCGAAAATGAACTCGCTACTCAACTGTTGAGTGGGGAAAAAATGATGCGCTTTGGTAAAGAATTTGCGGTTGATTTAAATGTAGTTGAATTGGCTTCAAAGACTACTTTACCTTCTGGTGATGTGGTGTATCAATACGGAATTGAATGCCCAAATGCGATTTCAGTCAACTTAGTTTTTGATAAATTTTACTTGCCAGCTGGAGCGAAATTGTTCATTACGGATGCAAATTCGAATGAATTCATTGGTGCGTACACATCCTTCAACAATAACCAAAATAAGATGTTGGGAACAGAAATTCTGTATACATCAAAAGTAATTGTTGAATTGGTTGAACCAAAAAATGCGGTTGGAACAAGTCAATTAGCACTTGGAACAATTGTTTCTGGATTTAGAAATTTGGATGAAATGATGAAAGCCTTGAATGATTCAGGAAGTTGCCATTACGATGCCAATTGTCCACAAGGCGCTGCTTGGGTAAACCAAAAAAATTCAGTTGCAATGATGGTAAATGGCGGTGGATTCTGTACAGGAGCATTGGTAAACAATACAACTGGAACAATTATTCCATATTTCTTATCTGCAAATCATTGTGGTACAAACCCTGGTGGTTGGGTATTCCGTTTCAGATGGGAATCTCCTTCTGGACAAACAGTTTGTGGCACTGGAGGAAATTCAGTGAATGGTCCTGAAACAATGAATGTGAATGGTGGAACATTGCGCGCTTCGTGGGCAGGTTCGGATTTCACCTTAACAGAATTGAACACTGCTCCGAATCCGGCTTGGGGAATTTACTACAGTGGTTGGGATAATTCTGGAGCTGCGGTTTCTTCAGCTGTTGGAATTCATCATCCTTCTGGCGATATCAAGAAAATTTCCTTTGAAAACAATGCCTTGACTTCGAGTTCATGGTCAGGAACACCTGCAAATAGTCACTGGCATGTTCCGGGTTGGGATTTAGGCGTAACAGAGCCGGGTTCTTCAGGTTCTCCATTGTTTGATCAAAATCACCGCGTAATTGGTCAATTACATGGTGGAGCATCAGCTTGTGGTGGTTCAGATTTATCAGATGAATACGGTAAATTCTCTGTTTCTTGGTCAGGAAATGGTACAAGCTCTACACGCTTAAGTAACTGGTTGGATCCGTCAAATACAGGTGCAACTGCAATCGAAGGAGTTGATCCTGCAGGTCCAGCTGCTGCTTTAGATGCGGCAATCAATAACCCACAAGGAGTTTCTGGAACCTATTGTACAGCAACTGTTACACCGCAAGTAACAATCATGAATTCTGGAACTGACGTCTTAACTTCTGCAACAATAAGTTACGGTTACGATGGTGTGTTGAATCAAACATATCCTTGGACTGGTTCATTGGCACAATTTGGTTCTGTAACAATTACACTTCCTGCTGCGACTTTGGCTGGAGGGAATCACACCTTCGATGCGCAAGTCATTAACCCAAATGGTTCAACAGATCAAAACTTAGCAAACAATACAATTTCATCTTCTTTCACAACAGTAGTGAATGGACAAACAGTTTCATTGGATTTAAACATCGATTGTTGGGGTTCTGAAACGTCTTGGGAATTACTAGATGCAGGAAATGCTGTGTTGTATTCGGGCAATGGATACTCCGATGCAAGTGCAATGTTGGTAGAACAAGATTTCTGTTTGGACTACGGATGTTATACGTTTAAATTAATGGATTCATATGGTGACGGAATGTCTGGCTGTGCTGGAGGAAATGGAAGTTACACGATTACACGCAATGGTTTAATCTTAGTGGAATTACTTCAAGCTGATGCCGATTTTGGTACAGAAATCAGTAAAAACTTCTGTTTAATCAACGATGCTGGTCTAGCTGAAATCACTTTGGCTTCTCGTGTAAATGTGTTCCCAAATCCAGCAGATGATCAATTAGCAATTGCTTCAACTGGAATCGAAGTTCAGAAAGTTGAATTGATGAACATTGCAGGTCAAATCATTAAAACAACTGCTGCAAACGACATGGTAGTAACGATGAATGTTGCTGATGTTGCCTCAGGTGTATATTTGGTAACTATTCACACTGCTCAAGGTTCTACAACAAAACAAGTTGTGATAAAATAAACTTGTTTACATAAAACTAAAAAGCCCTTCTCGTATGTTCGGAGAAGGGCTTTTTTATGCTTTTATCGTGCCTTAGTATTTCACAAATACATTCTTCGGCTCAGTAAAGAAACGCAAAGCCTCCCAACCACCTTCACGACCAACACCTGATGCTTTTACGCCGCCAAATGGTGTTCTTAAATCGCGTACCAACCAAGAGTTGATCCAAACTATGCCCGATTGAATTTTATCTGCCATGCGGTGCGCACGTTTTAAATCGCTCGTCCACAAGGTTGCCGCCAAACCATATTGCGTCGAATTGGCCATCATCAATACTTCTTCTTCTGTGTCAAAAGGTGTAATCGTTACAACCGGTCCAAAAATTTCTTCTTGGTTCGTGCGACAATCATACGCCAAGCCTTCAATGACTGTTGGACGCAAATAATAACCGTCTTTGTATTCTCCTTCTAACAATACGCGTTCTCCACCTGTTAAAACTGTTCCACCTTCTTCTTTCGCTAATTCAACGTATGATAACACTTTTTCCATGTGCGGTTTAGAAACAACTGCTCCTAAAATTGCCTTTGGATCTGTTGGATTTGAAACAGTTGTTTTTGCCACTTTCGCCACAAATGCTTCTTTGAACTTGTCGTAAATTGGTCGCTCAACAAAAATGCGTGAACCACACAAACAAATCTGCCCTTGATTGGCAAACGATGAGCGCAAGGTTGTACTCAACATATCGTCGAAATCACAATCTGCAAAAATGATATTTGGATTTTTCCCGCCTAATTCCAATGAAAGCTTTTTGAACATTGGAGCAGCTGTACGAGCAATGTATTCTCCTGTTTTTGTTCCTCCAGTAAATGAAATAGCCTTGATTTTAGGATGTTTCACGATTGCATCTCCAACACTTCCACCTAATCCGTGTAAAATGTTCAAAACGCCATCAGGCATTCCAGCTTCTTTGGCTACTTTCCCCAACAAATAAGCAGTGTAAGGTGTTACTTCAGATGGTTTTGCCACTACACAGTTTCCTGCGGCTAAAGCTGGTGCAATTTTCCAAGAAAATAAGTACAACGGTAAGTTCCAAGGAGAAATACAGCCAACAATACCAATCGGTTTGCGCATGGTGTAATTTACGCCAAGACCTTCCATGTAATGACTTTCAGAGGCAAAATGTGTAATTGCGGTAGCGAAAAAATGGAAATTTGAAACCGCTCTCGGAATATCAACATGTGCAGCCAAGGTCAACGGTTTTCCATTGTCACGTGATTCAGCAGCAACAAATTCATCCATGCGATTTTGAATTCCTTCAGACAAGCGCACCATGATTGCACTGCGTTCTTCAATTGACATACTCGACCAAATTGGAAAGGCTTTTTCAGCGGCTTTTACTGCTAATTCAACATCGCGTTCGTCTGAATTGGCAATTAAACTATAGACTTTTCCTGTTGCTGGTTCAAAGTTATCGATGTAATCACCGCTAATTGGTTCCACATACGAACCGTCGATGAAGTTGAGTAATTTTTCCATGTTCTATTTTTCGTTCAACGAAATTACGTTGATTTTTGCTAAAAATGTTGTTATTGGTCTTCTAAAAAGTGTAATGATTGTTACACCAATTGCCACACCTGCTGTATTTGCTAAGAAATCGTAAAAGGAAGTTTCACGGCGCACAAAGCCTTGAAGAAATTCAATCAATATTCCGTAGAGCACAATTCCGATTAAGGAAAACAACAATTCCTTTTTCCAACGGTTAAACAACAGGCAAACGTTCATTGAAAAAGTACCATAAGCTAAGAAATGTCCCACTTTATCGTTTGTTGGAAGCTCCATTCCAGATTTTGGTGGTAGCAAACTCAACACCGTTATTGCAATCAATACAACGAAAGCCGAGAAGAGTAGGAGTGGACGTTTTTCCATGTTTAATTCGTCGTTTTCCCTTTTTCGATAGCTGGAATTCCTTCAGTTAACCATTTTGGCGCTGGTTGTCCTTGCAAGTAATAATCAAAGAACTGACGCATGCGAATACTTAAATCGAAACGATTGGCATTTTGCATCAAATTGTGATCATCACCGTTGTAATTCAACATCCAACATGGCTTCCCAAGACGTTTCATACCCGTAAACAATTCAATTCCTTGGTACCACGGAACAGCTCCATCTTGATCGTTGCTCATAATCAACAAAGGCGTTTGAACCTTTGGTAAGTGGAAGATAGGAGAATTTTCTGTGTACAATTCTGGCGCTTCCCAAATGGTTTTCCCGATTCTACTTTGCGTGTGCTCGTATTGAAATTGACGGTTCACACCACTTCCCCAACGGATTCCGCCATAAGCCGAGAACATATTTGAAACCGGAGCTCCAGCCATTGCCGCTTTGTAACGCGTCGTCATTGTGATTAATTGTGCTGTTTGGTAACCGCCCCAACTTTGTCCTTGCAAGCCCATGCGCGTTGAATCGATGTTTTTGTACAATTTCAACACGTGGTCTGTTCCACTCATGATACAATCGTAAGCCGATTTTGCAGGGTGTCCAACATGTTTGTAACGAATGTCTGGAATGAAAACACAGTAACCAGCCGAAGCGTATTCCGTTGCGTAAACTATCGAAGCGGTTGGTTTTGGTCCGTAATAGTAATGTAAATCATCTGAATTCAATTCGTAGTAATAAACAATCAGCGGATACGATTTCGTTGCGTCAAAATTCTCTGGTTTGTACAACAATCCTTGTAAAGGAATTCCTTCATAGCTCTTCCAGTTCACCAATTCAACCGTTGCCCAATTCAATGAATCTTGTTGCGGGTTAGTATGTGTCAATGTTTTTTCTGTTTGGAAGAAATCTTGCGTAATGCGAATTTCAGGATATTCTGACACTGAACTCATTCTGAAAATGGTTGTTTTTGTGTTTTTCGAACGACTCAAGTACAGCAACTTGTGATTTGTGTCGTAGTTTTTTACCAAATCAGTGTGATCGCCATGATTCACAAGTGTATAAACCAATGCACCTTTTGTTGTTTCGTTGAAACCTTTGATGTAGACGTTTTCGAAATCAACATAAACACTGTCGTTTGACCACAAATTCAATTCCAAGCGAATTTTTCCTTCTTCACCTTCACGATTGGTTAAACAACGCATTTTTTTATCAGCAATTGAATAAGCCCAAACATCGTATTGTGATTGAATGATTAAGTCTTTTTCTTCCGGAGAATATCCTCTTGTTCCAAAAGGAGAGGCTAACATCGGCATTCCGTTTACGTCTTCTTGCCAGTTCACTTTTTTCGTGTCACAGGTAATACAAGAAGTTGTTTTAGCTGTTAAATCCATCAAATAGAATTGAGCAGCTGTAGCATCAAAGTAAGAATAATAGTTTCCACTTGGCGACATTTCTCCGTTGTATCCAACCGCTTTTTTAATCAACTCAACTGAACCATCCAACAAGGAAACACGGTAATGATCTTCCAGATTCGGCACTTCCCATTGATTGGCCATTACGTATTGTTCATCCGATGAAGCAAATAGGTAATTACCCAAAATATTTTCCGGTAAACGAACTGAAAGCGTATCATTCGACACTTTCAAATGGGATGAATTTGCTAGGTTGAACACGTATAAATCTGTTTTCTTTAAATCGCGTTTTAATTCCACCAATTGCTGTGATTGTAAGCGTTTATCTTGGTAATGCCAGATATCCACTTTTGCTTTTTCAGATTCTAACAAAGAATCTTTTTTCTCAGGTTGCAAGCGTTCAGCGACTCCGTAGAAAAGAAAACGTCCGTCTTCACTGAAACTAGGTTTTTTATTTTCAGAAACTGCATCTTCACTTGGTAAAAATGTGGAATTCGTATCGGTTAATTGGCGCAAGGAATTGGTCGATAAATCCAACAAGTTTAATTGGTAATTTTTCACTTTTGCTGTATCAGAACTTGTCAAAAAAGCCATGTAGCGATCGTTGTGATCAAAGGATAGTTGTTTGATGGAAGTCACTTTTGGATGAATTGGACTCGGTTTACCTGTTGCTAAGTCAACAATCACCAACTGAAATGAATCCGCTTTTTCTTTTTTGTGTTCGACCATTGCCAAATAATTTCCTTTAACAGAAACTGCATGATCAGTGATGTCTTTGAATTGATAAATCTTTTCTGTTGTAGGATTTAGAAGAGTCAGCAATTTCCCATCGGATTTATATGCTGGTTTTTCCTCTTCTTTGTTTTTCTTTTTCTTTTTGGAAGTCGATTTTTTCTTCTTGCTTGCATTTTCGCTTTTCGCAGCAACCGTTTTTAGCTCATTTTCATCAACCACATAACTCAACCAATCATTGTCTTCAAACACTGAAAATGACTTCAATAATGGAATTTTAATGACGCTGTCTTTTTCAAACACATAAATTCCCAGCGTGTCTTTCGGCCATTTTTTCTTATCGATTTTGTTCAATTCACAATTGCGCAATGTGTCAAATCCTGGGGTGATTTTAAAAACAAGGAACGAATTGTTGGTTCCAAATTTTGCTTCTTTACCGCGAGGAAAGGAATCATTTTTTGCTGTAATGGTATTGTAAATGTACAAATAGCCATCGCCACGGTGCGGATTGATTTCATAACTGATGTAATTTCCATCATTCGAACTAATTTGTGCTTCAGCTTTACGCCAATCGTTGTAAACCGTGTGATCAATGACTTTTTTTTGACCGAAAACGGACGCAGAAATGAAAAGAAGGCAAAGAATAGAAAGAATTTTCATGTTTAAATCGTAATGATGAAGCTGTAAAAGTACGAAATTGAATGTTGAATTGAAATAGACCGAATTGCTGGTAAGATTTCCAATTGCAAAATTCAACTATTTAGAATTAGCGATGCTAGAAACAATTAGTTGGCATTTTAGAATCGTGTGTCTAAACAAAAAGCTCCGAGGCGATAAAATCTGCTTTCAATCGACCTTCACTGGTTAACAAAAGCGTTCCATTTTCTTCAAATAACCACTCATTTTGCTTGAATTCACTTACTTTTTCAACGTAATCCTTGCTCGGTTCTAAAATGGCGAAAAGTTGTTCGAGATTAACTCCATAGGATGTGCGAAGTCCAATCAATAGCAATTCATTCCAGCGATCTTTTGGCGACAATTCTTCCAATTCAAAATATGTACCTGAAGCAAGATTTTTGATGTAAAGTGTATTGTTTGCAACATTCCATTGACGGCTTTTTCCGTCGAACGAATGTGCCGAAGGTCCAACGCCTAAATACTGCGCACCTTTCCAATACGAAGAATTGTGAACGGCTTCAAATCCAGGTAAACCAAAATTTGATATTTCGTAATGATTGAAACCAGCTCCTTTTAATTGTTCTGTTAAATAAATGAATTGCTCGCTCTGATCATCTTCACCTGCTGGCACAATTTTTTTGCTTTCAACTAAATGATGCAAGGCGGTCTTTTCTTCGATTGTCAAACAATACGCAGAAATATGTTGCACATCCATGGCCAAAACCGTTTCAATGTGTTGTTTCCATTCTTCCATAGAAAGATGTGGTAAGCCATAGATCAAATCAACGCTGATATTTGTAATTCCGCTCTTCCGCGCTAGAGAAACGCATTGCAAGGCTTCATTAACCGAATGTGCCCTGTTCATCCATTGTAAATCACTTTCTTTAAATGATTGTAAACCAATGGAAAGACGATTAATTCCTACTTGTTTCCAAAAACTTAATCGTTCAAGATCAATGTCATCTGGATTTGCCTCTAAGGTTATTTCACATGAATTTGCAAGCGTGAAACGGCCTTGAATTGTTTCAAGAACTTGATTTAATTCTGCTTTAGTCAACAAACTTGGAGTTCCACCGCCAAAATAAATGCTGGATAATTCCTTAGATGCCAAATAATCAGCACGTTGCTCAATTTCCAAACAAATCGCATCAATCATTTGTTGACGATACGAATGAAATGTGGTACTGAAATGAAAATCGCAATACGTGCATTTCTGCTTACAAAATGGAATATGAATATAAATACCCGACACATTGCAAAAATACGCAACTAAGTAGTTCTACGTAGTTCTTTGTTAAATAATCAAAAATAAATTTTGCGCATTCATATATTTCTGTACATTGCAGTAAATCAATAAAGCAAAAGTGAAAAATTTTAAAAACAATAAGGAGTTATTAAACAGAGAGTTAGAGCGATTTACATCGATCTTGGATGAGCTTTTACCTCATTATTCCTCTTTGTTGAAAAAAGAAAATTTGTCGAGCCCAGAACTAACCGAACTGGGAGAAATCGAACACTTTTTAATTGAAGTCAATGGAAAAATTGCTGCCATCAAACACATGTTGGAGCAAGATTTATTCGGACATTCATTGGACATGTATTACAAGCTAAAACTAAAAGCGAAAGAAGGCGATTTTGCAGCAAAGGCGAAGTTAGACCGTTTGCGCGAAACCTTTGAAGATTCATTTTCTTCAGGTTCAATGATCAATTGGAACTAAAACAATCTTTTTTTACTTCTTTTCAATTTTCATTTGGAAGTGAATGATATTTTTCGTTAACTTCAAGTAAATGATGACAAAAACACAACACGACGTTAGTAATCCAGCAGAATTTACAGAACGCTTTATCAACCAGACTAATCAGTCGGTTTTTCTTACAGGAAAAGCTGGAACTGGTAAAACAACTTTACTAAAGAAAATAATATCAAGCACTTACAAGAATGCTGTTATCGTTGCTCCAACAGGAATTGCCGCGTTAAATGCAGGCGGTGTGACCATTCATTCCTTCTTTCAATTGCCTTTTGCAGGTTTTGTTCCAGAATTTGGTGTTGCACCACAATTTACAAATGCGGTTAAATTAGAAACAAAAGATAGTTTGATGCGCCATTTCGCAATGAACAAGCAACGTCAAAACATGATGCGCAACCTCGAATTGTTAATCATTGATGAGGTGAGTATGTTGCGTGCCGATTTATTGGATGCAATGGATTGGACACTCAGAAATGTGCGCAGAACAAATGATCCGTTTGGTGGCGTTCAGGTGTTATTCATTGGTGATTTATTGCAAC
Organism: Crocinitomicaceae bacterium; assembly: GCA_023262855.1. Taxonomy (GTDB): domain Bacteria; phylum Bacteroidota; class Bacteroidia; order Flavobacteriales_D; family Crocinitomicaceae; genus M0103. Next base: position 59,225 of record JALQYQ010000030.1, read on the forward strand.
TTCCACCCGTTGTAAAACCAGAAGAATGGAGTGTTTTAAGTAAATATTACAGCGGAATTTTCTTTTTCAATGCACGTGTTTTACAAGAACAAAAACCATTGTACATTGAACTTTCGAAGATTTACCGCCAACAAGATGATACATTCATTTCCGTATTGAACAATTTACGCGATAATCGTATCACTGAGTCAGATGTTCAAGTGCTGAATCAATTTGTTAAACCCGATTTTGATGCTTTGAAAGAAGAAGGTTACATTACCTTGACAACGCACAATTCGAAGGCGGATGAGATGAATGCAAAAGCCTTGAAATCATTGAGCAATAAATCGTTTACTTACGAAGCTGAAGTAACAGGTGATTTTCCGCCACATCTTTTTCCAATTGAAAAGGAAATGGAATTGAAAGTGGGCGCACAGGTAATGTTTATCAAAAACGATATTTCCTTTGATAAAAATTTCTACAATGGAAAGATGGGTCGCATTGATTCATTGAGCTCTGCAGAAATCAGTGTTTATTTTCCGGAAGAAAACCGAAGCATCATCGTTGAAAAATATGAATGGAGCAATATTCGTTACACCTTGAACGATAAAACGGGCGAAATTGAAGAAACAGTCATGGGAACGTTTGTTCATTATCCCTTAAAACTTGCTTGGGCGATAACGGTTCATAAAAGTCAAGGTTTAACATTTGACAAAGCAGTTTTGGATGTTTCGGATGTTTTTGCTCCTGGACAAGCGTATGTGGCACTTTCGCGTTTACGTACTTTGCAAGGCTTGGTTTTATTGAAGCCAATGCGCATGAATGGTTTGTCAAACGATCAACAAGTTGTAGCTTATTCTGGAAATAAGGCGGATGAGCAAATGCTGAATGCTTATTTGGAACACGGAACACGTAAATATCTGTTGGATATTCTAAGTGCGGCTTTCGATTGGTATGACTTGAATTCAAAATGGGGAATTCATGAAGCGAGTTATAAAAATGCAGGTTCAAAAACAGAAAAAGGCAAAAATAAGTCGTGGGTAACACATCAAACTCAAGCGATTCAATCCTCCATGGATCCTGCTAAAAAATTTAGAAATCAACTGGAGAATTTATTCCGAAATGAGCGCTTGGATATGGATTTTGTATTTGAACGTGTTCAGGCGGCTTACACGTATTTCTTTAAAATTTTGGATGGCGTTTTAACAAGTAATTTGAAAAAAATTGCGGAATTGCGCCGTGTGAAAAAGACAAAAGCTTATTCCGAGGAATTGGAAGAATTGGACGAGTTGCTCACTGAGGCAATTCTAAAAATGAAAAAAGCGCGCATCCTGATGGAGTCCATTGTTGCTGGAAGAGAAATTACAAAGGAACTGGTTTGGACTTCTGAAGTGAAAAACTACAAAGTGGCTAAAATCGCGGCTTTGCAACAAGAACTGCGTCAAAATCCATCTTTGTTGGATATGCATGCAGACGAAGAGGAGGAAATCATTCCATTGAAAAAAGCTAAAAAAGAACCGAAAGAGAAAAAGGAAAAACGCAGTACGTATGATCAATCGTGGGATTTATGGAACGAAGGTCATACGATAGAAGAAATTGCGCGCATTCGTCAACTTTCAGAAACGACTATTTACGGTCATTTTGTATTTTTGATTAAAGCAGAAAAAGTTGAATTAAGTGATGTGATGGATCCAAAACGAATCAGCGAATTGGCCGATTTATTTGGCGATTATCAAGGAACATCTTTAACACCTTTAAAAGAACAATTGGGTGATGCGGTGACTTGGGATGAATTGAAATTGTACCAAGCATCGACCTTACGCTAACAAATAATTAAAACTAAAACAATGAAAACAAACCACGAAATCGATTACTTCATTCACGGTGAAGAAATGCAATTGGTAGAAATTGAATTGGATCCGCAGGAAACGGCTGTTGCTGAGGCTGGATCATTTATGTACATGGATGATGGAATCCAAATGGAAACCATTTTTGGAGACGGCAGTGCTCAATCAACTTCAGGTGGATTCATGAGTAAACTTTGGGGAGCGGGAAAACGCTTGTTGACGGGAGAAAGTTTATTTATGACAGCTTATACGCACAATGGACAAGGAAAAGCGCGTGTTGCATTTGCATCACCTTATCCAGGAAAGATCATTCCAATTGATTTAAGTGAATACAATGGAAAAATCATTTGTCAAAAGGATTCATTTTTGTGCGCAGCTAAAGGTGTTGCTGTTGGAATTGAATTTCAGCGCAAATTAGGAACAGGATTGTTTGGTGGTGAAGGTTTCATCATGCAAAAATTAGAAGGCGACGGAATGGCTTTTTGTCACGCGGGTGGACACATCATGAAACGCACTTTAAAACCGGGTGAAGTTCTACGTGTGGATACGGGTTGTATTGTAGCTTATACGCAAGATGTTGATTATGAAATTCAATTTGTTGGTGGAATTAAAAACACTTTATTTGGTGGAGAAGGAATGTTCTTTGCAACATTGAAAGGACCGGGTGAAGTTTGGTTGCAAACCTTGCCAATTTCGCGTTTGGCTTCTAGAATTCTTTCATACGGAACTGGTCCGCGCAAAGAAGAAGGATCTATTCTGGGCGGACTCGGAAATTTATTGGACGGAGACGGCAGGTAACTAGCGTTTAAATAATGTTGGGCGAGTCATAATGGAAGAAAGAGAAATCTTGTTCCATTCTTCAAGCGTTGGACTCAAACTGATGGTATTCATTTGATTGGAAGTAGCAGTTTTTTTGGAGGTAATTCCATCGAAAACTGTTGCTTCTGAATCATACGTGAAATGACTAACACTAACTGTTTTTCCCTTAAATTCAAAGAGAGAAGGAGTGAAGGTTCCATTTTCTTTAAAGTTGACAATGAAGGAATTGGGCGTTAACTGTACTAATTTATGTTGAGCAGTCCCACCAATGATTTGTTCTCGGTATTTGATTCCAAAAACGTAATATTCACCTTCCAGGATACATGGAATTGAATCATCTTTTTGGACACCAAACAAGTAACCATTTTCAACACGGTACTTAGAAGATTCGCGAACGGTTTCCCTGGAAATTTGGTTGTAAATGGTTGAAATTGCAAAAATGCCTTTTGCCGAAAATTCATAATCAATATCTGCTGAATCACTTGAATAAATTCCATAAAACGACTTTGGAACAGCACTAATTTCTGGTGAATTTGGCGGCAAAGTAATTGCGAAATCGTACGAGGTTTGAGCGAAACAATTAATAGAAAATAAGAGGATTGTAATGACACTTGTTAAAACCTTCATGTTGTATTTTTTATGAATTCAATTATTTTTTTCTTGCTTCAATGCGCCAATTTTTATTAACTTAAATAAGAAAACTGAAAATTATGCAAAAAAGATGGCTTGTCAAAACGCCGGTAGAAAGTACACTAGTAGAAGAATTTCGTTCAACACTCAAAGTAGATCGCATTGTCGCACAATTATTAATTCAACGAGGAATAACAACATTTGAAGCTGCTGAATCTTTTTTTAGACCCAAGTTAGAGCACTTACACGATCCATTTCTCATGAAGGATATGCAGGAAGCTGTACAGCGTGTGAATAGGGCAATTGACAAGGGAGAAAAAGTATTGTTATTCGGAGATTACGATGTGGATGGAACGACGGCTGTGGCGTTGATGTATAGTTTTTTAAAAAATAAACATGAAGCACTCGATTACTACATTCCAGATCGCTACTCAGAAGGATATGGTGTCAGTTATCAAGGAATTGATTTTGCAGCCGAGCACGGATTTTCGTTAATCATTTCGTTGGATTGCGGTATTCGTTCAGTCGACCATGTGCGTTACGCCAAAGAAAAAGGAGTTGATTTTATTGTTTGTGATCATCATAATCCTGGAATTGAATTGCCCGATTGCATTGTTTTAGATCCAAAACGTTCGGATTGCAATTATCCATACAAAGAACTATCAGGTTGTGGGGTTGGGTTTAAACTTCTGCAAGGGTTATGCGTGGAAAATGATTGGAATCAGAACGAACTTTTTGGCTTTCTCGATTTATTAGCAGTTAGCATTGGAGCTGATATTGTTCCTGTCACTGGTGAAAATCGAATACTTTGTTTTCATGGGATGAAGCAATTAAATGATCATCCGCGTCCAGCGTTCGTTGAATTGTTGAAAATCGCTAAACGTGAATTTCCTGTGACCTTGACAGATGTTGTTTTTACTATTGCACCACGCATTAATGCAGCAGGTCGTCTGCGCTCAGGAAAACATGCAGTTGAATTGATGATTTCTCAAAAGATAGATGAAATCAAGGAACTTGCCTTAGCAATTGATGCTGATAACAAAGAAAGAAGAGAATTGGATCAGGAAATGACGGCAGAAGCATTAGAGATGATTGATGAAGACGCTTCAACCGTAACTTCGAAATCCACTGTTGTTTTCAAAAATGATTGGCATAAGGGAGTTGTCGGAATTGTTGCTTCGCGTTTGATTGAAAAGCACTATCGTCCAACCATCGTTTTAACGGAATCGAATGGAAAAGCAACAGGTTCAGCTCGCACAGTGAATAATTTTGATATTCATGCAGCTTTGATTAAATGCGAACATTTGCTGGAGCAATTTGGCGGACACACGCATGCAGCAGGAATGACAATGGCCTTGGATAATGTTGCCGCATTCAAAGAAACCTTTGAAAAGGTTGTTGCGGAATCGATTACGCTTGAAGATCAAACACCAGAGCAAGAAGTAGATTTGGAATTGGATTTCAATGAAATTTTTACTCCGGGCGAAAACAGAATGAAAATTCCGCGATTGAAACGTATATTAGAACAATTTGAACCGCACGGACCTGGAAATATGAAGCCCGTTTTCATGTCGAAAAATGTATTTTCAACGGATATTCGCCTATTGAAAGAAGTGCATTTAAAGCTATCGATGACTCAGCCAACGTCTGATGTAATTGTGGAAGGAATTGGCTTCAATCTGGGTGAAAAAATCGATGAGGTAGCATCGGGATTGCCTTTTGACGTTGTTTTCACACTTGAATCAAATAAATGGAGAGATAAAGAAACCCTACAATTAAATATAAAAGATATACGATCTGTTTTGTAAATCATTATTTTCATGCATTCTAAAACAAAAATTATGAAACGAATTTTACTTTTTACTTTGCTTTTTATCGGGTTAAACGCCCAAGCACAACTTGATAAAAACACAATGATGGCGGGCGGTTCGCTAACATTTAATAGATACACACCTAAAAACAGTAATGGAACAAGTTCAACTTGGTTCAGTTTAAATCCTGACTTTGGATATTTTGTTGCAGATAACTTTGCGGTGGGTGCAGGATTTAGTTTTAATGGCTATGGATCAGGAAATAACATTGTTTACTTTTCACCCTATTTGCGCTATTACGTTAAGAAGTTTTATCTACAATCAAAATTTGAATATGGAAGATTAAATTCTTCGAGCAATTCTAATCTAATTTTCGATTTGGGTTATGCCTTGTTTTTAAATGACAATGTTGCTTTAGAACCAGCATTTTATTTCGCCCAAAATTTAAAGGGCCAGGGAAATAATCTTGGTTTCAAAATGGGCTTCCAGATTTATTTTAATCGCTAAGAGCAATAAAAAACGGTCGCTGAATATTCTCAACGACCGTTTTTGTTTTCAATGAATGTAGTAGTGGTTTGTTATATCTGGTTTAAAGCTTGTTCAATATCTGTAATTAAATCGCTGTAATGTTCAACACCAACTGAAAGGCGAACTAGTTTTTCTGAAATAAACATCACATTTTTATCCTCTTCAGGAACATCAGCATGCGTCATTGTTTGTGGGTGTTCCGCTAAACTTTCTGTTCCACCCAATGAAACAGCCAATTTGATTAGTTCTAATGAATCCAAGAATTTGAAAGCTTCTGCTTCCCCACCTTTCACATCAAAAGCAATCATTGCACCTGCAGATGTATATTGTCGTGCGTAAATTTCTTTTTCACGGTCATTTCCAGTTTCATTGATGAATCCTAAATAGTACACTTTCTCAACTTTTGGATGGTTGCGCAAATACTCAGCAACAAATTTTGCATTCGTAGCTTGTTGTTCCATGCGCACTTTCAAGGTTTCCAAACTACGCATTAATAACCAACCTGTCCACGGACCAGCCATGTTCCCTAAAAATGTGCGTAAACCTTTGATACGTGCCATCAATGCTTTTGATCCAAGACAAGCTCCAGCAATTACATCTGAATGTCCACCGATGTATTTTGTTGCAGAGTACAACACCAAATCAGCACCATGTTTCAATGGATGTTGCCAAATTGGGCCCATGTAGGTATTGTCAACCGAAAGAATCACAGGTTTTTCTTCTGTTGTAAAATGTGCTTTGATAGCTGCACACATTTGAATGTCGATGAGTGCATTTGTTGGGTTGGCTGGCGTTTCAATGTGAATCATAGTTAATCGATTCGCTTTTCCAGTCGCTTCAATGCGCGCAATAATTTCCTCTTTCGAATCTGTTGCATGAAAACCAACAGCTTCTATTTGCAGTTTTTTCAAAAAGTGATTGATGAAATGGTCTGTTCCACCATACACAGGACGACTGTACAACAACAAATCGCCTGGTGCCATGAATTCCATTAATGCAGTGGAAATTGCCGACATTCCACTTTCAAAAACAGCACAGTCTTCGGCTCCATCCCATAAACACAAGCGGTTTTCTAGAATTTCTAAATCTGGATTATTCAAACGACTGTAAATCAAACCTAATTCTTCTCCTGCGTCTTTTTCGCGTAAACCATAAGCTAACTGAAAGAAACGTTTTCCCTCCATTGCTGTATTGAACACAAACGTCGATGTTTGGAAAATTGGACATTTGATTGCGCCTTCTGATAATGATGGTTTGTAACCATAACTCATCATCAAACTTTCTGGTTGCATTTTAGAATAATCCATAGTTATTTCTTTAAATTGTAGCGTAAACCTATTTAAAAAACTAATTCAACGTTGAATGATAGAAAATAATTCTTTATATGTGCTTAATTCCTTATATTTGTTCTGAAAGAGATTTTAAAAATCGTCAATTTTAGAAAAACATTCTATGGACATTCAATTGGACGAAATAGACCAGAAAATTTTGCTGTTGTTAAGCAAGAACGCTAAGTTGGGTAACAAGGAAATTGCTGCCGAAATTGGTTTGTCAATCACTCCGACATTTGAACGCATTAAACGCTTAGAGCGAAATGGAGTTATTCAGTCTTATGAAGCTAAACTGGACAAAAAGAAGATTGGTAAAGGTCTACATGTCTTATGTCAAGTATCGTTGAAAGCACATAACTTGGATTTGTTGGTAGGATTTGAAGATGAAGTAGTTCATTTATCTGAAGTTTCTGCGTGTTATCACATTGCAGGAAACTACGATTATTTGTTGTCGATAGAAGTAAAAGACATGGATGAATACCAGCTTTTTTTGAAGGAAAAACTTGCTTCAATTCCGAATATAGCGAATGTGCAAAGTTCGTTTGTGATGAGTACCTTGAAGTGATTATTTAATGCTATCGATGATTTTTTTGTTATCGACAACCCACAAAAGCAAACTGTTGTTACGTGCGTCCAAATTCAGTTTTTTACAAATGCGCGAACGATAATTTTCCACTGATTTTACGGATACAAAGAGCAAATCTGCAATTTCTTTACTGGATAATTTTTGACTTACCAACTTCAGCGTTTTTAATTCTGTTCTTGTCAAGGAATTCAGCAATTCAGCGATTTTAAATTTGCCAACGTCGTCGTGATCAACCAATTGCTCTTGGTCGCGAATTCCTTTAGCCATGTAATTTTTATCTGCTAAAACCGATTGAATACAATCAACAAGTTCTTCGCTTGTATTGTCTTTTACAAGATAACCTTTTGCGCCATTGTAAAAAGCCAACTTCAACATTTCCAAATCTTTGTACATGGTTAGCACAATGATTTTTGATTTGCATCCTTGTGCAACCAAGGCTTCACACACTTCTAGGCCATTTTTACCAGGCATGTCAATGTCAACAATGACAATATCAGCTTCGTTGTTGGCGCAATGCTCAATTAAACTAATTCCATTGTCAAATTCAGAAATTTGGATGGACTCAAATGATGTTTCAAGTAAGAATTTTAATCCACTGCGAAAAATTGGGTGATCGTCTGCAATAAAAATTTTCATACTAGGCATTTTGAGCGAATGTGAGTACTAATGTATAACCTTTTCCTTTACTAGATGTAATTTGAACTTTACCTTGAATGCTCATAGCGCGCTCATGGATAATTTGAAGACCAATTCCATCTATCGATTTATTGGCTTCAGAGATTCCGATTCCATTGTCTTGATATTTTACAATGAATTCATTGTTGTGTTGACTAATTGAAATCTTTAGCGCCGTTGCATTTGCATGCTTCAAGGTGTTGTTGATACATTCTTGGATAATGCGATAGACTTGCGTTTGAGCATCTGAGTTTAATTCATCCAATCGTTCAGCAGCATCCAAATCGAGACTACAGATTAATCCAGTTTTCGTTTGTGTTGTTTCGGTTAAGGAAACAAGCGATCGTTCTAGTCCTAGTTTTTGAATAAAAGATGGATGCAAAGCATGTGAAATTGACCTTGTTTGATCAATCACTTCTCCTACATCAGAATCCATTCCTGAAATGTCATTGATTTTTCCGGATGCAAACATGTTGATTTTCGATTTTATCACCGAAAGCGATTGTCCAATGTCATCATGAAGATCCTTCGAAATACGTGAACGTTCTTGATCGATATTATAGATTAATTTACTCGTGAATTCTTGCTGTTGCTTACGTGTTAAGCGGACGTGACGAATATAAATTAAACCAATGGTAATCAATAATACGAAAATTGAAATGGCGATAATTGCATTGACACGTGTTTGTTTTAGTTCATTCTCTTTCGATAAAAGTGAGTTTTTGTTCTTTTCGTTTTCTAAATCAGTCTCCACTTTTTCTTTCCCATAGATAACTTGAAGCTGTGCAATGTTATCCTTATTGGCAATTTCAGAAAGACTGTCACTGATCGCGTGAAAACGGTTGTTATGGAAGAAAGCCAATTTGTAATTCCCTTCCTGTTCGTAAATAGAAGAAAGTTCTTGATGTGCTGTTTTTTCAAGGTTTGATGAAGGATGAAATGTAAGAAGTTGAAACAAGGAATCCGTGTATGCTTTCGCGCTTTTCGTATTTTTTAGATTTCTGTAGATTGATGATTTTATAAGATAGGCCATTCCAACATATTCCCACTGCTCAAAAGGTTTTAAAATTGAAAGTGCAGAATCTGCATAATTGAGCGCAATGGAATAGTCTTTATTGTTTGAGTAAGAATCACTCAAATTTAAAAATGCCACGCCTCGCCCTAAAGGAAAGCCCAGTTTCTTCGCATTAACGAGTGTGTTTTTGTAATAATTAATCGATTGTTTGTACTGTTTTAAAGATTTGGAGACCAATCCAAGGTTATTGTTCAAGTTCAAACTTAAGCGAAACTCATCCATTCCTTCAATAATTTTCAAGCCTTCTTTGAAGTCTTTTTCTGCTTCTTTGACTTGATCATTGTTGAATTTTAACAGACCGATGTTGTTTAACATCATAGCATTGTGGTATTTTTTACCTTTTTTTTCTGCTAAGCGTAAACCTTTTAAGTAATAGTTCAAGGCTTCATCTTTCATTAAACGTGAATCGTACAAGTTGCCGAGACCATTGTAGATTTCAATTGTGTTTTCTGTATAATGATATTTCAGTGCTTCTTTTAGTAATTTTTTGAATTCCTTTTCTGCCGCTAACAAATCCGTATCCATCAGCACAAAGGCCAATCGAATTTTTGTAGAATTAACGATTTTACCATTTTTGTTTTTTTGGGCAATTTCAATCGATTTCGAATAGTTGACTTTGGATTTTTTCAGGTTGTAGGAAAAGTAATAGAAATTACCGTAGTATTGATAAATTAATGCTTCTTCGTCTGGGTCATTTAATTGTTTTGCAATTTTAATTGCACGTTGACCATTGGCAAATACTGCCGATGAATCGTAATATGTGCTTTGTCGAATCGTTTTCTTTAAAGAATCTAGTTCTTTTCTTAATCCATTTTGGCTGAATAAAAGAAAGGACAACAAGACACAACTTAGACTGAGTAGAAGTTTCAATTTGAGTAGTTTGATTGGTGAAAAGATAAAACAAAAAAGCCACCTGTGAAAACAGATGGCTTTAATTATGTTTGAATGCTTATTTCGTTTCAGGCATTTCTCTTGTAAACGCTGGAATTCCTGTAACATCCATTCCTGTAATCAACAAGTGAATGTCGTGTGTTCCTTCATACGTAACAACAGATTCTAAGTTTGCCATGTGGCGCATCATTGAATATTCACTAGTAATACCCATTCCACCATGAATTTGACGTGCTTCACGCGCAATGTTCAAAGCAATTTCACAGTTGTTTCGTTTAGCCATCGAAATTTGTGCAGAAGTAGCTCTTCCTTCATTTCTCAATTGACCAACACGGAACGTTAATAATTGCGCTTTTGTAATTTCAGTGATCATTTCTGCCAATTTCTTTTGCTGTAATTGGAAAGCTCCAATTGGAACACCAAATTGTGTTCTTTCTTGACAGTATCGAACTGCTTGATCATAACAATCCATTGCAGCACCCAATGCTCCCCAAGCAATTCCGAAACGTGCAGAATCTAAACAGCTTAACGGAGCACCTAAACCAGATCTTCCTGGTAAAATATTTTTCTTAGGAACTTTTACATCTACGAAGATTAATTCTCCAGTTGCTGATGCACGTAATGAAAGTTTACCATGCATTTCAGGAGTTGAAAATCCTTCCATTCCTCTTTCAACAACAATACCGTGAATACGACCAGTTTCATCTTTTGCCCATACAACAGCAATGTCTGCGAATGGTGCATTCGAAATCCACATCTTAGCTCCATTCAAGATAACGTGTTCTCCGTCACCAGCATCTTTGAAGTTAGTGATCATTCCACCAGGATTTGACCCATGATCTGGTTCTGTTAAACCAAAACATCCCATCATTTCTCCGGTTGCTAATTTTGGAAGGTATTTTTGTTTTTGCTCTTCTGATCCGTATTTCCAAATTGGATACATCACCAAAGAAGATTGAACAGATGCAGTTGAACGCAATCCAGAATCACATCTTTCCAACTCTTGCATGATTAAACCATAAGAGATTTGATCCAATCCTGGTCCACCATATTCTTCTGGAATATACGGTCCGAAAGCTCCAATTTCTCCTAAGCCTTTCAATAAATGCATTGGAAAAGTTGCCTTCTCATAATGTTCATCAATGATTGGTGAAACTTCTTTTTTCACCCATGCTCTTGCTGCGTCGCGCACCATTTTGTGCTCGTCAGACAAAAGATCATCCATATTATAATAATCAGGATGTACGTATAAATCAGTTCTCATGTAAATACTTTTATGGCGACAAATTTAAATATATTTTAGTCATGGCGAAAGTTTCTTTCACAAGGTTGTTAACTTTGTCAAAACAAAAAGGAAATTAAATCAAATGTTCTTATTACAAATTGTAAATAGCGTTTCTCAGGAGGTACCAAATGCATTGGAACCAAAGGTTGAAACCTATACAATGTATTTGATTGCTTTATTGTCCTTATCTTTTTTATTGGTTGCTTTGTCGCGCATAGGAAACACGAAGGCAATCGCAACTGTAATAGCTGTTTCTTTTAAAACGAATGGAGTCGATCAAGTACTAAAAGAAAACATGCGTTTAAGTTCGTTTAGTTCGATAATTCTGCTGTTTAATTATTTCATTGGATTTGGATTGTGTACGTTTTTGATTCTTCATCGCATATTAATATTGGATGATGGTTGGGCGATGATAATTGCTTTCGGATTACCTTTCGTTTTGTTTTTAAATGAATTTCTAGGACCGATAATCGTTGGATTTTTAACAGGAGAATTGAAAAAAACGACGATTCCTTCAATGAATACCATCACTGGAAATCAATTTTTCGGTTTGATTTTTTCAATTTTAGCCTTGTTTTGGATCATGAATCCCGAGTTCAATCAATGGTTTTTGTGGATATTCGTTTCTGTCATTTGTTTAAAATATCTGATTCGAATGTTTAAAAGTTCCATTGTGGTTTTAACAAATGGAGTATCGTGGTATTATTTAATTTTGTATTTTTGCACTCTTGAAATTCTACCACTATTCGTAGCCTATAACTACGTAATTAAGAATTTCTTAAAATGATTTGAGTGTTGAAATTAATTTGTTAGAACGTTGGCTATCAAAACTATATTAGTTTCTCAACCGAAACCGGAAGGAGACAAATCTCCTTACTTTGATTTGGCGGAGAAATACAAGTTGAAAATCGATTTTCGTCCTTTTATTCACGTAGAAGGCGTTGGAGCGCAAGAGTTTCGTCAGCAAAAGGTAAACATACCAGAGCACACGGCGATTATTTTGACTTCTAAAAATGCAGTCGATCATTTCTTTAGAATTGCCGAAGAGACTCGCTTTGAAGTGCCAGATACGATGAAGTATTTTTGTATTTCTGAAGCAGTTGCTTACTATCTTCAAAAATATGTTACCTATCGTAAACGTAAAATTTTCTTTGGTAAACAAACCATTGAAGATTTGATGGACGTTATGAAAAAGCATAAAGGGGAGAAATACTTATTGCCTTGTACAGATATTTTAAACGACAAAATTCCTGTTACCTTAGAAGAACATAAGATTAATTTCACAAAAGCTGTTTTGTATCGCACGGTTGCTTCAGATTTGTCTGATTTGGAAGACGTTTATTACGATATGTTAGTCTTCTTTAGTCCTGGAGGTATTGAGTCACTTTTGAAAAACTTCCCGGATTTTAAGCAAAACAATACGAGAATCGCAGCGTTTGGTCCAACAACAGCAAACGCAGTAATTAAAAACAACTTACGATTGGATGTTCATGCACCAATGCCAAATGCTCCTTCAATGACAGGCGCAATTGAGTTATATGTGAAAGATGAATTGAAGAAAAAATAAAGGAAAGCGGCTTATGAAAGGCCGCTTTTTTCTTTTAATAGACCCAAACATTGCAGCATCCCTTCACTTGCGGTTTCGTTGAGTACGATAAAGTCAGATGGGATTTGTAATTGATCTGCATTTGGATCAATCAAAAATTTGGTGCAATTTCTTGCTGCACTGTGTATTAATCCTGCTGCGGGATAAACTTGCAATGAAGTTCCAATGACAATAAGAACTGAAGCTGCTGTTATTAGGTTAGATGCTACTTCTAGATTCGGAACTGCCTCACCAAACCAAACCACATGAGGTCTTAATTGAAACCCATCTTCACAAAGATCACCCATTTTCAATTCCCAGCCGTCGATTGGATAATAACGTGCTTCTTGATTTGGTCCGGAACTTTTTGCCTCACGAATATTTCCATGTAAATGAACGACATGTTTTGAACCAGCACGTTCATGCAAGTCGTCAATGTTTTGCGTGACTACCGTTACATCACCAATTTTTTCAAGTTCCTTAATTAGTTTATGTGCTTCATTTGGTGAAGATTCAATAATTTGTTTTCTGCGTTGATTATAAAAAGATTGAACCATTTCAGGATTATTTGACCATGCATGTGGAGTAGCAACCTCTTCTATTTTAAAGTTAGCCCACAGACCATTGTTGTCTCTAAACGTGCTAATTCCGCTTTCTGCGCTCATGCCTGCCCCTGAAAATACTACAATCTTCATCTTCAAAATGTTGTTAAATGTATTGATGTAAAAATAACAGAATCTCTGTTTTTTGTGGTCATTAACAAAAAATAGGTGCAAAAAATGGTTTACTTAATCGAATTAGGAGTCCAAGAATATTTCTTTATTAAAATTGTTTTAAAAAGATAAAACCTTACTTTTACCTTGATTGTTTAGTAAATCTTAAATTATAAACTATGAAAAAATTATTACTAAGTGTAGCAGTATTGCTTGGAGCTGCTTCAGCGAATGCACAGTTGGCTGATGGTACGCCAGCACCAAACTTCACTGCGACAGATTTGAACGGTGTATCACATACACTTACAGATTATTTAAATGCTGGTAAAACGGTTATTATTGATATTTCTGCTACTTGGTGTGGACCATGTTGGAATTATCACAATTCTCACGCATTAAGAAACATTTACGAAGCATACGGACCAGATGGATCTGATGAAGTAATGGTTTTCTATGTTGAAGGTGATGGTGCAACTACGAATGCTGATCTTCACGGAACAGGATCAAACACACAAGGTGACTGGGTAACTGGTACTCCATATCCAATCTTAGACAATGCACAAATTGCAAATGATTACGCAATTACATATTTCCCAACAATTTATCGTATTTGTCCAGATGGATTAGTATACGAAATTGGTCAGTTAAGTGCTGCAGCAATTAAAGCAGACATCAACTCAGCTTGTGGAACATTATCAGGTGTAACAAATCATGCAGTTATTGAAGGTTCAGAAATTGCTTTGTGTTCAACAACTGGTGAGCCAGAAGCTTCTTTCGAAAACTTCGGAACAAACGCAATTACTTCAGGAACTGTTATCTTAAAAGAAAACGGAACACAAGTTGCTTCAACTCCTTTCTCTGGAAACGTTGCTCAGTTTGCTACAGGAACTGTAACATTCACTTCAATGACAATTAACCCAGCTTCAACTTACACAGTTGAATTGACTCAAGTTAACGGTGGTGCTCCATTCAACGTTACTACAGATGCAATGTCTGTTGTTTCTGCAGATTTAACAGGAGTAAACATTACAGTAAAAGTATTTACTGATAACTACCCATCTGAAACAGCTTGGGAAATTAGAAACTCTGCAACAAATGCTTTAGTTGCTTCTGGTGGACCATACGTTGGTGCTGGTGGAACTGCTGCAGGTGGACCAGATGCTCTTAAAACAAAAACGCATAACGTTACTTTACCAGCTGGAAACAACTGTTACAAAGTAATTATGACTGACGTTTACGGTGATGGATTCGGATACGGAACAAACCCTGCTGGTCAATACGGTATGGAAATCGTTTGTAACGGAGCTTCAATCATCAATTTAGATTTAGGTAACTTCGGTTCGACTTTTACGCGTGATGCTGCAATGAAAACTGACGCTACTTCATCAATTGAAGAATTGTTAGGAAGCACAATGAATGTATTCCCTAACCCTGCTTCTGATGTTGTTAATGTTACTTTTGATGCAAACAACGCAGATTACACAATTGCAATCGTTGACTTACAAGGAAGAGTTATGGCATCTCAAGAATTAACTTCTTTGAATGGTGCTCAATCAATTGCTTTCCCAGTTAGCAACTTAGCGAAAGGAAGTTATATCGTTTCAATTACTACAAACGGTTTGACTACTAGCAAAAACGTTGTTATCAAATAAGAATTAGAATAACATTCTGAAACCCGAATCAGTTTCCTGATTCGGGTTTTTTTATTCCCATAACTTCAGGTATAAAACAGTAATAAGTCAAACCATTTTTGTATCTTTAGCGGCTTCAATAGACGATTATGGCTAAAATACGCAAACAAGATGCATTGGATTATCATTCTTCAGGAAAACCTGGAAAAATTGAGGTAGTCCCAACAAAACCGTACTCTTCGCAAAGAGATCTTTCATTGGCATATTCGCCTGGTGTTGCAGAGCCATGCTTAAAGATTGCTGAAAATCCTGATGATGTTTATAAATATACAAGCAAAGCAAACCTAGTTGCAGTTATTTCAAATGGTACTGCTGTACTAGGTCTTGGAAATATTGGTCCGTTAGCTTCAAAGCCAGTTATGGAAGGTAAAGGCTTGTTATTTAAAATATTTGCTGACATTGATGTATTTGATATTGAAGTTGATGCATCTGACCCGGAATTGTTCATTCAAACAGTAAAGGCAATTGCTCCGACTTTCGGGGGAATTAACCTAGAAGATATCAAAGCTCCTGAGGCGTTTGAAATTGAAAGAAGATTAAAAGAAGAACTGGATATTCCAGTTATGCATGATGATCAGCATGGTACCGCGATTATTTCTTCAGCCGCAATGCTCAATGCACTCGAATTAGCGAAAAAGAAAATCGACAAAGTGAAAATTGTTGTTTCTGGAGCAGGTGCAGCCGCAATGTCATGTGTAAAACTGTATTGCGCCTTGGGTGCAAAAGTTGAAAATATTTTCATGTATGATTCGAAAGGCTTGATTTGCAGTGAACGCACAGATCTTGATGAAAGTAAAATTCCTTATTCAAAACATAAAAAATCAATTTCTTTAGCTGAAGCCATGAAAAAAGCGGATGTCTTCGTTGGTTTGTCAAAAGGAAATGTTGTTTCTAAGGATATGGTGGCTTCGATGGCAAAAGATCCAATTGTTTTTGCCTTGGCTAATCCAGAACCAGAAATATCATACAAAGATGCTACATCTGTTCGTAAGGATATTATTATGGCAACTGGACGTTCAGATCATCCTAATCAGGTGAACAATGTTTTAGGTTTCCCATTCATTTTCCGTGGTGCTTTGGATGTTCGTGCAACAACAATCAATGAGGAAATGAAGTTGGCAGCAGTAAAAGCTCTTGCTTCTTTAGCAAAAGAAACAATTCCTGAAGAAGTAATTGAAGCGTATGGTGAGAAGAATATTTCCTTTGGGCGTGAACAAATAATCCCTAAACCTTTGGATCCACGTTTGATTTATTACGTTGCACCAGCAGTTGCAAAAGCAGCCATGGAATCGGGCGTTGCTAAGAATCCAATTACAGATTGGGATGCCTATGAAATGCAATTGAAAAACCGCTTAGGTTTGGACAATAAATTGATTCGAAATATTACTGAAAAAGCACAAATGAACCCAAAACGTGTTGTTTTTGCTGAAGCAGATAATATCAAAATATTAAAAGCGGCTCAAACTGCATGGGAAGAAGGCGTTGCTTTCCCAATTCTACTTGGAAAAAGAAAGAAAATAGAAGCTTTAATCCAGGAATATAGCATTGAATTTCAGGATGTTCAAATCATTGATCCAAAATCGGAAGAGGAAGAAGACCGCAGAAATTCTTACGGTAAAGCATTCTTTGAAAAACGTAAGCGAAAAGGATTTACTGAATTTGAATCGATTCAAATCATGCGCGAACGCAACCACTTTGGTGCAATGATGGTTGAAATGGGGGATGCTGATGCGATGATTTCTGGAATAACGCGAAATTACCGAGATGTTGTTCGTCCAGCTATTCAAACAATTGGCTTGCAAAAAGATGTTTGCACAGTGGCAGGAATGTACATTTTAGTTACGAAGCGAGGTCCTTTATTCTTGGCGGATACAACGATTAATTTGAATCCAACAGCTGAAGAAATTGCTGAAATCACCAACAATGTGGCAAAAATGATTCGTAAGTTTAAAGTGGTTCCAAAAATTGCTTTGCTTAGCTACTCAAATTTTGGGTCATCGCCAGGTCCTGATTCTGAAAAAATGAATAAGGCAGTTGAAATTCTTCACGAAAAATACCCAACATTGGTGGTTGACGGTGAAGTACAAGCAAACTTTGCCTTGAACAATGAATTGATGATGGAGAAATTTTCTTTCTCACATTTAGCGAATAAACAAGTTAACACGCTCATTTTCCCTAACTTGTCCGCAGGTAATATTGCATATAAGCTGTTACAGGAAATGACTGAAGGTGAAGCAATTGGACCAATTTTAGTAGGATTGAAAAAATCAGTTCATGTACTACAACTTGGTTCTTCGGTGAGAGAAATTATTAACATGGTAAAAGTGGCAGTTGTAGACGCACAAAACAAATAATATGATTGGTCATCTGAACGGAAAATTAGTAGAAAAAAACCCAACCGAATTAATCGTCGAGTGCGGTGGTGTTGGTTATGAAGTGAAAATTTCATTGAATACGTTTTCTGCTTTAGGATCTGATGAAGCAATTAAAATTTTTACGAAGTTGGTTGTTCGTGAAGACGCGCATATTTTATACGGTTTTGCGAGTAAAGAAGAACGTGAGATGTTCAACCACCTCGTGTCGGTTTCAGGAATTGGGCCAAACACAGCAATGATTATGTTGTCGTCCTTAGTTCCCGATGAAATTGCTCATGCAATTCAATCAGAAGATGTTAGAACCATCCAAAGTATTAAGGGAATTGGAGCAAAAACAGCTCAACGAGTTATTATTGACCTGAAAGACAAAATGTTAAAAATGGTATTTTCGAGCGAAAATATTTTCAATCAAAACAATACGAATCGATTTGATGCGTTAACTGCATTGGTTTCACTCGGTTTTGATAAAAAATCAGCTGAAAAAGCCATAGATAAAATAGCAACAGGTGATGAATCTGTTGAATTATTGATTAAAGAAGCATTGAAAATTTTATAAATTGAAAAAGACTGAAGTACTACTAACGAATTGGAAATCAACATCATTGTTGGTCTTTCTCGTGTTCCTATTTCAAGCTACAATTGGAAAGGCTCAGGATACTTTGCAGTTTCCGATTCAAAATAATATTGATCCAACACAAACACAACCACAAAGTTTTGATTTGGGTGACCCTTCTTCTGTGCAACAAACAATTGTTTATGATCCAGTCACTGGGACTTACATTTTTAAAGAAACGATTGGATCTTTGAATTATCGAAATCCATCGATGATGACGCTTGAGGAATATTTAGAGTATGAGCGTCAGAAAGTATTGCGCGAAAATTGGAAGGAAAAAATTGAACAACAAACGGCCCAAAGTCAACCAATGGAGTTTCCAATAAAAATTGGAAGTAAGGCCTTTGAAAATTTCTTCGGATCAGATCAAATTACAATTCGTCCTCAAGGTTCGGTTGAGCTGTCGTTTGGCGTGAATTCATCGCGTTATGAGAATCCTATTTTACCAGTAAAACAGCGTCATATTACACGTTTTGACTTCCAACAGCAAATTCAAATGAACTTGGTTGGACAAATCGGTACTAAGTTGAAAATTGGCACGAGTTACAATACACAAGCGGCTTTTGATTTTGATAATATTTCTAAGTTAGAATATACTGGAAATGAGGATCAAATCATGCAGAAAATTGAATTGGGAAATGTGGCTTTGCAATTGCCAACTTCTTTAATTCAAGGATCACAAACGTTATTTGGTGCGAAAACACAAATGAAATTTGGTCGCGCGACGGTTGATTTGATTGCTGCTTCTTCAAAAGGTAAACGTCAGGAAATCAATATTACAGGAAAAGCACAGGTTCAGAAATTTGAATTGACTGCAGATAACTACGAAGCAAATCGTCACTACTTCGTCAATTTGTATCACCATGACCATTATGATGAAGCGATGGCTACAATTCCGATTGTTAATTCATCAGCATACATAACACGTATGGAGGTTTGGTTGACAAATCGTACAAACAACACTGAAAACACGAGAAACATTATTGCTTTTGCGGATTTAGGTGAAGCGAAGGCAGAGAATTGTGAAGGTGAACCAGGTGCATATGGACCTAGTGAAATGCCAGACAATGAAGCAAATGGTTTATATGATTGGGCTTCTAATCAACCATTGGTTCGCGGATTCTCAAATGCTGTTTCTGCGCTAAGTTCTCAAGTTACTGCTCCAGGACCCTTTCAACAAGCTGTTCACTATGAAAAAGTTGAAAATGCGCGTAAATTAACAGAGCAAGAATTTACATACAATGCTCTTTTGGGATATATCTCGTTGAATTTGCCTTTAAACAATGATGAAGTTTTAGCGGTTGCTTACGAATATACATACCGTGGTGAAACATATCAAGTGGGTGAATTCTCAACAGATGGTGTTGCAGGTCAACAAGCCTTGATTTTAAAATTATTGAAACCAACCATTACAAATCCTAAAAACAAAGTATGGGATTTGATGATGAAAAACGTTTATTCAATTGGAGCGTATCAAGTTGATCAGACAGGATTCAGAATTGACCTTTTATACAATAATCCAGCAACATCCTTATCAGTTCCGTTTTTCCCAATGACAGGTGTTGACGATAAACAAATCGTTACCTTGCTGGAAATGGACAAATTGAACCAAAACAACCAGCCTTTTTCAGATGGTGTCTTCGATTATGTTCCGATTGTATTTAATGGAAACCGTGCAGAAAACGGAGGGACAATTAATACGAGAAATGGTCGAGTTTACTTCTCAACAGTTGAACCATTTGGTAAAACACTTGCGAGTAAATTAGCAACTGCTGGAATTTCTCAAGTGAACATTGATCAAGTTGCTTACACAGAATTGTATGATTCAACGAAAACTGCTGCTCAACAAATCCCAAGTAAAAACAGATTTAGTTTTAAAGGAGAGTATCAATCTTCAGTTTCTTCCGATATTCCGTTGAATGCATTGAATGTTCCTCAAGGTGCCGTTACTGTTACTGCTGGAGGAATAAAATTGGTTGAAGGAACAGATTATACCGTTGATTACAATTTAGGTCGTGTAAAAATTCTTAACACAGGAATTTTGGAGTCGAATACACCGATTAAAATTTCAATCGAAAGTAATTCAGTATTTGGATTCCAAGCACGTTCCTTGATTGGAGGTCATTATAATTATCGATTCTCTGATAAATTCAATATTGGTGGAACATGGATGCGTATGATGGAGCGTCCTGTAACGCAAAAAGTTGACATCGGAAGTGAACCGTTTAAAAACAACATTCTTGGAGTCGATTTTGCCTTTAGAACTGAAGTACCATTCTTGACAAAATTGGTGGATTTATTGCCGGTTATTTCTACAACACAAAAATCAACGTTCTCAATCAATGGTGAATATGCTTATTTGATTCCAGGACAACCAAAGGCGATTAATAAAGACGGAACATCTTACATCGATGACTTTGAGGGTTCACAAAGTGCTATTGATTTGCGTTCAGTGACTTCTTGGCGCTTGGCATCTGTTCCTCAAGGACAACCAGATTTATTCCCAGAAGCAGCGAACAAAGATTTATCTGCAGGCTACAAACGAGCAAAAGCAGCGTGGTATTTAATTGATCCGTTATTCTATCAAAAGAATTCATTAACACCTCAACACATTAAAGATGATCCGAGTCAACTATCGGATAGTCGTATGCGTTTGGTGAACCAAGTAGATATTTTCCCGAATTTACAACAGCAATACGGGTCGATTCCAAATATTCCAATTTTAGAATTGGCTTATTATCCTTTGGAGCGTGGAATGTACAACTACGATACGACGAATACTGTAAATCCTGATGGTACATTTACAAATCCTGAAAATCGTTGGGGAGGAATTATGCGTTCTCTTTCAACGAATGATTTTGAACAAACTAACATTGAGTTTATCCAATTTTGGGTATTAGATCCATTCAATGATGATGCGGAAGCTGTAAATCCTAACACTCAACACAGCGGTGGTGACTTATATTTCAACTTAGGGAATATTTCAGAAGATGTTCTTTCGGATTCAAGAAAGAGTTTTGAAAATGGTTTACCGCCAACAGGTGTTTCGGCAAACGATGACTTGGATACTACAACTTGGGGTCGTGTTTCAACACAGCAAGTTGTTGTAAATGCGTTCGATAATGATCCTAACTCACGATTAAATCAAGACGTTGGTCTTGATGGTTGGGCAAATGCACAAGAACAACTTGCCTACCAAAATTATGTGAATTGGGTGCAAAATAATGCTGTGATTGATCCAGCTGTAAAGGCAAAAATGATTGCTGATCCATCAAGCGATGATTATAATTTTTACCGTGATGATGTGTATGATGCGGATACGTTTAATATCTTAAAACGCTACAAAAAATACAATGGGATGGAGGGCAATTCTCCAACCACCGAAATGTCAGATACGGCCAATGTTGATGGTTATCCAACGCAAGGAACAAACATGCCTGATTTGGAAGATATCAACCAAGATAACAACCTTGCTGAATCCGAAAGTTACTTCCAATACAAGATTAGCTTGCGTCCAAATGACATGCAAGTTGGGAAGAACTTTATAACAAACGTTCAAGTGTATCAAAATGGAACGAAAACTGAGCGTTGGTATCAGTTCAAAATTCCAATTGCAGATTACGAGAAAAAAGTGAATGGAATTCAAGATTTCAGGTCCATTCGTTTTATGCGTATGTTCATGAAAGGGTTTGATGAAGAAGTATTGTTGCGTTTTGCTCGTCTTGAATTAATTCGTGGAGAATGGAGAAGGTATAAATTGGATTTGACTGAACCAGGAGAAAGTGTTCAAGTTGACCCGAATTTAACAACCTTTAATATTGCTGCTGTTAACGTTGAAGAAAACGATCAACGCAGTCCAATTAAATATGAAATTCCGCCTGGTATTTTACGTGAAATTGATCCATCTCAAACCTATCAACGTCAATTGAATGAGCAATCACTTGTGTTAGACGTGTGTAATTTGCAAGATGGTGATGCTCGTGCTGCTTACCGTAATGTCCAATTTGACGTTCGAACATATAAGAAATTGAAAATGTTCGTGCATGCGGAAGAAGTGCTTCAATCTATGCCATTGAACAACCAAGATTTGACTTTATTTGTGCGTTTGGGAACGGATTTCGTGGATAACTATTACGAATACGAATTACCATTAGATAAAACCTTGTGGGGTGCGACGCTGGCAGAGGATATTTGGCCAGAATCAAACAACGTAGAAATTGTTTTCGATGATTTGTTAGACCTGAAAAAGAAACGAAATTTATTAATTGACGGTGGAAGTACCGATGTTTCCTATGTGATTGAATACGTGGCACCGGATCCAGCTAATCCGCAACGCCAACTAAAAGTTAAGGGTAGTCCAAACCTTCAGGGAATAAAAACCTTGATGGTTGGAGTAAGAAACCCTAGTAAATCATCTGACAATCCTTGGCCAGATTCTGGAGATCCGGAATGTGCGATTATTTGGATCAACGAGCTTCGTTTGACAGACTTCGTAAGTGAGGGTGGACAAGCTGCCGTTGCTCAAGCACAATTGCAATTAGCGGATTTTGCGAATGTATCGGCATCGGGTAATTATTCAGGAATCAACTGGGGAAGTGTTGAAAGTCGCGTACAAGAGCGTCAGCGTAATGAACGCATTGGAGTTGACATGAATGCGAATGTTCAACTCGGACAATTCTTTGGTAAACAAGCTGGTGTTTCCTTACCATTCTTTTATGGTTATTCATTGGGAATCATCAATCCTGAATACGATCCATTCAATCCAGATGTGAAATTGTCAGACTATGACATGGCAACGCGTAAAGAGCGTGCACGTGCAGGTCAAGACTTTACAGAAAGAAAATCGTATAATTTCACGAATGTTCGTAAAGAAGCGAAAGCAGGTTCAACAGCACACTTCTGGAGAGTTTCAAATTGGTCAGCAAGTTATTCGTATTCGGAAAACATGCGTCGTGATTTTAATACAAACTACGACAAAACGAAAACATGGAATGGAGGTTTGAATTACAATTATTCATTTGCTGCTAAACCATTTGAACCGTTTAAAAAATTGAAATTTGTCCAAAAATCGAAATGGTTAGCACTTGTTAAGGATTTCAATTTATACTTAACACCGAAAAACATTTCATTTACGAATGATGTATTGCGTTCATACAACGAACGTCAAGTTAGAAATAACATGGTTCCGGATTATGAGTTTCAACCTGTTTATGTGAAACGATTCACATGGAATAGAACTTATAACTTAGGATATGACATTTCTAAAAATATCAAATTCACGTTTGCAGCTACGAATCGTGCAATATTTGAAGAAGGCAATGACCGTGTTGATCGCAAATTGGACCCAGTTAGCTATCAAGCATTCAAGGATACGATACGTTCTCAAATGAGCACCTTTGGTAAAACAATGGATTATTCGCACAACTATAGTTTGAGCTACAATTTGCCATTGGATAAATTACCACTAACAGATTGGATGTCGGCCAATGTTAAATATGGGGGAACATATAACTGGCAACGAGCTCCATTAGCGCAAGCAGAATTTGGAAATACAATTCAAAATAACCGTACTGTAAACGTTACGGGTCAGATGAATTTCACCAATTTGTACAATAAAATTCCTTATCTGAAAAAGGTAATTGCAGACGGTAAAGGTGGCGGACGTGGTGCTATCGGTACAAAAGAAGTTGGTGGACGAAATACAAGTGGAGACGGACCTAAGGAGGATGCTGGTAAAAAGACCGAAGAAGAAACTCCGATTGACGAGTCGAACATGACTGAAAAGGAAAAGAAGAAAGCGAAACGCAAAAAAGAGCGAGAAAAACGTAAGAAAGATCGTGAGAAAAAACGCAAAGGAAAAGTTCATCCAGTTGGTGGTTTCTTTGCACGAGCTTTAATGACAGTTCGCAATGTGTCAGGAACGTATGCCATGACAGATGGAACCTTATTACCTGGTTATAACCAAGAATCAAGTGTATTAGGATTTAACAATAGTTTCAGTGCTCCTTTGGGTGGATTTGTATTTGGTCAACAGCGTTATGATTTGTGGGGTCGTGAAACAGGTTACAATATTGCGACAACAGCAGCTGATAATAATTGGTTGGTGAAAAATGAAGCATTGAATAAGCAATATACGACTACACATACTCAAAACTTGAATTTGCGTGCTTCATTGGAACCGTTAAAAGATGTGACTATTGAGATGACATTGACCCGCAACTATGGAAATAACTCAAGTGAATTCTTCCGTTGGAACGAAACAACGCAACAATATGAAGGACAAAGTAAAGTTGAAACTGGTACTTTAACGTATACAAATGTTACAATTGGGTCTGCTTTTGCTTTAATTGATAGTAAAACATATTCTTCTGAAACATTCAATAACTTGTTAGCGAATAGAGAAGCTGTTTCTGCTTTGTTAGGAGCAAATAATGCAAATTCTTCACCGCTAACTTCAGGGTATTATTCTGGTTACAGTGGAACTCAACAGGAAGTAGTTACGGGAGCATTCTTAACAGCTTATTCGAAAAAATCGGTTACGGATAAAAACGTGAATCCTTTGAAAAACGTTCCGCTTCCAAACTGGTCTGTTAATTACAATGGATTAACGAAGTATGAGTTTGCTAAGAAATACGTTAAGAATTTCGTAATTCGTCATGGTTACAGTTCTACGGTAAGCGTTGCTGGTTTACAAACGAATTTAAATGCAGGTTTTGATGCGAATGGTGATGCGAATGCGCGTGATATCAATAATAACTTCATTGCTGATCGACAAATTCAAAATGTTACTATTTCTGAACGTTTCTCACCATTGATTGGAATTGATGCAACTTGGAACATTAAAGGACAAGGCTTGATCACCAAGTTTGAATTTAAAAAGGATAGAAGTTCTACCTTGTCGTTGAATAACAATCAGGTGACAGAAGTGTTAGGATCTGAATGGGTAATTGGTACAGGTTATAAATTCGAGAAAGTTAAATTGATTGAGAAAATTCCTGCAAGTTCCTTGAATGTTCGTTTTGATTTATCGTTCCGTGATAACTTAACAGTGATTCGCAAAGTAGTTGAAAACACCAACCAAGCGACAGCAGGACAACGTGTTGTTTCAATTAAGTCGTCTGCGGATTACAACTTAACACAGAACTTAACGCTTCAAGTGTATTACGATCAAGTAATCAATACGCCTAAAATTGCTACTTCATACAAGACAGCAAACATGAGTACAGGTATTCGTTTACGTTTCAATCTTGCAGGAGTTCAATAATTATGATACGTCCAGCACGAAAAGGTGATGAAACGTCAATTATGGAATTAATCCATGGATTGGCATTGTATGAAAAGGCTCCTGAACAAGTCGTTAACACGGCTACGGATTTAGGGATTCACCTCTTTGAGGAGAAAATCTGTGAAGCCATTGTTGCTGAAAAGGATGGTCAAATTGTTGGGTTCGCATTGTATTACACCAATTATTCCACATGGAAAGGCAAATGCTTGTATCTCGAAGATTTCTATGTACTTCCAGAATTGCGTGGTGAAGGAATTGGTTCAATGTTATTTGATGAAGTTGTTGAAATTGCGCGTAAGCGTGGTGTAAAACGAATGGATTGGCAAGTTTTGGAATGGAATGAACCAGCAATCAACTTCTACAAGAAAAAAGAGGCTGTTTTGGATCCTGAATGGATGAATGGACGTTTGTTCTTTGACTAGAACTATTTTAATGCATACGTGTTATTGATAGAAACATATTTATGAAGCATATACTTATAGCTGGAGGATCAGGATTAATTGGAAAAAAATTAGCCTTACGACTAGTAGAAAAAGGATATGAGGTTTCAATTTTGTCACGCAAACCTTCAGGTTCAAATCATTATTATTGGGATCCATCAAAAAAGGAAATTGATGCAACTGTTTTACACAAAGTTGATGTAATTATCAATCTTAGTGGTGCTGGGATTGCTGACAAAAAATGGTCGCATGAACGTAAGTTAGAATTACAAAATTCACGCGTTGGAACGAATGTTTTTCTATTTTCGCTTGTTGATCAATTACCAAATCTAAAGCAATACATTTGTTCTTCTGGTATCAATGCATACGGTTATAACGACGAAAAGATTTATACAGAAACGGATACATACGGTACAGATTTCTTATCTCAATTGGTGCGTGTTTGGGAATTAAGTGCGGATCAATTTAGTGCGAAATGTAAAGTTGCCAAAATTAGAACGGCTATGGTTCTTTCATCGAAAGGTGGTGCTTTAGGAAGATTAATGCCTGTTGTAAAATTTGGATTGGGTTCAGGAATTGGAAAAGGAACCCAAGCTTCTCCATGGATTCATATGGATGATTTGGTGGAAATGTATGTTTTTGCAGTAGAAAATGAGTTAGAAGGCACGTATAATGCACTAGCAGGCTTTGATTCTAACTATGATTTAATGAAGACACTTGCACAAACTTTGCGCAAACCTTATTGGTTGCCAAATGTGCCTGGATTCGTAATGCGAAGATTGTTTGGTGAAATGGCCTTAATGCTACTGAATGGTGTTCGTGCATCGAATGAAAAGATAACTGAAAAAGGTTTCCATTTTAAGCATACAACCTTGAAAGAGGCTTTGAATGATTTACTTAAAAAGTAAACTGCGGATGTGCAATAATCCGCAGTTTAAAGAGTTACAATAAATCGTTTGCCAAGTTCGCCAATTCAGATCGTTCGCCTTTTTCCAATTTGATGTGTGCGAAAAGTTCTTGTCCTTTTAATCGGTCAATCAAATAAGCCAAACCATTACTGTTTTCATCTAAGTATGGTGTATCAATTTGGTGAACGTCACCAGTGAAAATGATCTTTGTATTTTCACCGGCCCGCGTAATGATAGTTTTTATTTCATGCGGCGTTAAATTTTGAGCCTCATCGATGATAAACATGATATTCGATAAACTTCTTCCACGAATGAAAGCCAACGGCGTTATTACGATTTTACCAGCTTCTTCCAGTTCAACGATTGCTCTGTGTTTCTTTTCATTTTCACCGAATTGTGATTTAATGAATTTTAAGTTATCCCACAAAGGTTCCATGTAAGGACCAATTTTATCGTTGGCATCGCCCGGTAAGAAACCAATATCTTTATTCGATAAGGGAACAATTGGTCGCGCTAAAATTACTTGGTGAAAGGATTTGATTTGTTCCAATGCAGAAGCCAAAGCAATCAGTGTTTTACCCGTTCCAGCGACACCTTGGAGCGCAACTAATTTCACATTTGGATTCAACAATGCATTAAACGCGAATGCTTGTTCAGCATTTTTCGGTTTAATCCCGTACACATATTCCTTTTCAATGCGTTCTATTTGATCGGTGTGGTGATTGTAAACAGCCAACGAAGAAGTTTTGCCATTTTTTAAAATGTAATAACCATTTGGTGCTTTTTTAGAACCTAAAATTCCGTCTTCATCGATCTTCCCAGCAGTGAAAATCTGACGAATGACTTCGGAATCTATTCCTTCTATTGTGTAAGACGAAGCTTCTTCCAAGTGATTGTTATCCACTTTTCCAGTTTCATAATCTTCAGCAGCGATTCCGAGAGCTTTCGCTTTGATGCGCAGATTGATGTCTTTTGTAATCAAAACAACTTCTTTCTTCAACTCGGTTTCCTTTAGGAAAAGTGCCGAATTGATGATTTTGTGGTCATTTTTGCCAACAGAATAGACATATTCAGCATTAATTTCACGTGGATTATTCTCCAGGACAACTCTGAAATTCCCCATTCCTTTGCCTAGTGAAATCCATTCTTGTAAACCTCCGTTGCCAGAAAGTTTATCAATAAAGCGGATGACTTCTCGCGCAGAAAAATTCTTCGTGTCGTTTCCAACCTTGAATTTGTCTAATTCTTCCAACACCGTAATCGGAATGGCTACATGATTTTCCTTGAAATTCATGATTGCTTGATGGTCGTGCAAAAGCACAGATGTATCAAGTACGTAGATTTTTTGCTTTTTAGACATGGCTGAATTTTTTATCAATGTAGTTGATTAAATTCAGAAACTAACTAAAACGAAAGGGCTAGTTATTTACAAAAAGGTGTTAGTAGAAATAAATTAAACACACAATATTTGGCACTGTGAAGCGTTTGCAATCAGTCGATTAAATAAATGTAAATTGAATTAAAAGAATCTGTTACGGCTGATTATTCGGTCGACAGGGATGTAAATAGAACCAAAGGCCTCGAAACGACTTAAGGAATCCAAACTAAACACCAAACGCGTTCCACGTTGTGTCCAAACACCATTGTTCACAGTATTTGATTCTGTTTTTGGTGCATATTGACCGGTGTGAAAAATAAAGTAGTTGCTTTTTGTAGTCAATTTTAATTGAGGTGAGAATAGGAATCTAAAATACTGTTCTTCCTGAGTTAAAATACCTTTTGATAGCAAGCGATTGATTAATTGTTTCCCATTTTTATTGACAGAAAACATAATAGAGTAACCAGGAACCTTCACATCTTTCGTTTTTTCAACTTCTGTCACATTAAAATCATCATCTAAAACAGATTCGATATAAGTTTCTTGAACCGTTTGAAAACCACCTTGACGTAAAGACAAATCACCTTCCCACGCATTCAAAAATTCAGCGGTTGGAAAACTAATTTTCTTGCCCAATTTCACCATCCACTTATACAATGGATCTTCTGGGTCATTGCGCAATTTTTCGACATCTAAATGAACATTCAACATTTTACTGGTAGATTCCCCCGATTTAAAGTTCATCCCCTCTTTTTTCATTTTTATGTTCAATGGTTTCTTGTTGCGCACGTATGCCTTTAAACTGAAACTGGTCGAATCACTATCATGGGCAAAAAGTGCTGTTTCAATGCCATTGTCTTTCAATTTCGCCCAGTTTGAATACAAGACTAATTTTTCATCTTTGAACTGTTTTTCCTTTAAGAAAGCACGCCAAGTTGGTTCAATATCGTAACGCTTCGCACGGTGAACACGGTCGTAATTTTCCTTGAAATTAGTTCCTTTATAAATGAAGAGATAATTGTGACCATAATACAAATAGCCATTTTCCTTCTTGAATTGATAAACCTTTTGCTCTTCAACAATTGTATCAGTTATATCAATGAATTTACCTAATCGTTCGATTCCTTCATAAATCTTACTACTGTCGGTAACTTCAACCAATGCACCCCAATCACCGCTTTCATTTCCAAAGAAATAAACAGGATTTTGAAGGTTCAAACCGTACAGTTTTCCTTGACTTAAAATGAATTCATACGAGAACAAATCGCGGAAAGGAATCTTGTGATAATACAACATCCCACTGGTTTCGCGGGCAACGTCCAAGACATATGCACGACCAAGGAAATCCGCATCTGGTAAACGATCTTCAATTCTTGGAGGCACATTTTTTCTGAAAATGTACGGTCGTAAAATTAAAAACGCACCTAAAGCAATTGATAAGAATATGATTAAGGAAATCTTCTTAAACATGAATTTGCTTATTTTGAAATAACGTAAATGCTATTTAAAAGATCCAACAAATATTTTCCTGAATTGTCGTAGTTACCTCCAAAATTGTACACTAAATCGAAGTTCGTTTTCTCTTTGCTGGTTTTCGAAGTAGTCAATTCCATTACTCCCGTTTTTCCACGCATCGCATCAATCAATTCATTTTCTTGCTCTGTGAAGAAATCTCTTGGGAAACCATCAATTGCTTTCGCCCAGTCAATTTGTCCGTACATGAAACCACTTTTCTTGGCCTTTTTCGCTTGTTTTGCAGAAAGTGCTTCGCTTCCATACCCGTTTGAGTGGTTTTTCGCCAAATCTTCGTCGTTTGTGAAAATGAACATTCCATTTTTGCTAATCATATATAACGGAGCCGCTTCAAGAATTGCATCTTCATACACCCAATAATCTCCCATGTTTTGGAAACGAGAAGTTAAACGAGCCAAGTGCTTCAACACTTTTTCAGGAATATCTGAACGCTCTGTGCTGAATCCCAATGTAAAAATTGGCATATCTTCTTCAGCGTCAACTTCTTTTTCATAATATTCAAAGGTGTTCTCGTCGTAAATAAATTCAATTTTAGTCGTCTTAATTTTCTTAACACCGTTGAAGGTTCCAAACATACTTCCTTTGTACGTTCCGAATAATGCGTCTTTGTTTACAAATTCATTCAACAATTCAATTGTCAACACATTTGCCGACATTTGTGGATTGCGTTCATCTGTTAAAATTGGCATAATTACTTTGTACGCTTGCTCGTATGCTTCACGCATGTTCACGTTGTAAGTAAAATATGCTGTATTGTTTTGGTTGATGTATTTCAGAATGTTTTTATCAAATTTTGAGTCATTCATCTTTTGATAAATCGATCCAAGTGCTTCTCCGTAACGAGCTTCCATTTTAAATTCAACCGAAGTTTCATTCAATAGTAAGTCGCCCATCAACACATTTCCAGTGTACACTTCTTGCATGTCTTTGTACAAGGTTGGAAACATCGTTTGGAAATACCATAAACCTCTTGCTTCTTGAACGTTTCTAGAATTATCGAGGTAAAAAATACCTTCTGATGTATGCGTTAATTGTTCTGCAAAACGCGAATCAAATTTTACGAGATTCATTTTTTTGATCAACAACTCTTCACACAAAGCAGTTAAGAATTGATTTTGAAGTACAATTTGAACGCTATCACGCAGTTCGTAGTAATTTTTCTCGTTTGGATTTTCTTCTGCAGATGGAAAGTCATAACCCGATTCAGGTTTTGATTCATCATCCATCTCTTCATAAATTTCTTCTTCTAAAATTTCTTCGTCTGATTCGATGCCTTCATCCATGCTATCTTCGCTGTACCAAGGATTTTCATTTCCTCTAGCATACCAAATCGAATCAGTCATTTCATCAACAGTATTCATGTTTGGTTCAACACGAATAAGCAAGGCTGAATTTCCAGAAATGATTAAATTATTGAAATAAGACGTGTAAAATTCTGTTCCTGGATAAGGACTTTTTACTTGCTCAAAATCATCGAAAACTTCGAACAATTGTTTTTTGTCTTTGATACCAAAGGTGAAACCTGAAACTTCGTATGTTTCACCGCGACCATAAAACACATTTAATTTTTGGTCAAAATCGATTCCAGATTCTTTGATTGTTTTCCCTGAAGTTGATCCATCAAATAATTCTTGTTGAACCTCTTCCATAAAGTCATATTTCACAAGATCATCAAGTGAGACTTTTTGCAATAACGAAATGTTGTTGATACTGAAAACAGTAACAGCATCTTTGGGAATCAGTTCCTCCGATTTTTGTGCGAGGACGAAACCTCCGAATAGCACGAAGGAAATGACAGGGAATAGCTTCATTTGTAAGCGTAAAATCACTTTGTTTATACTAAAATCTTCTGCGAATTTACGAAAATAAAATGTCTAATTCTTGATTGGAGACAGATAGATGCTATTTTCTAAAATATTCGAATTTTGCGTCAAGGCATATGGGTTCGTTTTTATCATTACAGCCATCTTGTTTTTTGATAAAACTGCCGCTGTATTGTCGAATTTCTCTACCGGACGCTCGAAACGTGTAATGGATGTATAATTTCCTTGCTTCATCAATTCGATATCTTCTGACTTAATTTCTTTAGTTTTTTTAACAGTTATCTCCGGAATTGAGCGTGTCATTTTAGTTCCGTCCCAACTCAACCAATTGTGATCCAATTCAGGGATGTTTTTTTCTTTGCTTTCTTCTTCAATAACATCTTTCAACGCATTTTGAAGGGCAATTACACTCGTAAAATCACACTGTAATTTGAAAATATAATTTGTAAAATCTGATTCTATCGTAACGTTTGAAATCCCAGTTTTAGCAGATAATTTTTTCTTAAACGAAACAATGCGTTCCTCCATTTCTGGAATACTTGGCACTTTTTTGCCGTCCAAACTATCCAAAGCCAAAATTGAATTGATTTTCACTTTGCTCGAACTTAGATTAATCGTGTATTTCAACGTTCCGCTTCCATCATTTTTCAATGAAATATCATCAATGATTTCAATGCAAGACGTTAAACCTAGAAACGAAAAGATGAGCAAGAAAGAATAAAAAAGTTTCATACAGCAAATTTAGACAATTTCCGCTTAGGCAAAAACAATACCAAAGAATTACATATTCGTAATTCGTAATTCGTAATTCGTAATTCGTAATTTTATTTCATAATCACAAATCACAAATCACAAATCACAAATCACAAATCACAAATCACAAATCACAAATCGGCAAAGCCGCAAGGGTTTTTCCAAATTCTCTAGTATATTTGCACAAAATTCAATTTTATGTCTGAACAATCACGCATCTCGACAGAAAGAGCACCGAAACCGGTTGGTTTGTATCCACATGCACGTAAAGTGGGGAATTTGTTGTTTTTATCAGGTGTTGGACCACGTGTTGCTGGCTCTGATGCTACTGATTCTGAAGTTCCAGGTTTAAAATTGGATAAGAATGGAAATTTCATTGAATTCGATTTCGAAGCACAATGTAGAAGCGTTTTTGACAACGTTCGCATTATTTTGGAAGAATCAGGATCGAGCTGGGATAAATTGGTAGATGTAACTGTTTTTCTGGTGAACATGAAACGTGATTTTCATACTTACAATCGAGTATATGCCGAGTATTTCAAAGATAACTTGCCTTGTAGAACAACTTGTGAAATCAACTCACTACCAACACCGATTGCTATTGAATTAAAATGTATCGCAACTATTGATTAATTATGAGAGGATTTATTATTCGCTGCATTGTCGCAGCTGTCGCACTTTTCTTTAATGTTTACTTATTTGTTTCTGGTCACTGGGGCTGGGGAATTACTTTCATCTTTGTTACTGCATTGGTTGGTTTGTCATTTTTCAGAAATGAAAACATGATTTTGGCCTTGAACCAAATGCGCGTTGGAAATACGGACAAAGCAAAATATTACATCAACAAAATTTCACATCCACAGTTGTTGCCTAAAAAACAACATGCTTACGTGATTTTCTTGCAAGCAGTAATGAATACACAAGAATTTGGTTTCACAAAAAGTGAGCAATACTTGCGTAAAGCGATTGGTTTGGGATTAAGAACAGGACAGGACAACGCGGTTGCTCGTATGCACCTTGCTGGAATCTGTATGCAAACTGGTCGTAAGGCAGAAGCTGAAAAATTGTTGGCAGAAGCAAAGAAAATGGACAATACAGGCATGTTGAAGGACCAAATCAAATTGATGTTGGATCAAATGAAAATGGCACCTTCAAAAAATCAAATGCGTCAAGCGCAAATGATGGGTGGACGCAAAAAGATGCCACGCGCACGTTAATCGTCAATGTCTGAAAAAAATAGAATCTACGCGCAATCATGGGATAACTATGAATTGATCGATGCTGGCGGTGGTAAAAAATTGGAGCGTTGGGGTTCAATTATCACGATTCGACCAGAAGTTCAAGCGTATTTCAAATCCGAAAAAACATTCAAAGAATGGGAGCAAATGGCGCACTTGGAATTTATTTCCAAAGGTGGTCAATCGGGTAGTTGGAAAAAATTAAAGCCGAATGTTTCGGATGATTGGGAAATTGGCTATAAAACGCTCAATTTTCAGCTGGAATTAACGAAATTCAAACACTTAGGCTTGTTTCCGGAGCAACAAATCAATTGGGATTTCATTGCTTCCAATCTAAAAAAAGAGGATAAATTCTTAAACTTGTTTGCATACACTGGAGCTGCTTCTCTTGCCGCGAAAACGAGTGGGGCAGAGGTTTTTCATGTGGATTCAGTCAAACAATTGATTTCATGGGCGAAAGTGAACATGGAAAAAAGTGAGTTGACGGATGTGAAATGGGTCTTGGAGGATGCGTTGAAATTTGCAGCTCGCGAACAAAAACGCGGAAACAAGTACAAAGGAATCATCATGGATCCACCAGCTTGGGGACTCGGAGCCAAAGGTGAAAAGTGGAAATTAGAAGATAAAATTGAAGAATTGATTTCTACCGCTGCTTCAATCTTGCGTCACGATGGTTTTCTATTAATGAATACGTATTCTCCAACAATTGACGCACGAAGAATCAATCTTTTAGCAGGAAGGTACTTCCCAAAACGCAACATCAACGTGAAAGAACTGTGGATGAAAACCACAACTGGAAAGGAATTGTATTACGGGATATTGTTGAAGGTGAATTAAGTTCATCACTCTTCGTTCATCACTCCTTTTTACTTTTCCCTTGTAGCTAATAACTAAAATGTTCAATAATTTTATCCGCTAAAACATCACTCAATTTAAAATAACTTTCCTCCGTCCAACCACCAACATGAGGTGAAAGAATGACTTTGTCAGAGTTTAATAAATACGAGAAATCTGCTGGAATTTCTTGTTCAAAAAAGGATTCAAAACTTGTTTTTTCATATTCTAAAACATCAAGTCCTGCACCAAGCACTTTTCCAGCTTCCATGGCTTTTACCAAAGCAGCCGTTTCAACGATTTTTCCTCTTGACAAATTCAACAAGAAAATTGGCTTTTGAATTTTAGCGAAGAATTGCTCGTTGGCCATAAATAGCGTTTCATTGTTTTGCGGAATATGAAAACTAATCACATCAGCATTTTTCAATATAGCGTTAAGTGTACATTCCATCACGAAATGATCACCAAAGTTCTTTTTGTATTTATCGTAGGCCATTAATTTGACATCGAAACCACGTAGTTTTTTCGCAAAAGCACTTCCGTTGTTTCCATAACCAATGATTCCAACTGTTTTTCCATCCAGTTCCAAACCACGATTTCCTTCACGATCCCATTTTCCTATACGTACATCACGATCAGCCGTATGCAATTTGTTCATGAGAGCCAATAACATTCCTAAGGCGTGTTCACCAACTGCATTTCGGTTTCCCTCTGGAGCGTTAAACAACGCAATTCCACGTTTTTTGCAATAGCGTTCGTCGATGTTTTCCATTCCAGCGCCAGAACGAGCGATGAACTTTAACTGAGGAGCAAATTGCAAAAACTCTTCATTCATGGTAAAACGTGAACGGATTACAATTCCTTCAACTTGTGATGCCGCTTTTAAACATTCATCTTTCGAAAATTGAGAGGCATCAATGCATTCATGTCCCAAAGCACTCAAACGCTCGGCAAGAATTGGATGAACTGTATCAAGAAAAAGTATGTTCATAAAGAAGAATTGTTACTCAAAGAAAATAAAAAAAATGAGGAAAAGGATAACTAAAAATTCGTATCTAAAATCTAACTCTAAGATCTATCATCTAAATATGATACAACAACATCCCAACGGTAAAGTAGATGAACAAACCTACAATGTCGTTTAGTGTTGTTACGAAAGGTCCAGTTGCTAAGGCTGGATCTATTTTGTAGTGATTTAAGACCAATGGAATCAAGGTGCCGAAGATGGCGGCGAAAATAATTACAGTGAACAATGAAATACTTACGACCATTCCTAAGGTTCCATTTTCAAAGTAATAGGCAATTCCAAATATCATTGCGGATAACAATAATCCATTGACCAAGGCGACAATAGCTTCTTTCGACAATTTTTGCAAAATACTGCCGAATTGATCGTTTCCTTTTGCCAATGATTGAACAACAATCGCTGATGACTGAACACCAACATTTCCACCCATTGCAGTAATCAATGGAATAAAGAATGCGAGTGCAGGAACTTTTGTGATTCCACCTTCAAAACTTGCAATCACTTGCGCTCCTAGTGTTCCGCCCAACATGGCGATGATTAACCAAGGAATGCGTGCACGCGTGATACGCCAAACACTAAATGTTGACTCAATACGCTCAGAGATACCCGAAGCTAATTGGAAATCTTTATCTGCTTCTTCCTTGATGACATCAACAACGTCATCCAAGGTAATTCGACCAACCAATTTGTTTTGCAAATCGACAACAGGTACAGAAACCAAATCGTATTTTTCCATGACTTTCGCAACCGCTTCGCTATCGTCGGAAGTTTTCACCGAAATGATGTTTTTTCCTTGGTATAAATCGATGATTTTCGTTTTCGGTGAAGCAAATAACAAACGTTTCAGGGAAAGAACACCAACAAGTTTATTTAAATCGTCAACAACATAGATTGTATACACCTTTTCAACATCTTCTGCTTGTCGGCGTAATTCAACCAAGCAACGATCTACTGGCCAATCCAGTTTCGCTTGAATGAACTCTTTTTGCATCAAACCACCGGCAGTGTCTTCATCGTAATTCAACAAGTCAACAATGTCCTCAGCGGCTTCGTCATCTTCCATTTGAGAAATGACTTCTTGAATTTGTTCATCCGATAAATCTCCAAGGATGTCGGCAGCATCATCGGAATCCAAATTTTCAAGCTGATCTGCAATTTCTTTTGATGAAAGTGAAGCCAAGAAGCGATCGCGCACTTCTTCTTCCAATTCCATCAAAACATCGGCTTGAACCTCTTCGTCTAATTGGAAGTAAATGTATTTAGCTTCCTCATTGGACAATTTATCCAGGATTTCTGCGATGTCAGCAAAGTGTAATTCTAAAATGTTCTCGCGAATCCAAAAGACATCCTGCTCCGCTATTTTTAAGCGAAGAATTTCAAGAAAGTCTTTGGTGAGTTCGAAACGCATTTAAAAGAATTTTTGCAAAGATAGGTTATTTCATCAGAATGATTAAAAGGAAGCGTGTGTAAAATCAATGAAACAATTATCTTTGACACAAATTAATTAATTGGCAGATGAATTATTTCTTTCAACATCTACTTTCTGAGTTTCATTTGCCACTGAAAAATCCTGTTTTAGTTTTTTCGTTATTGCTTTTTATTATTCTGCTTTCTCCCATAGTTTTGAGGAAAGTAAAGATTCCTGCAATTATCGGATTAATTATTTCTGGAGTTATTATTGGACCTCATGGACTTGGATTGATAGGTCCTGAGCACATGAAAGAAGAAGGTTCGATTAAGTTATTCTCAACGATTGGTTTGCTTTACATTATGTTCATGGCAGGTTTAGAGCTTGACATGAATGAATTTAAAAAGTACCTTAAAAAAAGTGTCACGTTCGGTGCATTGACTTTTTTCGTTCCAATTGCTCTTGGTTTTCCCTTGTGTTATTATGGATTGCATTTGAGTCAAACTGCTAGTTGGTTAACTGCAAGTATGTTTGCAACGCACACCTTGGTAGCATATCCAATTGTTTCAAAATTCGGACTTACAAAGAATAAAGCTGTTGCGATAACAATTGGAGGAACCATCTTAACGGACACGGCAGTTTTGATCATTCTAGCGGTGATCACCAGTTCAGCACAAGGTAATTTGGATGGAGCATTTTGGTTGAGATTGATTACGTCTTTAACCATCTTCTCGTTGATCATGTTCTTCTTGATCCCGAAAGTTGCACGATGGTTTTTCAGTAAGTTGGACAGTGAAAAATCGTCACAGTATATTTTTGTTTTGTCGATTGTCTTTTTTGCGGCCTTTTTAGCTGAAGTTGCAGGAGTTGAGCACATCATTGGAGCTTTCGTTGCGGGATTGGTATTAAACCGTTTGATTCCACACAATTCAATTTTAATGAATCGCGTTGAGTTTATCGGAAGTTCTTTATTTATTCCATTCTTCTTGATTTTCGTTGGAATGGTGGTCGATTACAAAGTTTTCTTTACAGGAACTTGGCCACTTGTAATTGCGGGAGTTTTAACAGGTTTTGCAATTTTAAGTAAATGGTTGGCAGCGTTTATTACGCAAAAAATATTTAAAATGACGGGCACGGAACGTCAAATTATATTTGGTTTAAGTACTTCACATGCGGCTGCAACCTTGGCGATCATCATGGTCGGTTTCCAAAATAAAATTTTGGATATCAACATTGTAAATGGAACGGTTCTTTTGATTTTGTTTACGTGCATGGTTGCTTCATTTGTGACTGAAAATGCCGGTAAACGTTTGTTAATTGAAATCGCCGAAAAAGGGGATGATGATCAAACAGAAACACGTCTTCGAAATAAACATTTATTGGTTTCAATGAATGAATTGAAAGGAAATGAATCTTTGTTAGATTTTGCCCTTATGGTTTCTGATCCAAAAGTGATCAATCCGATTTCTGTCGTAAGTGTTTATCCGAACAATGAAGATGCCGAACGTATGATTCGTAAATCGCGAAAATCACTTGAAGAAATTGTCAAACATTTCTCGGGACACGAAGCGAAGATCAATACCATTGCAACAATCGACCATAACTTGTCATCGGGAATTTCAAGGGTTTCAAAAGAATTAGTGACGGATATTGTTGTTTTGAATGATAACAGAAACATGAATTTGTTGAAGCGAATTGTAGGCGATGATCGCGAGCATTTATTGGATGTTTGTGATAAGACAATTTTCTTCTGTCAATTTGATAAACCATTTGTTTCGCACAATAAAATAATTGTAATCGCACCACCGATGGCAGAATTAGAAAGTAGTTTTGCGCTGTGGGTAGAACGATTATTGCGCTTAGGAAAGGAACTGAATATCAAATTAGAATTGTTCGCAACCGCCGCTACTTTCGATAAATGGCAAAAAGTAGGTGAAGCAAACAAAATTTCGATTGATACAAAATTGATTGAAATTGAAGAAATTGATGATTTCTTCTTACTGAATCAAAGGAAATCAGATACCGATTTGTTGATTTTCTGTTCTGCGAGAAATGGTGGAATTTCATATGCTTCAGGTATTGATTCATTCCCGAACAAATTGGAGAAAGCTTTCCCACAAAATGATACCATTTTAATTTATCCTTCTCAAAGTATTGTTGAGAATGTTTTTGGTAATTACGATGACATTGACGGAAGCGCAATCACAAAAGGTGTCGAGGCAATTCAAAAAATTGGTAAAGAGGTTGGGAATATCTTTAAGAAGGGGAATTAGTTTTCCGAAGAGCAAAAATGCCATAAAAGAAGGCGAAAAAGCTTACACCCATTTGAGTTTCTAAAGTATCTTCAATTATGAATGTACTCATCGCAATCAGGATGAACATGATTCCTACGAGGTTTCTTTCATTGATCTGTTGAACCAGGAAAGCGATATTCATAAAAAGGAATAGAATAAAACCAAGAATTCCAAAACTTATCCAACTTGTCAGATAAGAATTGTGCGCTCTCAATCGGTTTTCTGGTAATAGTTTTGAATGACTTCGCTCGTATTCTGCATTAAATGCTGTTTGAACATCGCCTGTTCCCACCCCTAAGAGCCAATGTTGTTTGATAATTTCAGTTCCTGCTTTCCAAAAAGCCAAGCGCTGCAATAAAGAATGTCCGTTTGGATTTTCATTGTGATACAATTGAAATCTGATTCCATCGATGCGTGAAACCAATCCACTTTCGCTTTCCTCAATTGATCCAATTCCTTTTTCAATATTGCGAATATCCTGAGTGCTCAATTTGCTGACTCCAACAGAATCTTTGTTCAGATTTTTTGACGTCATATAGCGCAAAATTGTAAAGCGAATTGCTTGTTTTCGGTCATCTAAACTGTCAATGTTATAAGTCGAACGTTTAGACCATTCTTTGTTTAGCTCGGGTTCACAAACATTTACAAAAATTGCTTGTTTGTTAATCGATCCATCAGCATTGTAAAGTGGAGTATAAGCATGGCCTGAGGCCGTTCGAGCATTATTGTCAAGAATTGTATAATCAGTGTTTATAGAATTAGCAGAAGGGTTCGAAAAGAATACCATTAAAATACCTGCAACAACTGCAATTACCGATAAAACTGAAAAATAACCAAGTTTTTTTGAATGGGAAAACACGAGAAATAACAGGTAGGAAAGCACTGCAATGGCAAGAGCAACCACTCCAGAAATTATTTGCGAATAATACGTGTAATAACTAAACCATAAAAACCCAAGGAAAAATAGAAATTTGATTAAGCCCTTGAAATGGTGAAAATAATAAATGCATATCCCAGCTCCCATTGAAATCAGGATGCCATAACGGATGTGTGAACCAAAGAGCGATAAGCCACGAATGTCATCGTATTGATGATGCCCAATCCAATGGTTGTAACTCGCAAAATTGTAGAACGAAGTAACGAGCAAGCTTCCAATGAACAAACTAAATGGAAGAATTAATTGTTTTTGTTGAATAGGTTTAGCAACTAAAATAAGTGGAAGTAGAACTAAGGTCACTTTAACCCGAATATCATTGAAGGCGAAGGTGAAATCACTCGTCCAAAGTAAAGCAACGAGATGTAAAATCCAAAAAGCCGATAGAATGTGCAGTAAACGATTTGTACGGATGTTTTGCCAATAGGATTTAAAGTTGCCTTCAAGAAGAACATTCAGCAGCAACAAAATTGATGCAAGCGACAAAATGACTTTACTCGTTGGTAATCCAACGGCAAAAGCGCTAATTCCGAATAAATGGAAAGAGGTGTGAAAATTAGTACCGAAAAATCGGTTCAACATACGTAGTTTGTTTTGGGTACTAGAGAAACGATTAATTCCCCAAAATAGTATTGTATTCTACTTTGTTTTTTAACAATTCAAGTGCTTTTTTAATGTAATCATCTGAAATAAAAGAGTTTTCGGCACGACCTTTTTGATAATAATAGCGTGAAACAATTTCATTTTCCAACAACATTTTTATTTCATCTTTGAATTTTTCCAAATCACGCTCTTTCGAAGGAACAACTTTTGCCATTAAAGCATCATATTCGGCTTTAGAATCTGCATAGAAGCCTTCTTCTTCGGCAGTTTCTTTCATCTTTTTCAACATTTCTTCAGAAGCTGTTGAATACGTGAATTCTTCTTTTAAAACATACTCTTTGAATGCATTGTATTCTGCATCACTCAAAGCAAATGTTTTTGCCGCAGGAATCGTTGGATGCGTTGATGCATATTTAGTTGCGTAATTGAACACAAGATTGTTCGCATAA
The DNA here is from genome assembly GCA_023262855.1 of Crocinitomicaceae bacterium. Classification (GTDB taxonomy): domain Bacteria; phylum Bacteroidota; class Bacteroidia; order Flavobacteriales_D; family Crocinitomicaceae; genus M0103. The sequence goes on from JALQYQ010000030.1 coordinate 100,566, forward strand.
ATTGTTGCGGTTAATCGACTTAATTCTTTTTCCGTTATTTCAACATCAGGTTCAATTCCGCGACCGTCAATTACATCACGACCATTTTTTGTCTTGAACACTTTCAACAAAGAATCAGCAATTTCTTTCGGTTTTTCGCCATCTTCTCGCTCGTAATATTCCAAACGCTGAACACATCTTCCAGATGGAGTGTAGTATTTTGCAATCGTTAATTTCACCTTCGATCCGTATTTTAAATCGTACGTGCGTTGCACTAAACCTTTTCCGTAGGAAGTTGTTCCGATAATGACACCGCGATCCAAATCTTGAATACTACCCGCAACAATTTCACTTGCAGATGCTGAACCTTCATCAATTAAAACCGTCAATGGAATAGTTAAGTCTGTTGGCATTTCCATCGTTTTGTACGTGCGATTTTCTTCTGCAACTCGTCCTTTTGTAGTAACTACAACTTGATCTTTTTTCACGAACAAATTGACGATTTTAACAGCTTCAATCAACAATCCACCACCATTTCCGCGTAAATCTAATACCAACTCTGTCATGCCTTTTGTTTTCAAATCAAGAAAAGCACTTTTAACATCAGCAGCGGCAGTATTCGTAAAACTGTTCAACTTGATATATCCAACGGTTTCATTGAGCATACCTGAATATGGAACATCTGGAAGTTTTATTTCGTCGCGTGTTACTGAGATTTTCTTTTTTCCTTCATTTTCGCGTTCAACTTCGATTTCAATCGTTGTTCCTTTTGGACCTTTCAATGAATTAGAAACATCATCAGATGGAATTCCTATCATTGTTTTGCCATCAATTGAAAGAATTTTATCTCCTGCTTTCAAACCTGCTTTTTCTGCTGGGTTTCCTTCGTATGGTTCTGCTATAAAAGTAAACTCTCCAATTTTTCGAATCAAAGACCCAATTCCACCATATTGACCTGTTGTCATTAAACGGTAATCTTCAATGTTCGACTCATGATAATAAACGGTGTACGGATCAAGTTCTTTTAGCATTGCATCGATTCCAACTTTCGAAAGTTTTCCGGTTTGAGGTTCATCAACATAATACATTTCAAGGTGTTGATAGATTTGATCCATCAATTCCATGTTTTTGATAACTTCAAAACCGTTGCTTTGTGCATTGACAGAGGATAGGAATGTCAAAGCAAATCCAAAACTTAAAATTATATGACGCATTTTAGTTGTTATTTGAGTTTTTTGATAGTTCATCGACCAATTGTTTGAAAAGTTGTTTTGTCTTTTTATGAAGAAGATCAAGTGTTAATTCTTCGCGGGCAGTATAAATCATAAATAATGCCACTTGTTTATTTGTTTCAGTTAAAAACGGTTCTAAATTTAATTTATTCTTCCGAATACATTCACGCATCAATCGTTTTATTCGATTTCGATCATGAGCTTTTTTAAAAATACGCTTTGGAACTGAAACTGTTATCTGAAATCTGGATTCATTTGGCAAAGACATTTCTTTATAGGAAAGAACAAATGGATAGGCTTTAACGCTTTTCTTTTCAATGAAAATAGTATCGATAATTTTTTGACTACACAGCTTGTATTCTTTGCCGAATTGCTCATTCATGTTACAAATATATTAAACCGATTCGCTATTCGTAAAACTTGTCCTTAAATTTGACCAAATGAAAAATCGAATCGTTGGAATTATTGGAACTGGTCCGGCTGCATTAATGGCTGGAACAATACTAATTGAAAATGGTTGTGATGTCCATTTCTTCGATCATAAAAAAGCCGCAGGTCGTAAATTTTTAGTGGCAGGACATGGAGGATTTAATTTGACCAATTCTGAAGAACTAGCAACATTTTGTGAAAAATATGATCATGATTTTTTAAAAAAGGCAGTTCGCTATTACAGCCCAACTGATTTTACTGTTTTTTTAGCAAAAATTGGAATCGAAACGTATGAAGGAACTTCTGGAAAAATATTTCCGCTAAAAGGTATAAAACCGATTGAAGTATTAAAACGTTGGTTGGAATATTTGAGTAAAAAAGGAGCTAGCTTTCATTACGAGCATTCATTTGTTGAATTTGATGATACCAATGTTCGTTTCTTGCATAGAAAAACACAAATCAATAGAACATTTGATGCCGTGATCTTTTCGCTTGGTGGAGCTTCATGGAAACAAACAGGTTCAACAGGAAGTTGGATTGAATATTTTGAAAAGAAAGGAGTTCATTGTTTACCTTTTCAAGCGAGTAATAGTGGTTTGGAATTGGATACAATGTTGTTGAATTCGGAACTTGAAGGCCAACAAATAAAAAACTGCTTGCTTTTCTCAAAAGAGTATTCAAAAATGGGTGATGTACTTCTGACGCGATATGGTATTGAAGGGGCTCCAGCGTATGCAATGAATCGCGATTTCCGCAATGGGAATGTTATTTATATTGACTTTAAACCAACTTTGGCAGTAGAAGAAATTGAATACAAGTTGAAGGCGTCGAAATCTGTTGCTGATGGGTTAAAGAAGTTGAAACTTTCGAAAATTGCCATTGATTGGTTAAAGAAGACATGTTCTAAAGACGAATATGTGAACGCATCTTTTTTAGCGAATAGAATAAAAAGGTTTGAATTGCAAATAAACGGTTTACGTCCAATAGATGAAGTTATTTCAACAGTCGGTGGAATAGCTATGGATGAAATCGATTCAATGTTTAAATTGAAAAACTTTCGGAATTTGTATGCAATTGGTGAAATGCTAGACTGGGATGCTCCAACAGGTGGCTATTTGATTCAAGGTGCCGTGTCAACAGGTGCTGTAGCTGCAAAGGGGATTTTAACTACTTAATACGATTAAGATAAAACTTTCAAGTTGAGAATTTATTCGAAATAAATGTGGGTATTTGGTAACCAAACTAACAGTTGATCTCTTAACTCATTACTCAGATTGTTTCCTTCCAAATGCAATTCCTTCAATTTTTTTAAGTTTTTAATTTCAAGAGGAATATCAGTTAGTTTATTTCCAGATAGGTCTAAATATTCTAATTCAATTAATCTGCAGATGCTTGGGCTGAAATTGACAAATTCGTTGTAAGCTGCATTCAAATAATGAAGTTTTTTCAGTGAGCTTGCTCGGCTAGGTAGTTTTTTGAGTTTATTTCCCGAAATATCCAAAACATTCAATTTGTTTAAGTTGACCACCTTTGGTAAGTTCTTTAGCTGATTATTGGCTAGAATTAACGTATCCAAATAATATAATTCCATAATTTTTACTGGAATTTCAATAAGTTCATTGTTCGACAAATTCAAGTAGGTTAAAAAATTCAAGCGATTGAATTCAGATGGCAAGCTTTTTAGGTTATTACTGGATAAATTCAAGTGTTTTAGCTGTACGAGTTGGCCAATCTTTATAGTTAATTCTCCAAGTTTATTATTTGAAAGATCTAAGTACAGAAGACCTTTAAGTTTGAATAGTTTTTTCGGTATTTCGCCATTTAGTTGATTTGATACATCCAAATAGTGAATTTTCTTTTTTGATTTGAACCTAGTTTCTTTGAATGACTTATACTTAACCATTGGTTTAATCAGCCAATTTGAACACATTGATTTTAGTAAAGAAAACCTTTTCTCTTCGCCGAGGATCAATGTTTCACCTTCAATTTTCAGGGCTAACTTTTCAATATCCTCTTCAATTAAATAGATGCCACCACCTGTAATTTGAGCCAAATAGGCTAAATCAGGATTTATTGCATTGTCTGTTGCGCCACAAACGATGATTCTGACTGGTTTTTTAATGCGATCTGAAAGGAGAATATCACGAATGCATGCGTTATTGTCTGCAATTAAAACGATTTCTTTAGCTTCCGGTGAAAGTTCTATTGCTTTCAAAATGGCTTCAATGTCATTTTCGGGTCCATCACCTCCATAGCCTTTCATCATTACTAGGTTGAAAAGAGCAATAAGACGTTCTATGTTATCTGCATTTTCTGTATAAATTCCTCCTGTTTCGCCTATTACTTTTTCACTTGTGGCTTTATTGTCACCATCATTGAACAATGTAATATTGGTAATTCCTGAGGTTTCTAAATTGTTTAGATGCCATTGTAAAACTTGACCACCATATCCATACATACTTCCGGTCCAATCATTTATGACCAATATATCTTTCCATTCAGGGTGTCGATTGAAAACTTTTGTCACGATATCATTTTGAGAATATTTCGTGAATTTAGAAAGCTCTTGTTCGTATTTTTTTCGTTTAATGCGATCTATTTTACTTAAATCTTCTTCAGGTAAATCACTTAGTCTTTTTTCGAGTAAATGGATAATTGTTTGCTGCTGTTCGATAATTGATTTATGTTGAATGACGTTTCTTAAAGAGTCGCTGAGTAAATCTGAATTGATTAAAATTTGAAGTTGTTCTTTGACTTCTTTTGATTCATTTATATCGTTAAATGATAAGGTAGAGCTTGAATTAGATGTATTCAAAATTAAAACACTATCAATTTCATCGGGAGATTCAACGATTGGTCGATACCAAATAAGAACACCATGTAACAATTGATCAACTTGCGAATTGTTTTCACAGTGAGTTTGCCAAACCTTATTCCACTCAATTAATGATGAATTTAAACGACTATCAATAGTGAACAGGTAGTAAAGACGATTGAGTAATAGTGGATAGATTTCAGCATACTCGCCATTTCGCAATGGATATTTGGAATAAACTATATCGATTCTATATACTTCATTTTCTTCAGCTATTTCTAACCATTCTTTGCCATTTAAGTAATTAGCACTTCTAAATCCATTTTTTAGAAAAAGTGTATTGGCATTCGTGTCTTTAAACTCATAAACTTCTATAGTATCCAATAAACTGGCTATTTCAGCACCATAGACTTTGCTGTTTTGTAATTTAATAGGGTCAAACTTGATTTGTGAAAAGCTTACATTCCCACACAGAACGATTAGTATTAGAAGGAGGAATTTTAGATTCATAGCATTGTAAAATGTGTAGGTTCAAAATAGGTTTAGTAGTATATAAATTTGCGAAAATTATAAATCGGTTAAACATTGAACAAATAAGAATGTCGCAATTAATTGTTACAGTTCAGAAGTAAATTTTACTTTATAGATTTTATTTGTTTAATCTTGATCTATTCGTGGTAGATTGATTAATTCTTTTACAATAAAACTAGTAGGAAAGTCTTTAAACAAATTGTCTTTGATTCTTTCTGCTTCCAATTCAGTTCTGAAATCACCCACTTTTAAAATGTAGTTGGGTGCTATGAAAACTACATATGAATCTATTTTTGGGTATGCAGTAATAAATTTGCTTCTTGCTTCGTCAACAAGTTTTCTGTCTGAATCGAAAAATAATTGAACGCGATATCCTGTTATTTGTGGGGCTGTAGCGGGTGGAACAATCATTCCTTGCTTTTTTACCAAAGCATCGATTCGGGTATCTTTTATTATTTCAACATTACCTGTTTGTGCTTGTGAGAAAACTGAAGCGAAACAAACAGTTATAAGTACAAGGAAGAACTTCATTTTTTTTGATTTTATACAAAGGTAAAAAATCTTCCCGCTTTCCAACATGCTGTTGAATAAATGACACGTTAAGCATGTTCTTAAAATTTGTTAAATCAATACAAATCAGCATTTAGTGAATGTTCCTTATTTAGAATGAATTTAAATTAGTGTTTTATCCATTAAAATTGTCATAAAACTGTCATAGAATACTGCGATTCTTCTAAATTTGCTTCCGTCAAATACCGTTTTTTTGGCGATAGACTTACAGTAATTTACATGAAAATATCTAGAAGTCAGATGTTTAGAAACTTTAGAAATTGGTGTTTCAGCGCTCTAACGATTGTGTTAGCGTCTGGATCATTCACAACGTACGCTCAAGGTGATGCTCTTTTCAAATCGAAATGTGCTAGCTGTCACCAACCCCACAAGAATAGTACTGGACCAAAACTTTTCCAGGTTCGTCAGAAATGGACGGATGGTGGAGCCAAGGAAGGTTCAATCTATCAATGGGTAAACAATTGGCAAACTGCTGCGGCAAGTGACCCTTATGCTCAAACTGTTTCGACTTGGTCGCCTGCGGCGATGAGTGCGTTCCCGGATTTGAAAAAAGAGGACATTGACGCAATTTTGGACTGGGTTGATTCTCAACCAGATCCAGCTGCTGCTGGTGCAGGAGATGCAGGTGCAACTGGAGACGCTGCGGCGCCAACAGATGCTGCTGGGACAACTGAAGAAACATCTAATGGATGGATTTGGTTGATTCTAGGTGTTATCTTCGTTACTATCATTTTAGCAGTTGGAGGAGTTCGTCGTCAATTGAAATTTGCTGCTGCTGATGAAGCTGGTGAGCCATTGAATGAAGGGATGACTTATGCTGAAGAGTTGAAAGCTTGGGCATGGAAATACCGTTTGTATGTTGGTTTAGCATCGTTGGTTGTTGTAATTAGTGTTGTTGTAACCTTGTTCTTAGGTTTGTATAGCATTGGTGTTGTTGAAAATTATCAGCCATCTCAACCAATTGCGTTCCCGCACGCTATCCATACTGGAACGAATGGAATTGATTGTAAATATTGTCACAGTTCAGTTACAAAATCTAAAACTGCAGGAATTCCTTCAGTAAACGTTTGTATGAACTGTCACAAACAAATCAATGGTCGTACACCAGCTCAGCAAGAACAAATTGCTAAAATTTATGAAGCTGCAGGATGGAATCCAGAAGGAGCAGGATCTTACACTGGTAAAACAAAACCAATTGTTTGGAACAAAGTTCACGTTTTACCTGACCACGTTTACTTTAATCACTCTCAACACGTAGTAGTTGGTGGAGTTGATTGTAAACAATGTCATGGTGATATGACGAAACAAGTGGAAACTCAAAAAGTTTGGCCAGTTGAAGAGTTGAATAAAATCGAAGGAAATATCCAATTGACAAAACCAACTATGACTATGGGGTGGTGTATTGAATGTCACGCTGAGAAAGAAATTTCTACAGGAGGTATTGATACTAAAAACGATGGATACTACAATGAAATTCACAAACGTTTGTTGAACAACGACAAGAAACTGTATGAGAAATACCTAGAAGATGGTAAAGTATCAGTTGCAGAACTAGGTGGTTGGGAATGTGCAAAATGTCACTATTAATTAACGAATCGAAGAAGTCATAATAAGCATATGGGAATGACAAGAAAATATTGGAAAGGTCTTGAAGAATTAAGAGAGACTCCAGAGTTCCTAAATTCAAAGGATCAAGAGTTTCCGACGCAAATGTCGGTAGATGAATTCTTGGGTGACGAAAACTTAAAAGAAACATCAACAGCACGTCGTGATTTCTTGAAGTTTTTAGGTTTCAGTGTTGCAGCAGCCACTGTTGCAGCGTGTGAGGCACCAGTTACAAAAGCAATTCCTTACGTGAACAAACCTGAGAATGTAATTCCAGGGATGCCAACTTGGTACGCATCTACATACTATGATGGTGTGTCTTATGCAAGTATTTTGGTAAAAACACGTGAAGGTCGACCTATTTATATCAAAGGAAACAAAGATTTCGGTTTTACTGCTGGAGGTACAAATGCTCAAATCATCGCATCTGTTTTAGGATTATATGATGCAGCACGATTACAAGATCCAACAATTGATGGTCAAGCTAAAACTTGGTCTAAATTGGATGAAGGCGTTAATGCAGGATTAAAATCAGCTAAAAAAGTTGTTTTAGTTTCAAATACTGTAATTAGTCCTTCTTTGGGAATGGCTATTGGTGAATTAGCAGCTTCACTTGGAGCAGTTGAAAACCCAGCTAAATTTGAACACATTCAATACGATGCAGTTTCTTACGCTGGAATGCGTTTGGCAAATAAAGATTCATTTGGAGTTGAGTTAATTCCAGACTACGATTTCTCAAAAGCTAAAACGATTGTAAGTGTAGGAGCAGACTTCTTGAATTCTTGGTTATTGCCAACTCAATTTGCAACTCAATACGGTACACGTAGAAATCCTTCAGGCGAATGGATGTCTAAACATTTCCAATTTGAGTCAATGATGTCGGTAACTGGATCAAACGCAGATTACCGAGGAATGATTAAGCCTTCTGAACAAGCGGCTGTATTATCATACCTTTTAAAAGGATTCGGTGTTTCGACAGGAGTTGCTTCGAACTTGTCAAAAGAAGTTAAAGCAATCGCTGACGAAGCAATTAAATCATTGAAAGCTTCAAAAGCTGACTCAATTGTTGTTTCTGATTCAAATAACAAAGGAGTTCAATTATTAGTAAACAAATTAAACAATGTTTTAGGAGCATATTCTTCAACATTGAATTTAAATAACCCTATTAACTTGTTCAAATCGGAAGATGCTAAAATGAACAAGTTTGTTGCTGATGTAATTGCTGGTAAAGGTCCAGATGCTGTTGTGTTCTTAGGAGTAAATCCTGTTTATACATTGGCAAATGGTAAAAAATTCGGCGAGGCATTAGCTAAAATCAAAACTACTGTTTCGTTTGCATCACATGCAGATGAAACTGCTTCGAATTGTAAATATGTTGCACCAGATCACCATGCACTTGAGGGATGGAATGATTACAATGCAAAAGCAAGCGAATATGCTGTTGCTCAGCCTACAATTCGTCCTTTATTCAACACGGCGTCAGCCTTAGAATCAATTTTGGTTTGGGGAGGTAAAGCAACTCGTGCTGGTAAAGATTCTAAAGTTGCTTACGATTACATTCGTAAAACTTGGGAAACATACGGATTCCCTTCTCAAACGAAATACGCAGATTTCCATACATATTGGAGCATGGCAGTTCACAACAGTTGTGTTGAAATGACTCCAATGGCACCTTTAGCTCCTTTAACATTTAAAGATTCAGCTTATACAAACTTGCCTAAAGCATCAGGTTTAGAAGTAGTATTGTATCAAAAAGCGGGTATTGGAATCGGTATGCAAGCGAACAACCCTTGGTTACAAGAGTTGCCAGATCCAATGACGAAAGTTACTTGGGACAACTACATTACGATGAACCCATCGGAAATGGAGACTGCTGGTTATGCTACAACTTATGACCAAGAGCATGGATTAAATCTTGCGAAAGTTAAAGTTGGAAGTGCTGAATTGACATTACCTGTATACCCATTACCTGGTCAAGCACCTGGAACAGTAGGTATTGCTTTAGGATATGGTCGTGGTGCGAACGGTGAAAACATCGGTAAAGCTGCATTCCAAACTAAAGAATATGGTGGTACTGCAACAACTGAAGATGGTAAACCAGCTCCAATTGGTGCTAACGCTTTCCAATTTGTACAAAACGACAATGGAACACTTTCTTTAAACGCTTCAGGAAGTATCTCAAAAGTTGATGGAACATATCCAATTGCAGCAACTCAAATTCATCACACGGTGATGGGTCGTTACTCAATTGTTCGTGAAACAACATTGGATATTTTCAAAAAAGGAGATAAAGAGGCATTCAACCCAGCGCATACATTACAAAAAATGGATGCTGAAGGTAACCACGTTGAAGCACCAATGAGTGAATTTGACTTGTGGGATGCGCATCCAGTAGAAAATATTGGTCACAGATGGGGAATGACAGTTGATTTGTCTTCTTGTATCGGATGTGGTGCTTGTCTTATCGCTTGTCAATCTGAGAACAACGTTCCTGTAGTAGGTAAAGATGAAATTAGAAGAGGTCGCGAAATGCATTGGTTACGTATCGATCGTTACTTCGCTTCTGATGAGGAGGTTGTACCTGGTACGAAAAAAGACGAGTTCAACTACACAAAAGCTGAGAAAGCGTCAATCAATCCACGTGTGGTTCACATGCCAATGATGTGTCACCACTGTAATCATGCTCCTTGTGAAACTGTTTGTCCTGTTGCTGCAACAACACACAGTAATGAAGGATTAAACCAAATGGCATACAACAGATGTATCGGTACAAGATATTGTGCGAACAACTGTCCTTATAAAGTTCGTCGTTTCAACTGGTTCAACTATCCATCTTACAAGAAATTCACTGAAGTGAACCCAGCACAAGATGATTTAGGAAGAATGGTATTGAATCCTGACGTAACTGTACGTACACGTGGTGTAATGGAAAAATGTTCTTTCTGTGTTCAACGAATCCAAGCTGGTAAGTTAGATGCTAAGAAAGAAGGTAGACCAGTAGTTGATGGAGATTTTGTTTCAGCATGTGCTGATGCATGTCCTACAAATGCAATTATTGTTGGTGACTGGAATGACTTGAAATCTATGGTTAGATCAAGTTCAGAAGATACTCGTGCTTACCAAGCTTTAGAAGAAGTTGGTGTTAAACCAAACGTTTGGTATAAAGTGAAAGTACGTAACGAGAAAAATGATGTGTTAGCTGATGTTCAGGTTTCTGAAGAGCACCATGAAGCAGGGAAACACGCAGATAAGAAAAATCATTAATTGAATAAATTCGGTTGTAATGCATAAAGAAGCAGCAATTAGAGAACCCCTCATTTTAGGTCACAAGACCTATCACGACATCACAGAAGATGTTTGTCGCCCGATTGAGGACAAAGCGCCAAGAATGTGGTATATCCTTTTTGGGATAGCCTTGATTATTGGTTTGTACGGTGTAGGATGTATTTTATACTTACTTGGTACTGGTATTGGAGTTTGGGGATTGAACAAAACCATTGGATGGGCTTGGGATATTACTAACTTCGTATGGTGGGTAGGTATTGGTCACGCCGGTACACTGATCTCAGCGGTATTGTTGTTGTTCCGTCAAAAATGGAGAATGGCGATTAACCGTTCAGCTGAAGCGATGACAATCTTTGCCGTATTTATGGCTGGTTTGTTCCCGTTAATTCACATGGGTCGTTTATGGGTTGGTTATTGGACGCTTCCTTTACCAAATCAATTCGGTTCACTATGGGTTAACTTTAACTCACCACTTTTATGGGACGTATTCGCGATTTCGACTTACCTTTCAGTTTCTTTGGTATTCTGGTACATTGGTTTGATTCCAGATTTCGCAACGATTCGTGATAGAGCGAAAAAGCCGGTTGCTAAAAAAATGTATTCTATTTTATCATTTGGTTGGTCAGGTAGAGCAAAACATTGGAATCGTTTTGAATTAGTTTCTTTGGTTTTAGCAGGTTTAGCTACTCCTCTTGTATTCTCGGTTCACTCGATTGTATCATTTGACTTTGCTACATCGGTAATTCCAGGATGGCATACAACAATTTTCCCTCCATACTTCGTTGCTGGAGCGGTATTCTCAGGATTCGCAATGGTACAAACCCTTATGTTGATTATGCGTAAAGCAATGGGTCTTGAAGCATATATTCATACGAAACACGTTGAGTACATGAACATTGTAATTATGGTTACAGGTTCGATTGTAGGTACTGCATATATCACTGAGTTGTTTATCTCTTGGTATTCTGGAGTTGAATATGAATCTTATGCATTCATCAACCGTGCTACTGGTCCATACTGGTGGGCATACTGGTCAATGATGACATGTAACGTTATTTCTCCACAGTTGATGTGGTTCCGAAAATTGAGAAGAAGTTTATTATTTACTTTCATTATCTCGATTGTTGTAAACATCGGTATGTGGTTTGAACGTTATGTGATTATCGTTACTTCAATTCACCGTGATTATATCCCAGGTGCTTGGAGTATGCACTACCCAAGTCACATCGATTTAGGTGTGTACGTTGGAACAATTGGATTATTCTTCGTTTTCTTCTTGTTGTTTGCTCGTTACTTCCCAGTTTTGGCGTTGAACGAGGTAAAAACAATTTTGAAATCATCAGGAGAATCTTACAAAAATGCTCCAGATCACCACGATCATTCAGAAGAAAGTCATTCAAACCATTAATAATAAGGACATGGCAGAGAAAGTTATATATGCAATGTACGACGACGACGATGTGCTAAAAGACGGTGCAAAGAAATTAGTCGCTAAAGGTGTTAAAATTTCGGAGGTATTTTCTCCGTTCCCGATTCACGGTATTGATCCGATTATAGGTGTTAAAAATACACGTTTGGGTATTATGGCCTTTTTATATGGTCTAACTGGTTTGTTGTTAGCAACAATTGGAATGCGTTTCTTTATGGTTGTTGACTGGCCGATGAACATTGGTGGTAAACCAAACTTTTCTTACTTAGACAATATGTTAGCATTCGTTCCAATTACTTTTGAGTTTACAGTATTATGTGCTGCTCATGGTATGGCGATTACATATTTGTTAAGAAATAAAACATTGCCTGGAATGCCAGCTCAAAATCCAGATCCAAGAACAACAGACGACAAATTCGTTATGGAAATTAGACTTTCTGAAAACGATAAGTTTACTTCTGAAGAATTGGAGGGAATGTTGAAAGAAACAGGTTTAATCGAATTAGATCAAAAAGAAATTAAATAGTTTGCCATGTAGCTTCAGCTTCAGCTGATGCTCCGTCTGACAAAATAAATTGAAGAGACAGATGAAAATTAAATTTAAGGCACTAGCAAGTTTAGCAGTTATCGCGGTTTCATCCTTGATACTAGGAGCGTGTTCTGCAAGTGGTGACAGTTCAGGTTTAGAATATATGCCAGACATGTATCGTTCTCCTGCAATTGAACCATATGTTGACTATGGTGAAATTAGAGGTGCGGAAAACATGTCAGTTAAAATGAAATTGTCTGCAATGACTCCACCAAATGGAACAGTTCCATACTACGGTACTGATTCTGCAACGGTTAGTTTGATGTTGCCATATTTCAGAAAACCAAATATTGCGTTCAAAACAACGCATGGTTTGTTTGGATACGATTTTTCAATGCAAGACGAATATACACTTGCTGCTGCGGATGTGAATCCACTTAAATTGACTGCTGAGAATTCAGAAGCGATGTTTAAGAAAGGTAAAGAGTTGTATACAGCAATGTGTCAACATTGTCATGGTGAAAAAGGAGATGGTCAAGGTCCAATGGTCGCTAGTGGAGCGTATGCAGGTGTTCCTAATTACACAGAAAGAGCTGGTAAATCTGATGGTCAGTTATTCTACTCAATTTATTACGGTTTAAATGCAATGGGTGGTCATGCTTCTCAGTTGAACAAGAAAGAAATTTGGACTTTGGTACACTATGTAAGAAAATTCCAAAATGCTTCTTATGGTTCATTTGATGCAAATGGTTTACCTGCAGTAGCTGCTGCACCTGTAGTTGCTGACTCAACAAAAAAATAATAATAATCTGAATAACTAGATAAGATGGAATTCTCTATATCAAATAAAGCAAAACTTTTCACTACATCATTGATGGTGATTGGTGTTTTGTTTACAGCGATTGGTGTTTTTACAAGTATGAATGAACATCATTTTGGAACACGTCTTTTAACCAATGGACTTATCAATAGCTTTTTCTTTTTTGCTATTGGTTTAGGTGCGTTGTTTTTCTTGGCGTTACAATATGCTACAGAAACAGGCTGGTACGCATCTGTTAAAAGAGTAATTGAAGCTGTTGCAGGTTTCTTACCATACGGTATGGCAATGTTAGCTCTTACATTATTAACGATTACTTTCATGAAAGGTGCCCATATTTATTTATGGATGGATTCTGAGTATACTACTGAAGGTTCTCATCATTATGACAGTATCATAGCTGGAAAATCAGCCTACTTAAATCCAATTTTCTTCTGGATTCGTACGGTTGTTTATTTAGCAGTTTACTACATTTTCTTGAGAGGTTTCAGAATGCGCTCATTGGAAGAGGATAGAATTGGAGGTACGGATCTTCACTTCAAAAACTACAGAAAAGGTGCTACTTTCTTAGTGTTCTTTGCTGTGTTTAGTTCAACTTCTGCTTGGGATTGGTTGATGTCAATTGATGTTCACTGGTTCTCTACTTTGTTTGGATGGTACACTTTCGCTGGAATGTGGGTTTCTACGATGACGGTTTTGGTGATGTTAACATTGTATTTGAAAAAATTGGGTTATTTGCCAAAAGTAAACGATAGTCACATCCATGATTTGGGTAAATGGACTTTCGCAACTTCATTCTTGTGGTCATATTTGTGGTTCTCTCAATTTATGTTGATTTGGTATGCTAACATTGGTGAAGAGGTAGTTTACTACATTACACGTATTGAACACTATAAAGTGATGTACTTTGGTATGTTCTTGATAAATTTCGCATTCCCTATGTTGATTTTGATGTCAAGAGATGCAAAAAGAAATGCTGGTATTTTATCATTTGTTGGAGTTATAATCTTAGTTGGTCACTGGTTGGATGTTTACATCATGGTGTCAGCTGGATCAATGGGTCAAAATGCTAAGATTGGTTTCTTAGAAATTGGAATGGCAGTTTTATTGGCAGGTTTCTTTATTCGAGTTATTTTGAATAATTTGACTAAAGCACCGCTTACACCGGTGAATCACCCATTCTTGGATGAAAGTATTCACCACGAAATCTAAAAAAAGAACGTTTTATTACAGATAATTGAGAAATGATGGGAAGTAAATTAGTAGCTTTAATCGTTATAGTTTTAGGAGTAATTGCAATAGCACAACTAGTTCGTGTTTATGAACTTTCTTCTAAACTAAGAAATCGTGGTGAGCATGAAATAAGCAACAGAGATAACCGCTTAAATGCGAAGATGATGTTGACATTCATGATTCTATTCTATTTAGGATTTATTTATTTAATCTATAAGTTTGGTTGGACAGGTCGTGGAGATGCTGCAACATTGCATGGTAGAGAATTGGATTGGTTATTAAATCTAAACTTCATCATCATTATTCTTGTATTCTTCCTAACTAATACGTTGTTGTTTGTTTTCGCATTCAAATATGTTCGTAAGCCAGGAGTAAAAGCATTTTACTATCCACACAACAACAAATTGGAAATGTTATGGACGGTTGTTCCTGCAAGTGTTCTTGCTGTTATCATTATTTTGGGATTGAAGAATTGGAATGAAACGACTTCACATGCGAAGAAAGAATCTATTCGTGTTGAATTGTTCTCAAAACAGTTTGATTGGACAGCACGCTATTCAGGTGAAGACAATACTTTAGGTCGTTTTGACTATAAATTGACTACTGATGCAAATGAGTTGGCTTTAATGACAACTGAAACGATTGATAGTGCAATTTTCAATATGGAAAATGGTCCAACTGGAATCAAGTCATTGGAATCTAAGTTAAATAATCGCAAGGTTATTATGGTTCCAGAAGATCGTGAGAAAATGGAAAACGATTTGTCTAGAAAGCAACGATTGATTCGATTATTATACCAAATGAAAGCTCGTCACAATTCTAAAATTGATGCACAAGCTTGGGATGATATTATTCAAAAAGATACATTGTATTTATGTGTTAACAAAGAATATGAATTTAACTTCCGTTCTAAAGATGTTATTCACTCTGCATATTTCCCTCATTTCCGTGTACAAATGAATACTGTACCTGGAATGACAACTCGTTTCAAATTTACACCTGATGTTACGACAAAAGAAATGCGTAAGAAAAAGAATGATGAGAAATTCAATTACGTATTGATGTGTAATAAGATTTGTGGTGGTGCACACTACAAAATGAAGATGATGGTTGTAGTTTTACCAGAAGCTGAGTATACTGCTTGGATGAACGGTAAAAAGAAACAAACATTTAGAGATGCTTATTTCGCAGCAGCTGCAGCTACAACTGCACCAGCTGAAGGAGCAGCTCCAACAGATAGTTTAGCAGTTAAAGTGGATACTTTAAGTGTTGCAGCGAAATAATCAATTTAATAATAATTAAACAGAAATAAAATGGCGGCAGTAGCGCACGAAGCACACGGACATCACGACGCACATGGACATGATCATGATCATGGACACCATGAAGAAAGTTTCGTTTCAAAGTATATCTTCAGCCAAGATCATAAAATGATTGGTAAGCAGTTCTTGATGACTGCTGTATTTATGGGATTAGTAGCAATGTTATTGTCTATTTTATTCCGTATCCAATTAGCTTGGCCTGGTGAGAGTTCAGATTTTCTTTCATTCTTTTTAGGTGAAACTTGGGCTCCAGGAGGGATTTTGAAAGAAGATATGTATTTAGGATTGGTAACAATTCATGGTACTATCATGGTATTCTTCTTGTTAACGGGTGGATTATCTGGAACATTCTCGAATTTATTGATTCCATTACAATTAGGTGCACGTGATATGGCATCTGGTTTTTTGAACATGCTTTCTTATTGGTTCTTCTTCTTATCGTCTATCTTGATGTTAGCATCGTTGTTCGTTGAGTCAGGACCAGCAATGGCAGGTTGGACAATTTATCCTCCGTTATCAGCATTGCCTCAAGCGGTAAGTGGTTCAGGATTAGGGATGACTTTGTGGTTGTTTTCAATGGCTATATTCATTGCATCTTCATTAATTGGTTCATTGAACTACATTGTTACTGTATTGAACTTACGTACTAAAGGTATGAGCATGACTAGAATGCCATTAACAATTTGGGCGTTCTTTGTAACAGCAATTTTAGGTGTTTTGTCGTTCCCTGTATTGTTATCAGCAGCTTTGTTGTTGATCATGGATAGATTAGCTGGAACTTCTTTCTACTTATCAGATATCATTGTTGGAGGTGAGATGTTGACAAACCATGGTGGTTCCCCAATTCTTTACCAACACTTGTTCTGGTTCTTGGGTCACCCTGAGGTTTACATTGTATTATTACCAGCTTTAGGTCTATCTTCTGAAATTATTTCTACGAATTCACGTAAACCAATTTTCGGTTACCGTGCAATGATTGGTTCTATCTTGGCAATTGGTTTCTTATCCTTTATTGTATGGGGTCACCACATGTTCGTTACAGGTATGAACCCATTCTTAGGTAGTGTCTTCGTATTTACTACTTTGCTGATTGCGATTCCTTCGGCGGTAAAAGTATTTAACTACTTGACAACGCTATGGAAAGGTTCATTGGTATTGACACCAGCAATGTTGTTCGCAATTGGATTGGTTTCAACATTCATTACAGGTGGTGTTACAGGTATTATCCTTGCCGATTCAGCGCTTGATATTACAGTACATGATACTTATTTCGTTGTGGCTCACTTCCACATTGTAATGGGTATGTCAGCAGTGTTTGGTATGTTTGGTGGAGTTTATCACTGGTTCCCTAAAATGTATGGAAGAATGATGAATACACGCTTAGGTTATGCTCATTTCTGGATTACAATTGTTGGAGCTTACGGAGTTTTCTTCCCAATGCACTTCGTTGGATTAGCTGGAGCGCCACGTCGTTATTATGATTATTCTGTATACAATGAATTTGATTCAGGATCGTACGATATGATGATGGATTTGAATGTGATCATTACAATTTTTGCAATTATTGCAGCATTAGGTCAAATCTTGTTCTTGTTTAACTTCTTCTATAGTATTTACAGAGGACCGGTAGCACCTCAAAATCCATGGAATTCGAATACGCTTGAATGGACTACTCCAGTTGAGCACGTTCATGGAAACTGGCCAGGTGAATTGCCAACTGTACACAGATGGCCATACGACTACTCTAAACCAGGTTCAGATGTGGATTTTATTCCTCAAACAGTTCCTTTAGCAGAAGGAGAAGAGGAGCATTAATAGATAAAATATTGTTGAAAGCCTTCTGTCAAATGACAGGAGGCTTTTGTATTTTTGTATAAATTTGATTCAATGGTAGAAGACGATTCATTTGACTATAGACAAGAAGCTGAAAATAATGCTGAACAGGATTATGATAAAGTTTTACGTCCCAAAAGTCTAAGTGACTTTACAGGTCAACCTTCTGTAGTTGAGAATTTGGAGATCTTTGTTAAAGCAGCAACTTTACGCGGTGAACCTTTGGATCATGTATTGCTTCATGGACCTCCAGGACTTGGTAAAACAACCTTAGCTAATATTATTGCAAATGAGCTTGGAGTTGGTTTTAAAGTTACTAGCGGTCCTGTTTTGGACAAACCAGGAGATTTAGCTGGACTGCTAACAAATCTAAATGTGGGAGATGTTCTTTTTATTGATGAGATTCATCGTTTAAGTCCTGTTGTAGAAGAATACTTATATTCTGCTATGGAAGATTATTGCATCGATATTCTAATTGATAGTGGTCCAAATGCACGTAGTGTCCAAATTACCTTAAATCCTTTTACTTTAATTGGAGCAACAACTCGTTCAGGCTTATTAACTTCGCCATTAAGAGCAAGATTTGGCATTAACTCTCGTTTGGAATACTATGATGCGAAAACGTTAACTTCAATTGTAGAACGCTCTTCTGGTTTATTGAACATCGCTATTGACGAGGAAGCAGCCTATAAAATAGCTAGCCGTAGCCGCGGAACACCGAGAATTGCAAATGCTTTATTGCGAAGAGTGCGAGATTTTGCTCAAATTAAGGGAACTGGAGTAATTGATGATTCGATCACTGAATTCGCGTTAAAGGCGTTGAATGTTGATGAAAATGGCTTGGATGAAATGGATATTCGCATCCTAAAAGCAATTATTGATAAATTCAATGGAGGTCCAGTTGGATTAACAACGATAGCTACCGCAATTGGCGAAAACGCAGGAACGCTTGAGGAAGTATATGAACCTTTTTTAATCCAAGAAGGTTTTTTAATGCGCACATCTAGAGGTCGTAAAGCAACTGAAAAGGCATTTAGACATTTGGGCAAAGATCAAGGTTGGGTGCAAGGTGGATTATTTTAGAAATGTAATCTATGCCAGCGCATAAAAACACCCTATTAATAAAAACCAAAGCACAAGAGTTAGGGTTTTCCTATTGTGGTATTTCTAAAGCTGAATTTTTAGAAGAAGAAGCTCATCATCTTGAAACATGGTTAAAGCGAAGTTATAATGGTAAGATGTCCTATATGGAAAACCATTTTGATAAGCGTTTAGATCCAAGATTACTGGTAGATGGTGCGAAAAGCGTGGTTTCTCTTCTATTAAATTATCATACGAATCAGTTGCAAACTGATACAACAGCGCCTAAGATTTCAACTTACGCTAATGGGGAAGATTATCATGTTGTAATAAAAGATAAACTCAAAGAATTTCTTTCATATATCCAATCGACAATTGGTGAGGTAAATGGTCGTGTGTTTGTTGATTCGGCGCCAGTGATGGATAAGGCATGGGCAAAGAAATCTGGGTTAGGTTGGGTAGGAAAGAATAGCAACTTGATACATCCGAAACAAGGATCTTTCTTTTTTATTGCAGAATTGATTATTGATTTGGAACTAGAATCAGATGGCCCAATCAAAGATTATTGTGGAACATGCACGCGTTGTATTGATGCTTGTCCAACTGATGCAATAGTAGAACCTTATGTTGTGAATGGATCCAAGTGCATTTCATATTTAACGATCGAATTAAAAGATGCGATTATCCCGAATGAGTTTAAGGGTAAAATGGACGGCTGGATGTTTGGTTGTGATGTTTGTCAGGATGTTTGTCCCTGGAACCGTTTCGCAAAGCAACACCAAGAACCACGTTTTAATCCCAAAACAAACGTGCTCGAGATGTCAAAAAATGACTGGAAGGAATTGACTTCAGAAGTGTTTAATGAACTCTTTAAACGATCAGCTGTGAAGAGGACAAAATTTGATGGTTTGAAACGAAACATCGAATTTTTAACAGATTAAAAACAAGTTGTTCAAGCAATGCAAATGAATAATTTGTAAATTGCTCTGTTAAAACTTACTACATGATTCCAGATCTCTCGATAGAAGAACCTGTCTCTTTGAGCATGGCTCCGTACAGTGGCGCTTGGACAAAAGCAGAAGCGGCTCATTTGCTTCGAAGAACAATGTTTGGGGCTACCAATCAGCAACTATTAAATGCAGTGGCGGACGGCATGAATACGACCGTGTCGAATTTATTGCAAATACCCGTTATTTCAGATCCGATTACCTATGATTCCAATGATGCAACATCAGCAATAGGTACAACATGGATTACAAGCGTTTATCCTTCGGATGTTACGAGTTCACAATTGACTGAAAATGCACGTATCAAATCGTTGGCAGCATGGATAATGAAACGAATTAATACCGAAGGTGTGAGTATCGCTGAAAAAATGTGTTTGTTTTGGCAAAATCATTTTTCCGCAACGGTTGCTTCAGATGCTCGAGCAACGTATAATTATCATATGTTGCTTCGTACACATGCTTTAGGAAATTTCAAACAACTGGTAAAAGATGTGACGATTGATCCATGCATGTTGTTGTTTTTAAATGGTGCCACAAATACGCTTTATAGTCCGAATGAGAATTATGCCAGAGAATTATTAGAACTTTTCACAATTGGAAAAGGTCCACAAATAGGTCCAGGTGATTATACAAATTATACTGAAGAAGATGTTGCTGCGGGAGCTAAAATTCTGACAGGATATTTGGTCGATGGATTAAGAAGTACAACACTTCCATCACCAGTATCAACTTATACATCCTTCTTGCACGATACAAGTACAAAGCAATTATCAGCCCATTTTGGAAGTGTAACTGTTCCGAATGCGGGAGCGAATGAATATTCAAACTATATCGATATTATTTTCCAACAACCTCAGGTAGCAACATATATCTGCACGAAATTGTACCGCTATTTTGTCAACTATGACCTTACAACGGCTGTTATGACAGATATTATTCCTGAAATGGCTGCAACAATGATTGCAAACAATTATGATATCTTACCGGTGTTAGATCAACTTTTGAAGAGTGAACATTTTTATGATGTTGCATTGAGAGGTTCTATAATTCGTGGACCGATTGAATTAATGTTCGGGATGTTCAACGCTACATCGTCGGCACCTAACTTTAGTTTGGCGGTTGATTCAGAGATGTACTTAACGATGTATTGGTTAGCTGAAAATATGGGTCAAGCTTACGCTACACCTCCTTCTGTTGCTGGTTGGATTGAATATTATCAGGCTCCTGCTTTCTCGAAATTATGGGTAAATTCTACACATATAAAAACACGATTTGATATTGCAAATTATATCACGGTTTATCCAGGAATTCCTGTCAGTGGACAAAACTTGAAGTTAAACGCTTTGGCATTTGTCGATGGATTGTCATTGCCTTCTGATGCTGTTCAGGTAATTGACGATATGTGTGATGTGTTCTTTCCAAAGTCCATTAGTCTTGTCCAAAAGACGACGCTAAAATTCATTTTAACGAATGGGCAGCCAGATTTTGAATGGACATTGCAGTACAACGATTATCAAGCGAATCCAGGCAATACAACTTTTTCAAATCCGGTGAAACAACGCGTTGAATTGGTACTCGCTAGAATATTCCAAATGCCTGAATTTCAAACTATTTAAGGAGAAAAGCAAAAGATTATGAAAAGAAGAAATTTTGTAAAGAACGTTTCATTGGCCTCAGTTGCTGCTCCTTTTGTTTTAAAAGACATTAATTTTCAGGCTATTGAAAAGAAATTATTCAATTATTCCAAGAATGCCGCAGATCGTGTGTTTGTCATAATACGCTTGAATGGTGGTAATGATGGATTAAATACGGTAATTCCTAGAGATCAATACGATAATTTGATGATACAGCGTCCTAACGTCGTTGTTCCAGAAACATCAATTTTATCTTTAACACCAACACTGGGGCTACATCCAGTGATGACAGGAATGCAATCAATGTTTAACGATGGTAAATTAAGCATTGTTCAAAATGTTGGTTATCCAGAACAAAATAGATCTCATTTTCGCTCTATGGATATTTGGTCGACTGGAATGTTAGATGTGAATGAAACCCGTGGTTGGTTAGGACGTCAGTTTGATAATGATTACCCAAATTATCCAGCAGATTATCCAAATGCTACTTATCCAGATCCTTTTGCGATTAGTATGGGTTATGAGGTTTCGGCAACGTGTCAAGGTTTAATGGCCAACTTTTCGCAAGCCTTAGAAGATCCATTTGCGGCAGTTAATTTATTAAGTTCAAGCGTAGTGAACGACGGAAGTTATTTTGGTTCACACATGGAATATTTGGCAACTTTAATTGATCAAACAAATGCGTATGGTGCTCAAATTAATACAGCGGCCAATGCAGGAAATACCTTATCAACATTGTATGATGACAATAATCCAATTGCAGTTCAATTGCGCTATGTTGCCCAAATGATATCTGGTGGATTGAAATCTAAAGTTTACATTCTGAATATTAATGGTTTCGATACGCATAATGCACAGGTTTCAAGTACCGATACAACAGCCGGTGCACATGCGGATTTATTAAAAACACTGTCAGATGCAGTTAGCGCATTTCAAGATGATTTACAATTGCTTGGACTGGAAAACCGAGTTGCAGGAATGACATTCTCTGAATTTGGACGTCAAATCGCTTCGAATGCAAGTGATGGAACAGATCACGGAGATGCGGCACCTTTGTTCTTATTCGGAGCATGTATAAATTCTGGAGTAATTGGTCCAAATCCGACAATTGGAAATACAATTATCGATCAAGAAGGTGTAACCATGCAAATTGATTTTAGGGACATCTACGCATCAATTTTAAAAGATTGGTTTGAGGTTCCAATGGCGGATATTCAACCATTGTTTGAGCAAACTGTTACTTTTTATCAAGTTTTGGGAGCATGTAACCTGAGTGTTGAAGATCAAGAATTTGAGAAAACGCGTATTTTGTTATTCCCGAACCCTGCAATTTCAGCAACGACAATTCGATTCGAAACACAAAATGAATGGGTTAAAATTGAAGTGTTTGATTTAGAAGGCAAAAAAGTACTAGATGTATTTGATGGCAATTTGAATCAAGATACGCATACCATTCCTTTTGAGATTCATGATTTAATGGTCGGAGAGTATTTGGTTAATGTTCTGAAAAGTTCAGGTAATCAGCAAATAAAATTAATGAAGGTAAAATAAAAAAAGGAGCTGTTTTTTCAGCTCCTTTTTTAGTAATACTATTCATTGGAATTACATCCCCATTCCCATTTGTTGTAATTCTTCCATGGTCATTTCAGCATACCCATCCGGAATATCCATGTTAAATAATTTTAATTCGGCTTTTGATAATTCCTCTTTAATTTCAGTTACGGTCATTCCCATAACAAAACCATTGTTGTTTATCTCATATTGCATCGGATAGCCAGGAACGTTTTCATTCAAATAACTTTGTCCTTTTTTAGAAACTTCGATTTCTTCTGTATACCAGAAAATGTTTTCGTTTCCATCTTCGTCCGTTAAAATCGCCTTTTTACAAGAATAACCTGCAATTTCTTTTGTTTCATCAACTAGTTCTACTTCATACGTTGGTTTTTCCACTTCCGTTTCACCTTGTAATTCTTCGGTTGAAGTAGAAATTGCTTTTTTACCAATCATACCACTCATTAGCATTAGAATCTCGCCAGATTTTTCATCAGAAATGGTTGTTATATTCATCATAGATCCCATTTTCATTTCAGCTCTAGTCATTTTTTCCTTGAAGTAAATGTCAAGTGTAGATCCTTGCATCATTCCAACAACCATTTCCATGTCCGGATTTTCAGTTGAAACTTCTATTTTATATTTTACATGGCCTTCAGTAATTTGGGCATAATTCATCGTGAATGAACCAAGCAAAAGCGCGAACGAGAACAATATTTTTTTCATAGAGTTTGAATTTTAAAGTGCCAAATTACAACTATTAAGCCATAAAACTTATAGCGTTACATGAACGTTACTACAATCTGTTTTGCGGCAATATTATCGGCTGAATGGACTTAACTAGTGGAATATCGCTTTGTAAAGGTCATTACCATTAGCATATAGCAGCAAGCCCATCAGCAGGAAGAATCCAACGTATTGAGCATATTCTAATACTTTTTGAGGAGCTTCACGACCTGTAACAATTTCATACAATAAGAATACGACATGTCCTCCATCCAATGCTGGAATAGGAAGTATATTCATGAATGCAAGGATAATTGAAATCAAAGCGGTATTTAACCAGAATTTATGCCAATCCCATTGCGAAGGAAACATATTACCGATTGCTCCAAATCCACCAACTGAAGAGGCTCCTTTTTTCGTGAAGACAAATTTGAATTGAGAAACATAATCCGAAAGTGTGTTTTTCCCAAGCACCATTCCTCGGCCGATACTTTCTCCAAAGGAATAATTAACGTGTTTTAAATTCTTTTTATCAATTACTTTTAGTGACTCATGAGCAATTCCAATTCTACCTTCGAAATTTCCTGATTTTGGGATTGTCAATTTGGCGTCAATGTATTTTTTACCGCGTTTTATTTTTAGGTTGATTTCTTTGCCCTTGTTGTTGAATACTGCACTTTGAAATTCGTCCGTAAAATGAATTGACTTATCATTTACTGCAACAACATAATCACCTTTTGCCAATTTCGCTTTCTGAGCAGGAGAGTCCTTTTCTACGTTTTTAATTTTAACTCCCAAGGAACGTGGTGAAAAAATGGCCATTGCACCATTTTGAAATAGTTGCTGATCAATATCGCTTGGTAATTGAATCGTTTTTATAGAACCATTCGCTTTTTTAACCTCTAACTTGCGTCCATCTCGAAGCATTACGATAGCGTTGGATTCTAGCACATTGTCTAAAACGACATCATTAATTTTTAAAATATTATCGCCCGATTCAATGCCGTATTTAGCTAAATAAGGATGAACGGAAATTCCTGAAGTAACGTCATTTGGATTTAACTTCTCTTCACCATAGGCAAAGACAACCATGATATAGATGAAAAATCCAAGTAATAAATTGACAGTTACACCACCCAACATAATAATTAATCGTTGCCATGCCGGTTTTGCTCTAAATTCCCACGGTTGAGCTGGCTGAGCTAATTGCTCCTTATCCATTGATTCATCAACCATTCCAGCAATTTTTACATAACCACCCAATGGCAACCACCCAATTCCCCATTCTGTTTCCCCTACTTTTTTCTTGAACAATGAAAACCAAGGATTGAAGAATAAATAGAATTTCTCAACACGCGTTTTAAACAAACGAGCCGGAATGAAATGCCCGAATTCATGTAAAACAACTAGAATTGAAAGTGATAAAATTAATTGTGCAGCTTTGATTAAAAAATCCATGTCTTGATTGATGTTTAAGGTACAAATATAGTTTTTTACTCTGTTTCAGCTTCTTCTGAATAATAGTCATTTTGAATAAAATAATCCAACATCGACTCTTTCATTAAGTGTTGCTGATCTTGATGGCTCAAAGGTGGTAGTGATTTGTTCAATTTAAAATGTGGCCAATTATCGGCGTCTCTTCCTTCAAATTCATAATAACCATATGGTTCTAATAAGGTACAAATAGCTATGTGAAACAAATCTGTCTTCTCATTTTTAGTAAAATTCTTGTAGCCATTTCCCAATTCGTTGACTCCAATTAAAAACAAAATGGCTTGTAAGTCCATTCCTTCGCCAAACTTTTCTTCTAAACTGGCTTTTAATTTTTGAAAGCGTAATTCAATATCGTAATCCATAGTTACAAAAATACGAAACATAATTAGGATGAGATGGAATTCGACCGTTTCGACCGATTCAAAAATTGAAAGATTTGATGATTTGAGTTTGTAAATTTTCAAATTGTATCAAAATATCAAATTAATAAAACCTCAACTAATTTTCATTACCTTCGATAAAAATTACAAAACATGAAAAAGTCATTTATCATTTTATCAGTAGGGATGCTGTTTTTAGGATTGGGAAGTTGCAGCTCAGAGCCAAAGACAGATGAAACAAAATCGGAAGAAACAAAAACAGATTGTACGTATGCGTATGATTCGAGTAACAGTTCGTTGGTTTGGACCGCCTTTAAATTCACCGAGAAAAAAGGTGTTGAAGGAACGTTTAATGTAATCAGTGTCGAAAGCGATGGCGCTCAAAAAGATGCTAAGAAATTACTAGAATCAATATCGTTTTTAATCGAAACTAACAGTGTTGAAACTCAAAATGAAGAACGCAATGGTAAAATCGCAAAATTGTTTTTTGGAACAATTGGAACCGATGCGATCAAAGGAAAAATTAAATCCTTGAGTGATAATGGTAAAGCAACAATCGAAATTGAAATGAATAAGATCAAAAAAGATGTTGTTGGAGAGTACACCTTGGAAGATGCGAACTTTAGCTTTACGGCAACAATTGATGTTGTGGATTGGAAAGCTGGAAGCGCAATTACTGCATTGAACACAGCTTGTAAAGATTTGCATACAGGTGCTGACGGAAAGTCAAAATTGTGGTCAGAAGTTGATTTGTCGTTTACAACAACATTGAAAAAAGAGTGTAAGTAACATTCTAACGTTGAGAAATTGAAAGTCCGTCCAGTTTGGGCGGACTTTTTTAATGTAATTTTCCTTCATGAATTTTATTGATGTTCTAATTATTGTTCCGCTGATTTACGCAGGCTATAAAGGGTTTAAACACGGCTTAATTATTGAAGTGTTTACATTGTTGGCTTTGTTTGTAGGTCTTTATGCGGGTATTCATTTCTCCGATTTCTTAGCAGCATTTTTAAAGAAAAGCTTTGGTTGGGATTCGGAATATTTACCAATTATTTCATTTACTTTAATTTTTTTGGCTGTTGGGGCAATGGTTTTCTTCGCTGGGAAAACAATCGAACAATTGATCCGTGTAGTCAATTTAACACCACTCAATAAATTTTTTGGTGTCTTTTTCGGGGTGCTGAAAATGCTCTACATTGTCAGTGTTGTGTTGGTGATTGCCGAATCCTATGATGAGAAAGGGGATTTTTTCTCCGATGAAAAGAAAGATTCATCCTTGTTGTATCATCCAGTGATCAAAGTTTCAACAACTACAATTCCAGGAATGGATGAAAGTACCATTTTCCTGAAAAATGCGTTAAAACCAGAAAGTGATAGCACAGGTTTGACAATTGATCAAGTGTTGCGTGCGAAAGAAATAGCAGATTCACTTGGAATCGACGCGAATGATGCAATTGAAATTAAAAAAATACACGATGAATATGTTGAGAAAAGGGCTAAGTAGTTTTGTTATTTTGATTGCTTTTTCAGCTTTCTCACAATTTTCATTAAATGCTGTTCACACTAATTTCCTTCCTAAAAAAAAATGGTTGAACGTTAGCGTTACAAAGACAGGACCTTATTTCGGCTATCAACGCGGGAAATACAATGTTGGAGAGTTAGGAGTTGAAGGGCAATACAAACAGATTAAACTTTCGAAATCGATTACACACGCAGGACAACTTGGTTTCAATTATAATTTCACACGTAACGTTTTGGGTTGTGATATAGGTTATTGGGTTAAACCTTCTCGCTTGGGATTAACGTACGGTGCGCGTTTGGTTTTCCGAACAGATTTCGATCGAAATAAAATGGGATTTGCTCCAGTTATTGGTTATAAATTGTACGGTTTTCACTTACAAACAGGCTATTACTTCTTGAGTAATTCAGCTTATACGATGGAAACTAACACGTTTTTTGTGAGTTTGAGATTTACCTTGGTCAACAATCGCGATGTGGATGTAGACAAAAAGCGTTCACTTTTCGAGCGTAAAAAATCAAAATAGTGATCCTTGTTCGTAAAATTCGTTCTTATACGGAAGTAATATTTCAGGTACATTGTTGTTCTTGCTTGAAATAATCTTTCGGTTAATTTCATGTGCTTTCAAGAAATCGGATGGAAGAGGAGTTTTAAGAATGTCCAAGTTCAATTTTCCCTGTAACCAATCGTTTTCATGTTCTTTTTTAAGAATGACGGGCATGCGTTTTTTAGTGTTGTGGATCTCTTCCATCAATTCATTCGCAGGACAAGTTAAGATCGAAAAAGTGTTGTGTTTTTCACCTGAGATAGGATTCATCCAAACATCATAAATTCCGGCCATTGAGAAAATTTCGCCCTTGCTCGGTGCAATAAAATAAGGAATCTTTTCCTTCCCTTTTGTTTGCCATTCAAAAAAACCCGTGGAGGGAACGATGCATTCATTGCGCTGAATCAAATGTTTGAAACTTGCTTTTTCATTTAAGGTTTCCACTTTCGCATTGAGCGTCATGCTCGCAATCTCTTTAAAATTCACTTCCTTAAACCAACTTGGAATCAATCCCCAATTCATCGGTTGAAGTTCGTCCGCTTTGGTAACAATTCGCCAAGTCGGAAAACTAAATCCAGAAGCGAAAAAAACAGGTGTTTCATTCAAATTCGCTGGAATTTTCTTGCCGTATTTTTTTGATAAATCAATATTCTTGGAGGTAGAAGTATTGCTATAACACATGATAAGTTCTTGTTTTCAAAAGTAAAAAGTACAAAAAAATGAAAGATGAATGCTAAATTTGGCAAAGAAGCTGATTATTTCTCAGGATTTTAAGAATAATTCCCTACCTTTGCCCCCTCAATTCGGTCGAATATGTCAATTGGTGTAAAAATATTTTCTGGTCGTGCGTCGCAACACCTTGCGGAACAAATAGCTACAAGCTACGGTGTTTCCTTGGGAGACGTGAAAGTAATGGAGTTTAGTGATGGCGAATTTCAGCCGTCATTTGAAGAAACTGTTCGTGGACAAGATGTGTTCATTGTTCAATCAACAATGCCTCCAAGCGACAATTTATTCGAACTTTTATTGATGGTTGATGCTGCAAAACGTGCTTCTGCTCGTAAAATTATTGCAGTGATTCCTTATTTTGGTTTTGCACGTCAAGATCGTAAGGACAAACCACGTGTTGCAATCGGAGCTAAATTGGTTGCAAACATGTTAATGGCAGCTGGAGTTGATCGTTTAATGACGATGGATTTACACGCTGACCAAATTCAAGGATTTTTTGAAGTTCCTGTAGATCACTTATTCGCTTCAACAATTTTCTTCCCAGAAATGGAGAAATTGAACAACGGAAATTTGATTATGGCAGCACCAGATGCAGGAGGAGCAAAAAGAGCAAATTCATACGCAAAGAAATTAGATACAGGACTAGCAATTTGTCACAAACAACGTAAGAAAGCGAATGAAGTAGCTGAAATGACGGTGATTGGTGATGTTGCTGGTAAAGATGTTATTCTGATCGATGACATGTGTGACACAGCTGGAACGCTTACAAAAGCTGCAGACTTGTTCATTGAAAAAGGAGCGAAAAGTGTTCGTGCATTCTGTACACATGCGGTTCTTTCAGGACCAGCATACGAGCGTATCGAAAATTCTAAATTAACAGAGTTGATTGTGACTGATACAATTCCGTTAAGTCAAAAAAGCGATAAAATTAGAGTATTGTCAGTTGCTGATTTATTCTCTGATGTAATTCGCAGAATGGTAAATAATCAGTCAATTAGTTCGCATTTTATAATCTCATAAATAAATAAACATGAAAACAGCACAATTGAGCGGTTCGGTAAGATCGAACGTAGGGAAAAAGGACGCTGCCGAAGCTAGAAGAGCAGGATTAGTTCCTTGTGTGCTTTACGGACAAGGTGAGCAAACTCACTTCGCAGTAAAGCGAATCGATATCGAAAAAATCGTTTTTTCACCAGAAGTTTACCAAGTTGAATTGGATATCGAAGGTAAAAAAGCAAACGGTATCATCCGTGAGTTGCAACAACATCCAACAAAAGGAACGGTTTTACACGTTGACTTCTTGGAGTTAAGCGCTACAAAACCTGTAAGAGTTGGATTACCAGTTCGTTTAACAGGTTCTTCTAAAGGTGTTATGGCCGGAGGTAAATTAATGCAAGTTTTCCGTCGTTTAAACTGTGTAGGTTTACCACAAGATTTACCAGAAGCAATTGTTTTGGATATCACGAAACTAAAAATCGGAAAATCTATCCGTGTTGGTGCAATCGATATTCCAGGAGTAAAATTCTTAGATCCTGCTAACGCAGTTGTTGTCTCAGTTAAAATGGCTCGTGGAGCTGTTAAACCAGCTGATGACGATGATGATGACGAAGAAGAAGCATAAGATTCTATTCACATTATTAAAATCCCGCTTGTCTTATGATAAGCGGGATTTTTTTGATCAACTATTTTATGTCTTTGATGATTAACGTAAGATCTCGATTTTAACCACTATGAAGACACTTCCTTTTTTTACAATTAATTGATAAAAACCATTACTCAATTCAGGAAGTTGTATTGGACCAGAAATATAATCGTTCAATTGCATAATGCGCTTTCCATCCATTGAGTAGATTTCTAAATCAACTGACATCGTGAGATTATTTATCTTCAAGAAATCAGTTGTTGGATTTGGATAAATGGTCAAATTCTCAAAAAGTGACTCTATGATTCCTGCTGATGACGGCTCTTCTAACAAGCGCTGTCCGTTAGATGTTAAACTATCCATTAAATCAGCTCCATTGGTTGCGCGCACTGAAATGTAATACAGTTGGTTGTAAATTGGATTCGCTAACACGTGAGAAATAGCAGTTGATGCATTCACCGTCCAATTCAATACATCTGTTCCATTTGGTGTCGTTCCAATCGCCACTTCAGTTTGCGTTATTCCTGAGTTACCATCTTCAGCATTCCAATTTCCTTCTAACGTTGTTAAATAGGTTGTATCGATATCACTGTTAATTCCATCATTCACAAATTGGATCGTTGGAACAGTCCAATCAACTTTGTAGATTTCATACACTTCCGTTGACCATAAATTGTCACTGTCAACTACTAACGAACGAACCAAACCTGCGTTTGAACCGTTATCGCTTTGAGCAAAAAATGCTGCAGTTGGACCAACACTAATGGTTTCAATTCCAGAACGATTCTTGTAAACACGGACATTGTCGTATTCAACCAAGCAATTTCCTGTGCGCAAGGAAACGGAATTTCCTGAAGTTAAAGGTGTTGGATCTTGCCATCCACAAACAAAAACATCATTCACGAAAACACGAATCCATCCTGTTGTAGGTGAGTAGCTTACTTTGTAATCGTATTGTTCGTTGGTATTTACGGTGCAATTCACAACAGCTTGCATAGTAAAAACATCATTCACAACTTCGTAAATTTCAGCTTTGTTTGTTGAGTTTCTGAAATAAACAAAGTACGAATTTCCTCGGTTGGGCAAAGTGGCGTCGTCACAAAAGAAATGTAAACCAGCACGCTGATTTGCTCCTGTTGATGTAATGGTTTGTTTCCAGTGGTACAAATAATCACTCTGGTTGTTTTGCACTAAACTGATAGATGCATTTGTATTACT
Source organism: Crocinitomicaceae bacterium (assembly GCA_023262855.1). Classification (GTDB taxonomy): domain Bacteria; phylum Bacteroidota; class Bacteroidia; order Flavobacteriales_D; family Crocinitomicaceae; genus M0103. The sequence continues at coordinate 131,702 of JALQYQ010000030.1, forward strand.
AAGCGCGATATCTGAATTGATAAATGCTGAATTGACAAGGTTCCATGAATCTGTTTGAGAAATCCAATCTGTTGAATTATCCTGAAAATCTTCATTCAAGAATCCAAGAGCTGAATTTGCTTTCCATCCAGAATAGCCTGAAGGTTTTGCGCCAGCTAAGAAGTATTTTTCACTTACTGCCGTAACAGCATTATCGGTGAATGAAACATTCCAATCTGCGGTTTTCCAATCATTCAAATTAGCGATAGATGTTGTTGGAGGAACAGTGTTTGGAACAATAGATGTCCAATTTACTGCCCAGCCAGCTGCTGTTGTCCCACAATCTGAGCGAAATTCAACCAAGATAGCACCTCCAGTTGAGGTAATTGTTCCGGGAGAAGTCGAACCTGAATATTGTCCAATTAGCGGCGCATCAATAGAATTTCCATCGTAAATAAACAGGTAATCGTAGTTTAATTCGGTCGAAAAACTGGTGAAATTAAGTGTTACGCTCGTTGCATTCGTAGGCTGAAACAACCACAATTTGCGTTCATCATCTGAGTAATTTGAACCATTGCCGCCAGTATCGTAAAATGCGCCAGTTGCTGAAGTTAAAGTTGTAATTGTGGGATTATTATTAATCAAACGGTAGTATTTTTCCCAGTCCCAATTAATTCCAGGATCAGTATGCGTTTGATTCGGATAATGTTGATGTCCTTTGATTTTTGTACAGCCGCCAATTACATTTGTTCCAGTGGAGGCTGGTCCGTAGTACGTTCTCAAGGCAGGAATTCCATAACCGCTCAAAACGACGTCGCGACTTAAATCTGCACTTGCTTCATACATTGCTTGTGTGTACCAGGAAGGATCAGTTATATAGCCTTCATGCTCATAACCAATCGTATATGGATTTTCTGATCCAACATGCCAAGCTTTGTCTGCTTCGTCAACCATTTGAGTGATTTGACCATCAGAACTTCTTACGACATAATGATATGAAACGCTTGAAGCGCAATTTTGCGACCATGAAATTGCTCCTGCATAAGTTCCTTGAATGGTATGAATTGTAATGGCTGAAACAGGAGTTCCGGCGCGCGAACTGATGTTGCAACTCGGAGCTGGATTC
>JALQYQ010000006.1 GCA_023262855.1 Crocinitomicaceae bacterium
TCTTGAGCGCCGTTGTATAATTTTTTCGTTTTTGTATTGATTGTAAGAACGGTTCCTGTGGCAACAGAATAAGCTTGTTCCAAAACCGGCTCACCATTTTCGTCACGAACAAGGTTTCCTTCCGCATCTGTCTTTTTCACCCAGTTTTTCAAGTCAAGACCGATACCACCTGTTACATCAACTGTTGTTAAGAAGATTGGAGAAATTCCGTTTGTTCCACCAACAATTGGCGCAATGTTCACGAAAGGTACGTACGGACTAGCTTGTTTCCCTGTCCAAAGAGCAACGTTATTTACACCTGACATACGAGATGAACCAACACCCATTGTCCCTTTTTCAGCGATTAACATCACACTTTTATCAGGATGTTGCGCTTTAAGAGCCGTAATTTCAGCTTGTGCTTGAGGCGTGATCATGCATTTTCCGTGTAACTCACGATCTGAACGCGAATGCGCTTGGTTTCCTGGAGACAATAAATCCGTAGAAATATCACCTTCACCTGCAATGAATGTTACAATTTTAATTTCTTCTGGAACATCAGGCAATTTCGTGAAGAACTCTGCCTTTGCATAACTTTCTAAAATATCTTTTGCTACTGCATTTCCTGCTTCGTATGCTACTTTTAAACGATCTGCATCAGCGTCGTACAAGTAAACTTGTGTTTTCAACACTTCAGCAGCATTTTTAGCTACTTCCGCATTTTCACCCAACGCTAAATCCAACAAAACACCGATTGAAGGTCCACCTTTCATGTGTGACAACAATTCTAGCGCGAAAGTTGGTGTAATTTCAGCTACGTTTTCTTCACCAAGAATAATTTGTTTCAAGAAATGCGCTTTCGCACCAGCAGCTGGAGTTGTTCCAGGCAAGGTGTTATAGATAAAGAACTTTAATGAATCCTCGCGGTAAGCGTTGTTTGTATCCTTAATTTGAGCAATTAAGTCATTCACTAATTCAGCACTGTCGATTGGCTTTGGATGCAAGCCCTGTGCTTTTCTCTCTTCGATTTCTTTGATGTATTCTTGATAATGATTCATAAATAGATATTTTACTATTAATCGGGTAGTTAACTAACGCTTGTTTTTCGAACTTGGCTAAAATCGTTGAACGTGGTTAAAAACAACACATTTTCAGGATTCAAGTTCATAAAAAGTTCGATGCGCGAATTTAGTTAATTTGAATGGAAAAACGCAATGAAATTGGCAAGATAATCTTCAGAAAATGTGAAAAAATGGTGAATTGAGTTACCATATGTACAAATTCAATTCACATGTGGGATTTTTGTTACAAATGAGAATCAAAAAAAAACAGTTGCAGTTAAAGAGCAATTGTAACTGTGCTAAAAGCATATTTTTGTAACTCCAACAGTTAGAGTGTGTACAAATCAGCAGTTAAATTGAATAAATTGAGAATCTTAAACGCACTTTTTCAACAACTTTAAGATTTTATTCCTACCTTTGCCCCCCGCTAAGTATGACTTAGTCGGAAATTAGTATAAATAACAAATAAGTTTAATTATGAATTCTTACGAAACTGTTTTCATTTTAACTCCCGTTTTGTCTGATGATCAGGCAAAGGAAGCAGTGCAGAAATTCGAAGGCGAAATTGCGTCATTGGGTGGAAAAGTAAAGCACTCTGAAAGTTGGGGATTGCGCAAATTGGCGTACCCAATTCAAAAAAAATCAACTGGATTTTATTTCCTAGTTGAATTCGAAGCTAACGGAAGCGCCGTTGCAGATTTAGAATTGTCAATGAAACGTGATGAGCGTGTAATGCGATTCTTAACTGTTAAAATGGAGAAAGACCATTTAGCATGGGCTGAAAAACGCAGAGCTAAAATGGGCGAAAAGAAAGTTGCACCAGCAGCTGAGGCTTAATCATTAACACTAAAAACGTAAAAAAATGTCACAAAACGATATTCGCTATTTGACGCCGATTAACATCGAAATCAGAAAAGATAAATATTGCCGTTTCAAAAAAAGCGGAATTAAATTCATTGACTACAAGGATGCAAATTTCTTATTGAAATTGATCAACGAGCAAGGAAAAATTCTTCCTCGTCGCATTACAGGAACTTCTGCTAAATATCAGAAGAAAGTGAACAAAGCAGTGAAACGTGCTCGTCACATTGCTGTTCTTCCTTACGTAGCAGATATGATGAAATAAGTCGATTGTTAAACAGGATAAATTTTAAAAAATGGAAGTAATTCTTAAGAAAAACGTAGACAAACTTGGATACGCGAATGAGGTGGTTACGGTAAAACCTGGTTACGGTCGTAACTTTTTAATCCCTCAAGGATACGCTGTTTTAGCTACAGCTTCTGCAAAGAAAGCACATGCAGAAATCATGAAGCAAAAAGCACACAAAGAATCAAAAATGTTGGCTGAAGCTCAAGAGCTTGCAACTAAATTAGAAGCATTAACAGTTACGATCGCTACTAAAGCTGGTGAGAACGGTAAAATCTTCGGTTCAGTTAATACAGTTCAACTTTCTGAAGCATTGAAAAAAGCTGGTTTCGATATCGATCGTAAATCACTTAAAATTAAAGAAGAGCCAATTAAAGAAGTTGGTACTTTCGAAGCTGAGGCAAACCTTCACAAAGGTGTTAAACCAGTTTTCAAATTTGAAGTTATTGGAGAATAATCCAACAAACAATAAATTGAAAAAGCCGATTCAAATGAATCGGCTTTTTTTGTGCCTTACATTTCAGCAAGCTCTTAGTATGTATCATTAAAGTTGATTTCTTCACCATTCAATTTATAATAGATTGGGTAATTATATCCTTCTTCATCCACTTGATAAATCACTTTCGTATAACTAAAGCCTACACCCAACGGATCTGCTTCAGCATGCTTACCTTTCTTGTCAAAAATTTCAATCACGCTATTCTCATATTTACTCACGTAACTGTAAACAATTCGATGCGCTCCTTGAGCTGAGTTCATTTTCTTTCCTTTCGCATTTAAATAACGTGTTTCAATAACATTTCCATCTTGATTATACGTGTTCACAACTTGAAAAACACCTTCTTCATTTACAGTTGGCTTATTGTCAACATTTCTCCACTGCGACTTCAACAATAAGCCATTTGCATCGAATTCATATAAAAAACTTGCTATTCCAACCTCATTGGACCAACACCCTCCCTTTTCATTGAAATAGGCTTCTTCAATTACCAATCCTTGATTATCGTAACGGTATTTAACGCTTGCAAAACTCACCGACTTATGCAAAAGAGCAGCATCTGCACCAAAGCGATCCATTTGAATTACTCGATCATTCGCGTCATATTGCGTACGATACATTGAAATCATGTTCTCATCAATCGCTCTATTCCCTTCCGCATCATAATATGCCGACTCAATTTCATAGTCATTTTCATTGAACAAATAACGCACTTCGGCATAAGTCACATCTCCAAATAGTGCATTTGTCAATTTTAAATCTGTATCCAAATAAGAAAGCGCAGTTAAATTGCCATTTTCATTGTAGGTAAATGCTTTTCTGAAAAAACCTTCAGGACAGAGCGCAGGCATTTTATCAGTGTATCCATAATAGGAAACCGTTACAAGCGTGTATCCATCTTCTAAATAATGTACACGAACAAATAATCCATCGTACGAATCACTCGCTTGATCTTGTCCCAAATAGTCGTCATTGATACCAAACGCATTCACAATTTCTGCACCATATTCATCGGACGTAATTACATATTTATGTGCACCTGAATTATCAACCATTGGCTGATTTTGTTGGTCATAAAAATGATATACTTTAGAATTGTCTTCATCATTGTAGGTCGTCGCAACGATGTACGTTCCATCGTCATTTTGATTCATCTTTCCATCCGAATCAAAGGTGTATTCCTTTATAATTCGGCCTTTTGCATCTCGTTGAACAAATTTTCGTGCATAATTTTCACTTCCAACAACTAATTCATGTTTTAGATTATAATTACTCGTAACAACCGTTCTTAATTCAAAATTATAGTCGGATTTAATTTCATGAATTCCATATCGATCAGCACCCGGATTACCATTTGCCATGAAATAAGCAGTTGAACAAGTATTTCCAAAGTTGTCATTGACTATTTTAGTTTCACAAGGAAAGACAAATGTATCGTACTGGCCTTCATACACATATTCAGTGAGATTGTAATTCGTTCGTTTATTTTCGGTATCAAACATAATTGAACCGGACAAATAACCATTTTTATCATAAGCGTATTTTGTGTAAGCACAATTATCAGAAGAGATTTTCATTTTACCTTCGGAATCGTAGTTTTTACTACTTATAAAATTCCCAAAAGTGTCATACTCATACACATAATGCTCATTCATCAAAACTCCATCATATTGAATTTCAACTCGGTAGTGAATAATTTCTTCAGCGATTAAACCCGTTTTATGCAGTTTCAATTCTATTTTACTCGCATTTTGATACAAATTACTATATGGAAAATCACCTTCGGGAACAAGTGCAACTAATTGATCGTTTTTATACTCATAATTAACTGTTCCGATATATTCTGTAATTAATTCCTCATCAAAAGCTCTTTCGACAGAACGAATAGTGCGTCCTTTTTCATCTAGTATAAATTCAACTGTTTGATTTGAAGCACTTACTCCATTCCAAGATGTAAAATAATCCCGAATCGTGAATGATGAATCAGTATATTCAAACCCGATTTTTTCGGCGTTGATAAAATCACTAAACTCTAATGCACCTGTGTATGCCGCACGAGACTCAATGCTTTCTAATTTTCCATTGCTACTGTATGAAAACGTTAAATGATTTGTTTGCACAGTATCCTTTTCCAACAAAGGATAAACACCAACAAAATTTCCATAAACAGTTTGATACGCTTTGCGAAAATACTTTTTTGATTGTCCATAGGTTGTCAACACTGCGAAAAGTGCCAAACAAAAGAATAGTGATTTCATCGTTTTTTTTGAATAAATATAATTTTAATTCAACCAATCAACAAGAAATTATTGAAATAACTTAGGAATATGCATCTTTGCATCATGAAGCACATCAAGGCATTTTTCCCGGTTTTCATTCTTCTGTTTTTATTCGCATGTTCACATCAAGAGAACACTCATACGAAACTTGAAAAAACAGAAAACAATGTCATTCGCTACGCAAAAACGCTCAAGATTTTCAAAGATTCAAATGGCTGTACAGTTCACATTTACAATCCAGACACAAAAATTACCACACGCTTGTACTTAGCAAAATCCAATAAGAACGTTCCGTCCAATTATCAATTCATTCAAACTCCCGTTCAAAAAATGATTACCTTGAGTGGAACCCAAATTGGTATGCTTTCAGAACTAAATGCTTTGGACGGAATTGTCGGAGTTTCGAGTAAGGCCTACATCTACAATCCAATTATCCTTAAAAATATCGAGACTCAAAAAGTCAAAGATTTTGGAGATGAAACATTGATTTCATTCGAACAAATCATTCAATCAAAAGCAAGCCTATTACTTTTTAGTGGATTTAGCAGCGATTTCCCTCATACTGAGCAATTGAAAAAAGCGGGAATTATTTGCATTCCAGATTACGATTGGAAAGAACAACATCCGCTCGGTAAAGCAGAATGGATAAAGTTTTTTGGCTATTTGGTTGGAAAAGAAAAATTAGCAGAAACTTATTTTGCGAATTGCGAAAACACCTACAATCAATTGAAAAAAAGTGTAACAAGTGTTTCTAACAAACCAACTGTTTTCAGTGGAAATCTTACCGGAACAAGTTGGTTCACTCCAGCTGGAGAAAGCTATTACGCCACTTTACTTTCAGATGCTGGTGCGAATTACACGTACGCAAACACCAAAGGTGTAGGAAGTTTGGATTTAAGTTTCGAGAAAATTCTAAATGAAAATATTTCGTGTGAATATTGGTTAAATCCGGGAATCTCGTCTCTCAATCAAATCCTTAAAGCCAATCCAAAAATGGATTTCTTTGAAGCTGTGAAGAAAAAGAAGGTCTATTGCTATTCAAAAAACATGAACAAATATTGGGAAATGAGCGCTGTTCAACCACATTATGTCTTGTCGGATTTAATTCATATTTTACATCCTGAAAAATCAAAAGCAAAACATTCTTATTTTTACGAGAACATTTGTCGCTAAATGAATAAACGAACTCAGCTTTTCTTTCTGTTGCTTATTGTCACTTTGATTGCAAGCTTTGTGTGTCATTTATTTGCTGGTCAAATAAAAATATCACTCAGTGATTATTGGAATGCGCTCTTTCATCTAGACGAAACGAATACTAATCATTTAATCGTTCGTGAATTTAGACTTCCTCGCGCTGTTATTGCAGTGATTGCCGGCGCTGGACTTTCTGTCGCTGGCATGTTCATGCAAACCTTATTCAACAATCCACTTGCGGGTCCCTATGTTCTAGGAATCAATTCAGGCTCAAGTTTATTTGTAGCATTTTCTATGATGACAGGAATAGGTTTCTTACAATCCGATTTAGGAATTATTTCAAGTGCTTTACTGGGTGCTTTGATTTTTGGATTTATCATTTTGTTTTTCTCCTTTTTTACGCGCAACCATGTTACACTGTTGCTGGTTGGATTGATGCTGGGGAGTTTCACTGGAGCAATCATCTCGGTGGTGCAAACAATGAGTTCGGCGCAAGAATTGAAAGCATTCACTATTTGGACAATGGGTTCTTTACAGCATGTTCAGTTTGATCAATTGCCCTTGGTTGCACTATTTTTTGTATTAGGAACTATTGGAAGTATTCTCCTCATCAAACCAATGAATGTACTTGTCCTAGGCGAAAAATCTACTGAACTACTCGGTTTAAACATTCAAACGGTTCGTATTTTCACGATAATTATTACTGCCCTTTTCACAGGTGTTGTCACCGCTTTTTGTGGTCCGATTGCCTTTGTTGGCTTGGCCGTTCCCAATTTAACTAAGTCCATTTTTAGAACTCAAAATCATTTAGTTCTTTTACTTGGAAACTTTTTAATTGGCGCAATTTTCTTATTGCTATCAGATTGTATTATTCAATTGTTAGAAGGAACAATTCAATTACCGATCAACGCATTCACTTCATTGGTAGGTGCTCCATTCATTATTTACATTGTTTTAAAACGATTAAAATGATACAGTTCAATAAAGTTGCAATCGGATACAAAAAGGCGCTTCTACACGTCAACAATCTTGAACTAAAGAAAGGCGAAATGTATGCATTAATTGGCTCGAATGGTTCTGGAAAATCAACTTTGTTGAATACCATTTTAGGTACTCTTCCAATATTAGGTGGCAAACTAGTAATAAACAACCACGAAAGCTCGGTAATGTCTAAGCATGATTTGGCAAAAACGATTGCTTTTGTTGACAGTAAATTTGATGGAATAGAGCATTTAACAGTATATGATTATGTCGCTTTAGGCAGAACACCATACACAAACGCTATAGGCCGACTGACTGAGGAAGATCGCTTAATTATAGATTCGTCAATTGAAAAATTACATTTAAATCAATTCAAAGATCGTGAAACATCTAAATTGAGTGATGGGGAGCGACAATTAGTTTCTATTGCTCGATCAATTTGCCAGACAACTCCTATAATTCTGCTGGATGAACCGACAGCTTTCTTGGATTATGGGAATCGCAAAAGATTAATTGCGATTTTAACCAGGTTGGCAAAAGAGGAGAATAAATGTATTCTATTTTCGACTCATGATATTGATATTTGCTTGGAGGAAGATGAAATCAACTTATTGATTGTGAATCAATCTTCGAAAGAAATCGAAATGCATCCTAATACGTTGGATAAATCATCCATCATTTCAATCGGTTTTCAATTAGTAGATGAATAAAAAATAAAGAGCTACGGAACATAAAACAAGTGCACTTACACGAAAAATTCTCCTAAAAATGATTCTTCGAATAGCAACCTTGACTTGATTTAAAAATTCTGCAAAATCCGCCTCCTTAAGAACAGTATCGTCTATGCCGTATCTACTTTTTCTCACCTTTTTCTTTATCGAATCTGAATTTGAGATAAGCACAATACGCGTGTTTTTCCACTTCTTACTAAACATTTTAGAAGCCCTCGCACCATTAATGTCATTCATATGGAAATCCACAAAAACAACATCTGGTTTTCCAAAATCACTTTTCAAACCTTCAATTGCGCTTTCATAAATTGCTACATTATGAAAGCCTTCATTCATAAATTGCTTTTCAATCACTGCTAAATAAACAGGATCGTCATCAATGATTAATATTTTGGGATTTAGGAACTTCATTTAATATTAAAAATCTTTATAGGTTATTTCCATGTGCTTAATAACTAACAAAACAACCGCGTTCAAATGCTCAAAATCTTGTTTAATTTTTTCCATATTTGGATTGGCAGATGCGCTTTCGGTTTCAATATCACGCACGGTTTGCCGTACCTTTTCTATTTCTAAAATATCAAAAGAAGGTTTCATTTGATGAGATGCATGTTTAATCTTAGCAAAATCAGAATTCTGAATTCCTTTTACTATTTCATCAAGATAATTTGGCGTATTAGCCTTAAAGGTATCAACTATTGTTCTTACGAACTGTTGATCACCCTGTGAAATTGCTTCAATATTGACCAGAGAATACAATTCACTGGCATTTAATTCTTCGTTTGTGGTTTCGTCATTATTATTCATAGCCTGATTTTTTATGTGTAAGTATATTTTAGTAAACAGTTCTTCTCGTTTAAAAGGTTTTGCAATGTAATCATTCATACCTGCCTCTTTGTATTTAGCTTCATCTTCTGGTGATGCATTAGCAGTTAAAGCAATAATTGGCACATCCATTTTCATTGTTTGACGGATGTGTTTTGCAGTTGCCATTCCATCCATATATGGCATTTGAATATCCATTAGAATCAAATGATACGATTTTTCATTCAGCTTTTCCAACACAACTTTTCCGTCATCTGCCAAATCATACAAAACGCCTTCTTTGTCAAGTATCGAAGTGATTAGCAATTGGTTTAATTCATTGTCTTCAGCAACTAAAATTGAGATCGTGTCGCCATACTTCTCTTGTATTAATGCTTTTGGTTCATTCTTCGAGGAAGTTACGATTTCTTTTTTCAAGGAAATCACAAATGAAAACTCTGACCCAACATTCTTTTCACTTTTAACATCGATATTACCACCCATGCTTTCTACAATACTTTGAGAAATAGAAAGTCCCAATCCTGTTCCACCGTAGCGTCTTGTAATGGATGAATCCTCTTGTTTGAACATTTGAAAAATTGCCTCAAGGTTTTCCGTATTTATTCCAATTCCTGTATCCGACACACAGAATTTTATACTTTGTTCATTTTCAAAATCCTCCAATAAAATTGCTCGAATACTAACTGTTCCATTTTCAGTGAATTTAATCGCGTTGTTAACTAAATTCACCAGAACTTGATTCAATTTATATCCATCACCCAAAAGGTTTAGACTCACCCTAGGATCGATTTGAGTTTGAATTTGTATTTTTTTCTCAAGTGCCTTTGGTTCAAAACTGATTTCAAGGTTTTCGAAAATATCTTGAATATGCAACTTAAACTCTTCTAATTCTAGATGCCCTGCCTCAATTTTTGAGAAATCCAAAATATCATTGATTAATCCAAGTAAATTATCCGCTGACGTTTTAACAGCACTTAAATATTTTCGTTGCTCTTTGTTTAGGAGTGATTCATTTAACAATTCGGTCATTCCAATAATTACGTTCATTGGAGTCCGAATTTCGTGACTCATGTTTGCAATGAACATTTCTTTGGCTTTAACGGAAGAAACTGCAATATCTTTGGCATGGATTAATTCTTCTTCTAATTTTTTGCGTTCAGAAATGTCAACATGAATGCCAAGTGAACCAACAATTTCATTCAGATCGTTGTAAATTGGCGCTCCGGAAATAATTAACCATTTCGCTTCACCACTTTTGGTTCTGATTTTGGTTTCATACACACTTGACTCTCCGTCTTTACGCAAGTTATTTTGTTCATTAAAGATTTCGTTTTCATCTTCAAAACCCAATAAATCACGAGCGTTGCCATTCAAAAGTTCATCTTCTGAATACCCAGTCATTTCGCAAAACGCTGGATATACTTTTGTTATATTTTCATCAAGATCAACTTCAATTAATCCTAATTTTAGATTTTCTATGATTTTTCGATACTTCTCTTCTACTTTCCCTAAACTCTCTTTATTCTTGACAATTTCCGTAATATCTTGGTATTTCCAAATATGTCCTTTATAGCGTTTATTCTCAAAAACAGGAACATAATCCCGTTCTAGAATTCGGTCGTTTTTTAAATACAATAAATCTCCAAAAACGGGAACTCGATTTTTTAAAACTTCACTGATTCTTTGAACAAATCCTTCACTATCTTTAAACAATTGCTTCGATTGCTCTGCCGCATCCGTACAATCGACACCTTTCATTTGTTCTGGCAACGCTGGGATTTCGAACAAATCACAGAACATTTGATTCACTAAAATAATCTTACGGTGTTCATCCTCTGCTAAAACAGCAGAATTCATATTATTTATTAGAGAATATAAGCGTGTTGATGTATCAATAAGTTCATTTTGATAACGAACGGTTTCCGTCGTGTTTTTGATGTAAACATTATAGTACTTCTTATCTGGAATCGGGACAATAGAAGCTAGATACGTTTGCTCTCCACATTGTACATCTAAATTAACTAATTCAGTACCAATATTTTCTAAAGCTGATTTCACTACGTCCCAAAAAGGTTTGTTGAGCGTGTCGTTTTCCTTGATTAGCTTTTCTGCAGCTTTGTTCGCGTACAACACATCTCCTTGGCAATTTACCCTTAAAATAGGCTCTGGATTTTGTTCTGGGAATGCCGCCAATTCAGCGATTGTTTTATTTTTTTCAATTAGTTGATCACGTTGTAATCGTAATTCATCCGCAATTTTTCGAATGTCTTCGTTCACGATTTGTTTAGACTGCAACAATTGCAAATTATCTGTTATTGTATCGTGAATGGCAAAATCTGAAATTAGCAAATTATGAAAACCTAAATCAACAACATCAGTTATCCAAGGAGAATTTAAATATAAAATATTCTCTTCTGCTTCTTGAAATATAAATTGGCCTCTGAAACGGGTCAACAATGGAAACTCCAATGACTCCAGAATAATGACCACATCCTGATGCACCAAAATAGAATCAAAACTCATGTCAATTGACAAGCTTGGTCGTACAAACTTAAATACATCTGAAAAGCTTCTATCGGAAATATTACCTAGGATTTTTTCCATAGAAGGACCGGTACTAACAATTTTCAAATTCTTGTCAATACAAACGTAAAAAGGGAAGATTTTCTTGAAGGTTTCTTCAGTAAATTCCTTTGTCATGTTGTCAGTCAATCGTTTCAATTAAAAAAGTATCATGCCAAGTTGCACCTTGTTCACTTCTTAATAGCTGCATTTCAATTGTTTGTTGAAACATTGCCGCTATTCCGTGAATCAATCCAAATACAAAATGTGTAAGTCCATTTCTAGCTGAATAATAGTGTAATATAATTTTTTTTTCGTTTTCAACCTCTACTAAAAATTCTGGCGGACACAATTTTGGATAAATCAACATGATTCTTCCATGGAAATTGGGTAAATTCTTCATGAATTCAAGAAAGTCCTTCCCTCCTGCTTTCATCAGCTCACCATACTTTTGATGCCCAGTATTTAATATCCAATATTTTCCAAAAGCAAACAGGACATCTTCCTGATTCAATTGAAGAATTTCGCTTGCCGCTGCAACCAATTCAAAGGTGATTTCATCTTCATACGACTCATTGGAAATAAAATGAGTTACCTGAATTCCACTTAGTTGTAGAATCTCTTCCCACTTCTCTTGACCGTAATTTTCAACAACTAAACCTTGTATTGCCTGATTAACAATTCCGTACATACATCAAAGTTTTCCTTCTTTCATCATTCTATAAATTGTTGACTTTCCGATATCTAATCGTTCGGCAACCTTCAGAACATTGTTGTTGAACTTCTTTAAATTCCAACGAATAATTTTTGCGTTGTATTCTTCTAATGTCAAATTTTCTTGAAGTAAATCTTCAACGTCAGCACGCTCATTGAATTGAATATCTGTATCTTTTATTAAATTACCATCACTCATCACAGAGGCAATTTCAACAACAGCCTTTAATTCTCGGACATTTCCAGGATAGCCATATTTCAACAATTTGTCAATCGCTTCTTGCGTGAAATCCTTTTTCGGTAACTTGTTTTCAACACAAAAATCTGTTGTAAACGTTCTTGCCAATAAAATAATATCGTTTCCTCGATCTCTTAACGGTGGTAAATCAATACTAATTCCTAATAAGCGATAATATAAATCTTCTCTAAAATTTCCGGCTTTCACTTCTTGTTGAAGATCTCTGTGCGTGGCAACAATAATGCGAACATCCAAAGGAATGACCTTATTCGAACCAAGTCGTGTAATTTCTCTTTCTTGCAATGCACGCAATAACTTAGATTGCATATTCAAATCCATTTCACCTATTTCATCTAAAAATAAGGTGCCTTTATTTGCTTCTTCGAATTTTCCGGATCGAGATTGGTCTGCACCTGTAAATGCCCCTTTCTCATATCCGAATAATTCTGACTCAATCAATTCTTTGGGAATTGCTGCCACATTTATAGCAACAAAAGGCTTTTTCATTCGTTCAGAATTAAAGTGAATCGCTTTTGCTACCAATTCTTTCCCTGTTCCGGTTTGACCTGTTATGGCTACTGTAATATTTGTTTTTGCCGTTTTCTCCAATAAGGAAAAAATACGTTGCATTGGAGCACTGCTGCCTTTAATGTATTGTTGAAAGTTAAATTTGGCCGAAATTTCATTGGTTAAAAACTCAACTTCTTCTTTCAATTCCTTTTTTTCATTTGCTTGATGAACAGTATGCCAAATTTTATCCATCGATTTTGCATCTTTCAGGATATAATCAAAAGCACCTGATTGAATTAACTCAATCGCAGTGGCAACATTTTCTTGAGCAGACAATACAACAACTTGAATATTTGGATATTCTTTTTTAATTTTCTTCAATAACTCTAATCCAGTTATATCTGGTAAGCTATGATCAAGTGTAACAACATCAGGTTTTAAATGTAAGTTTTTCAAAAAGGTTTCACCATCATTGAATACACTTACTTCAAACTCTGGGTCCATAGATAATTTATGACTCAATATTTTTGAATACATAACATCATCCTCAACCACAAATATTTTAGACTTTCCCATCTTGGCTTTTTTTCCCAATTTAGGAACTTTTTCCAAATTACGTACAAAATATTATTGAAAATGAACAAACCACCCTTTTCAATTAATATTCATGTCCTCTCTCAAGTTTTAATCTTTAATTATTGTATAATTAATCCCATTGATTCGCAGTGTATAAAACCCAGTTTTTAAACCCGATACATCAACCAATGAACTTGTTTTTTCTTGTAGAACTAATTGACCCAATAAGTTTACAATTTCAATTGTCAACTCATTACCATTAGGGTTATCAATTAACAATTGTTCAATTACTGGATTAGGATAAAATCTGTATGAAATTTCCTTTTCATCCAATGATAGACCCTGACACGTCGTTTCGCTAATCAACTCTCCCGGCATAGCGTTTAAGGCAGTTAAGTAATTAGTATATGAGTTACTATTACCTTTCAAAATATAATCAAACCAAGGATCTAATACACTGTATGTTTTCGTTTGTTGCTCAGAACGTGTGATAGTAATCCCCGTAGAGGATGTAGTTTCACCAAAATCGCAATTGAAATTCGTGTTTGCAAAATAACAGTGTCCACCGCCAATAATCGACACAAAGGATTTACAACTAGAAGCTAAACCGTTGTAAATTGGTAGGTGATTGTCATTGGGAGGAGTTACACCATCTTGACTGCCTGAAAAAATTATTGTTGGTACAGTTACGTTTGAAGATGCCGTAATTGCAGAAGGAGTTGTTTCTGCCGGAGCAAATCCAATAATTGTTTCAACGCTTGTATTTCCAGCTCCTGCCAAAATTGTCGCACCACCACCCATAGAGTGCCCCATGATTGCAGAATTAGAACTAATTTTTTGATAAAAGGGTGATGCTGCGTTTGAATTCAACAATTGCATTTTTTCGTCAACTAGTTTTAAATCCAATCCAAAATCTCCATGACTTGGAGCCGGAAACAAGGAACCTTCCGTGCGTGGAAAAACAACAATGTAACCAAGTGGAACGTAATGTTCCCAAATATTTTGGTATGCATCCCAAGACATTGCAAAACCATGTCCAAACGTAATTACAGGAAAAATTCCGTTGGCAACAGTAGCATCAACACCTGCAGCAACCGCTGGGTAATAAATTTCCGTTTGAATTTGTCTACCTGAACCACCTCCAGAACCATAACCTCCAGTTCGAGAAGCGTCATTAAAAGTAATAGTTGTGCTTCCTATTGGATATTGCGCCAAAGATGTAAAGCTCAACAAAATAAATGTGAGTAGTTGGATGTAGTTTTTTTTCATCGTTTTCAAATTTTATTTTTTAGCAAGTCCGTATATCAACAAATTCATTAAACCTTCAATTTCTTTTGGATCATATTTCACTTCACTTCTGACATACATTGGGATTTCTAATCCTTTAAGCGTATTAACAAGTATTCCAGCAACATGTTCTGTATTCATTTCTGAAAATGCACCATTTTGAATTCCTTTATCTAAAATAGCTTTCACCAGCAGTACTTCTTTCTGGTGGAACGGCAAGCGAACACGTTCAATTTCTGGCAGCAAAAGGAATAATTCATCCTTTAAAACAGCATATCGCACACTAACAACATGCATCATGCGAATGCGTTCTGAAATATACTTTTTCAATAGGTTAATTTCAGTATCCGATTTTTTAAAAATCATTTCTAAGTCAGAAAGAAGATTGTTCGCCTCAACACGAACGATTGAAGCAAACAAATCCTCCTTGTCTTTAAAGTAGTAGTAGAGGGAAGTTTTCTTCTTCCCAATTGCCAATGCTATTCCCGTTAATGTTGTTTTTGCAAAACCGAACTGTATGAAATGTTTGTATGCAATATCCAGTATTTTCTCTTTCAAATTCGAACTTTATAACAATAAGTTCAAAAATACAGCAAGTGCTTTGTTGTCTTGTAAAATATTTTACACTTTGTTAAATATAATACACAGAAGTCAGGTTTAATACTATTAACTAACACAACTTCAACACCCTAAAGAACCTTAAACTTGAATAGATAAGGATTTCCGTTTTCGAACACTATCCCGCCCATCCTTCTCTATCTAAACTTCTAAATTGAATTGCTTCGGCTAAATGGCTTGATTGAATCTTCTCTGAATTTTCGATATCTGCAATTGTACGAGCGACTTTCAAAATTCGATCATACGCACGAGCAGACAAGCCCATTCGATCCATGGCATTTTTTAATATCTTTGTGCCCTCATCATCGATTCTACAGAATTTTTCCAATTCATTCTTGGTCATTTGAGCATTGCAATGAATTCCGCTTCGTTCATGGTAACGATTTCCTTGTAATTGTCTGGTACGTTCAACTCGTTTTCGAATTTCCATACTTCCTTCTGCTGGAACATCATTCGTTAATTCGTCAAAACTGACAGGAGTCACTTCCACATGCAAATCAATTCGATCCAATAAGGGTCCTGAAATTTTGTTCAAATACCGTTGCACAATTCCGGGCCCACATACGCATTCTTTTTCCGGATGATTGTAATAGCCGCACGGACAAGGATTCATTGCCGCAACAAGCATAAAACCAGCTGGATAATCAACCGAGAATTTAGCGCGAGAAATTGTTACGCAGCGATCTTCCAAGGGTTGGCGCATAACTTCTAGAACTGTACGTTTGTATTCTGGCAATTCATCTAAAAATAAAACGCCATTGTGCGCAAGAGAAATTTCACCTGGTTGCGGGTAGCCACCGCCGCCGACCAAAGCTACATCTGAAATCGTGTGATGTGGCTTTCGAAATGGACGTTGGGTTATTAATCCTTTCTCGCCTTTGATTTTTCCAGCAACACTGTGAATTTTTGTTGTTTCCAAGGCTTCCTCCAAACTCATTGGCGGTAAAATAGTCGACAAACGTTTCGCTAGCATTGACTTCCCTGCTCCTGGAGGTCCAATTAAAATTACATTGTGTCCGCCAGCCGCTGCGATTTCAAACGCACGTTTGATGTTCATTTGCCCCTTGACATCCTTGAAATCAACTTCTAAATCATCCACCATGCGACGAAATTCATCCACTACATTCACAACAAACGGTTTGAATTCTCCTTCCCCATTTAAAAACTGAACCACTTCCATTAAGTTTTTCATTCCATAGACATCCAATCCAGTAACGACAGCTGCTTCTTTCGCGTTTTCTTCAGGAACAATTAAACCTTTGAAGCCTTCTTTTTTCGCTTGAAGGGCAATTGGCAGAATTCCTTTGAGCGGATTTAACGTTCCATCCAAGGATAATTCTCCAATCAAGACATAATCGGCTAATTTATCTTCTTGCACTTGATTGCTTACCGCTAAAATCCCAATGGCAATTGGCAAATCGAACATTGAACCTTCCTTCCGAATGTCGGCTGGCGCCATGTTGATGGTAATTTCTTTTCCTGGAAAACTAAGGTCATTGTTCTTAAAAGCAGCCTTGATGCGTTGTTGACTTTCTTTCACTGCAGAATCAGGTAATCCAACAAGTAAAAAATTTACTCCGATTGCCAGATTTACTTCAATAGTAATGGTTGTTGCATCGATACCGAAAACGGTACTGCTAAAGGTTTTGACTAACATAAAAGGTATATTTTGTAGGTTAATATTTACCTTAAGTTAGTGAAATAGTTGATTTTGTACAAGTAGATTTTAAAAAAAATATCTGTTTTTGTCCAATTTGAAAAATCAATGATTTAGCTATTTGAAGATTTCACGGTTAGAAGATTCGTAAACAAATCATTTAATTAAAAATCTCATTCCACACAAAAACAAAAAACCGATGTCTTGTGAACATCGGTTTACATATTGTATAAAACGTTAATAATTAACGTTTGTGCATTCCTTCGTCAGAAACTGTCAGTTTTTTTCTTCCTTTCGCACGACGCGCAGCTAATACACGACGACCGTTTTTAGTTGCCATACGGCTTCTGAAACCATGTTTGTTTCTTCTTTTTCTTACTGACGGCTGAAATGTTCTTTTACTCATGACTTATATTCTTTAGCTTTTTTTCTCAAAAATTCGGATTGCAAAGATAGATTAATTTTCAATAAAACAAACTCTTTCAAATAAAAAATACAAAAAAGAATCAAAACCGACTTTTGACTACTATTTTTGTACTCTAAAAGAATCAAAGAGAATGTTACGTCCAAACAAAGATAAGAAACAAAAAGTCAAACTCACCAAAGAGAGCATTCGAACTGCAAAAGGAATTTTCACCTATTTAAAACCGTATCGCGGTGCTTTCTTGATTGGGTGGATTTTCTTAATACTTTCCACTTCTGCTGGATTGATTTTCCCATTCATGATGGGGCAATTATTGGGTGGGAGTTCTGCCGCACCAACAAACATGGCTGATTCAGTCAAATTAATCAATTTGGACAACATCAACAATGTGGCAATTTTGTTATTCATTCTTTTCGGAGCACAATCATTATTTTCGTATTTCAGAGTTGTGATTTTCACCAATGTTACTGAAAATGCCTTACGCGATATAAGAAAAGCGGCTTTTAGCAAGTTGATTTACATGCCAATGGATTTCTTCAATCAAAACAAAGTTGGTGAATTAACAAGTCGTATGTCGTCGGATATTACACAGGTACAAGAAACATTGAAAACGACAATTGCTGAGTTTTTCCGTCAAATTGTAATCATTGTCGGCGGTATCGCGTTCATTTTTGTTTTTTCATGGAAATTGGCCTTGATTATGCTTGCAACTGTTCCTGTTATGGCAATTGTAGCTGTATTCTTTGGTCGTTTCATTCGTAAATTATCTAAGAAAGCTCAAGACCAAGCAGCTGAATCGAATTCAATTATTGAAGAATCTTTGATGGGAATTTCCAATGTAAAATCATTTACGAACGAAGTTTTCTTGTTGGGTAAATACGGCAAAAACATTGAAGAAATTCGCAATTTGAACGTGAAAAGTGGAGTTTGGAGAGGATTATTTGTTTCCTTCATCATCTTTTGTTTATTTGGTGCAATTGTTTTTATCATCTGGCAAGGATTATTGATGACCCAAGGACCAAATCCAGAATTATCATCAAAAGATTTCTTTTCTTTCATAATGTATACGATCATGATGGGAGCATCAATCGGTTCTTTGCCTGATCTATATGCAAGTATTCAAAAAACAATTGGTGCTACAGAAAACTTGATGAACATCATCAACGAACCAAGTGAAAAACAGCTTCAAAAAGGAAAAGAAAAACCAGTAATCAACGGAAACGTTCGTTTTGAACAAGTGCATTTTGCTTACCCACAACGAAAAGACATCACTGTTTTGAACAACATTTCATTTGCCGCAAAATCAAATGATACAATTGCTTTGGTTGGTTCTTCGGGTTCTGGAAAATCGACTATTTCAGCCTTGCTTCTAAACTATTACACCATTAATAGTGGTAAAATTTTCTTCGACGATGTTGAAATTCAAGAAATTGATTTACATTATTTGAGAAGTAAAATGGCGATTGTTCCGCAAGAAGTAATTTTGTTTGCAGGGTCAATTCGTGAAAATATTAGCTTCGGAAATCCAGACGCATCGGAAGACCAAATCATTGAAGCTGCGCGACAAGCAAATGCATTGGAATTCATTAATTCGTTCCCAGAAGGATTAGAAACGCAAGTTGGAGATCGTGGAATTCAATTGTCTGGTGGACAAAAGCAACGCATTGCAATTGCACGTGCAATTATTAAAAATCCAACCATTTTAATTCTTGATGAAGCGACTTCTGCGTTGGATTCTGAATCTGAACGTTTGGTTCAAGATGCCTTGGATAAATTAATGGTTGGTCGCACATCTTTTGTAATTGCACACCGACTTTCAACGATTAAAAATGCAAGCAATATCCTGGTGATTCAAAACGGAAATATCGTTGAATCAGGTACACACGATGAATTGATAAAATCAAATGGGATTTACACCAATTTGGTTGAATTGCAAGGTGTTGAATCAAACTAAGAACTCAAAATGAAATACATCGCTTTACTTTCTCTAATAATACTGTTTTCATGCACCAATGCGAAGCAAAAGGAATTTGAACAATTTTCGCGCTTGAAAGGAAGTTGGGAAATGAAAAAAGGATCTACTGAATTCATTGAATCTTGGAAAATCGTAAACGATACCTTACTTGAAGGAACGAGTAAAATGACGATGGACGGAAAAACATTGTTTTCAGAGGATTTACAACTTGTTTTAACGAACGATAGCATTTACTACATCCCGACGGTTTCCTATCAAAATGACCAAGAGGAGGTTCGTTTTGCTTTATCATCTGCAACAAAGGACAAATGGGTATTTGCAAACAAAACGCACGACTTTCCGCAAGAAATCATTTATGTATTCAAAGGCAAGGATTCATTAATTGCGACCGTTCAAGGTATGGAAAATGGCCGTTCACAGAAAATCGACTTTCGTTTAAAAAGAAAATAAGCTATTTTTAGCTTATGTATGTTCCGCAAGAATTTTCAGTTACTGATTTGAACGAAATTGCATTATTTCTTCATTATCATTCCTTTGGTGTCATGGTTTCAAATCAAGGAAACTTTGAGCCAATTGCAACACATCTTCCCTTTTTGATTAAAAAAAATGGGGATCAGTTTATTTTAGAAGGCCATTTATCAAAGCACAATCAACAAGCTGATATCCTAAAGAAAGGCCGAAAAGTAATGGTCATTTTTCAAGGGCCAAATGCCTACATTTCCAGTTCAGTTTATACGCATGTAAACGTTCCAACATGGAATTATCAAGCAGTTCACATTTATGGAACAATTGAACTCTTAAATGAAAAGGAAACCGAAAACCATTTAAAAGAGTTGGTTGAAACGCATGAAGCTGACCGTGAGCATTCCTTTGATTTAAGCTCACTTTCAACAGAAATGCTACAATCTTATCAAAATGAAATTATTTGCTTTAAGATTGAATCTTATCGCATCGAAGCAGCCTACAAACTTTCACAAAACAGAAACTTTGTGGATTACGAACGCATCATTGAAGATTTGAGCAAGGACAAAAAAAATCGGTCCATCACCGAAGCAATGAACCGATCTCGAAAAAATGATAACGCTTAAGCGTGTTCTTTGAATATTTTATTCAACCATTTCAACATCCCAAACATTAACAAGGCTGCACAGGTCAACAAAATGAAGTTCACATAGAAGAAGTTTGCTTTATTTTCATAGCCATCCCACAAACTACTCAAAACTCCTGATAATTTATTTCCAATTGAAGTAGCTAAGAACCATCCTCCCATCATCAATGCTGTTAAACGTGGCGGACTTAGTTTACTCACCATTGACAGGCCCATTGGACTAAGGAATAATTCACCAATTGTAATAACCGCATACGATGAAATAAACCACCATGCTGAAGATTTCATTGCGCCATTATTTGACGCGTAAACCGCACCCACTATTACAAAACACGATAAAGCAGAAATCAATAATCCTAAGGCAATTTTAGTTGGTGTTGAAGGTTCTCTTCCTTTTCTGCGCAAGAATCCAAAGAAAGCTAATACAAGTGGTGTTAGAGCAACCACCCAAAAAGGATTCACAGACTGAAATAAATTCGCATTAAACGCATAAACAGCTCCACCCTCTTTCGGCAAATCTTCTTTTTTCATGTTTTTAAAATACGAAGGATAATTCCATTCTTTGATTTTTTTATCCTTCACACGGAATTGATGATCCATCACCACTACAGAATCCATTTTGTATTCAATGGTGTCTACTAAATATAATGCTTTCAACGTTGGACGCATTGGTGCAGGAATTTCGCGATCAGTGTAGCGATCTGCCCAAGTATTCAAGGTTGACCCATTTTGCTTGAACACTGCCCAAAAGGCAATTACAACAGCAAATATCGCTAACATCGCTGCAATTGGACGTTTTTCTTCTTGTGGTGATTTGTACAACAAACGTCCATAAAAGAAGATAACTGGAATACAACCAAATAAGAAAGCATCTGTTGTTTTACTGCCCACTAGTGGCTCAGGAAGGAAAAAGCCTATCAATCCAAATCCAACAGCGGGAAGCAAAATCACACCAAATATTTGCAACAAGGACATATCTGATTCAGATTTTGGCTTAATTACATCCGCATGTTTAAAGTGTTTTGTTCCTAACCAAAAAATCACAATTCCTAAAAACATTCCGATTCCAGCTGCTATAAACGCTGCACCCCAACCATATAAATTATACAACGCTGCTGCAAAGAAGTTACTGATAAATGCACCAATGTTGATTCCCATGTAGAAAATATTGTATCCCGCATCTTTGCGTGCTTTGTAATCTTCGTCGTTGTAGATATTCCCAAGTAAGGTTGAAATGTTTGGTTTAAAAAAGCCATTTCCAATAATCACAAGTAACATTGCGATGTACAAAGTTGTTAGGTCATGAACCGACATCAAGCAATAACCAACTCCCATCAAAATACCGCCAATTGTAATAGAATTGCGATAACCAAGAACGCGGTCAGCGAGCAAACCACCAATGAATGGAGTTAAGAATACAAATGCAATGAAGGTTCCATATAAATCTGATGCTTCTGCTTCAGACATTGCAAAACCGTCAACGGTATCTTTTAAATAAAACGTAAAAATTCCAATCATTAAATAATAACCGAAACGTTCCCACATTTCAGAGAAGAACAGATACGGTAATGCTTTTGGATGTTTGTTTGCCATTTTAATTAATTTGAGATCAATTTATGATAAAAAAAAAACAGCCCTTTTTCAAGGACTGTTTCAAAAATACTATAATTTCTAAATTAACGCACACCGTGCATCATTTTCAAAAGTTTCTTAGACAAGAGGAACAAAATAATTGAAGCTGCACCTGCCATGAATACGAAAATCATGAAGAAATTGTACAAGTTTTCAATTTTCATTCCTAAGAATGAAGGTTTTTCTGGTTTCAAATTCCAAACCTCAATTGTATTTGTATCTGCTTGACCTTTTTTACCTACTACGTTTTTCACCACGTAAAGTGTATTTCCATCCTCACTCAAGAATTTTGCGAAAGCAAACTTAGGCTCCGATCCGACAATTTGTTTCATGTGGAATTCAGAAACTTGATTTTTAGATTCTCCTAATGTTGAAATTGCTAATAATGAGTCTGCTTTTTCTTTTTTATCAGATCCAAATAAATTGACCACGAATTTTTCACCAAATGAAAGCTCCTTTTCTTTTTTGAAGCTATCAGAAACTAGCGAAATTTTTGCTATTGTGTTCACATTTGCCTTTCCTAGCTCAGCAACTTTAACACTGTCCAAAACCAATGTCGAGGTCGTATCAGTACCAACCAACTTGAAGTTGTTTGCAGAAACTGTAGTTTCTAAGTGCACTTCTTCAGGATACAAAGAACTTAAATCTCCAGCAAATTTATTGGCAGTTGCTGTCGATAAGAACCAAACTCCCATTAATAATGAAGCAAAACGAACTGGAGCAAGCTTTACAACCATTGACAATCCAATTGGAGATAAACATAACTCACCAAACGTATGCACAGTGTAAAGAGTAACCAGCCAGAACATGCTAACTTTCAAACTTGGATCTAAATCTTTCACACCCATGGCAATGATCAAATAACCAAGAGCTAACAAGAACAATCCCATCGCTTGTTTAACAGGAGAAGAAGGTTCTCTATTTGCTTTTCCTAATTTTGTCCAAATGATTGC
This sequence comes from Crocinitomicaceae bacterium, assembly GCA_023262855.1. Classification (GTDB taxonomy): domain Bacteria; phylum Bacteroidota; class Bacteroidia; order Flavobacteriales_D; family Crocinitomicaceae; genus M0103. The sequence goes on from JALQYQ010000006.1 coordinate 22,951, forward strand.
AAAAATTGGAGCGAAAATTACAATCGCCACTGCATTAATACTTTGGAAATAGGATGCTGGAACAGCCCATCCGAATAATGTTCTGTCTGTTTGCTCTTGAGCAAAATACGTCAATGAAGCACCTGCTTGTTCAAATGCACTCCAGAAAAATATCACAAAGAAAGAAACCGTAAACAATACTGCTACTTTTTTCTTTTGAATCAAATCCAAACTTTTATCAGAGAAAACAATAAACG
>JALQYQ010000061.1 GCA_023262855.1 Crocinitomicaceae bacterium
ATTGCAACATAGATACAGAATACTGGTTTTCCAGCATCATAAAATTCTTTTTGATTTAAGATGGTGTCAATACAAACAGTTGATTTACCTGTTTGACGGTCACCAATTACCAACTCCCTTTGTCCACGTCCTACAGGAATCATAGCATCTACCGCTTTAATACCTGTTTGTAATGGCTCAGTTACTGGCTGACGGAAGATAACACCTGGCGCTTTACGCTCAATTGGCATTTCATACGTTTCACCTTGGATTGGTCCTTTACCATCGATTGGGTTACCTAAGGTATCCACAACTCGACCTACCATTCCATCACCAATTTTAACAGAAGCAATACGTCCTAAACGTTTTACAGTATCTCCTTCTTTAACATCAGAAGAACGACCCAACATTACGGCACCAACATTGTCTTCTTCAAGGTTCAATGCAATTCCTTGCAAACCTCCATCAAACTCAATTAACTCACCGTATTGAACTCCGTTCAATCCATAAATACGAGCGATACCATCTCCTACTTGAAGAACTGTACCTACTTCTTGAAGTTCAGCTTCAGAACGAAATCCTGATAACTGTTCTCTTAAAATTGCAGAAACTTCTGCTGGTTTTACATCTGCCATCTTGTGTAGTTTTACTTTGATTCCACTTAAGTGTGGTTTATCTTGTTAAACGTTGTTTTAAATTGTTAATTTGACTTGCAACTGACGCATCAATTTGCTTGTCTTCCATGCGAATGATGAAACCACCGATAAGTGACTCATCAACTAATTCAGTAACTTCCAATGTACCTTTTATTGAAGCTTGTGCTTTCTCAAGGATTTCTTTTTTAGTTGCATCATTCAATGCAATTGCAGAAATCAACGTAATTGGAACAATTCCTTTACCAGCTTTCATTTGAACATCAAACTGATGTGCAATTTGCGGTAACATATATTCTCTTCTGTTTTTCGTAATCAAGTTGATAAACATTGTCGACAATGCATCAAATTGACCGAAAATAGCTCCGAATATTTCAATTTTTTTATCTGAATTAATTACTGGAGAATTCAATACGATATGAAAATCTTTGTTCTCGTCATTGACAAGTAACAAGTAATTCATGTCAGCTGCAATTGCTTCCAACTTGTTTTGCTCAATCGCTAATTCAAGTAGTGCTTTTGCGTAGCGTGCTGCTCCTTTAGAACTTCTCATTGTAATTAAATTAATTCAAGTTAATATCTCCAGCCATTTTCTCAGCCAAAGCTTTTTGTTTTGCATCAGAAGAAAGTTCAGTACGAACAATTTTCTCAGCGATCTCAATTGAGAATGAAGCAACTTGCGTTTTCAATTCCGCAATCGCAGCAGCTTTTTCAGAAGCAATTGTTTGACGAGCAGCAGCAACTACTTTCTCAGACTCAACTTTAGCAGCTGTTTTAGCATCTTCAACCATTTTCGTTGCAGTTTCTTTTGCATCTTTCACGATTGCGTCACGCTCAGCACGCGCTTCTTTCAATAGATTCTCATTTGCAGCTTGCAATGATTTCATTTCAGCTTTTGTCTTTTCAGCCATTTCCAACGCCTCAGCGATTTTCTCAGAACGAGCATTTACTGATGACAAAATTGGCTTCCAAATAAATTTCGTTAAGATGAACATCAAAATGATGAACACTAAACCTGTCCAAAACAAGAGACCGAAATCTGGTAATATCAAATCCATTTTACTTTATTTTTAGTTTTTGTTTTCAATCAAAAAACACTTGCCATAACCAACCGTTACAGCAAGTGCTTTAAAAATTACTTAACTCCTGTTTCAAGACCTAGTAGACCAACTACTACACCGAAAAGAGCAACACCTTCGATCAACGCCGCAGCGATAATCATAGCTGTTTGAATTTTACCTGAAGCTTCTGGTTGACGTGCAATCGCGTCCATTGCTGAACCACCGATTTTACCAATACCCAATCCTGCACCTAATACTGCAAGACCTGCTCCAATTGCTGCTATACTTCCGAACATAACTATATGTATATAAAAATTACAAATTAATTAATGGTGTGCTTCTTCCACTGCTGCACCGATAAACAATGCTGAAAGCATCGCAAATAGATACGCTTGTAAGAAAGCTACCAACAACTCCAACACCGAAATAAACAAGGCCATCGGAACAGATAGTGCTCCCCATGCTGCGCTTTTGTTTAAAAAGATAATTGAAATCAATGCTAATACGATAATGTGTCCCGCTGTAATGTTAGCAAACAAACGTACCATTAAGGCAAAAGGCTTAGTTAAAATACCAACCACCTCGATTGGAATCATAATTGGCAACAAAGCCAACGGAACTCCTGGCGTTGCAAAAATGTGACCCCAATAGTTTTTGTTTCCAGAGAAAACAGTTACTAATAAAGTACAAACTGCCAAGAAGAAAGTTACTGTAATATTTCCTGTTAAATTCGCTCCACCAGGAATGATTGGAACCAATCCTAATAAGTTATTGAAGAAGATAAAGAAGAATATCGTCAACAAGTATGGAACGTATTTGTGGTATTTGTGTTTATCAATGTTCGATTTAGCAACATCGTCACGCACCATTAAAATCAACGGCTCGATAAATTTCGCCAATCCTCTTGGAGCAACAGCACCGTTCTTTTTGTAGAAACGTGCTACTGATGACATAACAATTAAAATAAGTGTTGCACCAAAAACCAATGAAAGAACGTTTTTAGTGATCGAGAAATCTAATGGTTTAACGTTGTGTGGATGACCTCCTTCAAATTGCAATTCTCCACCTTCTAATTTGTAGATTTTTTCGTGGAACATAGCATAATCCGCTGCTGGACCAACACCTACCATGTAATCAACTGGTTTTTGTGTTTTGTGGTCAATTGATGAAGCTGGTGTTCCGTGATAGAAATGACTAGAAGAGAACGTTTTCAATCCACCATCAATCAAAATAACTGGTAAATAAATTGATGTTGAATTGTGGTGTCCACCCCATAAATGCCATTCGTGCGCATCTTTAATGTGGTGCATAATCATCTCACCAACATTGAATTTTTCTTCTTTTTTACCTTCTTCGTGACCTGCTTCAGGCGTATTTGCCATAACAGTTGAGAATGAAAAGATTGCTAAAAGCGTGATAAATACGTAATTAATTCTATTCTTTAATGCCATTGCACGAGTATTTCTATTAAAAGCTTTCAAAATTTGGCGCAAAGGTAGGTAAACTTTCTAAAGAAACAAGATAAAAAGTTTAAGAAAATTTGAGTTTAACACTCGCTTGTTAAATCTTTGTGATGATATTCCTAAAAAACAGTTCAAATATGATTCATCAATGATTTATTTATCAGTTGAATTGGCCACTTTAATCAAACCAATCGATTGAACGATTAATAGCAGAACGAACAGACTAATAAAGTGAAAACACATCATTTTTGCATCGCTTTGTTTAGAAACAATGAACGCTAATAAGATTGACATGGCTAGCAGCAATTGAACTGTGGTCAAAATCAGAAATCGTCCAACGAACTTTTCAGGATCTTGATGGAACGAAGGTGTTATTAGTGGAATTCCACCTCCAAAAATGACAGCAATCGTTAAGGAAACAACCAAGGCATGTTTTTCACTGAATGAAAACACTTTACTTTCAACAAGTGCGACATAAATTCCAAGAATAACAAGGAGTGAGCCTATGATAATCAATGTAAATAATCGCGCTTTATTCATCTTCTTTGCCCATTTTTATCACTTCCTTTATAACTAAGTACAAACCAGCCATCACACCAAATAAAGAAAGTCCAATTGTCCACCAAGGAGTTTTTATGGCGTATTTCTGATCTAGAAAAGTTCCCAGCCATGTAAAACCAGCGATGATAGCACCCATTTGAATACCCAAACCTGAAAAACGTGCAAACTTTGAAATGCCGCTCTTCTTTTTGTTTTCTTCCATCTAGAAATTGGTTGTTATTAAAACAGACTAATAGAATTCGTCGTAGAAATCTTCGTATTCTTTGACGTCTTTACGTTCGAAGAGAATTTTCATGTTCTCTTGTGTAATGACAACGATTTTGGCATTTTGCAAATCCAGAAGGTGTTTGCGGGTTGCTTTATAAACACGGATGTACTCCTTCGCTTTTAAATCAGTAGGGAATTCTTGGATTAATAAGATACTTTGATCATCACCAAATATTTTGGAGCTTACTTTTAATTTATCTCGACTAAAAAACTCTTTATTAAAATCAGAAACTTTTGTTTTAGCTGTACTTACTCCTTCCGATTTATCCAAGAAAACAATCACCCATTGTGGCACTTCATCATTGTAAGTGTATGGCGATTTTTTTGAGAAATCAGCTTCTACATTGGCAGAATATCCATTTTGAATAATTCCAATCATTTCTTTTGCTCGAGCTTCTTCGGGTGTTCCTGGATATTCCGTCACAACTTGATTCAGAACTGGCAATAATTCCTGTTTGTTGCTCGAAGTTTGACCCATACACATCGCTTTCAAAAGCATGTATTTAGAACGGTATTTATTTTCTTTTTCGTTGGCAATTACATCCTCAGCTTTTGAAATTACTGGGTAGTACAATCCACGATTATAGCGTTCAAGTACCTTAACATATTCCTGTTCAGCCAATGCTTCGCGTTCTTTGCGCTTCACAAAATAATCTGGGTCACGCAAGTAGTTTGCATAATCTGAATTTGGATACAAGGTTAAAATATGATCTTTGTTCGGATTAGCTAATTCTGGTTTAGCTTCATTGTACATTTTATACAACTGAAATGCCGATGACATATCCGTTTCACAAACCGTTTCTTTAGCAAGAACAGCATTGAATTGTTTTGCTGCCAAATCTGGTTCATTCAACTGATCTTTATAAATAACTCCAGCCGCATACAATGCTTCAAGTAAACGAGTTTTTGACGCTGATAGGGCCGAGTCAGTAAGAGGAACATCTGCCATTAACTGTTCTACCGTGATTGAATCCTTTTTTTCTGTCGTTTTTTCCTCAGAAACAACGGCAGTCGTATCATCTTCTAGATTGGTTATTGGAAGCAAAACTGTTTTATCACTTCTACGCCAATTGTCCTCATTTTCACGCGGACCCCACATTTTTCGGAATTCATCATATCCTTCCGCTCGTGTTTTCGCATTATTAAAATACCATTTACTACCACTTCCGTTTGTTTCAGCAAAGGTGTTTTGGTTTTGCTGTAACTGACGCAATTTCTCCGCTTCAAGACGCTTTAAGCGTTCAGCCTCTTCCTTTTTCTTTTTAATTACATCTTCAACAAACTTGACACGTTCATCTTCACCCATCATTGCAATTCGTTGAACACTATCCTCAAAATTAGCAGTCTCAACAGCAGCAACTAAATCTGCCAATTTTTCTGCTTTACTACGAATACCTTCAGCATTTGGATAATTATCATCTATCACCACTGCGCAAGAATCATAATACTTTTGTGCGCGAACATAGTTGCGATCTGCAAAGGACATGTTTCCAAGCTTTTCATAAGCCATTCCTTTTTGACGCGTATTACCTGAAGAATAAAAAGCAGATTTCGTAAGATAATCAATTGCTTGTGGCTTGTTTGAATTTTGCAGCTCGATATCAGCTAGAGCGTAATATATTTGATCTTTGAACTGGGCATTTTTTGCATCACGCAACATTTTTAACAGTTCTTTCTTAACCTTTTCATCCCCACCCATAAATGCACGTTTTAATCGAGCATTGAAATGCATTTCATACGGAGCGTTGTATTTCAACGTTAAACCATATTGTTTTTTCGCTTCTTCACGATTACCAATTGACTCATTCAATTGACCAAGAATAAAGTGCACTCGCGATTTATCGGTCTGTTTCTTAGCAAATTTCAGAGAAGCCTCTAAATATTTAATTGCATCTTGAGGATTCTGTTTGCGCAACGCATATTCCGCTTTTGTTTTTTCAAAATCGAAACGAATTGATTTAGGCACTTGAGCAACTTCGTCTTCTTGGTCTTTCTTCGAGCTTTTTTTCGACTTCGATGATTTTTCTTTCTTCGCACTACCCTCCTCTTGCTCTGAAATTGCTTTCTCTAAATTGGCAATATTGAAACCTGCATCCGTCAACTTTCCTAATTCCATGTTCGTCTTCGCCATCCAAAGTTCTCCAACATAAATTGAAGGATCATTTGAGTAGAATTTCTTAACAAACATGAAGTTTTTCATTGCCGCATCGTAATCTCTTCGATAAAAAGATGCAATTCCGACTGTTGTCCAATTTTCATCAATCCAAGCATTGTGTTCTTCTTTCTTCTGTGATGGTCGATCATTGCTCGGCATACTGTGATTTTGAATCACTTTCGTACACTTGACAATTGCTGTATCAATGGAAGGATAAAGTCCAATAACCTCCGTTTCATTTGGAAGTGGATCAATTTTTAAAAGTGAATAGTAATCTTCTTTCAAAGATGTGCGATACGAGGTAATACCTTGACGAATTAATTCGTTCGCATTGAAGTAACCATTGTAACGCGCCGTTGTTCCGTGATACGTGCGATTGATTAACGTATTTTTTTCAGTCGAGCAAGCAACTACTCCTAAGACAAGAAGCAGTAAAAACAGACTATTTCGATACGTTTTAATCATTTGTTCACAGAATAAAAATGTTACTGAAGCAACAATAACTCACTTTTTTGCATTTTATTTTACTTCAAGCTCAGTATTTTATGACTTAAGCAATATTTGTAAATACTTGCTGAATATCATCATCATCTTCGATCTTATCCAACATTTTCTCTACATCGTTCATTTGTTCGTCCGTTAATTCAATAGGAGACGTCGGAATACGTTGTAAATTTGATTTTTGAACTTCAATGTTCATATCTTCCAATGCTTTAGCAATTGTTCCGAAAGAAGTGTAATCTCCATATACAAATACTTTGTCTTCCACCACCTCTATTTCTTCGCAACCAGCATCAATTAATTCAAGTTCCAATTCCTCTGGATCAATCGCATCCGTTTTAATAATTTCAAAAACTGACTTACGGTTGAACATGAATTCCAATGAACCATTCGGCACAACACTTCCGCCTGCTTTGTTAAAGTAGGATTTTACATTGGCAACAGTTCGAGTTGGATTGTCTGTAGCACATTCAACCATTACTAGTACTCCATGTGGACCTTTCCCTTCATAGATTACTTCTGTGAAAGAACTAATATCTTTTTGAGTAGCACGTTTTACAGCAGCTTCAATATTATCTTTGGGCATGTTCTCAGCCTTCGCATTTTGAATGGCTGTTCTCAATTTTGCATTCGTTGCAGGATCTTCTCCTCCTTCTTTTGCTGCCATTGTAATGGCCTTTCCTAATTTAGGAAACAATTTCGACATTTTGTCCCAACGCTTTTCTTTAGCTGCTCTGCGGTATTCAAACGCTCTTCCCATTGTAATCTTATTAATTTCTACAAAAATAGTTTTTTTTTTAGCATTTCGACAAGTACAGGTCACTGCCTTTTAAGTCAATAAATAATTATATTTGTGTATGATTAAATTTTTGGCCACACTTTCGCTCGTTTTTTATGTTGGAGTAAACGCAATTGCTCAACAAAAAGAAGGTTTTTTAGAATATGTAATTGATGTTCAAGCCGTCGATACAAGCTTAACCGCACGTCAACAAGTTGGATTATTGCGAAACAGCAGTATGAAAGTCTCTTTCATGAAAGATAAATCGCGTTTAGATTTTAAAATGGGTGAAATGTACGATATCACAGCAATTGTTGATTGGAAAATTAATCGCTCTTTGACATTGTTTACCACTCCTAAAGGCAAATATGCCACAAAAATGGAAGCTGAACAATACAAAGCATCACAACCTGCTCCAGATACGACGATGAAAGTTGAATTGGTTGAAGAAACCAAAAAAATTCTCAACTACACGTGTAAAAAAGCAATTCTAAAATCAAACGAAGCTGAATTTATCTATTGGTACACCAATGAATTTACGGTAGATTTAAAGGGACAATCGCTTGTCAATTCAAACATTCCGGGATTCCCACTAGAATTTCAAACAATAAAGGATGGGATTTTGATGAATTTTAAAGTGTCAAATCTAAGTTTCAAGATTGAAAATAAAAACACTGTCTTCTCTACTGCAATTCCGACTGGATATACAGTAATTAGTGATATCCAATAACCTATTTTTTCAGGGTAATGATTACCACGCGATTGGCAGCGTAAATTTCATCTGAACATTTGACACAATCGACAATTGGATCTTTTTCCCCCTTAGCCTCAATCAAAATTTGTTGTTGAGGAATACCCATTTGAACCAATTCTGCACGCACAGACTCGGCACGTTTCAATGAAAGGACATCATTGTAAGCAACTTCACCTCTTTTGTCCGCATGTGCTTCTAATTGAATAGTAATTGCTGGGTATTTTTTCATCAAGGCTATCAATTTATCGATGATTTTAACATCATTTTTCAGATTGTATTTATCAAAATCGAAATATATTTTCTGATCTACCCAATTATCTACAAAATCAAAATAGTCAGTTGAGTCAGGAACTACAACAGGTTCAGTTTTCGTTCTACTGAAAATAATTTCATAACGATCATCATCGCCTTTTCCTCCAAATCTATTTGATACGAAAAGTGCCGAATCAGCACTTTCATATACAAAATTAAAATCATCCTTTGAACTATTTACCGGAGCTTTGAGGTGCGTGATTTTGTGATTTGAAAGATTGTAGGTATGAATATCGAGATTTCCATAACCTGGACGTCCATCTGTCGCGAATGACAACACTGAATCTCCTTGAAACAAAGGATACATTTCATTAAGATTTGTATTTACTTGCTCTAAAGAAGTTGGATTATTCCATATGTTATTTGAAAATTTGGATAGATAAATGTCCGATTGTTCATCCGTCATTTTTGAAAAAGCCAACAATTCTCCATTTTCTGAGAGCGTAACATGCGCGCAAGATGAAGTATCATTGAAACCTCCAAATTCCCAAGGCGAAATTGCTGAAATTGAAAATTCAGTTGCGTTCCATGTTCCTTTATAAATATGAGGGCTTGTTTTTTCTAACACATTTGAAACTGGTTCCGACAATGATAAAAATACATTTCCTGTTGATGGATGAATTGCCATCGAATTTACAGATGCATATTTAAATGCTTCCTCTAATACGATTCGATGCAAATTCCCTTCACGATCTTTTAAAAATGGTCTTAAAAGTAATAATTCAGAATAATCCACTAAGTCCGTAGTCATTTCAATACCGGAGCTATCTACTCCTTCTTCATGGTATTCAATTTGACCAAAAGGTGTTTTTACACCACAAAAATCTGCTTTGCTGTTGTTACCAGTAGAATTAATTAATTCGAGTGTTTCCTGATTTTCCCAAGTTGAAATTAAGTCACATGATTCAATTTTATATGTCACATTGTACTCATCATCCATGGCTTGATAAGCAGAATAAGCCTGTTTAGCTTCATCATATTTCTTTAAATTCAAACAGACTTCTCCTTTCATATATGTAAAGAAAGGTTCAATATCCTTTATCGCAGTTAATTCTGGAAATAAGGAATAACATGTTTCAAATTCACCAATCGTATAACTAGAATATGCATAACGCTTTATGTCTTCCGAGCTAAACGTCTTATCTGCCTTTAATTGATGGTAAATAGCATATGCTCTTTGGTATTCGAACACATTGAATAACTTTTCAGCTTCGTTCAATGACTGGCCATTCAATGTCGAAAAGCAAACAAGCGATAAAACGACTAAAATTCTTTTCATTAATTCTTCGGCGTATAAATTCTATTTCTTTTCATCCAAGGAGTAGCAGATCCTGTTTTAGGTCTTGACAATTGAAGCTCAAGAAAAATTTCATGAGAACCAGATGAATATTTACCAATATCAGAAAGTGTATAGTCGTACGAATAGCCGAATTTGAAAGGACCAACTTGACCACCAGCAAGGAAAGCAACACAATCAGTATGACGATATGAAGCTCCTAACCATAGCATATCTCTGTATGTTCCAAGCAATGTCAAATCTGCTTGCCATGTGCCTGTTTCAATAACTTGACCCAAAGCAGTTGTTTTCAAACCAAAATTTTTCCCTAAATCAAAATGATAACCTCCAATAACGTAATACGTTCTCATTAATGGATTGTAAAGTAGATTTTCAAAATTGTATAAATCTCTTTTTAATTGCACCAAATTACTAGCAGAAATACCAGCAAACCCTTTGTCTTTATAATGATAAAAGGCTCCAAAATTAGCATCCGGTACCATTTGATTGTTATACCCTCTTAAAACCGCTGGATCATCTGGCAAATACGTTGTCAATTTTGTAACATCAATCAAGTGTTGCGTAACACTTACACCCAATCCCAAACCTAATTTATGATTGTTTCTTTTGTCTAACTGTAATTGATAAGACGTGTTAATATTCAACCCCGTTCTTCTACTTGGTCCAGAAACATCATTAAAAATTACACCACCAAAGCCCATCTTTTTTGCAATTGCTGAATGTGCAGAAATCAACTGAGTAGTTGGTGAACCAGGAAAGCTTGTCCATTGTTTACGGAAGTTAAATTGAACTGGAATGTATTCTTTTGTTCCAGTTGCTCCAGCATTCACAATCATTTCATTGAATAAATATTGTGAGTTCAAAGCTATTTGTTGAGCAGAAGCTAATCCACTTAGTGTTATAGCGAAAATTGTTATGTACTTTTTCATAATCTTATCTTACAATCGTTATGTTTCCTGTTAAAGGCTTACGGTCTTCAAAATTCAAATTCAAAATATAATAGTAGGTTTCAGAAGGCAAATCCTGTCCATTCACAACCCCATCCCAAGGTTCATATGCTCCACGTTGCGTATGAATTAAGTTCCCCCATTTGTTGAAAATTTGCAATTCAGCATCTGGATACAAACTCATATTCTCAATAATCCAAGTATCGTTGTATAAATCGTCATTCGGTGAAAATGCATTCACAGGGCTAACACATTCAATATTGTTTTTAGGAATATAAACAGAATCTTGACCTGTACATCCTAAAATATCTGTTACTGTAATTGAATAATACTGATTGTATAAATTCTCATTTAATGCATTCGTTTCACCGTTCGACCACAAGTAAGTATAACCTTCATTACCTCCTACTGCGTTCACCAAGGCTTTTCCATCATGTTGATCGATACAACTAATTTCAGTTACTTCAAACGTCATAGTAATTGGCGCTGGTTGAGTGATTTCAACAGCAATTGAATCAGTACAACCTTTTGTGTCAACAACCACTAACGAATAATTGTCTGCAGTTATGTTCAGTAAATCTTCAGATGTTGCTCCATTTGACCATGTTGTAGTATAAGCAGGATTTCCACCAGTAATATCAACTAAAATCGAACCATCTGAACCTCCATTACAACTTACAATTGTGAATGTATAATCTATCACTAAAGAATCTGGTTGCTCGATTTCAAAGAACATTTCATAAAAACATGCATTTGAATCGATAATCTCTACTTGATAAATATCCGCAGGAAATGCATTTAAGTCCTCTGTTTGAGCAGATAGTGCGTACGTTGAATTGAACCATGTGAAGTTAAATGGACTTGTACCACCTAGCGGTGAAATGTCAATGATTCCATCTGATAAACCATAGCACGTTACAGGAGTGATTAGTTCATTCAATGTTAGCGGATCCGGTTGTGTTACTGTCATTGAATCACTAATAATACAACCATTAAAATCTGTAACTACAAATGTATAATTACCAGCTGTTAGGTTTTCAATGTAAGAATCTGTTCCACCATTCGACCAGTTGTACGCATAAGGAACTGTTCCACCTGTTATATTCAAATTAATAGCCCCGTCAGTTCCATCATTGCATTTTACATTTGTAACTGAATAGCTAAAATCCAAACTATCTTGAGGTTCAGTAAGTGTTATTTCAGCCATTGTTGTGCATGAATGACCATCTGTAACAATAACAGAATAATCACCAGCAATTAACAGCGATAAATCTTCCGTAACATCACTTGTATTCCAATTGAAAACGTATGGTAATGTTCCACCAGTTACGGTTAGATCAACAGAACCGTTATTTCCACCTTTACACAAAATATTTACCCCAGTAATACTAGATTCAAGTAGTGTAGGTTCTGTAACTGTCAATGTATCCAACACTACACAACCATTTGCATCAGTAACAATAAAATTATATGTTTCTGCAGGAATGTTTGAAAGATCTTGTGATGTTGTGCTAAGGAGATAAACACTATTTGCCCACTCATAAAAATAGGGACTCGTTCCTCCGCTTACGCTTAAATCAATACCACCGTTTGATTCTCCGAAACAGTTCACATTTACAATCGAATTTGTAACTGCCATTGGCGCAGCCGGTTGCTGAATAACCAAGTTGTTTGAATACGTACATCCGTTGTCATCTGTAACTGTGTAAGAGTAATTGCCAGAAACTACATTTGTTAAATCCTCACTCGTAAAAGAGTTCGACCAATTATATGAATATGGGCTTGTTCCTCCAGTTACAGTTATATCAATTATTCCTGTACTGAATCCATAACATAATACATCAGTAACAATTTCAGTAACAGTAATTGGTAAATTCGGTTGTGTTACTTCTTGTGAAGTTGTTTTTGAACATCCAAAATTATCTGTCACAACGACTGTATACACAGATGCTGGAATCGAAACTAAATCTTGAGAATTTGAAACAACTGTTGCTAATGAATTTGTCCATACATAAGAATAAGGACCTGTTCCACCTGTTACAGTTAAATCAACCGATCCATCAGTTCCTCCAAAACAATTTACATTAATTGCTGATGTTGACAAAGTTAAAAGAGGTGGTTGTCCAATTACGCCATTTGCTGAATATGTACATCCTTTTGCATCAGTTACAATAACAGTGTAGTTATCTGCAACAACATTAAACAAAGCAGAACCCGTTTCAGAAAACAAAGAGCTAGAATTGCTCCATTGATATGTATAACCTGCAGTTCCTCCTGTTGGATTGAAAAGTAAAGAACCAGTTGCTTGGCCATTACAATTTACATCTGTAGTTGACAAGGTTCCTGCCAAAACAGGTGGCTGAGAAACCGTAATATTATCCGAAAAAGAACAACCTTTTGCATCCGTTACATTTATTGTATATGTGCCTTGAGTAAGATTTACAATGTCTTGTGCTAGACTTCCATTACTCCAAGAATAAGCATATGGAGCTGTACCTCCCCAAACGGTTAGGTCAATATCCCCTGTTGCCGTTCCGTTACAATCTGCATTTGAAACAATTGATGAATGATTCAAAGCTTCAATTGGCTGAGTGATTGAAAAGTTTGCAGATTTCACACATGATTTAGAATCTGTAACAGTTAAGGTGTATGCACCAGCTAAGGCATTGGTTAAATCTTCAACGTTTGCTGTAGTAGGACCTGACCAACTGTATGAATATGAAGGAGTACCACCAGTAACATTCACATTAACTCCACCTGATGCCGCTCCAAAACAATTGACGCTCGATGAAACACCGGTAATTGAAATTGGATCTGGAGCATTAATAACAACTGCTCCAACAACAACACATCCAGTCGTTTGATCTTTAATATTCACTGTATAAGTACCCGCACTCAAGTTTGTAATTGTACTAGATAAAGCTGCTGTACTTGTGATTGTACCTTGTGACCAAGTGTAAACATAAGGACCAGTGCTCGGTGATATAATTGTTACCGTTGCCGAACCATTGGATCCTGCATTACATGAAACATTTACCCCTGCTGTCTGTATTGTAGGGCAGGCAGATGGAGGAGAAATGATTTCAGTATTGGCCAATGATTCTCTATGAACAAAGGCTACTAACAATAATAAAATGTAGATTGGTTTCTTCATTTTCAACGTATAATTGTAATTGTTCCGGTGTATTGATTGTTTTCCGGATTGTTTAACTTAATAATGTAATAGTATACTTCTGAAGGAAGAGGATTTCCATTATCGGTCCCATCCCAAGGCACATAAACTTCACTAGAAGAGTATATTTCATTGCCCCATTTATTGAATATTTTAACAACGGCATTTGAATACAATTCAATATTCTCCAAAATCCATGTGTCGTTATAATTATCACCATTCGGCGTAATTGTATTTGGAACACCTAAACATTCTTCCTCGTTAATTTGAATTTCAAAATTGAATGATTGAACACATGCATTAGCATCCGTAATGATCAATGTATAAAAGCCAGGTATCAATTGACTCGCATTTTGGCTTATTTGACCATTACTCCATGCATAATCATAAGGAGCATTTCCGCCATATGGACTAATATTAATTGCAGCATCAGATTGATCAATACAACTAACAGGGGTTAACTCATAAGTCAAATCTATTTGTGCTGGTTGCTCAACAACCATAGTATCTCTCACCTCACAGCCTTGAGCATCTGTACCAAGGAAATAATAGTATCCTGCTGGTAAATTAATTGCATCTTCAGTTGTTTGTCCATCATTCCATACTGTTGTGAAAGGTGGAGTTCCTCCAGAATAAGTTACATCAACTAAACCAGTACTATCGCCATTACACAACACATCAACTACACTGTAAACAGCTGTTTGCATTGCTGGCTGACCAACTGTAATAGTTTGTTCTAAGATACAATTGTTCTTGTCCTTTATACGTATGAAATAATTCGCAGCTGGAACATTCGCAATAGTTTCACTAGCATTGTTCAACAATATTTCGTTTTGATTACCCCAAGAGAAGTAATAAGGTTGTTCTCCACCATTTACAGACAAGACAATTTGACCATCCGCACCACCAAAACAACTAGCATCTGTTACTGTTGGTGTCAACACCAATGGAAGCGGTTCATTAACCACGGTTCCTGTAAATGCCGTACAACCTTGGGCATCCACAATGCTTAAAGTATAAACATCAGCAACTACCAAATTTAAATTAGGTGATGTAACTCCGTTCGACCAAGTATACGAATATGGCAAAGTACCACCCGTTACAGTTGATAAAACTGAGCCCGTTGCATCACCGTTACATAACACATCTGTTGGATTCAATGATGCCGTTAACGCCGCATTTGGTTGAAGAACATTAAATGTTGCGGAAGACGTACACAAATTGAAGTCAGTTACCGTTACTGTATAAGAACCTGCGACAATTGACGTTAAATCTTGACTAATTGCGCTATTTGTCCAGGAATAACTATATGGACTAGTTCCACCAGTTACGGTTAAATCAATACCACCATCATTTAAAGCATAACAATTCACATCATTTACTATTCCCGACAATGAAATCGGAGCATTTGGTTGTGTAATAGTTGAAATCAATGTTGATTGGCAAGAATTACCATCAGTAACTAATACAGTGTATGAATCTGCACTTTGTCCAGTAATATCTTGTGTGAAGGTATTCAATACTAAAGAACTACTATTGGACCATTGATAGTTGTAAGGTAAAGTTCCACCAGTTACAGTTAAGTTGACTGAACCTGTGCTATTACCATAGCAAGCAACCGGACTTATCACTGAACTAAGAGCAAGTGGTGCAGCTGGTTGACTAATTAGTTGAGAAGCCGTAATCGTACAACCTTTGCTATCGGTAACTGTTAATGAATAATTATTGGCTACAAGACTATTGATATTGGAGCTCGTTGCACCGTTACTCCATAAATAAGAATATGGTGCTGTTCCACCGGTAACTGTTGATTGAATACTGCCTGTATTTTCTCCAAAACATTTCACATCAATTCCTGTGAGCGCAAGGTTTAATGGTGCTGCTGGTTGTGTCAACGTATAGTTAAATGTTGAAGTACAACTATTTAAGTCTGTTACTTGCAATGAATAGTTACCAGCTATAACATTGGTGATTACCGCTGTAGCTGCACCGTTTGACCAGCTGTAAATGTAACCCGGTGTTCCACCGAATATTCCAGGATTAATTGAACCTGTTGCTTGCCCAAAACAATTAATATTTACTAACGTTGGATTCGATGATAAACTTTGTAAAGGTTGATTTATCAATTGATTTGATTGGGCTGTACATCCTTTTGAATCTGTAACATTTACAAAGTAGGTACCTGAAACAATTCCAGTTAAATCTTCTGTTGTATATGGCAGAACTACACCTGCTGAACTAGACCATTGATAAGCATAAGGAGCAGTTCCACCGGATGTTGTAAGGTTTATAGCTCCATTCGATCCTCCTTTACATGAGACATCAGTTCCACTAATTGTTAGTGATAATGGTGAAGCCGGCTGAGTTACGACATATGTTTGTGAACTCACACACGAATTTGCATCGGTCAATGTTAAAGTATATGAACCAGCTCCAATAGTTGATAAATCTTCTGAAGTTTGTCCATTTGACCACGTATATGAATATGGTAGCACACCTCCGAAAGTATTTACGGAAATTGCACCGTTAGAACCTGCATTACAATTGACATTTGTAATTGCTGCAGTTTGTCCTAGTACAAGTGGTTGATTGATTGTAAAAGATGAGGAAACACTGCAACCATTTGCATCAGTAACAGCAACCGAATAGGTTCCAACTCCTAAACCAGAAACATCTTGTGATGTAGCTCCTGTGCTCCATGCATAAGAATACCCTCCCGTTCCGCCTGTTACTGTAATGTCAATCGCACCATTGTTTATACCACCATTACACGATTTATCGGTCACCACTGAAGAGATGGATAAAGCTTGTGCAGGTTCTGTTATTGTAACACCTGTAAATAATTGACAACCATGTGCATCATACACACTTAATTCATAATCACCCGCTGTTAGTGACGAAATATCTTCGGTGGTTTGACCATTTGTCCATGAATAAGTGAACGGTGTTGCAACATCGTAAGCAGTTGAAACGATTGTAACATTAGCTGCACCAGTATTACCTCCATAACAAAGAACATTCGTTTGAGTATGTGAAATACTTTGTGGTTTTGCAATCATTTTGAATTTAGCCTTCGTATATTCTTGAAAACCTTCCAATAACCATGTGTTATCGTACCAATCATATTCAATATCTGCAATTGGAAGACTGTATTCCCAAACTGGATCAGACAAACCGATATCTGTTAAGTCAAAATTAATAGCAGGTGACGCAACTGCTGGTATTGTAAACGCAGGTGTACAAGCTGTGTAAGTACACCAGCACCAAGGGCAAGACCATGAAGGACAAGGATAAGGTATTGGAATACAAATTTCCGGAATGTGAATTTCAGGTGTAATCTCAATCGCTGGAATCGAAAGGCTAAATGAAATTGCAGACATATCTAAATGCAATGCCACAGAGTCATAGGTATGATTCCTAAACAATCCATCAATTCTATACGTTGGAGTAATTTCAATTTCATTAAAATAGCAAGGATATTTGTAATCTATTTTTCCTCCAATCTGAACATTGATAATCGCCGAGGTTCCGGAAGAAGTAATCGTACCACCTGGATCATAAGCAACATAATCAACAGCAACCGGAAAATCAAAACGACCATATACTTTTGGTTTGAAATCAAAACACTGCTTATTATGAAAATCTAAATTTAGAAATGCACCAAAGAATGTCCATTCAACTGTTGCGTCAGCTACACCCAAAGGAATTGATTCTGATCCATCCAAATATTCTAAAACTGGACCTACAGGTGCTGGTAAGTGACCTAACAAATCAAAAATATTCAAGGATAATTTTATGTATGCAGAATCTGGATCTTCACCACCTCCACAGGCATACAAGTCTGTTCCATCATTGCCATCTTGAGTATAAACGTGCGGCATGTCCAAAATACCTTCAAACCCCCATTCTCCCAGAGGATCATTAGGAATAATTGAAGTACTTAACGGAAAAATATTATACGAATAAGCAGGAGTTCCTCCATTCAAACTAAAAAATGAAATGTTGTTTTCATTCACAGTTAGGATGTTTACGTTTTGCATCCCCGTATTGAAAGAAGGAATGATTGGAAACGTGACACATCCAAATGCGCATAATGTAGTGGAAAGCCCTGCCCCCATCTCAAAATACAAATCTAATGTTGCTTCTCCAGCGTTTGGATATGCTGTCTCCAAACTAGCACCACTTTGCAATGTGTAATCTGTAGTTATAGTTACGTTATCCCCAGGATCATATGTTAGATCTTGGTTCATTGTTAAATCAACATCAATTGGATAATCGACTTCTACCTCACCAGTAGTAAAATCGTGAATGGAAAATTTTGAACCTATAGTACCAGAAAAGTTACCATTCATGGCAAAACCAAAATCGTAACCCAAAATGTTGGTAATTGCGTTAAATCCAAAACTTTCATTCCATCCAGTCTCAAAAAGAGTTACATCCATGTTAATTGAAACCGGATCCCAAGAAGGACCCCACATATTTTGAGGACCTGATGAAAAAGGTACATTTTGTGTTACGGTTTGTGTCTGAGCTTGAATGAAGCCGCTGCAGAAAACAACGAACACAAACAAATAGTTGCCAAGCTTATTTGTGTTCATTTGAAATTGGTTTTAAGTTGATTGATTGAATAGATTTCAAAATTTCGCTATCTACAAGCGCTTCAACAGCCTTCGGATAAGTTATAGCTAACCACAAGGTTCGATTTAAATCTCCTGCATAAACAAAATAGCGAACATAGTCTTTTCCACTTAAGACAAATGTTGATTTATAAATTAATCCTTTGGTGCCATTGTCTGCTTCAAAATTTCTCTTTTCAAGCAAAACCAATTGGTTTGATCGAAAGAAATCTTCAGTCATCCCTTTTTCAATATTGATGAAATTGGTATTCTCAAGCATCGACATAATGATTGCGGCACCGGCTTGATAATGAATGTATCCATTGAATCGATCGGACACAACAAATCCTTCTGGCGGAGTGATCATTTTAATGTCCGCTAAAACTTGCTTTGGAATTACAACCTCAGCAGAATCGTCAATTGTCTCTTGGGTTTTTATTGAATCCGTTTGAGCGTAAACAGCTGAACTCAAGCAAAATACGGATATCAAAAAGACGTTGTGGAGTGGGCTTTTAAACATCAAAATCAGTGAAAGTTAGAATTAAATAGCAGACAAATGTAAACTAATTTTCATAAAACTTCGCATAAATTTTTTGTGAATTTTTAATTAATTTTAACATAAAGTCGAATATTCTACACATTTTTTTTAATATTTGCACAGAATTGAAACCATTTATTCCACTTACGTCAATCGACATGAAAACCAATTTTTTTCTCACTTTTTTTAGTGTATTAATAAGCCTATTCTCATTTTCAGCAAACAGATATTGGGTTGGAGGAACCGGAAACTGGTCCGATGTAAATCATTGGTCAACAGCTTCAAATGGTGCTCCT
Organism: Crocinitomicaceae bacterium; assembly: GCA_023262855.1. Taxonomy (GTDB): domain Bacteria; phylum Bacteroidota; class Bacteroidia; order Flavobacteriales_D; family Crocinitomicaceae; genus M0103. Next base: position 19,351 of record JALQYQ010000061.1, read on the forward strand.
GGTGCATCTGTTCCAACCGTTGCAGACAATGCCATTTTTGATTTAAACTCTGGACTTACTTCTATTGCTACAACCGTCACTTTGGATGTTGCATTGAGTGTTTCGGATTTTGATTTTGCAACCGTACCCAATGCCTTTACAATTTCATCAGTTTTAACATCAATTGAAATACGCGGGTCACTTCTATCAAATGGGTTGGCTTCGATTTTATATACGGGTGATATTGTGATGACTTCAGCTTCTCCTACTTCTAATTTGTTATCCAATGGTCAAATATGGAACAATAATTTCGTAATTGATGGTTTAACGAGCGCGGATGGAGTAACTCTGAGTGACGACTTCATGACGTTAAAAGGTATTTCCAATTCCACTGGAAAATTCATATCAAATGGCTTTAATATTGAATGCAACAACTTCACATCTATACTTGGTGGAGGAAGAACAATCAACCTTTCTTCGAGTATCGTTACAATTAATGGTACGAATTGGAATTTAGTAAACGGTACAATTCCTTTACCATTAGTTTGGTCGGCACCAGATTCATTAATTTTCACCAATTTAACAACTAACAATTTCTCTGGCGGAAATCAAGTGTATAATATCATTTCTTCTGCCGGGAGCACTTTTGTTTTGAATGGATCCAATTCATTTACAAATCTCATTTTACCTCAATCTAGCACCTTGGAATTAGCAAATAACAGTTCCAATGTATTCACAAATTTGAACATTAATGGAACTTGTACGTCACCTTTCACTATTGAAACAACAGATAATGCTCTGCTAAATGCAAGCATTGAAGTAACAGGTTCACCCACATGGAATGCCCAAGGTCTTTCAATAACAAATACCAATGCTACTGGTTCGACGGTTTATGAAGTAGCAATTTCAACTGTTACAGATGGGATTGGTTGGACATATTCCGGAGCAAATTTTTACTGGATTGGAAATGGTGGAGATTGGAATGATGTAAATCATTGGTCAAATTCCTCTGGTGGTCCAGTTTCAGGTTGTATTCCAACAGTTTTAGACTCAGTATTTTTTGACAACTTATCATTTTCATTGGCAAATCAAACTGTTTTAGTTGATGATACTGCGTTTTTCAAGTCGATGGATTGGACAGGAATAGTTGGATCTCAAAATTTAGCACTGGATTCGAATATTATTGCTCATGGTGATGTAACACTTAATTCCAATCTAACAGTATACAGAAATATTGTTGGTAGTGGTATTCAGTTTGAAAGAGCTGCACAAATTGTTATAAATGCTGCTTCGATGGATTGCAACGTGTTGGTCTCGACGAATACAAATACTGCAATCGTTGAATTAATGGACAACCTCAGCATGAGCGATTCCTCAAGTATTTTGTTGTTCAATGGTGGATTTAAAACAAACAATAATGATGTAGCCGTTGGTTCACTCATTTCAATAAATAACCCAAGCACAGCAACTGATGGAAGAAGCCTCAATTTAGGAGCGTCTCAAGTAATTCTTAAACAAAAATTCAGTACTCAAGGTGATACAAGTCTTGTTTTTTCAGGTGCTTCATCTGAAATAATAATTGGCGACACAATTGGATATGGAAATGATTTATTGACTGAAGGATTGGTATTTAACAAAGTAATTCTTGATTTTGAACCATTGAAAATTGGAACCTTTGTTTTACAACAAAAAATAACCGGTTCTAATACTTTTAATCACTTGGAAATCAAACCTGGTTCACACGTTTTCTTTGATTCATCTGGTACACAAAACATTGTAGATAGCTTAATTATTCGTGGAAATTGCAAAGATTCTATAAATATCTACAGTACAGATACCATTTCAACAATAAATCAAGCAAATTTATCAATCCTAGCAGCAACAGATGTTATTTCTGAATGTCTTAACTTTCAGGGTATAAACGCTTCTGGAACGTCATTTACAACACTGTTTTCTACGAACAAAGGATCTAATACGAATATCACTTTTTCTTCAACGCCTGCAGTAACAGCGAATTTCACTGCAAATGGACCTTATTGTTTTGGAGATACAACACTATTCACAAATACCTCAACTGCCATTTCAGGCAATACAAATGACATAACATCTATATGGTATTTTAATGATGGTACTACAGGTTATTATGCAAATCCACCTTCAGACAGTACGTGGATAACTTATGTAGCAGACACCAATGCACATGTTTTTTCGGGTGGAGGAACATTTAATGTTACTTTAATCTCTACTTACACAAATTTTTGTGCAGACACCTCAACACAAGCAATCACTATTTATCGCCCTGAATTATTTATGAATACAGACGATATCGATAAATCTATTTGTGCAGGAGATAGCGTAACATTTGAAGCTGGAAGTTCTTTAACGAATGTCAATTTTGAATTTTTCTTAAATGGTGTTTCATTGAACACACCTTCAGTGAATGATACTTTGTATGTTACTGCAAGTTTAAATGACAATGATTCAATAAGTGTTGTTGGTTATCAAGGTGGATGTCCAAGTGATTCCATTCCTCATTTTATATTCAATGTGAATCCTTTACCAACGTTTTCGTGGACAGTTAGTGATATAGATACTTCAATTTGTGCTGGGCAATTGGTAACTTTTGATGCTACATCATTGGATTTAACGAATCTTTATCGTTACAGAATCAACAATGCAAACGTAACTGGCTTTACACTTCCTGGACTTTATTCAACGAGTGCACTTTTGGACAACGATCAAGTTTCCCTAGTAGCTAAAACCTCCTTTGGTTGTTTGGATACTATTTCTATGACTTTTAATGTTGATCCTCTGCCAACAACCTCTTTGAGTGCAAGTAGTGTTGGATCCATTATTTGTCAAAATCAATCTATTACTTACACTGCATCAGGGGCAGATACCTATGAGTTTTTTGTAAATAATGTTTCTCAACAAGGTCCTTCAGCAACTGCTACTTGGACAACATCTTCTTTAACTGGAACAGATACCGTTAGTGTTGTTGGTTATAATACCATTGGTGGTTGTGCATTAAAGGCGCCTCAAAAATATACATACACTGTTCTTCCATTACCTTCGGTTAGTTTAACTGATACTGATGCAGATAATACAGTATGTTCAATTGATAATGTAACCTTTACTGCAAGTGGAGCTAGTCAATACAGCTACTATATTAACGGAACGCTTGTTTCTGGACCAACAGCATCAAACACTTTTTCAACTACCCTTGTTAACAATGATGCGGTTCATGTTGTAGGTAGTTTTGGTGGATGTACCAATTCTACAGCACCAACAGTTTTCACGGTGAACACATCTCCAACGACATCACTTTCAAGTTCTGATACTGATAATTCCATTTGTTTGAACAGTTCGGTTCTTTTCACTGCATCCGGCGCAACAACATATCAGTTTTTTGTAAATGGGACAAGTCAAGGAGCACCAAGTACTACACCAACGTTCACTACAACTTCATTAACAAATGGTCAAACAGTTTTGGTGAATGGTGTGAGTAACGGTTGTTCAGTATCAAGTCAATTAACATTTGCTGTATTGCCATTACCTTCAATTAATTTGTTCTCAAATGACCCTGACAATACCATTTGTGCAGGTGATCCTATCACTTTAACTGCTGCAAACGGTACAAATTATCAATTATACGTTAATGGAACTGCTCAAGGTGTCCCTCAAGTGAGTCCAACCTTTGTCAATCCAAGTTTAATCGCAGGATCAAACTCTGTCTATGTTATTGGGACCGGAACAAATGGATGCCAAGCTTCAAGTCCGAACATTACGGTTACACAAAATGCATTACCAACAATGACGTTAACCAGTTCGGATGCAGATAATGTAATATGTTCTGGTCAATCAATTACTTTCACAGGGTCAGGTAGTTCAAGCTATCAATTCTCAGTTAACGGAGTTCCGCAAGGAAGTTATTCTGCGACACCAACATTTACAACTAGCGGATTAACGAACGGTCAAAGTGTGACAGTTAGCGGGTCAACTCTGGGTTGTATTTCTGTTTCCTCTCCAATAACAACAACTGTAAATGCAATTCCTGCAACTTTATTAACGAACAATGATGGGAACAATGTTTTTTGTTCAGACCAACTAGTAACATTTACTGCCTCAGGAGCAACTAATTATGAATTTTTTGTAAATGGTGTCTCTCAAGGGATTAGTTCACCTACAAACACATTAACTTCATCAGGAATGGGGATTGGTGCGAATACGGTTACCGTAGTTGGTAATTCGAACAACTGTACAAGTTCTGCAACTAATAACGTTACAATTAATCCACTTCCAACAGCGGGTATCACTTCATCCGACAATGACAACCTAATTTGTAGTGGTACTTCCGTAATTTACACAGCGACTGGTGGAAATCAATATCAATTCTTTTTAAATGGAACTCCGCAAGGTACAATCGGAATATCAAATACTTATAGTTCAACAAGTTTATCGAATGGAGATGTAATTTCAGTTAATGTAGTTTCAGGAGCTGGATGCTTTAGCAGCACGAATATCGCACCAATTACAGTTAATCTAACTCCAACTGTTCTACTAACAAGCTCCGATGCAGATCAAGTTATCTGCCAAAATGATAACGTTACCTTTAATTTTTCCGGAGCAACAACGTATGAATATTTCATCAATGGCGTTTCACAAGGTTTACCATCAGCTGCTACCTCTTTTTCATCAAATTCACTTGCCAACGGAAGTGCAATTCAAGTAGTAGGTAATACAAACGGATGTTTCGATAATTCTCCAATTTTAAGTTTTACAGTTTATGGTCCTCCAGCAATAACACTAATAAACAACGGAGACAATGTTGTTTGTACTAACGAAGCTGTTGATCTTACAGCAATGGGTGGTATCAACTATCAATATTTAGTAAATGGAATTCCTGTAACAGGTTTTACTCCAACATCAACATATAATGGTACAGTTAATAATGGTGATATCGTAACTGTTGTTGGGGAAGCCAATGGATGTACAATGCTTTCAACACAATCTATTTCTTTTACGGTAAACACCTATCCTTCTATTTCAAGTACATCATCAGATCTTGACAATATCATTTGTTTGAATGATGCAGTTACATTTAGTAGTTCTAATGCTGCAACATATGAATTCAGTATTAATGGAAACGTGCAACAATCAGGAGTACTAAATTCCTATACAACAACTGAATTAGAAAATGGTGATATTGTAAGTATAGTTGGTTACAACGGAGATTGCCAATCAATTCCTAACAATTATACATTTACTGTTAATTCAATGAATTTAGGGTTAAACGTTTCACCTTCAAGTTTGATTTGTGAAGGAACCAATCTTACATTTACTGCTACTGGAGCTGATCAATACGAGTTCTTTTTAAATGGAAGCTCTCAAGGTGCAATTTCTGGAACTTCCACTTTTAGCAGCAGTACTTTAAATGACAATGACCAAATTACGTTTACGGCCTATTCAAATTCAACATTGTGCACGCAAGAATTAAATGATTACATTTTGATCAATAGCATGTCTGAACCAACTATCACTTCTGTTGGTGGTCCAAATTTTTGTGAAGGTGATTCTGTAATTTTATCAAGTAATCAAGCTTATGGTAACCAATGGTATTTGAATGGTAATCCAATTTCAGGAGCAACAGAAAACACTTTCGTGGCTTATGCAACGGGAGATTATAGTCTAGAATCAACATTAGGTGGTAATGGACAAGTTTGGTCCTTTGGATGGAATGCAACAGGAACTTTTGGTGATGGAACAAATTTCAATAATGCTAATCCAACTCAAGCTTTGTCATCCGTTTCATTTGATCAATTGTCAAGCGGTTCAAATTATGTACTAGGAGTAACTACCTCAAATGACGTTTATGCTTGGGGAGAAAATAGTTCTGGTCAATTAGGAAATGGTACATATACATCTTCTAATATACCTTTACAAGTTCCAACATTAGCAAATATTAAAACTGTTGCCACTAGCGAATCTAGTTCTATGGCTGTAAGCAATACTGGCGCAACATATGTTTGGGGAAATAACACAGTTGGACAATTAGGAACTGGAAACACTTCAGTTATAAATTTCCCATTTGCTAATCCAAGTTTAACAAATGTTGATAGTATTGCGGCTGGAAGAAGTCACTTCATCATTTTGAAAAATGATGGTACGGTTTGGTCAACTGGAGATAATTCATTTGGTCAATTGGGTATTGGAACTTTGAACAATGCCGTTACTCCGCAGCAAGTTTCAGGATTATCAAACATTGTTTCTGTTGGAGCTGGAGAATATCACAGTTTTGCAATTTCTAACAGCGGTGATTTATACGTCTGGGGTAACAACGGTTCAGGTCAATTAGGACTTAATGATTTGAGCGGAAGATTGGTTCCAACAATTTCAGATTTAAAGAATGTTATCAATGCTCAAGGTGGTGCTAACCATAGTATTTTCCTTACTTCTCAAAAAGAGGTGTTTACAACTGGAGGAAATCAATTCGGACAGCTTGGCACCTCTGATCTTGTTGACCGCATGATTCCAACTCAAATTGCGGTTTCAGGTGTAAATTCAATTTCAGCTGGACAATATACAAGTTTAGTTTTACGCCATGATAATTCGGTGTATGGATTTGGAAACAATACAGAAGAACAATTGTCATCAACCAATGGTATAGCAATTTCAACGCCTGAATTAATCGCTGATTTGGATGGTGTTACTTTTATTGAAGCAAGCTCATTGTCATCCCATTTTATTTATGGAAATTCTGCAAACTGTGTTTCTAGTACAATTAGTTTAACGATGGTTCCTGTTTCAAACGTGACAATTTCAGCCGTTGGAAATGTACTTTCTACAATTTCAGGATCTGCTTATCAATGGTATTTTAATGGAAATCCAATTCCTGGCGCAACTGCACAAACAATCACTGCTACATCGGCAGGATTTTACAGTGTAGAAGTTACTTTCGGGGGAGCATGTACTGGTATGTCCCAAGATTATCCATTCAATGTTATTGGACTTGAAGAATTAAATAGTTCATTCAAAGTTTATCCTAATCCAACTAATGGACTTGTTCACATTGTTTTGCCAAATGAACTGAATACTAACTCGAGTAAATTGTTCTTAAAAGACATGACTGGCAGAAGTGTCGAATTAGTATTTGATCAAAGTTCATCACTTATTGACATTGATTTATCAAGCTATTCAAATGGTGTCTATCTGCTTGAACTCTATGCGAATGATGAAATGATATCCAGAAAACAAATTGTGAAAACAAATTAAACGAACAAAAGGGGATTCAAATTGAATCCCTTTTTTTGTGAATAAGATTTAAAGATTAACAACAAGTTTGGTCGTTTTATATTTAACCAATCGTTACATTTGCCGGCATAATATTAACACGGTATGAAAACTATTTTAATTCTTGGTGCAGGTTTATCCGCTTCTTCGTTGATTCGCTATCTCCTTGAGCATTCAATCGAATACAATTGGGAAGTACGTGTTGTTGACCAAGATATCGAATTAGTTAAACGCAAGTTAAATGGTCATTCAAATGGTGTTGCACTCGCGTTCAATGCATTGAATTCGGATGAACGCAAACCTGAAATTGAAAAAGCAGATATTGTGATATCCATGTTACCCGCACGTTTTCATGTTGAAGTTGCTAAAGACTGTATCGCTTTAAAAACGAATTTAATTACTCCTTCATACATTTCTGCGGAAATGAAAGCCTTAGATGCTGAAGCCAAAGAAGCTGGAATTATTATTATGAATGAAATCGGTGTTGATCCAGGAATTGATCACATGAGTGCAATGAAAATCATTCACGAAATTCAACACAAAGGAGGAACTGTCACGTCATTTAAATCGTTTTGTGGTGGATTAATTGCTCCAGAAAGCGATAACAATCCTTGGAATTATAAATTTACTTGGAATCCACGCAATGTTGTTGTTGCTGGTCAAGGTGGCGCATCGTGTTTCATCGATCACAACGAATACAAGTACATTCCTTATAATCGTTTATTTGGTCGTTTAATGCGTTTAGAAATCGATGGCTATGGCGCTTTCGATGGTTATGCAAATCGCGATTCTCTTTCATACCGTCAAACTTATGGAATAGAAAATGTTCCAACTATTTACAGAGGAACGTTAAGAAGACCTGGTTTCTGTCAAGCATGGAATGTCTTCATTGAATTAGGAATGACGGATGATTCTTACAAAATGGAGAATTCTGAGCAATTAACAGCTCGTTCTTTCTTAAATGCATTTTTACCTTATCGCTATTTGCGCTCCGTTGAAGACAAATTCAAAGATTTTTTACGCGAAGATCGCATGAACTTATACGATCGCTTTGATTGGCTAGGAATGTTTGAAGGCAAAACACCACTTGGCGTTCCAAATGCTTCTCCAGCACAATTACTCGAAAAAATTCTAGTGGACAAATTGGTGTTAGATCCTCACGATAAAGATATGTTGGTGATGTATCACGAATTTGAATACGAATTTGAAGAACAAAATTACTCAATCACTTCTTCTATGGTCAACATTGGTGAAAATCAAACATATACTTCTATGGCTAACACCGTTGGATTACCAGTTGCAATTGCAACAAAGATGATTTTGAATGGCGATTTGAAAACGAAAGGAGTAACCTTGCCAATTCAAAAAGAAGTGTACACCCCTATTCTTTCCGAACTCGGAAAATACAACATTCGATTCATTGAAAAAGAAGTACAATTGGATTGCAGAATTTAAACCAGCACTTTTCACTTCGTCCATTTCGCGTTATCGGTTCTAACTCGTATCTTTGCGCTTTCAATTGAAATTCTGATGTCGAAAGCAAAATATACCGTTACAGCCGCTTTGCCTTATGCAAACGGTCCTCTTCACTTAGGCCATGTTGCCGGAGTTTATCTTCCAGCAGATATTTTTGTGCGTTTTTTGCGCATGAATGATCACGATGTGGCTTTTATTTGCGGAAGTGATGAACACGGTGCTGCAATTACGCTCAGAGCAAAAAAAGAAGGCATCACGCCTCAAGAAATTGTCGATAAATACAATGGAATCATCGGGAATGCTTTTAAAGATTTCAATATTTCCTTTGATATTTTTCACCGAACTTCAGCAGAAATTCATCATAAAACATCTCAAGATTTCTTCTTAAAGCTATACGAAAATGGCAAATTCACAGAAGAAACTTCCGAACAATATTACGACGAAGAATACCAACAATTTTTAGCCGATCGTTACATTACAGGAGAATGTCCAAAGTGTCAAAATCCAAATGCTTACGGTGATCAATGCGAAAAATGTGGCTCAGATTTGAGTCCAACAGAACTAATCAATCCAACTTCTACTTTAAGCGGGAAAACACCGATTTTAAAAACGACTTCTCACTGGTACTTGCCAATGCAAAATCATGAAGAATGGTTGCGCGCTTGGATCAAAGAAGGAAAACTGGACGGCGTTCAACAACACGACCCGAAAGCATGGAGAAATCAAGTAATCGGTCAATGTATGTCCTGGATTGATGGTGGATTACATTCACGTGCAATGACAAGAGATTTAGATTGGGGGGTGAAAGTTCCACTTCCAAATGCCGATGGAAAAGTGTTGTACGTTTGGTTAGATGCCCCAATTGGTTATATCTCAGCTACGAAACAATGGGCCTTGGACAACAACAAAAACTGGGAAGATTATTGGAAAGGCGATCGTAAATTGGTACATTTCATCGGAAAAGACAACATTGTTTTCCACGCCGTTATTTTCCCAATTTTATTGAAAGATCACGGTGATTTGATCTTACCTGATAACGTTCCTGCCTACGAGTTTTTAAACTTGGAAGGCGACAAATTCTCTACTTCCCGAAATTGGGCTGTTTGGTTGCACGAATACATTGCGGCTTACCCAGGAAAAGAAGATGAACTAAAATATGTCTTGACTTCCATCGCTCCTGAAACGAAAGATTCTGAGTTTACATGGAAAGAATATCAAACACGCGTGAATAGCGAATTGGCCGATATTCTTGGAAACTTTGTAAATCGTGCATTGGTTTTAACGCAAAAATATTACGAAGGAAAAGTTCCTCAACAAGGTGAACTTACAGACTACGACAAGGAAGTTTTGGCCGAAATGAAAGCGATTCCTGAACGCATTAGCAAATTGGTTTATGCTTATAAATTGCGTGATGCTCAAGCTGAAGCTATGAATCTGGCTCGCCTAGGAAACAAGTATTTAGCTGATCAAGAACCATGGAAATTGGTGAAAACCGACGAAAAACGTGTTGAAACGATCATGAACATCGCGTTGCAAATCACAGCGAATTTGAGCATCGTTCTTCAACCGTTCTTACCTTCAACTGCTGAAAAATTGTCTCAATTCTTGAATTTTAAAACAACGGATTGGACGCAAGCAGGAAATCCAGATCTTTTAGCAGCTGGTACTTCAACGAATGCTCCAACGATTCTTTTCCAGAAAATTGAAGACAGTTTAGTGGAAACTGAAGTAGCAAAATTACAAAATGCGAATGCGGTAGAATCGAACTTTGAGCCACAGAAAGATACAATCGACTTCGAGGATTTCACGAAATTGGACATCCGATTGGGAACGATTTTAGAAGCGGAAAAAGTAGAGAAAGCAGATAAACTTTTGAAATTGTTGATTGACACCGGAATTGATAAACGCACTGTTGTTTCTGGAATTGCAGAACATTATTCACCTGAAGAAGTAATTGGAAAAACAGTTCAGATTTTATTGAATTTGGCTCCAAGAAAAATTCGCGGAATTGAATCGCAAGGAATGATTTTGATGGCTGAAGACGCAGAAGGAAAATTGAGCTTTATGACTTCTGAAAAAGGATTCGAAGCTGGTGGTTCAGTGAAATAAATTATTCAATCAATTAGTTGTTCATGACAGATTTAGCGACATACGATCAACTAAATTCCTATTTTCAGAATCAGCAATTCGTACTGAAGACTCAACAGCAAATTGCAAAAGATTTCGCAAAATTCAATTTATTCTTCTCGGATTCTTTCGAGATTGACGTAAATTCGAAGGAAGAGATCGAACGACTTATTGGTCAATTAATCGTCGATTTGATGAAGGAAGGTGAAACGCGCTTGTTACAATTGTTGTATACTATTGACCTGTCGGAAAAGGAATTTTTACACATCACAACGGATCCAAATTTTATTCAATTGTTATCTGAAAAAATACTTTTTCGTGAAGCGTATAAAGTGTTTTTAAGAACTAAATTTTCGAGCGCAAATTCAGGCAATTTTGATTCGATTTCTGAATAAATCACCTAAACGATTTGTTCAAATTTTCTGAAAAAGACATATCGCGTTTAAATTTTAACTTTTCTTGAAATTAATTCAAGTTTTTGCACTACCGCATTGGGTAATTTGTCTAAATTTGTCCTTCCATAAATGTGCACAAAAGACCATGGATAAAGTATCTTATGTTGGGAATGCGGATGTGAATGCAATTGATCATCTGTACAAAATGTATCAACAAGACCCAGAAAGTGTTGATATAGGCTGGAAAAAATTTTTTGAAGGCTTCGATTTCGCTAGAACAAACTACGAAGATGGTGGTGAAATTCCTGAGAATTTTCAAAAAGAATTTAAAGTAATCAACTTGATCAACGGTTATCGTAATCGTGGGCATTTGTTTACTAAAACAAACCCGGTTCGTGAGCGACGTAAATACTCTCCAACATTAGCAATCGAAAATTTCGGACTTGATGTTGCTGATTTGGATACAGTTTTCCAAGCAGGTGAAGAAGTGGGAATTGGTGCAGCTACTTTACGTGACATTATTCATCATTTGGAATTGACGTATTGTCAATCTATTGGTATCGAATATGTTTACATGCGTGATCCAGAGCGCATTGAATGGTTCAAAAACAAAATTGAAATCAAAAATCGCCCAACATTCGATAAAAATCGCAAAATCAACATTTACAAAAAGTTGAATCAAGCGACAAACTTCGAGGCATTTTTGGGTAAAAAATTCGTTGGTCAAAAACGCTTCTCGATTGAAGGTGGTGAAGCATTAATCCCAGCGCTAGATACATTGGTGAATAAAGGTTCTGAATTAGGTGTTGAGTATTTCGTAATGGGAATGGCTCACCGCGGACGCTTGAATACCTTGACAAACATTTTCGAGAAACGTCCACGTGACATTTTCTCTGAATTTGAAGGAAAAGAATTTGATTCAGTTGAATACTTCGATGGTGATGTTAAATACCACCAAGGATTTACATCGCACGTTGTATTGGAGAATGGTAAGAAAATCGGTGTGACTTTAGCGCCAAACCCTTCTCACCTTGAAGCTGTGAATACAGTGGTTGAAGGAATTTCTCGTGCGAAAGTAGATCACGTTTTAGAAAACGAAAGTCAAATTTGTCCAGTTTTAATTCACGGTGATGCTGCCGTTGCAGGACAAGGAATCGTGTATGAAACAATTCAAATGGCGCAATTGGATGGTTACCGCGCAGGTGGTACAATTCATATTGTAGTCAACAACCAAGTTGGATTTACAACGAACTATTTAGATGGTCGTTCTTCAACGTATTGTACAGATGTTGCAAAAACAACATTGTGTCCAGTATTCCATGTGAATGGAGACGATATCGAAGCAGTTGTTCAAACAATTGAAATTGCGATGGAATACCGTCAGCAATTCAATAGAGATATTTTCATCGATTTATTGTGCTACCGTAAATATGGTCATAACGAAGGAGATGAGCCTAAATTCACGCAACCAAGTTTATACAATTTGATTGCAAAACACCCAAATCCAAAAGACATTTATTTTGGTCAATTGGAACAAGAAGGTGTAATGTCGAAAGATGACGCTAAGAAAGTTGAAGAAGAATACAATGCTTTCTTAGAAAACGAATTCGAAGCTTCACGTAAGAACGAAAAAGCGCTTGTGTACGATTTCTTGAGTCAAACTTGGGAAGGATTCCGTCACGGAAAACATTCCGATTTCGACAAATCTCCTGAGACAGGTGTTGACAAGAAAAAATTATTAGAATTAGGCCAAAAATTGGCGACTTTACCAGAAGGAAAAAAATACTTCCGTAAAATTTCTAAGATTTTTGAAGACCGTTACAATGCAATTACAAACGACAAATTGGATTGGGGTTCAGCAGAAATGTTGGCTTATGCTACTTTATTAGAAGAAGGTCATCCAATCCGTATTTCTGGTCAAGATGTTGAACGTGGAACATTCTCTCACCGTCATGCTGTTGTAAAAACAGAAGATACAGAAGAAGAAGTAATTACCTTGAATAACCTTTCAGACAAACAAGCGAAGTTTGAGATTTACAACTCATTGTTATCTGAATACGGTGTTTTAGGATTTGAATATGGATATTCATTAGCAACTCCAAAAGGATTAACGATCTGGGAGGCACAGTTTGGAGATTTCTTCAATGGTGCACAAATCATGGTCGATCAATTTATTTCTGCCGGAGAAGATAAATGGGCTACACAAAGCGGTTTAGTGATGTTGTTACCTCATGGTTATGAAGGACAAGGAGCTGAACACTCCAGTGGACGTATGGAACGTTTCTTACAACAATGTGCTGATACAAATATGCAAGTTGTAAATACGTCAACTCCTGCAAATCACTTCCATTTATTGCGTCGCCAGTTGAAACGTGATTTCAGAAAACCATTGGTTGTTTTCTCGCCAAAAGCATTATTGCGTCACCCTGCAGCAGTTTCGTCTTTGGATGAAATGGCAAAAGGTTCGTTCCAAGAAGTAATTGATGATGCAAGTGCAAAAACTACAAATATTGATACTGTTGTTTTCTGTTCTGGTAAATTCTACTATGAAATGAAAGAAAAAGCAAACGAATTGGGTGCAGATAATATGGCATTTGTTCGTGTTGAGCAATTGTATCCAGTTCCAACAGCACAAATCGATGGTATCATTGCAAAATACTCAGGCGCTAAAAACATTGTTTGGGCACAAGAAGAACCATCAAACATGGGAGCTTGGACACATATCGCAATGTCATTACGACACATCCCATTCATTGGAATTTGCAGAAACTCAACAGCTGCGGCTGCTGAAGGATCGAAAAAATTACACGAGAAACGTTTGAAACAATTGTTTGCAGATGTATTTCAATTTGCACGTGTAAAAGTTAATTAAGAGCTACTAATAGATTAAAATAGACGAATATGTCAGTATTAGAAATGAAAGTACCAAGCCCAGGAGAATCTATCTCTGAAGTGGAAATCGCACAATGGCTGGTATCTGATGGTGATTATGTAGAAAAAGACCAAGCAATTGCTGAGGTTGATTCTGATAAAGCTACACTTGAATTACCTGCGGAAGAAAGTGGTATTATCACATTGAAAGCAGGTGAAGGTGATGTTGTTAAAGTTGGACAAGTTGTATGTTTAATTGATACTTCTGCAGAACGCCCTGCTGGATCAGCTCCAAAAGTTGCCGAAGTAAAAGAAGAAGTGAAAGCTGCACCTGTTGCCGCTGCTGCTCCGGCTGCCGCTGCTCCGAGTCCAGATCCTGTTAAAAAAGATACGTACGCTGCTGGAACACCATCTGTTGCTGCTGCAAAAATCATGGCTGAAAACAATATTTCAGCAAATAAATTGAACGGAACAGGAAAAGACGGTCGTATCACTAAACAAGACGTTGTGGCTGCAATGGCGGGAGGATTCTCTACTGCTGACGCTCAAGGTTGGGGTGGTACACGTGAACAAAGCCGTGAAAAAATGTCAATGTTGCGTCGTAAAGTAGCTGAACGTTTGGTTTCTGTGAAAAATGAAACTGCAATGTTAACGACGTTTAACGAAGTTGATATGAAACCAATCATGGATTTGCGTGCTAAATACAAAGATGCATTCGCTAAACACCATGAAGTGAATTTAGGATTTATGTCATTCTTCACGAAAGCGGTTACAGAAGCCTTGAATATTTTCCCTGCTGTTAACGGTCAAATTGATGGTAACGAGATGATCTTCCACAACTATGCGGATATTGGTATCGCTGTTTCTTCTCCAAAAGGATTGATGGTTCCAGTTGTTCGCAATGCTGAGCAAATGTCATTGGCGGAAATTGAACGTGAAATTAAACGTTTGGCGATTAAAGCACGTGATGGTAAAATTACACCGGACGATATGGCAAACGGAACATTCACAATCACAAATGGTGGTGTTTTCGGATCGATGTTGTCTACACCAATTATCAACCCACCACAATCAGCAATTTTAGGAATGCACAACATTGTTGAGCGTCCTGTTGCAATCAATGGTCAAGTTGAAATTCGTCCAATCATGTATGTGGCACTTTCGTATGACCACAGAATCATCGATGGAAAAGAGTCCGTTGGATTCTTGGTGAAAGTAAAAGAAATGTTAGAAAATCCAGAAAGAATGTTGTTTGGTTCAAAAGATCCTCACGCTGTTTTATTGGGATTGTAAATCAACAAATAAATTTAAGAAGCCGTTGCAGAAATGTAACGGCTTTTTTGTTGTCAAAACAATTGTAGCTTTAATTCGTTAATTTTGTAACTCACATAAATAAACAACGATTATGGCAACAGTAACATTAAACGGAGCACCATTCAATACAAACGGTGAGCTTCCAAAAGTAGGTGAAATGGCACCTGATTTCAATTTGAAGAAAGTTGATTTATCTACAACGAATTTGAGCGATTTTAAAGGCGCTAATTTAATCTTAAACATTTTTCCAAGTATTGACACGGCAACATGCGCTACATCGGTTAGAACGTTCAATAAACGTGCTTCTGAGTTAGAAAATACGAAGGTTGTTTGTGTGTCGCGTGATTTACCATTTGCTCAAAAGCGTTTTTGTGGTGCTGAAGGAATTGACAATGTAATCACCGCTTCTGATTTTGCCACAGGCGAATTTGGAAAGAACTATGGTTTAGAATTAGAAAATGGACCTTTAGCTGCACTTCACGCACGTGCAATTGTAGTTGTCGATGCAAATGGTGTTGTGAAACACACGGAATTAGTTGCAGATATTGCTTCGGAGCCAAATTACGACGCAGCAATAGCAGCGATTTGATTTTTTTAAATTGATTGAGTAAATTCAGGTAACTAATTCCTGAAATAAGACTGAACACAAAAAAAGCCGCTAATCTAATGACTAGCGGCTTTTTGAATTTTAGTATCTTAATATTCAAACGTATCCATGAAAGCAGTTGTGAAATTACCTGCACGGAAATCTTTGTTATCCATTAATTTTTGATGGAAAGGAATCGTTGTTTTCACACCCTCAATGATGTATTCATCCAACGCACGTTTCATTTTTAAAATCGCTTCTTCGCGTGTTTGAGCAACGCAAATTAACTTTCCAATCATTGAATCGTAATTTGATGGAATCACGTAACCAGCATAAGCGTGCGTATCGATACGTACTCCGTGTCCACCTGGAGAATGATAAGAAGTAATTTTTCCTGGAGACGGTCTAAAATCGTTTGAAGGATCTTCCGCATTAATACGACATTGAATCGCATGTAAATGTGGAATGTAATTTTTCCCAGAAATTTTTTCTCCAGCAGCCAATTTGATTTGTTCTTTAATCAAATCGTAATCGATTACTTCCTCCGTAATTGTGTGCTCTACTTGAATACGCGTATTCATTTCCATAAAATAGAAATCACGGTTTTTATCAACTAGGAACTCAACTGTACCAACACCTTCATATTTAACCGCTTTCGCAGCTTTAATAGCAGCCTCACCCATTTTCTCTCTCAATTCATCAGTCATGAATGGAGATGGTGTTTCCTCTACTAATTTTTGGTGGCGACGTTGAATCGAACAATCACGTTCAGATAAGTGACAAGCATTTCCGTATTGGTCGCCTGCAATTTGAATCTCGATGTGGCGTGGTTCTTCAATGTATTTTTCCATATAAATACCATCGTTTCCAAAAGCAGCACCTGCTTCTTGACGAGCAGAATCCCAAGCAGCCTCAAGATCTTCTTCTTTCCAAACGATACGCATTCCTTTTCCACCACCACCAGCGGTAGCTTTCAAGATAATTGGATAAACAACAACTTTAGCCGTTGCACGAGCATCATCCAAATCTTTCAATAATCCTTTCGAACCTGGAATACAAGGAACACCTGCAGCAATCATTGTAGCTTTCGCAGTCGCCTTATCTCCCATTCCTGCAATTTGTTCAGGAGTTGCACCAATAAACTTGATACCGTGCTCTTGACAAACACGTGAGAATTTTTCGTTTTCAGACAAAAACCCATATCCTGGGTGAATTGCATCTGCGTTTGTAATTTCAGCCGCCGCGATAATATTTGCAATTGACAAATATGATTTAGAACTTACTGCTGGACCGATACAAACTGCTTCATCAGCAAAACGTACTGGCAAACTATCTTTATCTGCTGTTGAATAAACTGCAACAGTTTTAATGCCCATTTCTTTACATGTACGTATAACGCGCAAAGCAATCTCACCTCTATTGGCAATTAATATCTTTTTAAACATACATTTTGAATTAATTATTCATGATTCGGAATTCAGAACTTTATTGTCTGAATTTCAAACTGATTAAGCTGGATCTACCAAGAATAATGGTTGATCATATTCAACTGGAGAAGCATCGTCAACCAATACTTTCACAATTTTTCCTGATACTTCAGATTCAATCTCGTTGAATAATTTCATTGCTTCGATAATACAAATTGTATCACCTTTACCAACTGAGTTTCCTACGCTTACAAATGGCTCTTTATCTGGACCAGCTGAACGGTAGAATGTACCAATCATTGGCGACTTAACAGTAATGTATTTAGAATCATCACTTGCTGGTGCAGCTGCAGGAGCAGCAGGCGCAGGTGATGGAGCAGCAGCAACTGGTGCTGGAGCTGCAGCTACAGGAGCTGGAGCAGCCGCTTGAACGATAATTTGTTGTTCAGATTTTGCTTTCTCTGCTTTGATACAGATTTTGAAATCTTTTTGTTCGATTTCAACCTCACTTACACCTGATTTAGCAACAAATTTTATTAAATCTTGGATTTCATTCAGATTCATAATGCTTAGATTTTATAAAGTATAAATAGTTAATTAAGAGTTATAAGCCCATTTCAAATAAACAGCTCCCCATGTAAATCCTCCACCAAACGCAGACAGAATCAATGTATCACCTTTTTTCAATTGGCTTTCATAGTCCCACAAACATAAAGGCAAAGTACCAGCAGTTGTGTTTCCATATTTTTGAATGTTGATCATTACTTTTTCACTTGGTAAGCCCATTCTATTCGCAGTTGCGTCAATGATACGCAAATTCGCTTGATGCGGAACTAACCAATCAACATCTTCACTTGAAAGATTATTTTTTTCCATGATTTCAGCCGAAACTTCTGCCATGTTTGTAACCGCAAATTTGAATACTTGCTTACCTTCTTGTTTCACGAAATGTAAACGTTCGTCAACAGTTTTGTGCGATGGAGGATTCGCAGAACCACCACCTGGTTGAATCAAATATTGACGTCCTGAACCATCGCTCCTTAGAATTGAATCTAAAACACCAAGGCCTTCTTCATTTGGTTCTAACAAAACAGCACCTGCTCCATCACCAAAGATCACACAAGTTGTACGGTCTTCGTAATCAAGAATCGATGACATTTTATCAACGCCGATTACAATCACTTTTTTGTGTTTTCCTGTTTCAATAAATTGAGCTCCTGTTGTCAATGCATAAATAAAACCAGAACAAGCAGCGATAAGATCGTAACCCCATGCGTTTTTCATTCCAACTTTATCACAAACAACATTTGCTGTACTTGGAAAAGGATAATCTGGTGTGACAGTACCACAAATTACCAAATCAATTTCCAAAGGATCAATACCTTTTTTCTCTAATAATTGAGCAACTGCAGCGGCAGCCATATCAGAAGAAGCACCTTCTTTTAAGATTCTTCTTTCTTTGATACCTGTGCGAGACGTGATCCATTCATCTGAAGTATCAACGATCTTAGCAAGTTCATCATTCGTCATCACAAAGTCAGGAACATATCCTTGAACTCCGGTAATTGCTGCGGTTACTTTTCCCATATTAATTAAATGCTTCGTTTACACGAGATGCCAAACCAGATTTGACAACTTCGTACGAATGTAAAATCATATTTTTCACGGCAATATCATTTGACATTCCGTGTCCGATTATAACGTTTCCTTTAACACCCAAAATTGGTGTTCCACCGTAATTTTCATAATTGAAACGATCGAAATATTCGTCTTGAATACCTCGTTTTTTCATAAGCGTATAAATTCCTTCCGCTTCTTTCAATACGATATTCCCGGTGTATCCATCACAAACAATGACATCCGCTTTTCCGAAGAAAATATCTCGACCCTCCAAATTACCAATAAAATTGATATCATCAGATTCTGCCATTAATTTATGTGCTGCAACCGTCAATAAATTCCCTTTCGTTTCTTCTTCGCCGATGTTCAACAATGCTACTCTAGGATTCTCAATCCCATAAACATTTTTAGAATACAATGCTCCTAAGACTGCAAATTGATACAAGACATCTGCTTTACAATCAGCATTAGAGCCAACATCCAACAAAATTGTATTTGTACCATCAATTGCAGGCAACGTAGAAGTGATACACGGACGAATAATCCCCGGGATGGTGTTAATTTTATAGATTGATCCAACCAACATTGCTCCCGTGTTACCAGTACTAGCGAATGCTTGAATTTCTTTACTTGCAAGCAAGTCGAATCCAACAGCAATACTGCTATTTGGTTTTTGCGGAATGGCGCGCGTTGGATGGTCATGCATCGTGATAACATCAGGCGCATGAACAATCTCATAATCGTCAACATTTTCACCAAACGACGAAAGGCCACTCGAGATTTGATCTCTGTCGCCTATTAGAACGAGTCTTACATCGTTTGGAAGTTCTTTTTTAGCTAGAATCGCTCCCGAAATATTCGCTTCAGGAGCAAAATCACCGCCTAAAATATCAATTCCAATCTTCATGAAGAAGAAGATTAAGTGAACGCAGCAATTAAATTGCTACTTCTTTTTCTGCTACAACTTTCCCTTTATAGTAAAGTTTTCCTTCATGCCAGTGTGCATGGTGGAACAAATGCGGTTGCCCTGTTGTTGGACAAGTTGCGATGTTATTTGCAACTGCATTTTTGTGCGTTCTTCTCTTGTCACGGCGTGTCTTCGATATTTTTCGCTTAGGATGTGCCATTTTACTTTATTTATATTTGTTTTAATTCAAATTTCTTAATGTTGCCCAACGTGGATCTTTCGGATCGAAATCGTCTTCTCCATCGTCGTCATCTTCTTCTTCATCGTCCCAATCGTCATCATCATCCCAATCATCTTGGTCTTCATCATCACTCTCTTCGCGCTGAACAGTGTATTTATTCAACAACTCTATCATTTCTTCATTGCATTCCCCTTCTGCGTGTACCATACGAATTGGCAACGAAACGGTAATCAATTCATACAAGTTATCACGTATGTCTAACTCATAAGAATCCGGATGCAAAACAATCAATGTTTCGTCATCACTTGGCTCTAAACCGAATTTAAAAATCAATCGATAACTTCCCTTAACAGGAACTTCAATTGGATCATTACATCGGTCACAATCTGTAAAAACATTCCCGTTGATGACGAATTCGCCAATCAACATGGTCTCTTTTTTCTCAAGTACCAAGTTCACATTCACATTTCCTTTGTGAATGATCGAATATTCTCTTTCTTCAAAGAACGTATCACTGATATCATATTGATATTCGTGAAACCCAAGTTTCAAGCCTATAAACGGAATAATATATTCTCTTTTTGACTTCACACTGAACGAAAATTGGAGGGCAAAGGTAACAATTTTAACTTAAAGTTGTTAATATCCTTTGATTTTTTCATTAAATACATTCATTATTCTATATCGCTGTTTGAGCGTTTCTTCTCTTTTGGACTAATTTGCAAGGGATTAGCGCCAATTTCCTTAGCAAAAACTTGACTTTTATGAATGTCCATTGCCACATAAATCGCATTGCGCATTGACTGCTCACTCGCTTTATTTTGTCCAACAATGTCAAAAGCAGTTCCATGATCTGGTGATGTTCTTACAATTGGTAAACCTGCCGTATAATTCACACCGTCTTCAAAAGCCAAAGCTTTAAATGCCGCCAAACCTTGGTCATGGTACATCGCTAAAACACCGTCAAACTGAGAACGAGCATTAGAACCAAAGAAACCATCTGCAGGATAAGGTCCAAACGCCAAAATATTTTCATTTTTAGCCGCATTGATAGCTGGAGCAATGATTTCTTGTTCTTCTGTTCCCATTTTACCGTTTTCACCTGCATGCGGATTCAAACCAAAAACAGCAATGCGCGGTCGAATTAATCCAAAATCTTTCTTTAAACTAGTTTCGAACGTTTTTATTTTCTGCAAAATCAAGTCTTTCGTTAAGGTTGAGTTTACATCTTTTAACGCAATATGCGTTGTTACTAATGCAACACGCAAATTACCAGAAACCATAACCATTAATGCATCTTCCGTTCCTGCTAAATCTGCCAAATATTCTGTATGACCAGGGAATTTGAATCCTGATTTCGCCATAGCTTCCTTCGAAATAGGAGCTGTTACCAACACATCTATTTTACCAGCTGCTAAATCTTGAGTGGCTCGTTCCAACGAAAGATACGCATGCTTTCCTCCGTTTTCAGTTGCTTGACCCATTTGATACTCAACCTCATCGTTCCAAACATTTACCACATTTACTTTTCTGAGTTGAGCATCCTCTGCCGTTTTGCACGATTGATAATTGAAATCGTTTTCATTCAATACTTTCTTGTAATGTGCAAACACTTTGGTAGAACCATATATGATCGGCATGCATTCTAACAACATGCGCGAATCACTCAAAGCTTTGATAATAACTTCGGGGCCGATTCCATTAATATCACCGATGGAGATTCCAACACGTATTGGATTTGGATTCCCTAAATCCTTTTCTTTTTCCTTCTCTTTCTCCATTATTTGTATTTTTTCAAAAAGTTGAACAACAGGCGAATTCCTGCACCTGTCCCACCTTGACCTTTGTAATCTTCTTTTGCGTCTAACCAAGCCGGACCTGCAATGTCCATGTGAATATAAGGAGATTTTACGAAATGCTCTAAAAACTTCCCTGCTGTAATCATTCCTGCATTTGGTCCGCCCAAGTTTTTCAAATCTGCGATTGACGACTTAATCTCTGCGGCGTAATCATCCCAAAATGGAAAACGAACAGTACGCTCATGCACTTCATTTCCAGCTTTTTCCAATTGATCAAACACTTTGTCATCCGCATTACCCATAATCACAGAAGCTTTCGTTCCAATTGCACGTAAGGCAGCACCTGTCAAGGTCGCAGCATCAATGACTAATTCTGGTTTGTACTTGTTTGAATAAGCCAAGGCATCTGCTAAGATCATTCTTCCTTCAGCATCTGTATTCAACACTTCAACTGTTGTTCCATCATACATTGTAATTACATCTCCAGGTGCATAAGCATTCAATCCTGGTCGATTATCCGTTGCTGGAATTAAGGCAATAATGTGTAATTTGAGTTTCTGTAAGGCAGCTAAATAGATTGTTCCTGCCATACAAGCAGCGCCAGCCATATCACTTTTCATTACATCCATTGAACCAGGAGTTGGTTTTAAACTTAACCCTCCTGTATCATAAACAACTCCTTTTCCAACTAAAACGATTGGTTTTTTGTTAATCGCCTTTTCGTGTTTATACTCAACAATGGTAAAGGTTGGTTGGTCAATTGACCCTTTGTTCACAGCCAACAAACCACCCATTTTTAGGGATTCAATCTGCGTTTTTTCCAACACTTGAACTGTCATTCCAGCTTCATTACCTAATTCACTAATCGCCTCAGCCAATTGGCCTGCATTCAAATGAGAAACAGGCTCATTCACACGGTCTCTTGCCCAGAAAACAGCTTTAGCTGTATCAGATAATTCTGCAAGTTTCTTCGCGCTAACGTCCTTACTCAAACAAATTGATTCTAGATTCAGTTTCTTCTTATCCGCATCTTTGAAATATTTGATAAACTGATAAGAAGCCAAAATCATTCCTTCAGCAATGAATAGCTGATCTGATGCTGAACCAATTAAAGTTAAACTTTTCGCTTCTTTTGAAAGTTGTGCAATAATTTTTGCACCAATAACTCTAAGCTCTTCAGCCTGTTGATCGCTTTTTACAAAGTAAGTGCTACCATTCAACCCTTTTATAAAATCGAACTTGTCGTCACTTTTTTGAAATTTCTTATGAAAAAGCACAATCTCTTCTCCTAAGTTTTTATCCAGCTTTGTTTTTTTATCTGAAATGATCACAAGTGTCGATTGAACTTGTACCTCATCGTAATGTTCTAGTCTTATCATTTTTGAAACTATTTGCAGGACAAATGTAACGAAAGTCCCATTAAGAAACTTCACAAAACAAAAAGAGATGACCATTTGACCATCTCTTTTTGCTATCAGATTTTACAATTATCTTAATTCAATTTCCGAATCAATGAATTCTACTTCACTTTCTTCGTCGTAGGTATTCAAATTCACGTCGTAGAACTCTTTATTTAAGGCCTTACCCATTTTATAATTGGTAATAACAATATCCAAAAGTTTTTCACGGTATTTGATTTCCTCTTCTAGATCAGGCAAGTTTGGATTCAAACAAATATCACCCAAGTATTTTGTTTTGGATAAATCTCCACCAAGCCAACGACCATCGCGTTTACCCATGACATAATTTCCAACTTGATTCAATTTACCATACGGATCATAGTATTTCCAAACACCAGTAGGTAAACCATCTTTCATCATTCCTTCGTTTTGTAGAACGCCGTTGTCATAATAGTTTTTCACATAGCCATTCATTCGATCTAACGAATCTTTGCCTTGCCAAATGGTCATTAATTGACGAATTTCATAGTGGTCAGTGTGCGAACAGTCGTATTTTTCAAATTTTTCAATGACATAACTTTCACTGATTTTTTGCCCTGCTGCATTGTAGTCAGTTAAAATTCCTTTTGCTTTAAATTGAACACTGTCGTTGATTGAAATAATCGTATCAAAATAATCAACCTCATACAACATCTCCCCTTCATAGCTCCAGTATTTCCAACAGCCCACTTTTTTACCAACAGAAATTGAACCATCACGAGCAATTGAATCATTCGGATAATATTTGGTGATGTGGTAATCAATTCCCGTTTTGTTTACCAAACTTGGTCTACCGTAGTATGGACGATAATATTCATTTCCAATTCCCAATTGAGCAAGGGTACGCTCCAAACTTTGTGAAGTTGTGATATCGCTTGGTTGGAAATAAATTGAATCTCTCCAGTCAAACAAATAGCGAACGCTCAATTGGTTCTCCTCCCAAATTTTTTCTTCAACAGGGTACGAATATTGAAACTTGACATAATGATATTTAAATCCTAATGTATCATATGCTTCATAATCATCAATTGGGTCGCCATTCAGGAAAAATCCTTTTTTAGCTAATTTCCCATTCAAATGGAAGGCTTTTGATTCACCTTGAAGTGCTCCATTTTGAAAGTTTAAATCGTACAACAAAGTCGAGTCCTTACCTTTTAATGTTAAGAACGTTTTCACATATCCGTCCAAAGCCCCTTCTTTATAAGTAAGCGTTGTGTACGCCAAGTTATTTCGTTCGAAACATGGTCCATCTTTGTATCCATCTTTATACGAATCTTGTTTTATAATTTCTCCTAACCAATTGTATTGGTAACTAATTCCGTTACTCAAGCCATTTTTATAATCAATTGTTCTGGACAAATAATATGTTGTACGTTTTGGCATTGAATCTCTCATGAAATTCGGTTCTTCCATGTAATAATCGTAACCTCTTCTTTCAGGATATTCATAATCAAATTCTTTCACTGTTCCGTTTACCAATCCTTTATCAAATGGCACTTCAGCAATCACCTTTCCTCGTTGATCTTTGAAAATCCATAAACCAACTGGCAAACCATCAATCATCTCTCCTTCAACGTATTTAGTGAATGTACCAACCTTTTTTTCGTTGTAGCGTTTTGGCTTATCTCTTCTTTCGTTGTATTCGTATTCATAATCCATGTAGGAATTTTGCATGAAATCACTCACAAAGCCGCCAAACAATGAGTTTAAAATAGTGGTCGAAAACTCATCTTCGATATCAGAAGCATCAATACATGCAAACAAGTCCTCGTAATTCGTTTTACCTGTTTCCTTGTATTTAGCCAAGTCTTTTTTCAACTTTTCCGTCATGACATAACCTCTTGGTAAAACCATTTTAATGTCTTTTCCAGATTTTAACGCAACTCCTTTTTCGTTCATTGTAATTGAAACCTTTCCAGAAAAAGGTTTGTTATTTTGCATTAAAATGTACTCATCGGTTGTATTAAAACTTCTGCCATATTCATTCACATGGCGCTGCGGAATACTGTCCTTTTCTTCCCATTCACTGTAAGAAGCTGAAGTTGTTGTTTTCATTGTAAGATTTCCGTAGTTAAACTTTCTTACACCAGTCCAACTTTCAAAATTTTCACTGAAATTCAATTCAGCTGAATTTGAAGATGCTCCAGTAATTCCATATGAACTAAACTTCAAGGTTCTATCTTTTGGAAAATACATACGAGAATAAAGCATTGTCGTGTCTTCTTTGAACCATGATCTGAAAATAACTAGTGAATCAATGGTTGAAAGGTCTGTCGCCATCGTGTCTAATTTATCATAGAAGAAATAGCGCGCGTTTTTCTCGTCTTCAACAGTAAAGCCGTCCAAGCTAAAATATTTAACTGTAGCGGGCTTGAAGTTTACACGTTTAAAATTCCCGACTGAATCGTAAACGATTTCATTGTATAACTTGCCTTTGTAGTCGTACACTCGGTGAATGAATTGATTTGAATCTTGTTCAAACGTAATCACATCATATGGTTTTCCATTATCCCAGAAAATTGTGTCTTCCTTAACTAGACTTCCATTTTTAAACTCATAACGCATCATTAATTGTCCGTTCGGATAACGCTTTTCATAAGTTCCATCAAATTTGAAGTAAATACCAAGACTATCAATCATTTTACTCAATGGAACATAATCATCTATCGCAGCGTCGTATACCATGTTCGCGTATTCTGTATTATCACCACCGTAATATTCATCTTCGTAATACTCGTCTTCGTAATAAACATCTTCACCATAATATTCATCCTCGTAATATTCATCCTCATACAATTCACCTTCATATGAATTGATTGTTTCCTCTTCCAACTCAATATCTGGATCTTTAGGATAATTGATTCCATACAAGCGAGAGAAAGAAACACTTACTGAGTATTTACCCATAAAATCAAATGGACTTTTATAATCCATATCTTTGATTAGGCGTTTGCGAATAAGAGGTTGATGAACTACAATTTCCTCATTAGAAACTGTATAGCGGAAAGTAATTACATTGTTATTTCTGTTTCTTACACGTTTTTTTCCTTTTCCAGTAAAGCTTACATCTCTTTCGATCCATTCACCAACAGCATTATTGTCTTTGTACTGACCTTGTTCGACAGGATAAACAGAGTTTTCATATTTAGCGTAAGGACCATTTTTGAAACCGCCTGAATAGGTAACGATTTCGCGAATCGTATCCATATTTGGATAACCTCTTTCAATATAAACATTTGCATTAATCGGATCAATTGAATAACCAATTTTACGGTTCTCAAGTGTCCATTCACCTACTTTTAGCCCCTTTTCAAATCTACCTTTCTTTAATGTATCACCCTTCACATTGAACCAAACAGCTTCTCCATCCAACATGTTGTCTTTGATTGAAAAATAGCCGGCTACACGATTTTCGACAATGATAGATTTGCCATGTTTATCGAGTAAAGCAACCATATCAAAGTACTGAACATATTTACCATCAGGTATTTGATCCAAGGATGGGATAATATCATGTTCCAAAGAATAACGTTGTTCCATCAGAGGATATGGATTATTACGAACGGCAGCTTTGAATTTTTTATTTCTCAAATGTTTGTTTTCTTTTCTATAACCATTCGAAGAAAAGATATCTCCACGCATTTCATGACGAATTTCACGTTTCATTGCACGCAATTCCTTTCTAGGCATATCTTCTCCTTCCGTCATATATTTAATATACTCTCGGGTAGAAATCTTATCTTCTCTTGTGCGTTTTTGGGCAAAATAATAGGCACTATGCGGTTGAAATTCGATCGGAAATGGATACACATTGTACACCACTCCATTAATTGTGTCCTGAACAATTTCTTCTTGCGCGAAACTCACAAAACCTTGAAACAAAAGCACTAATTGTAATAAAAAGGCTTTTTTAATGATTTGTTTTTTTATACTCATAACTTATTCTTTCTACCTCTATTTTACCAATTTCATTGTTCTGATTTTTCTTAGTATGAACAACTCTTATTGGTTTCATTTTTTTATCTGTTTTAACTTCTGAAACAATTCTTGTCAGGAATACATTTTCTGTAAACGTAGAATCGATGTAACCGGTACAAAATCCTTTCTTATTGTAGATAAAACTACGCTTGTTGTCGAAGGGATAATCTTGCTTCTGAATATTCTCAAGTACTCTCGATTTACTGTTATAGGAATATTGAAGAACATTTTTTTCATTGACTTTATTAGAAACCTGATACTTTTTAACTGGGTAATAACTTGTCCCCAGAACAATTACATCGTTTCTGGTGGGCTCCAAAATTGAATCAACGGATAAAGGTCCCCAATATTTCTTATCCAACATAAAAAACAAATAATCACCTGTTTGTTGATCTCGATAGGCTAAATATTTTGATGTTTCTTTCACTTTTTCGTGAATTTTGAAGGGAAAATCCATGTCTTTTTCCTCCACATCAGTTACGGTATTCGTATCTGAAAAAATTACAACTTTTGCGAAACCAAAACGGTCTTTTTGAGAAACGTAGGTGTAATGAACAGAACCTATTTCTTGATCATCGTAAAAATAGGTCACTTTCAAATCCCTTAATTGACCATTTTCAGAAAACCAATATTCTCTTTTTTCGCGCGGAACTTCACTATTCAAAGATCCAATGTCATTGGTCTCATCAGAATCAAATGAATAAAAATCTCGCGTTATTTTAAAAATGTGATTTGACTTAATAACTGAATCGTTGAACCATACCGGAAACGAAATGAATTTTTCTGCATCTGTACCGAATGAACTCATTCTAAAAACAGACTGTTGCCCTTTTAATTTGTCAATATCCAATCCATTGACAGAACGGTCCGTGCAAGCCGTAAAAAGGTAAAATAAAAGGACAGTAAAAGAGAACAAATTTCGCATCAAGGCGTTAAGTTAAAAACAATCTTTTAATTCTGCTAAATTTTACATTTTTTAAGGATATTTATTTCCGTATTTTTGCACTATGATGGAGGAGAGACCAATAACCGACTGGTTACCAATTACGAAAAAAGAATTAGAAAAACGCGGCTGGGATGAACTCGATGTGATTTTAATTTCTGGTGATGCTTATGTGGATCACCCTTCGTTTGGTACTGCTGTAATTGGACGTATTATTGAAGATGAAGGATTTAAAGTTGGCATCATTGCGCAACCGAATTGGAAGGATGATTTGCGTGATTTTAAAAAGCTTGGAAAGCCAAAGTATTTTTTTGGTGTAACGGCAGGTTGTATGGATTCCATGGTGAATCATTACACAGCTAATAAACGTTTACGTTCAACAGATGCTTATACGCCAGGCGGAGCCGCAGGATTTCGTCCGGATTATGCGACAACGGTTTACAGCAATATTCTGAAAGAATTGTATCCAGATGTTCCAGTGATGATTGGTGGAATTGAAGCTTCATTGCGCCGTGTAACACATTACGATTATTGGCAAGATCAATTGAAACCTTCGGTTGTTGTCGATTCTAAAGCGGATATTTTGGTTTATGGAATGGGCGATCAACCCTTGCGTGAAATGTTGCAATTACTTAAAAAAGGTGTTCCTTTCAGTAATTTAAAAACCATTAAGCAGGTCGCTTTTTTACAAGATAAATCCGAACCTTTACCAAAAAATAAAAATTGGGAAACGGTTGAATTGGCTAGTCATGAAGAATGTTTAAAAGACAAACTCAAATATGCTGCTAACTTCAAAATTGTGGAAGTTGAATCGAACAAATGGGAAGCTAATCGAATTATTCAGCATGTCGGAGATCAAACGTTGGTGATTAATCCACCGTACAAAACGATGATGGAAAAAGAAATCGACCAATCCTTTGATTTACCGTACACGCGCTTACCTCATCCGAAATACAAAAAACGAGGAGCTATTCCAGCATACGACATGATCAAATTTTCCATCAACATGCATCGTGGCTGTTTTGGAGGATGTAGTTTTTGTACCATTTCAGCCCATCAAGGGAAATTCATCGCTTCGCGCAGTGAAAAATCCATCTTGAACGAAGTGGAAGAAGTAGTAAATCACCCAGAATTTAGAGGCTATATCTCTGATTTAGGTGGTCCTTCTGCGAACATGTACAAAATGAAAGGTAAGGACGAAGCAATTTGTGCACGTTGTTCTTCTCCTAGTTGTATTCATCCAGTGATTTGTAGCAATTTGGATACTTCACACAAACCAATGACGGAATTATACCGTAAAGTTGATGCTAACCCAAAAGTGAAAAAAGCATTCGTTGGTTCTGGAATTCGCTATGATTTATTGGTGGATGATTTTAATAAAAATAACAACGACGGCAATCACGATGAATACATCGAACAAGTTATAACCCGTCATGTTTCCGGTCGATTAAAAGTTGCTCCTGAACACACTTCAGATGCGACATTACGTGTTATGCGTAAGCCTTCATTCAAGTATTTCCACCTTTTCAAAGAGAAGTATGATCGTTTATCTGCCAAGCACAATTTGAAACAACAATTGATTCCTTATTTCATTTCTTCTCACCCTGGCTGTGAGGAAGAAGATATGGCGAACCTTGCTGCTGAAACAAAAGATATGGGCTTTCAATTGGAGCAAGTTCAGGATTTCATGCCGACACCAATGACGGTAGCAGAAGTAATTTATTACACGGGCGTTCATCCGTATACGCTGAAACCAATCAAAACAGTGAAGACCAAAGAAGAAAAACAGAATCAAAACAAGTATTTCTTCTGGTACAAGCGTGAAAATCAAGATTGGATTCGCCAACGATTAACAAAAGCACAACGTCCCGACTTAATCGATAAACTACTGGGAGATCAGCAAAAAGGGCGCGGAAAAGAAGTTCCAAAGTGGCTTGAAGAGAAACGAAAAAAACAAAATAAACGCTAATTTTTGGATGGATTTCGCTATTTTAGAGCACTGAATCCACCTGAATATGAAACGATTACTCTACATTTTTCTCTTCACAGCATCATCATGCTTTGGACAATATGAAACTGCATTTCAATCTGCTTATTCTTCACACCCTACAATTCCAAAAGGAATTTTAGAAGCAGTTGCATATACCAATACACACATCCGCAACATTTCTACGGATGAACAAATTTCGTGTAGCGGTATGCCTCTTCCTTATGGTGTAATGGGCGTGTTTGAAAATGGCTCAAACTATTTTCAAGAAAATGGAAAAACGATTGCTTCCTTAAGTGGAATTTCCGTAGAGCTTCAAAAAAATGCTGTGGAAGCGCAAATTCAAGCATATGCTGCTGCTTTTGAAGTGCTATTTCATTCACCAGAAAATACTTCTGAACACCTTGGGGAACAACTGCACTTGACACTTTTGGATTTGTCTGAAATTCCAGATTCAGGACTTGTGAATCACTTTGCACGTGAAGTGCAATCTTACGAAATCTTGAAGTTTTTAATGGATCCTCAATTAGCGAATCAATTTGGATTTGTTCCTTACCAATTCAATTTAAGAACCATTTTCGGAGCACAAAATTTAAAGGTATTAAGTGCCAAAACAATCAGCATTTCAGAAGCAGGAATTCAAAACGAACAACTGGAATCATACACTGTTCAACAGAACAAATCAACACAATACGGTCCCGCAATTTGGAATCCAGCACCAACTTGCAATTTTAGTTCACGAAGCGGAACAGCAATCTCCGCTATTACAATTCACACTATACAAGGAACATACGCTGGCGCAATCTCATGGTCACAAAATTGTGCATCAAGTGTGTCGTATCATTACGTTGTAAGAAGTTCTGATGGTCAAATCACTCAAAAACAGTGACCTATTAGGTAATCAACCCGCTCTTGAAATTAAAATTGAATTAGATAAAGCTGCCAAAACACTCACTCTTACCGATACTGGAATTGGACTATCCGAACAAGAAGCAATTGACAATTTAGGCACTATTGCCAAAAGTGGTACCCGTGATTTTGTCAGTAAACTATCTGGCGATGAAAAATCAGATTCACAATTAATTGGCCAATTTGGGGTTGGTTTTTATGCTGGCTTTATTGTGGCCAATCAAATTACTGTCGAATCAAGGCGTGCCGGCTT
>JALQYQ010000012.1 GCA_023262855.1 Crocinitomicaceae bacterium
AGCAATTATAGTTCATAATTTCTTTTACTTAATTCTTTGCCAATTCTTTCCACAACTCCAACAACTAATGCATTTCCCATAAAAAAGGCTCGTTTAGCATCCGTGATTCCATCCATTACTGTATGTCTGGGTGGAAACATATTAATTTTTTCTAATTCTTCCGGTGTTAATCTTCTATACCCAAACTCAGTACTGACAACATGTTTGAACCTTGATGGCGTTTTACCACCCTCTCCGGTAACAATAGTACGTGCAGGTTCATCCAATGAATCAGGAAACTTCATTGCACCAACACTGTAATTATATTGAAAACCATCCGCTGTTACCCTTTTAGTTTTTTGAGAACCTTTGGCTATTTCCCATTTTTGTATTTCATCTGGTTTAATGTAAAAAGTATCATCCATTCGTCCTGGAATTAATATGCTACCTAAAGTACATTTTTTTTCTGTGATTGGAAGAATATTACTTGTATAACATAATCCGTTTATGAATACACCTGATTTTTTAAATTTAGATATTTTACCTTCTTTGTTAAATGATTCTGACAATTCAAGCAAATCTTCCTTGATTTCAAATGAAGCCAATGTTTCATATTTTGCAGGAAAAGCCTTACTGAATATTCCTGTTTCTATCAGCCATTTTCCAGGGCTTTGGTTAAGTTTTCTATATATTTCAGTTGATTTCAAGTAAGCAAGAAAAAACACCCTTCTTCTTTTTTGAGGCATTCCGTAATCTGCAGCGTTTATTACACGCCATTCTACAGCATAACCTAAATCGGAAAGACTTTTCAAAATCATTGCAAAGTCGCGTCCTTTTTGATTTACAGGAGAGTTCAGTAACCTATCAACATTTTCTAGCAGGAGGTACTTCGGTTTTTTATCACCTTTTTCTCTTAATATTCTTTCTATTTGCCACCACAAAACACCTTTTTTACCGTAAAGACCCATTGAGTTCTTTAAGATACTAGCTACTGAATAATCTTGACAAGGGAAACCGCCGACTAATAAGTCATGATCGGGAATGCTTGATGTTAATACTTTCGCGATATCCTCATTACTATGTCCTTCACTTCCGAATATATGCTCGTACACTATAGAAGCATGTTGCATTTTCGTAGAAGGCTCCCATTGATTACTCCAAACCACCTGAAAATTCGAATCAAGCGGTTCATTGTAATTAGAGGATGCACTATTACCTTCCCACCCTTCTAATCCCAAGCGAAATCCACCAACACCAGCAAACAATTCTACGACACGTAATTTTTCCATTTTTTTCTTCTTGCGGGTAAAAATAAGAAATCAAGCACGTAAGTTTTTTACGTTTTGCTATGAGATATTAACAGAGTTATTAATCATGAAAAATAATTGAATTCTTAAACACTAAATGAACCAATAAACATATTGATTTCATCAATGATTGCAATTGCCAATTTTGTTGATTTTTCTTCTGTTAAAGTGTTTTGTTCTGATTCGAGTTCATTTTTAAGTTCAATCAATTGTTGAATTAATTTTCTTTGTTCAAACCTTAATTCTGATGCTTTTTCAAATTTTGCATCAATGATACTTGAATGAATATTCAATCGCAATGCGATTATCTGAGATTTGATTTCCAATGCAACTGCATATTGATTTAATAAATTAACATAACCGCTTTTAGTTTCATATTGTTGTTGGCAGATGTGCATATTGGCTATGAATTCATCTTTGTTTGTGCTACTGGCATAACAATCGGGTGCATAGTCAAGGACGAATTCTTTTTCAAAATACGATAATGCATACTGCTTCATGCTTGGATAATCAAATTTTTCGTTCATCTTTCTATGTGTTTGAAAAAACTAAATCAATGATGCTGTATAATGGTTTCAACAATTTCATTCCCCCTACCCCTCAAACTTCGTCACATCCATATAAAACAATTCCCACGTATGGCCGTCGAAGTCTTCGATGGTGCGTTGTTGCATGAAGCCGTAATCGCGAAGTTCTGTTGGTTCGGTGCCACCTGCTGCGAGTCCTTTTTCCATCATGCTGTTCATGGCGTCGGTACTTTCAAGCGAAAGCGAGAGCAAAGCAGCGATGTTGGTTTTCGTATCGGCAATGGGTTTGTTGGTGAAATTCGCGAATTTCTCGTGCGATAAAATCATTAAAAAGATCGTGTCCGACCAAACCATGCACTTTCCTTGTTCATCGGAAAATTGCGGATTGTTGGTGAATCCTAATGCCGTGTAAAAATCCATTGATCGTTGCACGTCGCTTACTGGGAGATTGATGAAGATTTGTTTCATGAGGACTAAGATAGTAAAATTGGAGCATGGAACATGGAACATAGAACATTGAAAATGGAGCATGCCTGCCTGTCGTAGCCACCAGCGAAGAGAGAGAATCGAGAGCCGATCAGCCGCGGCGGAGAGAAACGAGTGAATTAGAACAAAAATCCAACGATCAGCCGCGGCTGAGAAACAAAATCGAAGACAGGGAACTTTGCTAGAAGAAGACGGACAACTGCTAGAAGACCGCGGAACTTTGCTAGAAGAAGACGGACAACTGCTAGAAGACTGCGGAAGGTTGCTAGAAGGATTCGGACAACTGCCAGAAGACAGCGGAAGGTTGCTAGAAGAAGGCGGACAACTGCTAGAAGACCGCGGAAGGTTGCTAGAACTCGGCGGACAAGAGCTAGAACAACGCGGACAAGTGCCAGAAGCCTTCGGAATTATGCTAGAAGCTCTCGGAAATCACCGAGAAGGCTTTGGAAATGTGTTAGAAGATGGCGGAAATGAAAATGGATAACATAGTAAAGGATAGGGAAGAAATTTGCAGCCCTGTAAAATCAGGATGTTCAGGCTATTTAACAAACGTTAACAACTAGTTTTCAGTAGTTTGGCACAAGATTTATAGTCTAAAAAACAATTGAAACCCGTTCGATTTACGATGGTAGCGGTTGAGGCCTCACGGCAAGAGTAGAAGATCGAACACAACACTTAGAAATCATGAGAAAAAAAATCGAAAATCGACTAAACATGTATCAGTCAGTCATTTCAGTCTGCAACGATCATGTCAGCGTTTGGGAAGGAATCCCTGGATTCGTCGACGCATTCACCGCTTTCAAAAACACCTACGAAACAGTTAATGTGACAGCACAACAACAAGCAAGTAAAACAGTAGGTGTTTCTGCAGGAAAGTATGGCAAACTAAACACATTGATTGATAGCATCATTGTTGTACATGGAACCTTAAAACTTCATGGTACAGTAATCAATGATACTTCGTTGATTGCTAGAAACAAAGTAAA
Source organism: Crocinitomicaceae bacterium (assembly GCA_023262855.1). Classification (GTDB taxonomy): domain Bacteria; phylum Bacteroidota; class Bacteroidia; order Flavobacteriales_D; family Crocinitomicaceae; genus M0103. The sequence goes on from JALQYQ010000012.1 coordinate 3,286, forward strand.
CGCCTCACTTTTGAAATCCTTGTCAATGCAACAATTATTGATTCACCTAGACACGCTTATTGTCGACATCAACAACTATGGAACATTCTTAGGTGTTTATGGAGTCGATGAAGCGACTTTGGATGCTACACTTGGAGCAATTGATGAAGCACGCAATGTGATGAACAGTCCGCGCAAAGCGATCATTGAACGCAAATTGCAAACAAAAATGTTAGAACAATTTGTCAAAGAAATGGATGATGTGTTAAAAACCAACCTTGACACTTTGGTTCGCGTTCACAAAAAAAGCAATCCAACATTTTTTGATTTATATTGGAATGCGCGCGTCATCATCGATTCAGGGGTGAAAAAATCAAACACTCCAAAAGAACCCGATTAGTAAAAAAGTAGTTTAGTCAAAAGGCCTTCCGTTAAAGCGGAGGGCTTTTTTTTTGAACCTAGAAATCAGTCTAGGCAATGGAACTAATTTCGGATAGAAAAAAAATATTTGCAACGTAATCGAAAGAACTCAACAAAAAAAGCGAACCAGTTACTTACTGATTCGCTTCTTACATGAAATGTGCTTGTTTATAAGAATGCAAGTTTATAACTTGATAAATTTCGTGCTTTTACCATTAGGCGAAGAAACAAAGTAGATTCCTGCTGTGTATGCTGTAAGATCAAGTGTTTCCGCTTGTGAAACAAAACGTGTTTCCAAGGTATTTCCGAGTACGTCAGTTATTGTTACGTTAGTTGGCTCATCAACTGAAAGTGTGATTGTGCTGTTTGCTGGATTTGGATAAAGCTCAAAATCAACTGCTGCGTTTTCTGAAAGTGCTGCCGATTGACCTGTTGCACCAGCTGTAATCGCAGTATTTGGCGTCGATTCGTAGGCAAAACTTTTAACGATAAAGGTTCCATTCGCATTCCAATTCACCAAGATCCAACCAAAATAGTCTGAAGTACCAATTCTGAATTGCGCACCGATATAGGTGTCCGTTGTTGGGAACATTGTTGTTGCCCAGCCTGGATCAACGTAAGCATCCCCCATATCGAAGAAACCAGCAAAAGCATCGATGGTAAATCCGGCATTTACGCCACGCAACACATCCCATTCGCCAGTGCTCACCGTTGTCAAATGATGATTCGCAGTGGCAAACATGATTCCTGGTTGCACAGCACCACCAAAGCCCATGTCCTGAAAGGTATATTCCGGTGTTCCATCGTTGTTGAAATCGATTGTCAAAGAGCCACCAGAAGCCAGTGTTTGATCCGCGCCATTGTTGTAAACAATTGCTGCATTCACGTTTTGTGCACCAAAAAAACCAGCAAATACAAGAAATAATAGAGTTGTTTTTTTCATAATCGTTGAGATATAATTGTTCGTTACTGTTCATTAGGACGCAACCGTTTTTTGCCAGGTTGCTACATGAAATAACTCTTAAACCATTGATTCTTTTCTTCCTGAAACGTGCGTTTGCAGTTGATATCGATTGACTGAAGTGAAATTTCTTAAGCAAGCTACTCGACGCATCGTTTTAACGATGGTCAGACGATTTGCACAAAAATTAGTTGTTTCCTATTTCTCCAGAAATTGAGTGATTCTTGAAATGCTGAGAACATTCGGCAGAAAAATTCAATGATTGATAAAAGGTATTCAAACAATACAACCTTTTCTTCATTCATTTCGTCCTAGTAAAGAATTTAACGTAACTTTCTAACCACTGCGCACTAACAATTAATGATACAGGCATTTCGTTCGACATATTTTCAAGGCATACTTGTGTTATCCTTTTTTCTAATTGGTCTGCAAAGTCATGCGCAATTCAATGTCGATTTCAGTGCCAATCTAACGACGATTTGTGCTGGTCAAGCGGTCCAATTTACCGATCAAAGTACTTCTCCAACAGCAATTGTTTCATGGGTGTGGGATTTTGGTGATGGAAATTCGAGTACGCTACAAAATCCGTCGCATGTTTATGCTTCTGCTGGAACATACACAGTCATTCTTACTGCCAACAATGGTGCTGGATCACAAGATGAAGTGAAAACAGGATATATTCTTGTGAATCCACTTCCGCAACCTGCATTTTCAACCTCAATTCCTCCGTGTAATTTACCGGCGAGCGTAACTGTTTCGAATGTGCAACCGAATGCTGGTGGATACACCTATCAATGGAATTATGGAAATGGTCAAACAGCAACTGGAATAAATCCTCCTGCAGCCAATTACGCAACAGAAGGAACCTATCCAATCGTTTTAACGGTCACAAATACGGCAACAGGTTGTAGCAATTCAATCACGCACAATGTCTCAATTTACAATTATACGGCTGAATTTACAACAAGCGTTACAACGGCCTGCGTTGGTTCTCCAGTGACTTTTACGAATGCATCTTCGCCCGGAACAACGACCAATGCATGGACCTTTGGTAACGGACAATCATCAAATGGCGCCAGTCCTTCGGTAGTGTACAATACTGCTGGAACGTACACGGTTACCTTGACAAGTCAAAATGCAACAAATGGCTGTTCGGATGCAGTAACACACACGATTACTGTTGTAAATGCGCAAATACCTGTCATTTCGCCTTCTGTAACCTTTGGTTGCAACCCGCTTTCGGTCAATTTTACCAACTCAAATCCTTTCAATGGAACGTACGCCTGGAACTTTGGAAATGGGCAAACCTTTTCAGGACAAAACCCACCGACACAAACGTATTCTATGCCCGACTTTGATGAATATCCCTTTCCGCAGAGTCAATCTTTCAATGTTTCGTTGTTGACGATTGATGCCAACGGTTGTGGAGCTTATCAAAATGTGCCAAATCTCATCACGATATACAACATTTTCCCGGATATGTCTGTTAATGTCGATGAAGGTTGTGAAGATTTGCTGTGTACGTTCACGAATCAATCAACTTCGCCAATTCCTGGTTTTCCAATCAACAGTTGGCAATGGACGTTTGGAAATGGACAAACCTACTCAGGACAAACACCGCCACCACAAACGTATAGCGAAGGAGAATACACGGTTTCGCTAACGGTTTCAACTGCGATGGGTTGCACCACGACTTTGGACAGCATTGACATGATTCAAGTGGGAATTCCGCCGAACGTTTTGTTCACAGTGGATCCTGATACCATTTGTGCGCGAACAACTGCGGATTTCACCAACTTAACAACCATCAGTGTTCCTGCAGATCCGGCAGACATCACCTACGCGTGGACGATTGGAACGCAAGGTCCTTATCCCAATTTTGAGCCCGATAACGTGCAAATCACCGATACAGGATCACTCGATGTCACTTTGATTGTTTCCTTCCGAGGTTGCAAGGATACGTTAAAGCTCTTGGATGAAATTTATGTGAATGCGCCGCTCGTTCAGTTTGGAAGTCAAGGTGTTTTTTGTAATCCCTCATTACCTGTTGATGTCGCTTTTTATGAAACGTCGATCTTAGGTCAACCCGGCGATAGCGTGGAAGTGTTTTGGGATTTTGGAGATGGATCGAATGCCTACTTCAACAATGCGACTTCCTGGCAAAACAACAATCAATCCTTGATCCATTCCTACACGGATTATGGGACGTACATGATCGAACAAAAAATCCACAATTTTGATACCGGCTGTACCGATTCCTTGAGTTCACAGTTGATTTTGAATTACTTCACAACGGATTTGTCCTTTGTGCAAGATTCCGTTTGTTTGGGTAATGCAACTCATTTTTACTGGACCTTTGAATCCATCGCACAATTCCCTGTTTTCAATTATGAATACGTTGCTGATGGCGATTCGCTCTTGGAAAGTACTTCAACGTCCAATCAAATTTTCAATCCAGATAGTTGTATCATCAACTCCGTTGGACCGCATACGATCACGGTCAACACCATCAATGCCGTTGGTTGTCCTGCAAGCGCAATGGATACATTTTACGTGATGCCTTTACCGAATGCGCAAATTGGACCAATTCAGTTGATTGATTGTTCACCCTTAACTGTAACCTTTACCGATGCAAGTAATAGCGTCAGTGGAATTCCAATTGTAGGCTACAACTGGGAATTAAATGGAAGCTTTCCAGGAGTTGGAAATGGACTTCCCACCATCACGACACAAATAACAACGAATGGTAATTACACGACCAACCTCTATGTGACGGATGCGCTGGGCTGTATGGATTCAACGCAATTGATCACGCCGATTTTACAACCACAAGCCAATTTCACGGCGCCCGAAGTGATTTGCAACAACGTCAATTTCAACAGTGCGAATTTGTCTTCCAACTATGCTCAAAGCGAATGGTATTGGAACAATCAACTCGTTTCAACTTCCGATGATGCGAACTTTTTGATTTCACATCCCGACAACGCAGCAATCACTTCCTACAATGATTCGATTTCCCTAATAGTTTTCGATGCCATTGGCTGTTCCGATACACTCACACTTCCTCTGCTTGTTTCTGCTCCAAATGCCGATTTTAGTTACACACTCACAGGCTCGAATGTGGACCAATTTGGCAATTTCACCTGTCCTTCTGTTTTCTCAGCCTTCTTGGATGAATCGGAATCAGTAGGCAACATTGTCGATTGGGCTTGGACCTTTGGCGATGGGAAATTCTCAAGCTTGCAAAACCCAAGCAACACCTATGTTTTCTCAGGAACGTATTCTGCTTCACTGGTCATTACGGATGAATATGGTTGCCAAGATTCTATCACGTATGCCGATTTCCTATCCATTGATGGTCCGTCGGGTGAATTCAGCGTGGAACCAGCTTATACCTTCTGCGATCCAAATTACTTGTATGAAGTGGTGAGCACGGACAACGTTACTAACATTGTTTGGTTCACGGGTGATGGCAATAGTTTTCAAGATAATGCTGGTGGCGAATACATTTATGGCGCTGCTGGAACGTATCATCCGTATGTTGAAATTACCGATGCGAACAATTGTTTGGTGACGTATTATTTGGATACAATTACCGTTCAATACGGCGATTTAAATGCTGCCTTCGATGCTGGTCCGCTGGTCTTAAATTGGGGAGTCCCTTTCGCCATTGACAATCAATCCACCGGAGGAATTGGCGGCATCGTGAACAACAATTGGACAATTGGAAGCGAAAATTTCAACAACCAAGCGAGTCAATTCGATTACCTCTTCAATGAAACTGGTCAGTTAGACGTTTTGTTGATCACCACCGATTCATTGGGTTGCATTGATTCAGCGTGGACAACTGTGTTCGTAACCGACAACCTTCAATTCCCAAATGTTTTCTCCCCAAATGGAGATGATGCGAATGACGTCTACAGAATTCGTGACAATGCCTATGGCGAATACGACGTGTATATTTACAACCGCTGGGGCAATAAAATGAGCGAGGCGCACATCGTTGATGATAATTATTTGTGGGACGGCAAAAACCAAAGTGGTGAATTAGCCAATGAAGGCGTTTATTACTACCTCGTTAAAGGAACACTCCGAGATGGCCAGGCTAAGGAAGATCATGGGTTTTTCCATTTGGTGTTGGACCACTAATTAGAGAATAGAGCATGGAACATGGAGTATAGACTTATTGGTTGGGAGGATGTTTGTTTCATCGATAATGTAAATTTTATTGTTTCCCAGATCCAAATCCATGCTCAATGTTCCATGCTCCATGCTCCATGCTCCATGCTCCATTTTCCATGCTCAAGGCTCAATGTTCCATGCTCAATGTTCTATGCTCCATGCTCCATTTTCCATGTTCCATGCTCAATGCTCCATGCTCCATGCTCCATGCTCCTAATTAACTCACTTCTAAAAAAAATTTTTTCAAATAAACTTAAACGAATATATTTACCGCGCAAACCCAAACATTATGAAAAAGATATTGTGTTTAGCTGTCGTATTGACCAGCTTTTATTCATTTTCTATTGATCGCATCGTGCAACAAAACGGACCAGTAGGAACTTACGCATCCATTGGTGCTGCCGTAACTGCTGCGGTGGACGGAGATCAAATCATCATCAATAACCGCATCGATTTATTGCCGTGGATTGAAAACATCACGATAAATAAGTCATTAACCTTTTTGTGTGCTGCTGACAATACACAATTTTGGGTAGAAGGAACGTATACTGTTGCGATGGCTGATAACCGTAACATCGTAATCAACGGAATGAAGAACACGAATGGTGCAATTTCTCAATCAGGAACAACACCAACATTTAAAACGAACCTTTCGATTGTTCAATCTGACATCACGGGTAGTATTTCTCTATCAGGCCCTGGGATTAATTTGCTCGTGTCTAACACAAAGGCCTATGCTGTGTCATTTTGTTTCGGTAAGGTTCTTGGCTGTGATTTACGCAATATTACCTTGTACAATGACGCTCTGTCTACAGATGATGTGAACTTAATCGTCGGAAACCGTGTTGGGTATTTGTACACGGCAATTGGAAATACAGTTTCAATTCAAAACAGTACGCAATACCTATTCTTCAGCAATAACTTCTGTTACAACACGAATAGCGATGATGCATTGAATGTAAGTGCATTGAAAGGAGGACCAATTGGAAACCGTATTTTAAATTGTACTTTGATTCAATTAGGCACAAACGAAAATCCTAGTCTTAGCTCTTCTGCAGTTGCCTTGCGATTGAATTTCTCAAATGGACCTATACTGACGGTTGAAAACTCATCTTTTGGAGGGTATTACTCAACTGCCTCAGTGGGTGCCAACGGATTTTTACAACAAAACGGCTCTTCAAATACAACATTGAGCTACAATATGTACTATAACCAATACACATCAGGAACTACACCAAGTTCTACACTGGCAAATTTTTCAAGTTCGGCAGCCACGTATAGTGTCAATGCAGATGGATCTAGCTCAAGTGCAGTAACTGTAAACGCTGGTAACCCGCTTAATGACTATCTAGATTTGGATTTATCGCGCAATGACATTGGTTGTTTTGGAGGTTCATATTCTCGTGAAAACTTCTGGCCAATGGTTAACACACAAAGTTCTCGTGTTATCTACGTTACAACTCCACGTGTTGTGAATCAAGGTGGTACTGTAAATATGACTGGTACAGGTATCGACGAATAAAAAGTCGTTCGCGCACATCATGAACAAGCTGCTAATCGTTTTCTTTTTTCTTGCTTCGCTGTTTACAGCGTACGGACAAAAATATGTCCTGCAAGGAGAATATTTCTGGGATACAGACCCAGGAACAGGGAATGGTACGGCTTTACTTGCAACTGATGGAAATTTTGACACTGCCTTAGAAAACTTATTTCAAAACGGGATAGATGTAACAGGATTATCCACGGGTGCGCATTCCTTTCAAGTTCGTGTTAAAGGAATTGACGGAACATGGTCGAGCGTATTCAAACAAACAATCTATATTCAGGCTGCTCAAACAACTGTAACACGTGCTGTGAATGTTGTGATGGGTGAATATTTCTGGGATACTGATCCTGGAAATGGAAATGGGACACCTGTACTTGCATTAGACGGTGCTTTTAATTCAACAATAGAAGAAATCTTCAACAACGGTATTAGTGTTGCCTCATTGGGGATTGGAGCCCATTCTTTCAATGTCCGCGTAAAAGGTTATGAAGGAACGTGGGGTGCAGTGTTTAAACAAACAATTTATGTTGAAAATACAGCAAGTTTAATTACGCGTTCTGTAAAAGTGAATCAAGCAGAATATTTCTGGGATACCGATCCAGGAGTTGGAAACGGTACAATTTTATTGGCGTTTGATGGAAATTATTCGTCGACCATTGAAGAATTGTTCAAAAATGGAATCGCAGTTTCTTCCTTATCACTTGGTGCGCATTCATTCCAAGTTCGTGTGCAAGGATTGGATGGAACGTGGAGTACACTTTTCAAACAAACAATTTTCATTGAAGCGACACCTACCTTGGTGACACGTACGATTAAAGTTACGCAAGCGGAATATTTTTGGGACACAGATCCAGGAACAGGAAATGCAACGGTTCTTTTGGCAACAGATGGAAACTTCTCCTCATCAATAGAGGATGTTTTGAAGAATGGAATTCTCGTTTCTTCTCTTTCCCTTGGTGCGCACTCCTTCCAAGTTCGTGTAAAAGGAAACGATGGTACTTGGAGTTCGCTTTTTAAACAAACGATTCATGTTGACTCAACGCCAGTGGCTGTAACACGCAATGTTAAAGTGCTTCAAGGAGAATTTTTCTGGGATACCGATCCGGGAATTGGAAACGGAACTCCTCTCCTAGCCTTGGATGGAAATTTCAATTCAGCACTAGAACAACTTTTACTCAATGGAATTAATGTTTCGGCATTATCCCTTGGCGCACATTCATTTCAAGTGCGCGTAAAAGGAAACAATGGAACGTGGAGTACTGTTTTCAAGCAAACCATCTACCTAGAAGGACCTCTGGTTTCAGTTTCTCGCACTGTGCGCTTGTTACAAGGTGAGTATTTCTGGGATACAGATCCGGGAGTTGGAAATGGAACCATGTTAATTGCATCTGATGGAAACTTCGATGCAGCTTTAGAAAATTTATTGAAAAACAACATTGACGTTTCATCCTTGGCGCTTGGAGCACACTCATTCCAAGTGCGCGTAAAAGGACAAGACAATAGTTGGAGTCAAGTGTTCAAACAAACCATCTTTATTGAATGTGCTTCACCAACAGCTGCAGCAATTTCAATTAGCTCTACGCAAAATGGACAATGTGCAGGAAGCCAAAACGTGTTCAATGCGACCGTAACTAATGGTGGAACTGCTCCGACATTTACATGGAAAGTAAACGGATCTGTCGTTGGAACAAACAGTGCAACATTGATCATTAACACCTTGAACAATGGTGATATCGTAACGTGTGAATTGGTAAGTAATTCAACGTGTGCTTCACCAAATTCAGCGGTGAGCAATGCACTTCCGATTACACTTTCCCCTCTTGTTACTCCAACAGTTTCAATTACGAGTTCAGGAGGTTCAGCAATCTGTACAGGTACAAGTGTTACTTATACAGCCTCAGTTACAAATGGCGGAAGTAGTCCAATTTATCAGTGGAAAGTAAATGGGGTTAACGTTGGATCAAACTCCAATCAATACACAAGTTCCAACTTGAACAACGGCGATGTTATTACATGTGAATTAACAAGTAGTTTAAATTGTACTTCGCCAACGACAGTTGTAAGTAACAGCATCACAATGAGTGTCACAACTATTGTAACACCTTACATTTCAATCACAGCAAGCAATTCTATTATTTGTCAAGGTACAACTGTAATTTTCACAGCTTCTGGAACGAATGGTGGTCTGAGCCCTATTTACCAATGGAAAGTGAATGGAATCAATGTTGGAACTAACTCAACGACTTATTCGAACAGTTCGCTTCAAAATGGTGACGTAGTAAGTTGTGTTCTAACAAGTTCATTGGGCTGTTTAACTTCGACAACTGCTACAAGCAATACCATTACGATGAGTGTGAGTCCTTCCGTAGCTGCAAGTGTGAGCATTTCGACTTCTGGAAGCACAACCATTTGTCAAGGAACAACTGTTACGTTTGATGCAACTGCTGTGAATGGTGGTTTGTTCCCATCTTATCAATGGCAAGTAAATGGATTTAACGTAGGATACAACCAAGCAAGTTTCTCCTCAGCTTCATTAGCGAATGGTGATGTTATTAGTTGTGTTATGACAAGTACAGCAAGTTGTCCTACGCCAGCTTCCAGTTTGAGTAATGCAATTAGCATGGCCGTTAATTCAAGTGCTGCACCAACTGTAAGCATTGCCTCAAATCAAGGAACATCGATCTGTACAGGAGCAAGTATTATCTGCACGGCAACTGTCACAAATGGTGGAACAACCCCAAGTTATCAATGGAAAGTGAATGGTATTAATACAGGAACTAACAGTTCGACATTTGCGAGCAGTTCAATTTCGCAAGGAGACATCATCACTTGTGTTGTAACGAGCAATGCAACGTGTGTGAACGGTCAAACTGCTACGAGCAATGCCTTAGCTTTCACGGTTAGTTCATTTGTAACACCAAGTGTTTCAATTTCTGCGAGTGTAACAAATATTTGTATTGGTTCTAGTGCAAGTTTCACCGCAGCACCAACGAATGGTGGAGCAACACCAACTTATCAATGGAAAGTAAATGGTATCAATACTGGAACGAATAGTTCTACATTTACAAGTTCCAGCTTACAAAATGGCGATATAGTGAGTTGTGTAATGTCGAGCTCCCTTCCATGTATTACAAGTGCAAATGTTACGAGTAATACCATAACAATGAGTGTTGTATCAAGTGCTCCAGCGTCTGTATCAATAACCTCATCAAATGGTTCATCTGTTTGTCAAGGATCTAACACTATTTTTACCGCTGCACCAACAAATGGTGGTTTAACACCAAGTTACCAATGGAAATTGAATGGAGCGAATGTTGGAACGAATTCTTCCAGCTATTCAAATGCTGCTCTGAACACTGGCGATGTAGTTGTTTGTTACATGACAAGCAGCGAAAGTTGTGCAAGCCCGCTTACGAGTGTAAGTAATAGTATAACAATTACCATTATTCCAACTGCAGCACCAACGTTAAGCATTTCTTCTGCTCAAGGAACTAGCATTTGTGCCGGAACATCTGTTTTCTTTACGGCAACACCAACAAACGGTGGTTCATCTCCTAATTTCCAATGGAAAATCAACGGAACGAATGTTGGTCCAAACTCAGCTTTCTTTAATACAAATACTTTAGCACAAGGAGATATTGTGACCTGTGTTGTAACAAGCAATGCAACATGTGTGAATGGACAAACTGCAACGAGTAACGCACTTACATTTAATGTTACATCGAATGTAACTCCGAGTGTTTCAATTACTGCTAGTGCAACAACAAGTTGTGCTGGATCAAGTGTTAGTTTCACTGCAACACCAACCAATGGAGGAACAACTCCAAGTTACCAATGGAAAGTAAACGGAAGTAACGTTGGTACAAATAGTTCAATTTATACAACCTCAAGTTTGCAAAACGGAGATGTTGTGACTTGCGTATTATCTAGTTCGTTGAGCTGTGTTACAAGTAGTGCTGTTACAAGTAATGCAATCACGATGACCATCAATGCATTCAGTCCAGTTTCTGTAGCGATAAATTCTTCAGTAGGTACAACAATTTGCCAAGGAACATCTGCAACCTTTACTGCAACACCTGTCAATGGTGGAACTACACCAAGCTACCAATGGCAAGTAAATGGATTTAACGTTGGAACAAATGCAAGCACTTATACAAGCAGCTCACTTTCGAATGGTGATATTGTGACGTGTAACATGACAAGTAATGCCGCATGTCCGAGTCCAACAACTGC
>JALQYQ010000050.1 GCA_023262855.1 Crocinitomicaceae bacterium
GAACACCAGCTGCTAAATTGTTTGAATTAGAAGATGATTACCAACTAGAAATTGGTTTAACACCAAATCGTGCAGATGCGATGGGACACATTGGTGTTGCACGTGATTTAATTGCTTATTTGAACTATCATAAGAATGCAGAATTGCAGTTGAATTTACCAACTGTTGATGCTTTTAAAGTGAATTCGAACGAGTTAAAAGTTGATGTTTCGGTAGAAAATACAGAGTTATGTCCACGTTATCTTGGGCTTACAATCAAAAGTGTTTCAATTAAACCATCTCCAGCTTGGTTGCAAAATAGTTTGCGTGCAGTTGGTTTGTCTCCAATCAACAATGTCGTTGATGTGACAAATTTCGTGATGCGTGAATTAGGTACGCCCTTACACGCATTTGATGCGAGAGCGTTGAACGGTAAGATCGTTGTTAAAACAGCGAATCAAGGCGACAAATTTGAAACATTGGATAATGTAACACGTGAGCTATCAAATGAGAACTTGATGATTACAAATGGTTCGGATAACCTTTGCATTGCTGGTGTTTTTGGTGGATCTCATTCAGGAATCAAAGATGACACGGTTGATATGTTCTTGGAATCAGCTTATTTTAATCCAGTTTCAGTGCGTAAAACAGCGAAGTTTCATGGATTGAATACCGATGCAAGTTTCCGTTTTGAGCGAGGAGTAGATCCAAATCTAACAGAATATGCATTGAAACGTGCTGCTTTGTTGATTCAAGAAGTAGCCGGTGGAGAAGTAGCAATGGAAATTGCTCAAGTCTATCCTTCAAAAATTGAAAATAAACACATTGAATTTAGCTACGAACGTTGCAATCGTTTGATTGGTTCAACAATTAGTGAAAATGATATGAAATCCATTTTGAACAGCTTGGATATTCATGTTCTTTCAGAAGACAATGGAATTGCACAATTGGAAATTCCAGCTTATCGCGTTGATGTGACGCGTGAAGCAGATGTTGTAGAAGAAGTATTGCGTATTTACGGCTTCAACAATGTTCCGTTGCCAGAAAAATTAAACACATCAATCGGTGTTTTCCCAAAACCAAATATTGAGAAAGTTCAAACTGTAATTTCTGAAATGTTGGTAGGAAAAGGATACATTGAAACATTAAACAATTCATTGACTTCTTCAGCTTATGTTGAGAAATTAGGGCGCGAAGCCTTAAAATCTGAACGCAACGTTCCAATGTTGAATCCCTTGAGTCAAGAATTGGATGTGATGCGTCAGTCTTTGTTATTCAATGCGTTGGAGGTGATTGAACACAATCAAAATCGTCAGCATGCAGATTTGAAAATCTTTGAATTTGGAAAGACGTATCATAAATACGAAAGCGGATATTTAGAAAACAAACGCTTGATGATTGCCGTTTCTGGTAAAAAAGAACGTGAATCATGGAATTCAAACAAAGACGCAGTAAGTTATTTCACAATTAAGGGATTGGTAAATGCTGTTTTCAATCGTTTAGGTTTGAGAAGTATGCTTTCTGAATCAGCCTTGAAAACTTCGCTATTACAAGAAGGTGTGCAGCTTTCGGTATTGAAGAAAAAAGTAGGTGAAATCGGTTGGATTACCAATGCTGCAAAGAAACAATTCGGAATTAAATCAGATGTGTTCGTTGCTGATTTGGATTGGGATGCGATCTTAGAATGTTTACAATACGTAAAAGTCAAATACACAGAATTGCCAAAAACATTTGCTGTGCGTCGCGATTTCTCGTTGTTATTAAATGCGTCTACAACTTTCGCGGAAATTGAAACAATTGCCAAAGCATGTGACAAGAAATTGTTGAAAGAAGTTGGTTTGTTCGATGTTTACGAAGGTAAAAATCTTGAAGAAGGCAAAAAATCATATGCTGTTTCATTTGTTTTCCAAGATGTTGAACAAACTTTGAAAGACCAGCAAATTGATGCTGTAATGGATAAAATTCGAGTTGAATTGGAAGGTAAATTAAATGCTCAATTGAGAAGTTAATTTTTAGAAAAGGTTAGTCGCTTTCGTTTTTCTGCTTATCTTTTCCGTCAATATCACGTTAAATTGACGAATAAATAAGAAGTAGAATGAACAATCTTGCACTTTCAAACTTTCTGAATTCATTAGAACGAAACGGATTACTTCCTGCGGTCGCGAACAAAGAAATTCAAAATTTTATTGGCAATCAAACCAAGTCGGTTGGGAAATTATTCTTGGTCATAACTGCTTTAATTGGTGCCACTTTTATTTCAGCTGGTGTGTTTTCAATTGTCTCTCACAACTGGGATGATTTCCCGAAAAATGTGAGAGGAGTTATCAGTTTTGTTCCTGTTATTGCGGGGATTTTTATTTACTATTTAGCGGTTTTTAAACACAGTAAATCCACTTCTTGGATTGAAGCCTCCTCCTTGTTTTTGATGCTCATGATTGGTGCAAGTATGGCACTGGTAAGTCAGACGTATCAAATGGATGGTGATATCGATTTTTTCATTTTTGTGTGGCTTTGTTTGACAATTCCGTTGTTTTATATTGCTCGTGCTTCGGGAATTGCCTTTTTCTATTTGCTTTTAGCATGTAAGTTTTTGGTTCCTCATTTTGGTTTCAGTTTATTTGGTCCTTCTGAATTTGACTTGAACGAAAAGTATTACTATTTCTGGTTTTTCTTGTTGGGCGTTCTTCCACATTTTTATATAACACTGAATAAACAAGCTGACAAGCAAGGCTTTCGATCCATCTTTTTAGGTTGGTTAATTGGGGTTTTGTTTTTGGTTGCAATGCCAGTTATTGTTAAATCTGGTTATTTGTGGTGGACAACCTCTATTGTAATTGGTTATTACTTATTAGGAAAACGATTTTACAATGGAAACATCAGCAGTTTAGGGCGACCTTTTCAGACAATTTCGCTCTTGGTTTTGTTCTACACTTTAATTTATTTCACGGTGGAGGAAATCTTCCCTTACATTTTTGGGGTGAATGACATCCGTCAGATTGGTAGTTGGAATGACGAACAATTGAGTTTCTATTTTAGTGGCTTTGCCTTAATGATCATCTTAACAATCATCGGAATTCGTCAACGATTAAAAGGTGTTGAATTAAACCGTTACATCCTTTTAACACCAATCTTAGTGTTGGGACTTTTTAGTGTTCATTACATAAAAGAAGAATTGGATTTTGACATGGTATCATTCGCTTGCCTTTTCGTGAATTTCTTTGTTCTTGGTTTTGGTATTAATGCCTTAATCAAAGGAAGACGCTACAGTAGTGTGTTGTACATGTTCTACGGTTTATTTGTTATTTCAAATTTGATGTGGGTTCGTTATTTTGATATGGATGTAGCATTTTGGTTGAAAGGTTTATTCTTCATTGGTGTCGGTTTCGTTTTCTTGTTGATTCACCGCAATTCGCAAGATGAATTTGAATCTTAATTAGCATGAGTAAAAAGATCATATTTTTTGTTTTTGCATTGGTACTCGTTGCGGTTCCAATCTACATTATTTTCTCGTCGGAGGCAATTTTGGAAAGAGGACATCAACATAAAGTTAAATTAGAAGGCTTTGATCCGTTTGATCCATTTAGAGGTAAATATTTGATGCTGAATTATGATTTTTCCGTTGATTGTGATCAAACAATGGAAGAAGGAGATGCTGGATTTGTTGTGTTAGAAAAAGACGAAAATGGATTTTCTTATTTCTCAAAAGTTACGATTCAAGCGCCCATTCACGATGACTACGTAAAATGCACTGTCTATAATGTCTACAATGGTAAAGCAGAAATTCAAATAGACAACATAGGAAAGTACTTTATCAATGAATCCAAAGCAAAATCTGCAGAAGAACTGTTGATGGAATCTGTTCAAATCGATTCAAATGGTGCCTATGCGACAATTCGTGTTTTGAATGGTGAATGTCGATTGGAAGAAGTTTACGTAAAAGGAAAACCATTGAAATCATTTTTCCAATAAATCGCTGTATTTTCCTTTTTAAGTGTTCGGTATTGGTGTTTGAAATATCTTTGTAGGCATAATTTGCACGAAGATGGAACAAAAAAAATACCTCATTACTGGAATTGGAACTGATGTTGGGAAGACTGTAGTGAGTGCAATTGTTGCTCAAGCACTTGAAGCAGATTACTGGAAACCAATTCAGTCAGGTGAATTAGAAAATTCAGACAGTCATAAAATCAATCGTTTGACGGATGAAAATGTTCACATTTTACCTGAACGATATCGTTTGACAGAACCGATGTCTCCTCATGCCTCAGCTGCGATTGACGGAGTTGAACTTCAACTTTCGGAATTGACTTTACCAAAAACCAATCGTAATTTACTCATAGAAGGTGCTGGCGGACTAATGGTTCCAATCAATGAAACAGATTTGCTAATTGACGCTTTCAAAATTTGGAATTTGCCTGTCATTATCGTTTCTCGTCATTATGTAGGAAGTATTAATCATACATTGATGACTATTGAAGCACTTCAAAATCGTGGAATAGCGATTAAAGGACTTGTGTTTGTAGGAGATGAAAATCCAGCAACTGAATCATTTATTTTTAATCATTCGAATGTTCCTTTTTTAATGCGTATTCCAATTGCACGTGAAGTGACAGCTGATTTTGTGCAAGAACAAGCGAGTAAATTAAAAGAACTAAATTGTTTGTAAGATGTCTGATTTATTGAAAAAAGACAAGGAATTCGTTTGGCATCCATTTACGCAAATGCAAACAGCGCCAGAACCCTTGGAATTGGTGAGAGCGAAGAATACAACCTTGTTTACAGCTGATGGAAAAGAATACATTGATTGTAATTCTTCTTGGTGGGTGAATGTGCACGGGCATGGAAATGAGCATATTGGAAACGCAATCAATGAACAATTTAAGCAAATTGATCATGCCATTTTTGCAGGTGCAACACATCCTAAAGCGGTTGAATTAGCAGAACGAATCGTGAATTTGCTACCAAATCCCTTGACGAAAGTATTCTTTTCAGATAATGGTTCGACGGCTGTAGAAGTGGCCTTGAAAATGGTGTTTCAATATTGGCACAATAAACAAGAACCTAAGAAACGCATCCTAGCAATGAATGGTGCATATCACGGTGATACCTTTGGTGCAATGGCAATCGGTCAACGTGGTTATTTCAATGAACCTTTTGAGCATTTCTTCTTTGATGTTGATTTTATTGAATTTCCGACTGAAGAAAATGAAGAGCAGCTATTACACCAAGTTGAATTGTTATTTAAAACCAACGAATTTGCTGCGATAATCCTAGAACCATTGGTGCAAGGCTCTGCTGGAATGCGCATGTATTCAATTGGATTTTTGACGCGAATTGTCAACTTGGCAAAGCAGAACAATGTAAAAGTGATTTTAGATGAAGTGATGACAGCCTGGGGAAGAACTGGAACTTATTTTGCGTTTCAACATACAGAGATTGTTCCCGATATTGTTTGTTTATCGAAAGGATTAACAGGCGGTGTTTTGCCACTTGGTTTAACCGTTGCGACAACTGAAATTTACGATGCGTTTTTGTCAGAAGAAAAGACAAAAGCGTTGTTGCATGGACATTCGTTTACCGGAAATCCTCTGTCTTGCGCTGCTGCATGTGCAAGTCTGGATTTGTTTGAACAAGCCGAAACATGGGAAAATGTCAAACGAATTTCGGAAGCAAATGAACAATTCAAAATGCAACTTTCATCTAAAGCAGTAGAGAATGTAAGGTGTTTAGGAACGATTCTCGCAATTGAATTGAAGGTTAATGGCGAATCTTCTTACTTTTCGAATATTCGTGATGAGGCATATGGTTTTTTCTTAGAAAATGGGTTGTTGTTAAGACCTCTGGGAAATATTATTTTCATCAATCCACCATATTGCATAACGAATGAAGAGTTGAAAAAAGTACATGAAAAGTTGTTAGAATTTATAGCTATTCAAGAAACAAAAGCTTAAAATTTGTTAACAGTGAACTTTATGGATTGCTCATGCGTTTAATCAAAAAACATAGACATGAAATTTCTTTTTTTAACCCTATTTTTTGGATTTCTGACAGGATGTCAAGCACAACCAACTTCAAATAAAACAGCTATGGATTCAACAAAGAATTACAATCAATTAACGGAACAAGAGCAGCGTGTAATTTTGCAAAAAGCAACAGACCGACCGTTTACGGGTGATTATTACTTGAAAAAAGACGAAGGATTGTATATTTGTCGTCAATGCAATAATCCCTTGTATAAGTCAGAAGATAAATTCGATTCACATTGTGGATGGCCTAGTTTTGATGACGAAATTGAAGGTTCTGTGAAACGCGTGCCTGATGCTGACGGTATGCGTGTTGAAATTATTTGCAACAATTGCGAAGGACATTTGGGGCATGTTTTCATAGGCGAAGGATTTACGGATAAAGACACACGTCATTGCGTAAATACAAGTTCGATTAAATTCATTCCGTCAGCGGATGTTGATAAAATTCCGGCAACCATAAAGTAAAGATTTCGTAAATTTGGATTAACCATTCACCACGAAAAATGAGCATTGACAATTTATTTCGTCAGTTAAAGGATATCCAATTTCAAGCTGATAAAATTTTAAAATCGAAGAAAATCGAAGAAGAAGCAATTGAACGCTTCGCTAATTATTCGAATACCTTAAAATCGAATTTAATTGAAATGCAATTGAATGATGAATTAGCCATTCATGTAGAAGATATTGAACCAATTGACCCTCAATTTGGACCAAAAATTCCATTAATAACGAATCTAGCGGGTGCTTTAAGTTTTGGTGTTGCTACTAAGAAATACAGATCTAAAAAACGTGAATCGTACTTTCGTTCGAAGGTTAAAAACACAAAAGAGCAATTTGCTCACATTGATTTTTTATTAAAGGAAATTTAGTTTTAATCCGCCGTTTCTTGAATTGACGTGAGGATAATCTCACCTGCTTTTCGTATTTCATCTTCTGTAATTGTTAATGGTGGAGATAGTCTAAAACTATAGGGATGTGAAAGGAACCAAAAACTTATCAATCCTTTTTCTAAGCATCGTTTCACTACTTTTTCAACGCGTTCAAACGATTCCATGTCGAAGGCAAACATCATCCCAATACGTCGAATTTCTTTGATTTCTTCACTTTGTCCGACGATTGATTCCAATAATGCGCCCAAACGTTCCACTTCTTCTAAATTAACTTCAGTTTCCATTATTTCGAGAAAGGCATTGGCTGATGCGCAAACAACTGGGTGTCCACCAAATGTTGTGATATGTCCCAACATAGGATTGTAGGTGAATTCCCACAAATTTTCATGCGATGAAACAAGTGCACCGATTGGCATTCCACCTCCAAGTGCTTTTCCTAACGTTAAAACATCCGGAACAACATTGAAATGCTCAAACGCAAATAATTTACCTGCGCGACCCATTCCACATTGGATTTCGTCGAAAATCAATAAGGAACCAACTTCTGTGCATCGCTTTCTTAATGCAAGCATAAATTCATGAGAAGGAACACGAACTCCAGCATCTCCTTGGATTGTTTCAATGATGACGCCAGCTGTTTTTGTTGTGATTTGTTCTAAATCGCTAATCGAATTATGTTGTAAAAAACGAACGTCAGGTAGTAATGGTCGAAAAGCTTGTTTTTTGACTTCATTACCAGAAACACTCATCGAACCATGTGTTGAACCATGATATGAACCTCTAAATGAAACAAGTTCTGTTCTACCTGTTACGCGTTTTGCCAATTTTAGCGCCGCCTCATTTGCTTCTGTACCTGAATTAACAGTATAAATCGAATTTAATGTTGAAGGTAAAAGATTTACCAAGCGTTGAGCAAATGCTAATTGCGCATCTTGAATAAATTCTCCGTAAACCATGACGTGTAAATGCTTGTCAATTTGGTTTTTTAACGCTTGTATTATCTTTGGATGATTGTGACCAATATTACTAACTGCAACGCCAGCAATCATATCCATGTATGCTTTGTTTGCTTTATCGTAAATATAAATTCCATCCGCACGATCAACATCGATTAAATAAGGACTTTGATTGGTTTGACCAAGCTTTTGAATAAATTCTGAATCTCTTGACATCTTACTCACAAAAAAAACCGTCCAACGAGCGTTAGACGGTTTAAAATTACTTAATTATTTTATCTGAACGAATGAACTTCGCTCGATTTATGCGTTTTTACGAGCAATAACTTTTTTAGCTGCGTTAACAACATCAGCAGTATCAATTCCGTATTTCGTCATTAATTCCATTGGTGTACCACTTTCTCCAAAAGAGTCATTTACCGCAACATATTCTTGTGGTGCAAGATAGTTTTGCGCTAACACTTGAGCAACAGAATCACCTAATCCACCGTTCATCATATGCTCCTCAGCCGTAACAACGCATTTTGTTTTTTGAACTGATTTCAAAATTGCTTGAACGTCTAGTGGTTTAATTGTGTGCATGTTGATTAATTCAACAGAAATTCCTTCAGCTTCCAGTTCTTTAGCCGCCTCAATTGATTTCCAAACCAAGTGACCACATGCAATGATAGTTACATCTGTACCTTCAGTTAAAACATCCGCTTTACCAATTTCAAATTTTGCATCTGGCTTTACGAAAATTGGCATCACCGGACGACCAAAACGTAAATAAACTGGGCCGTTGTGTTCTGCAATGGCAATCGTTGCTTGTTTTGTTTGGTTGAAGTCAGCAGGAACAATTACTGTCATGTTTGGCAACATTTTCATCATCCCAATATCTTCCAAAATTTGATGTGTTGCACCGTCTTCACCCAACGTTAGTCCAGCGTGAGAAGCACATATTTTTACATTCTTTTGAGAGTAAGCAATTGATTGACGAATTTGATCATAAACACGACCTGTAGAGAAATTCGCGAAAGTTCCAGTATAAGGAATTTTTCCGCCAATTGTCATACCAGCAGCCAAACTCATCATGTTTGCTTCAGCAATTCCTACTTGAAAAAATCGTTCTGGGTTTTCTTTTAAAAAAGCGTCCATTTTCAAAGAGCCTGTAAGGTCAGCGCAAAGTGCCACAACGTTTTCGTTTGTTCTTCCTAATTCCGCTAATCCTTCACCAAAACCTGAGCGTGTATCTTTATTTCCAAGAATTTCGAATTCCTTCATGTTTAAAATGTTAATGTTGTTGTTTTATTTGAATATATTCTAAAGTTCTTCTCAATTGTATAAGAAGATGATTTGAGACTTTTTTGTCGATAAACCAATCTGTAATTTCCGGGTTGTAATTGGAATCCTCCGTTTAATAATGCTTCATCTAAATTACAAACCCACTCCATGTTACCATTTTCACGAATTACGAAAATTTGAGCAACCACGTAGTTGGTTGATTTGTATGAAAACAATCCTGGAGCTTGAATATCAACATTGATTGTGCTACTCTGAGTAACATCAACTGTAACATAAGTCCGCGGAAGTGTCAATATTTCTAAATCATATTTCCCAACGATATATTTCCCACTCGTATTGACTTTTTGAACATTGATTGTAGTTGGTTTGCTTGTTTGCATTACACGAATTTCCAGTGGATATTGCTTTGTTGCATTTACAAATCGTGGTTTAATATAACCCTGAGGTGCATCCAGAATAATTGTGTTGTGCGTGTTTTTTTGCAACACAATGTTCTTTTTCTCAATCATTGGCAGCGTGTTAACTACCAAGTCATACTTTATTGTTGGGTCAATAATTAGCGTGTCTGGATTTCCGTAGCGATTGATTGTATGAACAAAGGTGTATTTTAAATTTTTCGTACCAGCTTCGTATAAAAACATCGTTACATCTGTTTCTTTAGGAGCTTTATAAATATCATTTAAGTTAATCTGAACAGTTGTGTTTACCAATGCTTTTGTAACAACATTCTTAAGAACGTTTCTGAACGCGTCTTTTGTTTCGGCATCGGCATATTCTCCAATACAATTGAATTTTTCGAGATACGATAAATCCATTCCTAGACCAATAACGAAGGGAGTCACCTTAACCCCTTTGTCTTTTAGTTTTTTTGCGATAACACATGGATCATTGTCACATGCTTCTAATCCGTCCGTTATTAAAATGATAATGTTACGCGAATTTTGGTCAGGAAAATCAGCTGCAGCTGCTTCTAAAGATCGCGCAATAGGAGTTGTTCCTTTAGCCACGACTGATTTGATGCGGTATTTAACTTTATCGTAATTATCGGCACCAAATGGTATTTCGAGTTTGGTGTCGTTACAATCCTCAAACGTTGCGGTAATTGGAGACTGATGACCATATACACGCAATGCAATTTCAAGGTTTGGTGTTCCTTTTAAACTATCTACACTTTGAGCAAGAAGCTCTTTTGCTGCTTCAATACGCGTTTGTGTTCCTTCCCATTTTGCATTCATACTATTTGACGCATCCAAAATAAATAGGATTCGCGTCAGTTTCTCCTGTCCAAAAACGAGAGGGACAGAAAACAAAAATGCTATGAGGAGGAGTTTTTTCAATTAATAATCTCCTAAAGTTTCTTCAAGTTGACCTAATGCATTTGCAAGTTGCTCTGGATTCGGTGCAACACCATGCCATTTATGAGAGCCCATCATGAAGTCAACTCCTTGACCCATTTCTGTTTTCATAATGATTACCACAGGTTTGCCATTTCCACACAATGATTGTGCTTTTGCAACTGTATTTTTCATTTCTTGTATATCGTGTCCGTTCATTTCAAGAACTTCCCAACCAAAAGCTTGCCATTTTTGTCCTAGGTTACCTAACGACAACACTGTTTCAACATCACCATCGATTTGACGGCCATTGTAATCAATTGTGGCAATTACATTGTCAACTTTATTTGCTGAAGCATACATTGCTGCTTCCCATATTTGTCCTTCTTGCAATTCACCGTCTCCATGCAAACAGTAAACAAGCGATTTGTCTCCATTTAATTTTTTTGTCAATGCAGCACCGATAGCAACAGATAAACCTTGACCTAAAGAACCAGATGCCATTCTGATTCCTGGTAATTTTTTATCAGTTGATGGGTGACCTTGAAGCTTAGACGATAACTTTCTAAACGTTCCTAAATCAGCAACTGAAAAATAGCCAGCGCGTGCTAAAACACTATACCATACTGGAGAAATATGACCATTTGACAAGAAAAACAAATCTTCATTTTTACCATCCATTGTAAAATCTTTTGGATTATAGTTCATAACCTCAAAATACAATAAAGTTAAAAAGTCGGCACAACCTAATGATCCTCCTGGGTGACCAGAATTCACGTCAGATACCATTCTTAAAATATCTCGTCTTACTTGTGAAGCAATTCTCTCCAATTCTAAATTTTCCATTCTATTTAAATGTCGCTGTTTAATATTGCAAAACTAACTTTAATTATTAATTTTAGCCTTGATAAAAATTAACTTTTATCCCCAAATGCAACTTTTTTTAAACAATTTGGGTCTATGCTTAAACAAAACAAAAAGTTCATGAAACATTTCTTATTTCTTGCTGTTTCGCTATTCTTTAGTTGCTACTCTTTTTCTCAAAAAGTCGATGAAACGTTGAGTAAAAAGTATACTTCTGAGGAAATGAAAACGTTAAAAAAAGTTGATTCAAAAAAATATGAATTAATCAATTACTCTCTCCACAATGCTTGTTATGTTATTGATATGCCTTCAGGGAAATCAACTTCAGAATTCAAGGTTGTTTCTGTACCAAACATGTCGAAGTTAAATTATCAAGATTTAGGGTTATCAATTATTGAAAACGAAAATCAATATTTTTTAATTCAAGGTACGACAAAAATGTTGGTCGTTAAATCATCAATTGTGTTGAACCAAGAATTTTCAAGCAAAAAGTAATATTATGAAGAAGATACTTTTACTCACAGCTCTATTTCTACTTTCATTTGCTAATTTGTTTGGTCAAACAGTATTGATGGGGGATGCAGGTTATCCACAAAGTAACCCTGCTGATTGTAATACATTTGGAGTTAGTGGAACCAATTTCCAGGATCCAGGTGGTGGTGCTAATTATCCAGCTAATTATAACGATACAATTACATTTTGTCCAGATTTAACACTTGGTACAAAAATGTCAATTACCATGGCTATCAATGCGGGTTTTACATTCGATGTTGATGGTTCAGATTTTATTTATGTGTATGATGGACCGACAGCATCTGCACCACTTTTAGGTGTTCATAATTCTGTTACAGATCCAACAGGATTTACACATCAAGCATCATGGAATAACCCAAGTGGATGTTTGACAGTTGTATTTGTTTCGAATGGTTCAGTTCAAGGAACAGGTTGGGACGCGAATGTTCAATGTGGTAACCAATTTCAGCCATTCACACCGCACTTACAAGCCTATATTAATGGAACTGGTCCAAATGCAATTGATCCAATAGATACAGGATACATTGACATTTGTTTTGGTGATAGTATTTTAATTGTTGCTAATCCAAGTTTTCCATATTCGTTAGAGTCAACTGGATACGGTTATTCTCAAAATGTCAATTCAACAATTGATTTTGATTGGTACGTAACGGATGGCAATACTTATCCAAATAATGATTCAATTTGGTTTACACCACCAGCTCGTGCCGGTTATTTGATTGATTTAAAATTGACGGATGATTTCCCACAAATAGACCACATCATTTGTAAAGTTCGAGTTTCTCAACTACCTAGTTTTGCAGGAACCGGCCCGCTTGAAGATACGGTTTGTCTCGGTCAAAACACTAATTTAATTGGGGGTGTTACTGCAACAGATACTGTTGGGGTATCTATACCAGAAGGGAATTTTAACTTGGGTGGAAACTTTGCAGGTTTAACCTATTTACCTGATGGTTCAGGCCAACAGTACCAAGCGCCGATTTCAATTGGTGGTTTCCCAGCTGGTGCCACTATTTCAAATGCACAAGATTTAAATCAGGTGTGTATTACGATGGAGCATTCCTATTTGGGTGACTTGGAAATTTGGTTGCAATGTCCTAACGGAACAACAGTTCCTTTGGTGAATTCATATAGTCCAGGTAATATTCCTGGAGGAAACAGTGGAGGAGGTACTTTTATGGGACACCCTTATGACGATAGTGGAGGCGGTGGCGCTGGTGAAGGTTGGGAATATTGTTTTAGTTCTGTGTTCAATGACATTGGTCCATTGACACAAAATTTAGGGAATACAGTTCCAGTAGCGGCAGTGCCGGGAACACCACCATTATCAGCTGGAAACTCAATGGATCCATCAAATGTATATGCACCTGAAACAACATTCGCTAGTTTGGCAGGATGCCCTGTGAATGGTAACTGGACAATTTTTGTTCAAGATAATTTGGGAATTGATGATGGATATATTTTTGAATGGGGATTGTATTTTGATGAATCCTTCTTCCCAGGAATGCAAGGGTATCAAAATACTGTAATGAGTGATTTTTGGACAAATGATCCAACAATATTATCAGGGCAAAATGATACGTTAATTGTTGTTCAACCGAATGCACCAGGCAATTATTCATATCAATATAATATTGTAGACGACTTCGGTTGTGAATATGATACTACGGTAAATTTATTTGTTCAGCCCTTACCTACAATTTTTGAAGATGGTTTGGGATGTTATATGACTTTCCAAGTAGAAGGAACAACGTCTTACGCAGGAGGTGTTTGGTCATGTGCTGATACTGCTATTGTCATTAATACTCCAACAATGGAGAATCCTCAAATAGCCACCTCAACACCGGGAACTTACACTGTGACTTATACGGATAATGCTTGTAATAACGTTCTTACTGCTGAGATTTACTATCCGCCTTATGCGTGGACAGAGACATTTGATTCCGTGATTTGTGAAGGAGCCTCTATTATTTTGAGTGCTAATGTGAATAGTACGGTGAATAGTTTCTTGTGGAGCACTGGTGAAACAACGCCAAATATTACGGTTAATACTCCAGGAAATTATATAGTAACCGCGTCAAATGAATGTTATACAATAAAAGATACTGCAACAATTGAGAACAAATTATGTACCTTAAGTGCACCAAATATTGTGTCATTATCTTCTACAGTTGGAAATAATGTATTCTTTGTTCAGTACGATGGTATTGCAGAATTCCATTGTTCAATTTTGAACCGTTGGGGGAATGTAATATATGAATATTCTGATCCAGCTGGTGGTTGGGATGGGAAAACATCAGGTGGCGATTTGGTGGATGAAGGAACCTATTTCTACATCATTAAAGCAACATTTGAAGGAGGACGTGAAATTACAGAACACGGTTTCGTTCAATTGAAATACTAAAATAGTAACTACGAATTGTGAAGGGGGGAAGATTGAATCTTTCCCCTTTTTTGTTAAAAGAAATGTTAGTTTCAACTTGTAATATTAACTTTGAATAAAAAAGTATGAAAGTCATTGGTGTAAATGGATTTGGAAGAATTGGACGTTATTTTACACGTTTAGCTTTGAGTTCTTCCACGGTTGATGTGGCGGTTGTAAATGATATTTCTGATATAAAAACACTTGCTCATTTGTTGAAGTATGATAGTGTTCACCGAGGGTTAAATCATTCGTTCGAAATTCATGGTAATCAGCTTGTCTTTGAAAATGGGAAGTCAATTGTTTTTACACAAGAAAAGGATCCTGCTCAAATTCCTTGGGGACAATATGGCGTGGAAATCGTGTTGGAATCAACGGGTTTGTTTTTAACTACTGAGACTGCATCCAAACATTTAATCGGAGGAGCGAAAAAAGTAGTTATATCAGCTCCAGCGGCAAGTGATGATATTAAAACGATTGTTCTAGGTGTTAATGATGATCAATTAATTGAAACAGATGTTGTGCTTTCGAATGCTTCATGTACGACAAACAATGCGGCGCCAATGGTTATGGTAATGCGTAATTTGTGTGAAATAGAAAGTGCGTATATTACAACAATACATAGTTATACAACTGATCAACGCTTACATGATGCGCCACACAAGGATTTAAGAAGAGCAAGGGCTGCTGCTCAGTCTATCGTTCCAACTTCAACCGGCGCAGCAAAAGCAATCACGAAAATATTTCCAGATTTAGAAGGTAAAATTGGCGGTTGCGGTGTGCGTGTACCTGTGCCAGATGGTTCGTTTACAGATTTGACCATGGTGGTAAAAAATCCACCGACTGTAGAACAAATCAATGCAGAAATGAAACGAGCATCTGAAACCTATTTAAAAGGAATTTTAGCCTATACGGAAGATCCAATTGTTTCTGTTGATATTTTGGGTAATCCAGCGAGTTGTTTGTTTGATGCAGAATTAACAAGTGTAATCAACCACATGGTGAAAGTCGTTGGTTGGTATGATAATGAAGCGGGATATTCAAATCGCTTGATGGATTTGATGGGAAAACTTTAAGGAAATCTGAAAATCCAAGCATTCGCAGAAATTCCTTTCGCCTCATTTAGTGCATTCTTGGCTTCGTCTTGATTCGAATAGGATGAAATGCTCACGATGTACAAACCATCAAATTTCCCGATCACAACAGATGAATTACCACTTTCTGTTAATTTCTTTTGGTATCGTTCGGCATTTGATAATTCTGTAAATGCTCCACCTACGACGTGATATGGTTTATTTCGATCAATCAAACCTGTTGAAGTTTGTAGCATGTCTGATGAATTTGAAACACTTTGTTCTTCGACTTCCGATTTTACTGGAGTTTCATTAGTCGCTACTTCTTTCGTTTCATCAATCTCGGTTGTTTCCGTTTCAGTAGATGTTTCTTCTTTGACTGTCGATTTTGTAGATGTGACCGATTTAACTTCTGTTGATTCCTTGGATGCACTTAAGAAAGGAATTGTAATTCCCAATTGATCACGCATCAATATAACCGTTGTTCCGCCACCAATGACTATAAACAGTAGAGTGAGAAGAATTACTTTTGCAGGAGATTTTCGCTTTTTGTCTTTTTGAACTTTTTCAATAATTGGTTTTTTAGGACGTTCAATTTTTGCATTGATAGGAGGTAAATCCAAATCGTCATTCCACTGCTGTTCTTCTGTATAAATAGTTTCAGGGATTGATTCTTCACGTATTTCTGAAATAACAGGATGAATCGTTTCTTCTACTACAAATTCAGCTACTGAAGACGCTGTATCAAGCTCATTTTCGGTTTCATTTTCTTGGTGTTCTTTCTTGAGTTGAAGGATGTTTTCGTTATTCGAAATTTCAGGTTCATTAATTAATGGTTCTGCTTGAATGGGTTCTTCAACAATTTCAATGTTATCGATCGTGTTGTCTGTTGTTGGTTCTGGTTCAATAGTCGATTGATTAATCAGAGTTTCAGAACTTTGAATTTCGTTAATTCCATTCCATGGTTTAAATTCTATTTCTCCTTCGCTGTTTTTGTAAAAGGAACCAAATTGATACATGTCATACGATTCACCAATATTCAATTGCGCTTCAATTTCACGGACGTATTTAGCCACAAGGTTTTTCGCATCATTCAATTCCATTCCTTCTTTCTCGGAGATATGTTGGGCGAGTTTGCCGTCGTCAAATTTGAGATATGGCATAAACATGATTTCGCCTGTTGCAGCATTTGTAATGGTTAATGCACCAACACCAGGAATAATAATCGTGTTAACTTCTCTGAGAATGGAAAGTAGATACTGGTTCATGAATCAATGTTTTACTTAAAAATAGCAAAGTTTTTTGAGCATTTTAGATTGCAAAATTTAAATAGTTGAATTTTGCAATCGGTCATTGCCTAATCCACAACCAAATTAAAACAAATCACTGAATCGATAGGTCTGATCTAAACGTACACCTTTGTCTGTCATTTGCAAAGAGCAACATTCATTCATACTGTCATGTTCCAAGAACAAAATAAAATTTTCCGTAGTTGCCGTATGTAAGAATTTCTCTTTTTCAGATAATGTCAACAAGGGACGCGTATCATAGCCCATAACATAAGGAAGTGGAATATGTCCAACACTTGGTAAAAGATCAGCCATAAAAACGATGGTTTTTCCTTTGTATTGAATATGTGGAATCATCATACTTTCAGTGTGACCATCAACAAACAATACATCGAAATTTGGAAACACATTTTTTGTGAAATCACCCGTGCGTTCTACGAATTTTAATTGTCCACTTTCTTGAATTGGAAGAATGTTTTCACTTAAAAAAGAAGCTTTTTCACGAGCGTTTGGAACAGTTGCCCATTGCCAATGATTTTCTGTACTCCAGTAAATCGCATTCTTGAAAACAGGCTCAAATCCAGTTCGATCCTTGTTCCAACGAATAGCCCCACCGCAATGATCAAAATGTAAGTGTGTCAAAAAAACATCCGTAATATCGTCTGGTGAAAAGCCCAATGCTTTTAAGTTACCTTGTAAACTGTCATCTCCAAACAAATAATAGTGTGAAAAGAACTTTTCTGATTGCTTATCCCCAATTCCTGCATCAATTAAAATCAAACGATCTCCATCTTCAATCAACATGCTGCGCATCGACCAATCACACATGTTGTTTTGATCGGCAGGATTCGTTTTTGACCACATTGTTTTCGGTACAACTCCAAACATTGCTCCACCGTCTAACTTAAAATTGCCTGTGTTTAATGGATAAATTTTCATCTGTTTTTAATTAAGATTTGCGAAATAAAGTAATATAATGGCGCTCACAGCTGCAAGCAAACCTATAATTTTTTGAAAGGTAACATTTTCCCGAAAAGCGATAAATCCAATAACAGCTGAGATTAAAACAGTTGAAACATTCATTATTGCTAATACAGTCGAATCTGTCCAACCAGTTGATTTATAGGAAAGAATTAACAAGTAAATCGAAAAGTAATTTGGTATGCCCAAAACTATTCCAGCAAAGATGTTCTTCAATTCAAAAGTTGCTTTTTTACGAGCAATTTGAACAATTAAAATGCTCAAGCCAATGATTCCTGCCAATCCAAACCCGAAAGCAGAAAACAGCGAGGCAGGAATGTGTTCAAATTCATATTTTTGAACGTAATTCAAAACCACGTCTAAAATTGCACTTCCAACAAATAAGAGAACCAATAACCAAATCGAATTAGAACTTTTTTCATCGGTCGATTTTGCAAAAGACACAAGAAAAACGCCTAAAAACGCCAAAAGAATTCCAATAATTTTCAAAAAAGATAAAGGTTCACTATATAAGCCAATCATGAATAACATCGATAATCCCATGCTCATTTTACCAGCAATGGATGTCAAAGCAACTCCATTTCGTTGAGAACTTATTCCCATTACAATGAACAGTGAAATAAATAAAATGGCGGATAAAACTGCGAAATAAGGCCAGTTACCGGTTTCAAGTGCTTTTGGATTCCAATCTTTTCCAAACAACAAAATTCCACAAGTGAATGCAGTGAAATAATTAAAAACAATGGCGTGAAATGTATTAATGCCGTATTTCGGGAAGAGTTTGAAAATGACAAAAATGACACTTGAACAAAGAATACTGATGATTAATGGAATCATTTTCTGAAATAATGGTGAATAGTATCGCTTGAAAAAGAATAACTGTAAGTTGGAACTTTGCTGATGATTGGCGCTTTTGTACCTTCTCCGAAAATTGAATTTCCAACAATGATACGTGCTTCATCCCAAACATTGTCGAAAATAAAGTATTGCAAAGTTCTACTTCCGCCTTCTACAAATACGGATAAGATGTTTCGTTTGTAAAGTTCGTCTAAAATCAATCGCGTATTGGTTTCTGCAATGCGAATCCACTCAATGTTGTTTTTGACTTCGTTTTTCACACGATTGAAAATTATTGTTGGAGCTTCATCCGAAAAAATGTTGGCATCTGATGATAACTGTAATTGACTGTCGATGATAATGCGCGTTGGATTATTGCCGCTGAATTCACGAACAGTTAAAGAAGGATCGTCATTTTGAACGGTTTTACGTCCAACTAAAATACTTTGTTCTTCTGCGCGCCATTTGTGAACCAAGGCTTTTGTTTCTGGTGCCGAAATCCAATTTACGCCAACTTCGTCTGACTGACGCAATTTATCTAAATAACCGTCTTTTGATTGTGCCCATTTTAAAATTACATATGGTCGTTGTCGTTCGTGAAAGGTGAAAAAGCGTTTGTTCAAATCACGACATTGGGATTCTAACACACCAACTTCAACCTCGATTCCAGCTTTTTTAAGTTTGTCAATTCCTTTTCCACTGACTTTTGAAAAAGAATCTTTGCATCCAATCACAACACGTTTTAGTTTGTTTTCAACGATTAAATCCGAACAAGGTGGTGTTTTTCCATGATGCGCACATGGTTCCAAGGAAACATAAATGGTTGCTTCGCTTAATAATTCTGGATGTTTAACGGAACGAATTGCATTGACTTCTGCATGCGCTTCACCATATTTTTGATGAAATCCTTCACCAATGATTTTGTTGTTATGAACAATTACAGCGCCAACCATTGGATTAGGTGCAACAGTTAAGTGTCCTAATCTCGCTAAATCTATGCAGCGCTGCATGTATATTTCATCCATATTCATCGAATACGAAGATACTGATTTCATTGTGAAGTTTGATTGTTGAAAGGGATTTCATTTGTTCTTAAAAGTTTTCAATTATTTTAGCTGTATGAATGCTACTAAAAATCAAAAGAAAAATCGTCAAATCGCACTAATATTGATTGTTGCAGCCTTGGGTTACTTTGTTGATATTTATGATTTAGTGCTGTTTGGTGTTGTAAAAGCTGAGAGTTTGACGCAAATTATGCACGGAGCTTCGGAAGTATCAATTGCCTCAACTGGGAAGTTTTTGTTCAATATGCAAATGCTTGGAATGTTGATTGGTGGCTTACTTTGGGGGATTTTAGGTGATAAGAAAGGTCGGTTGAAAGTGCTTTTTGGATCCATTTTGTTGTATTCTGTGGCAAACTTAGCCAATGCCTTTGTGACGGATGTTTCAACGTATGCGCTAATTCGTATAATTGCTGGAATTGGTCTTGCTGGTGAATTAGGAGCTGGAATCACCCTTGTTTCTGAAATGATGTCGAAGGAAAAACGTGGTTACGGTACTATGATTATCGTGACGTTTGGAGCACTTGGAGCTGTTGTTGCCTCTTTGGTTGGGTCGAAAGGCGAAGCAATTGGTGACTTTTTAAATGCCTTTACTGGAATACATTTCGCGAATTGGCAAGTTGCATATATCATCGGAGGCTTAATGGGGATTGTTCTTTTACTCTTAAGGGTTGGCACGATGGAATCAGATTTCTTTAAAGATTTGAAACACGATTCTTCTATACGCAAAGGTGATTTGAAGTTGATTTTTGGTAATAAAGCCAATTTGGTTAAGTACTTACATTGTGTTGTAATTGGAATTCCAATTTGGTATGTGATCGGTTTGTTGATTATGAATTCGAAAGATAATTTTGGTCCTTGGTTGGGAGTTGATAATGTTCTTAATGGAACAGCTGTGATGTACGCTTATATTGGTTTGTCATTCGGAGATTTATTGTCGGGAATCTTGAGCCAAATCTTGAAAAGTAGAAAAATGGTGGTTTATCTTTATTTGCTTTTTACGGCGGTAATTACATTTGTTTTCCTCTTTGTTTTGAAAGATGTGACTTTGTCTACCTATTATTTCTTGTGTTTTTTATTGGGGACAGGAACAGGATATTGGGCTATTTTTGTGACAATCGCAGCGGAACAATTTGGAACCAACATTCGCTCAACAGCGGCAAATACGATTCCTAATTTCGTAAGAGGTTCTGTCAATATTATTACCCTTTTCTTTGGCTTGTTGGTCGCTCAAGGATTATCAGATGGCATCGCAGCTTTCGCAGTTGGCATTTTCTTTTTGCTATTAGCCTTATTCAGTATTTCACGATTAAAAGAAACCTTTGGCAAGGACTTGGACTACATTGAAACAGGTGAAATTGTTTAATTAATCTTTTTCCCAAAGTCGCTTATGTGTTCCTTTGTGCTTTTCGCGTCGCCAATTGTGTTCTTTGGCTTGGTGAATTAATTTTCTTCGAACCAATTTAGGATAGAAAAACTTACGCCATGTTTTACCAGGTTTGTAGGTCTTTAAAATATCCAATTGTGCTAAAATTTCATACGTTGAAGAGCCACAGCGGTACCCAAAAAATGCATAATCGTAGGGTGTTTGTTTTACGTAACTAGCACAAATACTGTCGAATTTCAATCGTTTGTCGTGCGAAATAGGGATGTAAATCACGAGCGTTTTCACACTATCCACATCTTTGTCCATGATGTGATTGAATTCATCAACAGATTGAAAATCATACTTTCCGTTTTTTGAATTTTTGTGCTGAAAAATGTGAACACGTCCTTCGTAAAAAAAGCTCAGATAGCAAGTGTCGTTGTAGCGAATTCCAACATGACCGCCAAGCATTCCTCCAAACCAAATTTTTTGTTCTTTTTTGTGTTCAGGACGTGGTTTTGAACCGTAAAGAAAGCGCACTTGCAGAGTGTCCATTTGCGCAATGGCACTTAATTTAAATCCAATAAGTAGAGTAAGCAATATCAGTCGCATACTCAAAAATAAAAAAACCGTTCAACATGAATTGAACGGTTTTTAAAAAATCTAAAAAAATATCTTAATGAGCAGATAAATAATCAGCAACTCCGTCGAAACTTGCCTTCATTCCATCGTCACCTTTTTGCCAGTTTGCAGGACAAACTTCTCCGTTTTCTTCAAAGAATTGCAAGGCATCAACCATACGTAAAGCTTCGTCAACGTTTCTTCCTAATGGGAACATGTTAACCAATTGGTGCATCACAGTTCCTTCTTTGTCAATTAAGAATAATCCACGGTAAGCAATCATTGGACCTGTTGCAGCCAAATTACCTTCCATATCGTATTCGTATTCTCCAGCCAATACTCCAAATGCTTCAGAGATTGTTTTTGATGTATCTGCTACGATTGGATATTTAACACCTTCGATTCCACCTTTGTTTTTTGGAACTTGTAACCATCCCCAATGTGATTCTTCTGTATCTGTTGAACAAGCAACAACTTTCACTCCACGTGCTTCGAATTCACCTAATTTCGCTTGAAACGCGTGTAACTCAGAAGGACAAACGAATGTAAAATCTTTCGGATAGAAGAAAAATAATACATGGTTTTTTCCTAAATATTGATCCAATGAAAAATCGTTTACGATTTCGAATCCGTTTACTACAGCTGCAGCCTTAAATGACGGCGCTTTTTTTCCTACTAATACTCCCATTTTATTTTTGATTGTTTGTGTTTATTTTACTTAACAAATTTACGCTTTTTAGGTTCTTCTGAATGCAATTTTCTTACATTTTTTATCCCAGCCATGCTGCGAACATCCAGTTGGTTTTTTCTTTTTCACGCACCAAATCGCTCATTAATGCTACTGTTCCTTCATCTTCGCATTCACTTGCTTGACTTAAAATCATGCGTTCAATGTGAAGTAAGGATTTTTGTGCTTCCAGGATATAATTCATTCCTTTTTTACCATCGGTAATTAGCTCATTTTCTGGAATGACACTGTGATTTAAATAATCACTGAAACGGGAAAGGGGAGTTGTTCCTAAAGTCAATATGCGTTCCGCAACTTCATCAATAATGATTTGTGTTCGAGTATATAACTCTTCGTATTTGAGATGAAGTTCAAAAAAGTTGTTCCCCTTCACGTTCCAATGTAATGATCTTAAATTTTGATAATGCAATTCGTAGCTAGCTAATAAAATATTCAGTTTCGCAGTATATGAATGTTGTTGAGCTGTCATTTTCTGTTTTTTTCTTGAGACAAAGTTAGGGCGGAAGTTGTATTAGAATTATCGATATGTTTTATATTTGCATAAATAATTTCTATATGCTTTCGATTCAACAAATGCATTATATCGTAGTTCTCAGTGAAGAATTGCAATTCCAACGCGCAAGTGAGCGATGTTTTGTTACACAGCCAACACTTTCAATGCAAGTAAAAAAAGCAGAAGATGTGCTTGGGCATCCGATTTTTGATCGTTCGAGAAATCCAATTGAATTAACCCCTTTTGGAAAATCGTTGCTACCAATAATTCGCGAAGTTGTTAATGAAACGAGTAAGATTGACCATTTGTTGGAACGAATGAAGGGAAATTACAAGGAAATTATTAAAATCGGCGTTATCCCCACTATTGCTTCGTATTTAGTTCCTGATATGTTTCAAAAGTGGCAAGAGCGAATTGGGAACATTCAGTTGATTATCGAAGAGTTGAAAACAGAAGAATTGATTGTTGCAATGGATCGAAAGGAATTGGATATGGCAATTTTAGCAGGACCATTTCATGACAATCGATTGCGCACAATTCCCTTATTCAAAGAAGAAATATTGGCGTATATTCCAAGTCTTGAAAAATCTCAAATTTCGGTAGAAGATTTAAGTGAATTGCACCCATGGTTGCTCAGTAGAGGGAATTGTTTGAGGACACAGATGATTCAATTTTGTCAGTTGAAAGAAGATCAAGAAATTGATGCGTGGAATTATGAAGGTGGAAATTTGGAATTATTATTGAAAATGGTGGACATGAACGGCGGATATTCATTGGTTCCCGAATTTTATCATCTACAGGAAAATCAACGAAAACAATTAAAATCAATATCGAATGGAATGAATTTAGTTCCAGCACGCGAAGTAATTGCAGTTGTTCCGAATCGATCTTTGAAATGGGAAACTATCGAACAATTAATTCGTGAAATTCAACTCAATTACAACAAAAAAGCGAAGCATGAAATGCGTGTTTTGGATTGGAATGGCCAATGATTAAAGTCCGTAATGTTGTTCGAGGTGCGCTAAAATTTTTACAGAAGCTCCAGCATTTTTTTCTACAGTTCTAGTCGTTTTTTCAGAAATAGCAATAAGATTGCGGTAAATAGTTTCAATCGTTGAAGAAAATTCTTCGCTTGTTTTTACTGAAAATCCAAGACCTTGATGGATAAATTGACTAGCCTCAGGAAAGCGTTTGAATTTTGGACCGAATAGAACAGGCAAACCGAAAACAGCTGGTTCCAAAATGTTGTGTAAGTTTCCACTAAAACCGCCACCAACATAAGCGATTTCTCCGTAAGAATAGGCACTTGCTAAATGTCCAATTGTGTTCAGAATAAGTACATTTTTACCAACGTTGTTTTCTGTAAATCGTTCTGTTAAATGCGGCAATTTAGCTTCAATTGAATTGACATGTGTTTCATCAATGTTGTGAGGTGCAATGATGAATTTCTTGTTCGGATTTTGAAGAATGAATGGG
>JALQYQ010000068.1 GCA_023262855.1 Crocinitomicaceae bacterium
CCATTAGTCCATGTGTAAGTAGATGCTCCAGAACCAGATAGGGTAACTGCCGTTCCAGCACAAACTGTTTGATCAACGCCAGCATTTACAGTTGGTAGTGGGTTTACAGTAATGGTAGCAACATCAGTGTTCGTACAGCCAGTTGCAGTTATAGTACCTGTAACCGTATATGTAGTTGTTGCAGCTGGAGTGAAAGCAACGCCATTTGTGATTCCTCCAGTCCAAGTATAAGTGGTTGCACCGTTTCCAGATAGGGTAACGGCAGTTCCAGCACATACCGTTTGGTCTGGGACAGCAATTACAGGTAAAGGATTAATAGTGACAACAAAAGTTGCAGTACATGCAGGTCCAGGAACTGCTGGAGAAGTATAAGTTACAGTATAGGTTCCAACTGTTGATGCAGCAATATTAATTACACCTGTAGATGCATTAATCGATAAACCTGCAGTTGAAGAATATGTTCCACCCGTAGGACCTGTAATTGTCGGTGAAGGATTGGATGCATTTTTACAATAAGCAGCTTGTGGATAAGACAGTGTAGGTGGGCCAACAAAAGTACCAGAGACCGTTTTTGGACAACCATTTGCATCTTGAACTTGGAAAGAGAAGGCCTGACCAGTTGTTAAACCATTGATTACAATTGTACCACCATTCGAACACGTTGTGTTTCCAAAACTAGCATTTGCTGGTGTTAACGAACCCGCAACAACACTAAATTGAGAACCATTAACTGCAGGCAAACCGCCTGAAATGGTTGCCGTAACCGTTGTACATGTCTGAGTGAAAGGAGATAAAATTTGCGGTAAATATTGAACTGCATAAGGTGTTCCTAAATCATAACATGGAACAGATGTATTTACATAACTATACGTTCCAGTCGCGATTGAATACATTGTGATTGGAACATAATAAATTGTATTATTTGTAAATGTTCCAGCAGGGAATGAATTCAACATTGCTTGGTCATTAATATCATTCAAATCATAGTCACTAACAATTCCTAACAAACAAGGATCATTTGCCACATCTTGTGTTGCAGATGGAACAAGTCCAACTGATGGAGGACAAGAATAGATTAACCATGAAACACCAGGGTCATATATTGGACCTGGAGGATTGTTTGCGATTGCAGGATCAGTCCAATCGTTGTTAGTTTGAATATCAATTACATCACCATAGCATAAAACATAATTGTTATTACTTACACCAATAATATCAGCAGTGAACGTTCCAATTTCAGCAGCACAACCACACGAAGCCGGCGCAGTAAAATTGATTAGTTGTGTACAAGCTAAATCGGCAGTAAAATAAACTTCAACCGTAGCGGCAGAACCATCTGAAATGGCATTTGTAATGTTATAATTGTACGTTGTTCCATTTACGAATGGTGGGTTAAACGTTTGGGTGTAGGTACCAGTTGCTGTAGTAACTTCTACCACCAATGTTCCTGTTGCTGGCGCATTGGAGTATTGAACCGTTCCACTAACTGGGAAGGTGTTGTTTGGTTGACACGCACCTATATTCGCTGTGAAATTGTTAATTAAACATGTACAGTTTACACCGGGACCAACAACTACTGTGTTTGTTGTGACACAGTTGACATTATCCGTAACCGTTACTGTATATGTTCCGGCTGGCAAATTTGATACTGTATTACTTGCAGCGGTACTATTCATTGTTGAACCGACAACCGTTCCAGATGAATTTGTCCAAACATAATCCCAAGGAGATGCTCCCGTACCGTGAGTGGCTGTTACAGAACCATTTGTGCCACCTATACAAGTAACTGGAACTGCTGACATTGTTGGTGCTGTACAGCAAATTTGTACAGCATTGAAATTAGTAGTCGCATCATCGATACAAGCTGGACTTGACCAACTTCCAGATTCACCATCTCCGGAAGTATTGACAGCCACCGATAAACTTGTCCCTGGAGCGCAAGATGAGGAAACAGTTTGTGTCCAACAAAAAGTCCAAGTACAGCCTGTTCCATTACAGTCGTCACCAAAATTATCACCTGGGGCTGTTCCGTTTGAAGTTGTTTCAAAATAAAAACCTGGTTGGTTCCAGTTGGTTCCATTTACCGTTCCAATTCCTGAAGGAAAAAAGTACCATGCTCCATCAAAACCTGGTCCTGGAATATTTTGACTCGTAGCCGCAGGTGTAGCACCAGTAATTGTTCCAGTCCATCCTGGCCCCATTGAAATTTGTACTCCATGGAACCAGTTAGTATTTTGTTGAGACCAGCCATTTACAGTGTAACAGAATTGAACTGTTTGCCCTGGTGAATAACCACCGTTAACTGGAGCGGGATTGGCAGTTAACGTTGAATTTAACAAACAATCATTACAATCTGTGTCATTATCCACGGCAAGGGTAAAACTTGCGTCCGTTAAAGTCGTTGTATTACCACTCACTTGGATGTAATAAGTTTGACCAACTGTTAATTGTGTTACAACTAAAGTTCCACTACCTCCTGCTGGAACTGTCAAACATCCACGGCCTAATAAGTTACCACATGTACCACTGTAAACACCCACATTCGCATTCGGAAAGTTTGAGATATTAATATTTCCAGTTGTTCCTGAAGCAACAAAAGAATACCAAGTGTCTAATGCAAACGTTTGCATATTTCCACCACCTGTGCATTGTGTTTGATAAACATATGGACTTGCAGCCGTTGCACCAACCGTCGATTGGTTTGTTAAAGTAACAGGCGCACCATTTTGTAGCCCAGCAGTACAAGCTCCAGGTGTTGGAAGTGTTCCTAAACTTATGGCTCCAGAACAGTTATCATTAGCTGGTTGTGCGAATGCACTGAATGCTGAAAAAACAGCAAAAGTCCATTGAAAGAGTTGAATTTTCAAGTTCATAATTACTGTTTATTAATATGGTTATAATGGTAATATTCTTTTTCTGTTGGATACGCAGAATTGTCGAATCCTTTCATGATCATTCCCAAATCATTGATAGACCAAATGGCTTTGACATAATGCACATTGTCCTCTATAAAACAACTAGGTGGGATAGTTAAACCTTTAGATGCTAATTCTTCTTTCGATTTCAATTCAACAACTGAACCATCATTCAATTCTAATATGTTGCGTTTAGAGTTATAATAAGATCCACAAAGATCAGCGTGTAAAAACGCCTCTTTTATTTGTTCAAGTGAATAGGTGTTGCCCACTTTTGTGATTTCGAATGATTCCTGTGAAAATGCACAAAGCATAACAAGCATCATCACTGATGTTAGTAATAGTCTTTTCATTTGTAAGTAGTTTGAGAGTTATTGCTTTTCAGCTGGTTCTTCTTCTTTTTTTGGAGATTCTTTTGACACAATAGGGCGAACAGGCTTTACGCGTTTGTCAATTTTATTGTGTTTCGAAATGTTTTCAACCTGTAAATTGGGCGTTGAAGTTTGCTTGTTTGTAGTTGGTGTTTTCTCTTGTCCGAAGGAGAATACGGACATGGCAAGACACCAAAGAAATAAGAAGTGTTTCATAGTCAAGGTTTCACAATTTTCTAGTTTGACGCAAATATATTAAAATGGTTGCCAAAACCGAAAGAAAAAAGTTAGAAAACTATTGAATTATAAAATAATTTGTTAGGAAAGTAACATTCTAATAGCTTTAAAGCTCATCCTCTTCAGTTATGTTTTGATCTCCTCGAATTGTTCTAAAACGTTTTCGAGCCTCAACGGAATACAAACTACCTTTAAAATTGAAGAGTAAAGTTTTATAATATTCAGCAGCTTTTTCTTTATTATTCATATGATTTTCATAAATATCACCTAATTGAAAAAGCGCATCATCGGCCAAAATATCTTCTCCATTATATTTTAACAATTCCTCAAGGAACGCAATAGCTTCTGTCCATTTACCTTGGTCCTGCATTGCCTTGGATTTTCGAATCAAAATTTCATCTCCTAAACTATGATAGGGGTATGTTTTAATTATGCTATCATACAACACAAAGGCCTCTTCATATCGATGTTGCTCGACCAATAAATCGCCGTTTGCAAACCAAGTCATTGCTTGGTAATTACTATCGAGCCCAAAATTATCTGTTATTAAAATTGATAATTTCAATGCGTCGTTCGCAATCAGTTTAGAAGTTGATTCTTTTAAAACACTCAATTGTGACTGTGCAAAATCAAATTCACCGTCGTAGTAAAAAATTCTAGCGTTTTTAAATTTTGCTTCGTGTCCAATTGGTTCAAATTTGAAATCGGTCTCAATCTGCATGTAGTATAAAGATGCTTCCCAAATATCACCATGAAGAACATGGATATCAGCTAATTCCATCTTTACTTCACTTTTTTGCATGTCCGTTAAACCTGGAATAGTTAAAGCTTGCGTCAAAGTGGATATCGCATCTTGAGCTTGATTGGCATAAAAGGCTTGGATATGACACATTTCAATAATCAAAGAAATGGATGAACGCTTTTTACCAATTCTATCAATTGTTGTTTTATATTCTAAGAGAGTAACATCAAGTTCCTCCTTACTATAATTGCGATTGGTAGTTACCTCCAGAAAACGTGTGTTTAATAAAGCAGTTTCAGCTTGATAATAATACAATTGTTCGGTACCTAAATTCGTTACATATTTGAAGCATTTTCGAGCCGTTTCATACTCTTTATTTTCGACACAGATTCTACCAAGATCTAATACACGACGTCCCTGTTCATTCAATCGTTTATCCAACGCTTGCATTTGAGTTAATGCACCTGAAAAATTTCTTTTTTGAATAAATAACCAAACTAACATTTCAGAATAAACTGATACGTCAGGTTTTTTCTGAATTCGTTCAAGTAATGCGTTTTTTAATAAGTCATACTCTTTAGATTCGTCAGCACTGAAATCGATTTGACGACTTAACAAACTTTGAATTGAACTTGCGTAACTAGAATGAAAATCCAATAAATCCAAGTATTCAGCAATCATTTTTTCTTTTTGCCCTGTTGCTCCGTATAGCTCAGCAAATTGAAAATGAAGTGGGTAGGTTCCTTTCAGTAACTTTCTACCTTTTTCAATAGTTGTCAATGCTAAATCATTTCTACCTTTTGCCTTGAAAGCATTGAATAACGAAATTATAGAATTTGGATCAGTTTGTAAATCATCGATTAATGATGCATACAATTTTTGTGCTTTTTCGGGTTCCTGATTTTCTTCGTAAAACTGACCAAGCATTACCTGATATTCGAGATCATTACGATTCGAACTACATTGTTTTTTTAGAATTTTTTCAGCTTCCTTTTTGTCATTCGTTTGAATTAAACACTCATAATAGCGCAAAAAATTAAATTTTGAAGGGTCTTTATCGAATAGTTTGACGTAATAAATTTTGGCTTTATCAAAATCACCCGAGGAATAATAATGTTGAGCTAACTGCAAATCCGTATCCACTTGTGCTTGAACAGCAAAAGATGAGAAAACGATTAGAAATAGCACCCAACTACGCATTTATTTCACTGGTTTTTTTTGATTCATTTTTTGATTCATAACTTCAATTGAGAAATCATACAATTCCTTGTGAAGTCGATGAAAAGTTTCCATTGTTTTCGTTTTTTCCTTCACGTATTCTGTTAGAATTTTGCGCAATTGGTCAACCTTTCCTTTTTCAAAATCAATATACTCTTGGTATTTCGTTCGATCACCATTTTGATTTTGAATATCTGTCTTTAGGTTGTTTAATGTCAATCGCTCCTCTTTTATTCCTTTTTTAACAGTAGAATAGCTTCTGCTTAAAGGTCCAAGATTTCTTCTCATCACTTTATAAGCGTCCATCTTTTTACCTAAAGCCATGTCTATAGTATCCGAATAATAATTGTTTTTAATTCTTAACTCAACACCATTTGTTGCAACACGAAGGGCAGCAATAGTGTCTATTTCATTCTCAAGCATCACTTTTTCGATACTATCAAGTGAGGAATTCATGGATTTAATTGCTTCCAAATGCTTTGCGCTGTTGTTGCTAGAACAAGCGATTAGTGCGACGCACGTTAGAACAAATAAAACGTATTTCATACAGTTTAAATTTTAATAAAAATACAATGAGATTCAATAATAAAAAGTATCGCACTGATTTATTAACGAAAATTTACAAAAAAGCCGCTAGTGAAAGCGGCTTCTTATTAGTTAATTATATCGAATCCAGTGAATTTTCTTAAAGCTTCAGGAATAACAATTCCTTCTGGAGTTTGATGATTTTCCATCAAGGCTGCAACTATTCTTGGAAGTGCTAGGGCTGAACCATTCAATGTGTGGCAAAGCTGGTTTTTCTTATCCGCATTTTTAAATCGCAATTTTAAACGATTTGCTTGGAAGGTGTCAAAACGAGAACAAGAACTAACTTCTAACCATTTGTCTTGTGCTGCAGAATAAACTTCAAAATCATACGTCAAGGCTGATGCAAATCCAGTATCACCTCCACACAAGCGAAGAATTCGGTATTGTAGTCCTAGTTTTTCAAGTAATCCTTTG
Source organism: Crocinitomicaceae bacterium (assembly GCA_023262855.1). GTDB lineage: Bacteria > Bacteroidota > Bacteroidia > Flavobacteriales_D > Crocinitomicaceae > M0103. Next base: position 6,486 of record JALQYQ010000068.1, read on the forward strand.
ACATGTTCCAACATTTCTTCAAGCGCTTTTGCAGTATTTGTTGGATGTTCAATTCGCACGATTTCAACTTTGTCAAATTGATGCAAACGATTTAATCCGCGAACGTCCTTACCATAAGAACCAGCCTCTCTTCTGAAACACGGCGTGTAACCTGTTAATTTAATTGAGAAATCTTCTGATGGTAAAATTACATCACGGTAAATGTTAGTCAATGGAACTTCTGCAGTTGGAATCATGTAGAAATCATCGACTTGCATGTGATACATTTGGCCTTCTTTGTCAGGTAATTGTCCTGTTCCATATGCACTAGCTTCGTTTACCATCAAAGGTGGAATGAATTCTTCATAACCCGCTTTTTCAGCTTCTTCCAAGAAGAAAGAAATCAATGCACGTTGTAATTTTGCACCTTTACCTCTATAAAAAGGAAATCCAGCACCCGTAACTTTTACGCCAAGTTCAAAATCTATTAAGTCATATTTCTTTGCTAAATCCCAATGAGCAAGTGGTTCGAAATCGTAAGTTCTTTTTTCTCCAAATTCAAAAACTGTCTCGTTGTCGAGTTCATTTTTTCCTGCAGGAACTAATTCATTTGGTACATTTGGAATTGTATAAAGCAATTGAGTAATCTCTTTTTCGTACTCGTCAACTTTTGCTTTTAATTCTGCTTCTTTATTTTTTAAATCTGCTGTTTTCGCTTTAGCTGCATTTGCTTCATCTTGCTTACCTTGCTTGAATAAATCGCCAATTTCTTTTGCTAATACATTCAATTCAGCAGAAATGGATTCTAACGAAGTTTTAGCCGATCTCCAATTAGCATCTGCTGCTAAGATTTGATCCAACGTTTCTGTAACGTCTAAATTTCGTTTCTTTAGCCCTTCAATAATGGCTTCTTTTTCTGTTCGAATGCGGGTAATTTCAAGCATCTTTACTATTTTTTATGTATGCGAATTTAATAATTAAATAGAACTTAAGGCTTTCTATAATGCCATTTATTTCCATTCCTTTTTTATAAACTAGAATGTGCTCGTTACAAATGTTGAGGCACAAAAAAAGGCGAGCCTCACAATTATGAGACTCGCCTTTAAAATTGTATATCAATTCTTATGCTTCAGCAGCCTCAAATGGAACTACCGATACAAACGAACGATTATCTTTTTTCTTACGGAATTCTACTTGACCGTCAACTAAAGCATATAACGTGTGGTCTTTTCCAATTCCAACGTTAGCTCCTGGGTGGTGCTGAGTTCCTCTTTGACGAATAATGATGTTACCAGCAATTGCTGCTTGACCACCAAAAATCTTAACACCTAATCTCTTACTGTGAGATTCACGACCGTTTTTCGAACTACCGACTCCTTTTTTATGTGCCATTGTTTCTAAATTTTAACTCCAATTAGATTGGAAAGTTCTTATTAAGCTTTAATGTCTTTAATGGTAATCGAAGTAAAACTTTGACGATGTCCATTTTTCTTTTTGTAACCTTTTCTTCTTTTCTTTCTGAAAACGATTACTTTATCACCTTTAACGTGATCCAAAACTTCTGCAGTTACCGAAGCACCTGCTATAGCTGGGGCGCCAACATTGATCTTTCCACCGTTGTCAACCAAAAGAACGCGATCGAATTCGATTTTTGCTCCTTTTTCTGCTGCCAATCTGTGAACAAAGATTTTTTGGTCTTTTTGCACTTTAAACTGCTGCCCTGCTATCTCTACAATTGCGTACATATAGCTTGTTTTAAATTATTTTTCCTAAAATTCGGACGACAAAGATAGCTAAAAAAGTTTACAACACAAGAATGTTAGAACAAATTTTAAATCTTCTACCTTCGAAACACGTGCAAATAGTACTTTTTCGCAAATTGTATGTCAAGTCTCATTCTAAAATCATACCTTTAATGACAAATTTAACTCAACATAGTTTTCTTTAAATCTCTCGTCCTTTGACTAAGTTTATTATCTTTTCTTACTTTATTTTATCAACATTACAATTGAATGCTCAAATGGATTTGTCTGGTACAATGGCGAATGAGCTAATTGAAAATTGTGGTTCGGAAAAACCTAAAAGTAGATCTTTCTTAAAATTGAGTAAATCAACCTCGAAATACAATCCATTCACTTATCTTGCTGGTGGTCTCTTGTTTGTGTACCAAAATGTACTTTCTGAACAAATATCTGCGAATTGTAATTTTGAAATATCTTGCTCAGAATACACGAAGAGATGCATCAATGAATATGGATTGTTTAAAGGTACGCTGGTTGGTTTGCATCAATTGAGTTGCTGTTCACCCACAATATATAAAGATTATTGCGAGTTTCAAATTTCCGAAAATGGTAAGGTTAAAAATGAAGTTGTTAAATAATACGGCCTTAATCATAGCTTTCTTTTTTCTATGTTCCTATAACAGCTTTGGTCAATTCGACCTAGATTTTGTAAAACATTTGAGCAAAAATCAATTTGCAGATGAACATTTAGCATATCTCGAATCAAGTGCTTTGCCAGTTGACTCAATGGCCTATTTTAAAGCCAAGTATTTTATTCAATATGAAAAAGATTCGTTGTTTTTTGAACAGTGTGAGTCCGCACAGAATTTGCTGACTACAGATACTCTTTTTTTGCGTTATTTAGACAATTACTTTTTAAAGAAAAAAGATAGTAATCGTGATCAGTGGTTTTCTCTTAGGAATGCGATTATACCAAAAGATACTGTTGGAGCACTTGTTTATTATAGTCTTGCAAGTAATCCAAGTTTAACAGACACCACTTTGGTTCCGGTTATGCTGCGAAACGATTTTAAAAACTATGCACGGGCATATAAGAAAAAGCCAATTGTTGCATTATTACTTTCAACAGTGTTGCCTGGTCTTGGTGAATTGTACATTGGAAATTTAAGAGCTTCTATTGCTAAATTTGGATCGCAGACAATTTTTGGATTACAGATTGTAGAAAGTATATATTTTGTCGGATTGATTCATCCTTTGTCGTTCGTTAATATTGGCTTCTTCTCTGCTTTTTATGTGGCGAACATTGTTGGGAGTTACAGGGATACAAAAACAAAAAAACACGATCTTAAAAACCAATTCTTATTCCATGTTTCGGATTATTACGCTTCTATGTATCCAGCTTCAATTTATTAATTACTGTTATAGTCAGGATTCATTAACTATTCAGTTATTAGCTTTAGAGAAGGATATTTTTTATTCTACTTCGGACACAGTAAAGAATTCACTGATGGTTCAGAAAATGGACTTAATGATGAAGAATAAATCGGACAATGATTTAATTTTAAAAAATTGCAAAAGAATTGACGATCAATTTATACCTGATTCAGTTGAGAAATCACGATTTTTATGGAACGCTTCAGTAATTGCCTATTTGGAAAACGACTTATATTATGCCTTGCATGCAATTAAGGAATATCAGATTGTTTCAAATGACTCAAGTATAACCTGTGAAAGCCTTAAGTTTTTCATTTATTCCAATTACGATACTGAAAAAACTAAAATTATTGTTTCTGATTTAATTAAACGCGATTCAATTTTTGAAGCATATGAATGTTATTCAAACGCTCAGTCTTATGAAGTGCGTCAAGTTCAATTAAAAAAAGCGCTTTCGTATATATTGCCTGGTTCGGGCATGGTTGTTAACGGTAACTGGACTAAAGGCTTGTTGTCAATGTCATTGAATTCAGCGAGCGCATTAGCGATTTATTATTTGATATCAAATCAATTATATATTAATTCGCTTGCTTGGGGCTCAAATCTGATTATGAAGTTTTATGTTGGAAACATTAATTTAACGGAGAAGTTAATCAATCAAAAGCAAGTGTATAGACAAAAAAAGCTCGCAAAAAAATGCGAGCTTTCTATTAATGATTGTTTATTGAAATATCCAATAAATTATAAGTTTCCTAGTCAAGGATTTTAATAACTCCTAAGTTTCCAGTTGCCTTCTTAGTGTCTCCACTAAGCATGGTGTAATAAAGTGTCGGGAAACAAATCACATTCGCAACACACCATCCAATTTTTTGACGCGTAACCATGTAGTTTACATAAAATGTATTGTCAAAAACTTGCATTCTCAGAGGGTCAACATATTTCATGTCTTTTTTCTCTGTGTTTTTCTTGTTTACATTGAATGTGTTTTTCTTGAATTTACCTGTTTCGTAATCAAACGTTGCATATTCAAAATTATCACGTAATTCAGCATATCTTTTGCGTGTTTTACCTTTTTTAACGGTAGCGTCAATTTGATAGCTTGAACCATAAATACAATAGAAAGTGTTGTCTTTGAAAGCGGTTTTTAAATCATAAATATCCCAACCGCTGTAAGTTTTCGAACGGTCAATGTTTGATGCCCAAATAATTTCTCCTTCATCCGAAACGCGAATTGCTGTTACATTTCTTTTTTCACAATAGTAATTTGTAGTACAAGTTGTTCCACCTTGAGGCGAAGTTGTACAAGTTGTTACTGAGTAATTTCGCATTTTAGAACACATCAAAACAATGTTTTTATCATCAATCACATGCATACTTTCAATTTTATAACGCGTATCAAGTGATTCATCATCATTTTTAGCCGCTGCTGCTCTTTTTTTCTTACTTAAAGCTTGTGTCTTCTTTTTGTCTTCTTTGTCAGATGCAAACAATTTGTCAATTGTTTTTTTGTCAAAATAGGTGTAATTTAATCCGTCATCTTCCAAAGTTGAACTATTGATTGCAGTGAAGAAAATTCCATGAATACTTTGCCCTTTAGAATCTTTTTCTAAGTCACCAAAAAAGCCATAAATTTTAATTTCTTTCTCTGTGATGACATAACTGAAATCGTTGATTTTTTTATTGTCATCTCTCAATTCAAATGTTTTAACATCTGTTGTTTCTGGATTTATGATTGATAAGACACAGTATGATAAATCTTCAGCTTTTTTTGCTTTTTTGCGTTCTTCACGTGTTAACCCAATATAACTGCTTACGTATATATTACCATCTTTTCCATATTCATAAGAAGATGTAAGCCCGTAAGAGGTGCTTTTAAGCGTAATTGGAAGTTCAATTGTTGATTCTTCTGATGCTTCAAGTTCCGAATTTAAAATCAAAAACTTAAACTCCACATTGTCTCCTTTTTGAGGTAATTCTGATCCAATAATAATTTCAGAGCCAGCTTCTTTGTTGCCTAATACAACTATCGATGATTTTGCAAAGCGTGATGTATTAATGTCATCAGAAAGGTTGTGCGTATAAATCTTTTTTAATTTATCGATGCGTTTTAATTCTGTAGAGAACGTTTCCACATACAATTCTTCTTTTCCAGATTTTTTTTGTTTCGTTGATTTAATCCAGAAAACGTAAACTTTATCTTGAAAAACAAGAGTTTTTAAATAATCTAAAGGTTTGTATGTATCTTTTTTTGCTTCGTTTTCTTTGTATCCACGCAATGCAACCGACGCTCTTTGTTTCATCGTAATTTTGTCATATGCAATGATTTTAATTTTGTCATCTGCTTTTGATGGACGCAATGCAAGGTTTGTGTTTAAACCATAAACATATTGATCATTGGTTTCAATGAAATGAGAAAAGAATCCATCTTTTTGGTTGCTGTATTCAAGTCTAGCAGACCAATCTAACTCCAAATCTTGAGCAAAAGATTGAAAAGAAAGAAGGACTAAAACGACTGCTAGCTTAGCGTAATTTAGGTAATTCATAATGTTGTATATTCAAATTTGTGTACCAAAAATAATTATTAAAACCTGAAAACAATGTGATTTCAACTTTTTTTGAATAATTTAAGTTGATTAGCATAATTCGCAATAAATACTCCTGTTAGTACAATGACCATGGATCCAACTTGATTCCATCCAATTTTTTCTCCATAACTGATGCCGAAAAGTACTGCAACAATAGGAATGAAATATGTAACGCTGCTTGCGAACAATGCTGAAGATGTGCTGATTAATTGGTTGAAAAGAATTACAGCTAAGGCAGTTCCTGCAATGGCAAGAATAGAAATGAAACCAAGTCCTTCCCACGCATGAGGATTTTCTTGAAGTGTATTAAGTGTTTCGAATTGAATATTAGCGAGAATTGATGGCAATAATATGATTAAGAACGCCAACGAAGTGATTTCGAAAGATTTAAATTCTTGTAACTTGTATTTGATCGTCGTTAAACTGATTGCATAAAATAAAGTGGCTAAAACGATTGCTAAAATATGGTACCAAGTGCCAGTTAGTGATAGACTTTTCCCCGCAATCATTAATAAAACGATACCAACTGAGCCAACTCCAACTCCAACAAGTTGAATGCTAGACAAGCGAATTTTGTAGATGAAAAAGCCTATTAGAATGGTAAATATCGGTGTGAAACTATTCAACATTCCAGCAAAACCAGAAGACAATCCTGTTTCAGCATAAGTGAATAAGAAAGCGGGAAAAAAATTACCAGACAAACCAACTGTTCCTAGAAGTAAAAACTGCTTGAACGTTTTGATTTTTCGTACTGCACGAAGTGCAAAAGGAAGCAAGACGCAACCAGCTATTAACATGCGAAGTGCTCCGACTTGTGCGTCCGAAAAAATGGAAGAACCATCTGCAGCAAACATTCCTTTCTTCATCAGAATGAATGAACTTCCCCAAACGCACGCTAAAACAGCAAGCATCAACCATGCTTTTAATTCTTTTGACATGGGGCAAAAATAAGCATTCAAAAAGAAACCAATTTGATTTGTTGAAAATGTTAATAACCTGTCAGTAAAATGTTGATAACCCCAATTGTTGAAATATTGGAAAATATCTACCACATTTTACCACTTTTCATTAAAATCACAAGAAATACAGTATATTTGATTTAAAATGTTTCCATAAAACGAAACAAAAAAGAAGTTCTATCGTTAGAATTTATTAACAATTAGAAAACTGGTGGTAAAAAGTGGTAGAAATCCACTAATTTTACCCATTATTTATGTCATGGCAGGCTTAGTAGGAGAATTTGAAGTAAAATTGGACGCAAAAGGGCGTTTTTTATTTCCTTCCGGTTTACGGAAGCAGCTTTCTCCTGCAACTCAACGTGATTTCATGCTGAATAAAGGATTTGAAGATTGTTTGACATTGTACCCGCTCACGGAGTGGGAGAAAATCAGTGAAAAACTGTCGAAAATGAATTTGTTTAAACCAAAGAACCGAATGTTTTATCGTTTGTTCCACCAAGGAGCAAAATTGGTTGCTTTGGATAATGCTGGTCGTATTTTGATTCCTACTGCTCACATGGAGCGCGTAGGTTTGAATCAAGATGTTATGCTCATCGCATACAACGATCGAATTGAAATCTGGGATAAGTCTAAATACTTCGATATGATCGAAGGCAACATGGCAGATTTCGCTGATTTGGCGGATGAAGTAATGGGTGATTTAGACAATGGAGAATAATACTACGTACCACATACCAGTAATGCTACATGAATGCATCGATGGATTAGAAATTAATCCAGATGGTGTTTATGTGGATGTCACTTTTGGTGGTGGCGGACATTCCAAAGAGATTTATAAAAAATTGAGTAGCAAAGGGAAATTGATTGTTTTTGATCAAGACCCGGACGCGAAAGAAAATGCATGGGAAGCGGATAATTTCTACTTCGTCGCGGCAAATTTTGCGTTCATCTCGAATCACCTTCGACTTTTAGGAATTAAACAAGTTGATGGAATTTTAGCTGATCTTGGAGTTTCATCCCACCAATTTGATGAGGAAACACGTGGTTTTTCAATTCGTGCAAATGCGCCTTTGGACATGCGAATGAACAAGCATGGTGAATTGAGCGCCAAAAGTGTTGTAAATGAATACGACGAATTCGAATTGGTGAAAATCTTTAGAAGTTACGGCGAACTTTCAAATGCACGAAAAATTGCTGGTGAAATTGTAAAAGCGCGTGCTTCTCGAAAAATCAACACAACCAACGATTTAATGGATGTTTTAGGGAAATGTGCACCAAAATTCAAAGAACATAAGTTTTTCGCACAAGTATTTCAAGCAATCCGCATTGAAGTGAATCAAGAATTGGAGGTGCTTGAAAAATTCCTTGAACAAACGGCTGATGTTATGGCACCAAATGGTCGATTGGTTGTGATGTCATACCATTCACTTGAAGATCGTTTGGTAAAAAACTACATGAAACGTGGATCAATTCACGGTGAAATAACAAAAGACTTTTTTGGAAATGTATTGAAGCCATTCACGGAAGTGAATCGACACCCAATCATTCCAACTGAAGATGAAATAGAACTGAATACACGAGCAAGAAGTGCCAAACTTAGAATAGCAGAAAAGAATGGCTGATAATGAATACATAGATAAAGAAGTAGCTGAGGAAGCGGCAAAGAAAGTAGCGCAAAAGGAAAAGAAAACGAAGTCTAAACCGAAGAACGCGAAACCAAACGCCTTTACTCAAATACTCAATGGAGATTTTTTAACGCGAGAATTTGTGTTAAACAACCTCAACTTTATCTTTTTCATCATTTTCCTGCTCTTATTAATTGTTGGCAAGGGGTATTATGGAAAACAACTATCGAAAGATGTTGATACAACCCAAAAAGAATTAGATGAGATGACTGCTGATTACATCGAATCGAAAGCAAAATTGGAAGAAACAACAAGAAGGTATCGCTTAGTTGAAAAATTGGGACCAAAAGGTTTAAAAGAAACAGAAAACAAAACGAAAGTGATTCGTTTGAAAAAAGAGAAGTAATAAATGAACGAAAAGAAAGACATATTCTGGAGGGCTTACCTGATTTATTTCGGGTTTGTTGTGATTATGTTGATTGTTTTATTTAAAACAGTTTCAATTCAGTTGGAAGGTCGTTCAACTATTTTTTCGGCCTCCACAGAAGAGAAAATGCCAATCCGAACAGTAGAACGTCCATCGAGACGAGGAGAAATTTTGGATGTGAATTATACACCTTTGGTTATTTCTGTTTCTTTCTACGACATTCACATGGATCCAACGGTCGTTGACCAAAAGATCTTTGATGATGAAGTAACGAACTTGGCAAATGGCTTAGCGAAAATGTTTCCAGACAAAACGTCTCGCGAATATGAAAACATGATTCGTACTGGACGCCAACGTAAAAGTCGTTACTTACTGATTCGCAAAAAAGTGACCAATGAACAACGTAAAGCGCTTGGAACTTTGCCGATTTTTAAATTGGGTCGATTAAAAGGTGGATTCATTGATACAGATGAAACAATTATTAGAAAGCGTCCGCATAACGAGCTGATGAAGCGAACGCTTGGGTATTATCAAAACAACAATGGTAAAATTCTAGCTGTTGGTATTGAAGGAGCTTACAATCAATATTTGAGCGGTGAACCTGGAGAGGAAATCGAACAAAAGATTTCTACAGGCTGGAAAAAAACGGGACAAATTGTCAAGGAATGTGTTGAGGGAGCGGACGTTGTAACATCAATTGATAAGGAAATTCAAGAAGTAGCAAACTCAGAACTTGAACGTCAATTGCGTTTGCAAGGTGCTAAGAATGGTTGTGTAATTGTAATGGACGTAAAAACCGGTTTCGTGAAAGCGATTTCGAATTTAACGGTTGCTGAAGATGGAAATTACTACGAAAGCTATAACTACGCAATCGGACGAAAAGAGGTTCCTGGTTCAACCTTCAAATTAGCTTCTTTAATGGCTGCTTTGGAAGATGAGAAAATCAACATCAACGATACTGTAAATGCATTTGGAGAATACACATTTCATAATCGTACATTGAAAGATGCACACGAAGGTGGTTACGGTCGAATTACAATCAAACGCGCTTTTGAAAAATCTTCAAATGTGATTGCACGTGTAATTTATCGAGCATACCGTGATGAACCTCAAGCATTCATTGATCGCTTGGAACAGTTTGGTTTAACAGAACCTCTAGGAATCGAATTAGAGGGAGAGCCTAATCCAACGGTTTATCGCCCTGGAAGTCCGAATTGGTCAGGAATTTCTTTGCCGTGGATGGCAATTGGTTATGAGGTTCAGCAAACACCTTTGCAAACATTGGCATTCTACAACGCTGTTGCGAATCGTGGAAAATTCGTTCGACCACAATTTGTGAAAGAAATTCGTCGTGGAGCTGAGGTTGTAAAGGTGTTTTCGCCAGTAGTTATTAAAGATAAAATCTGTTCTGACAATACGTTAAATATTCTTCGAGCTTGCTTGGAAGGTGTAATGAAAGACGGTGGAACAGGTTCAAAATTGACTTCTTCACAGTTTTCTATCGCTGGAAAAACAGGTACTGCTCGAATTTTGAATGAAGATCAGAGTTACGGTAAAAAAGGGGAGGAAAAATACCAAGCATCGTTCGTTGGTTATTTCCCGGCTAATGAACCAATGTATTCGTGTATCGTTGTGATTTCCGCACCGTCAAAAGATATTTATGGTGCCATAGTATCAGGAACAGTATTCGCTGCAGTGGCAAATAAAGTGTATGCAACGAAATTAAAATACCACCACGCCATTAATGAGGGGGCAAAAAAGAAACGAATAGCTCCTATTTCAATGAATGGTAGTCGCTACGATTTATTGCGCATTTATAAGTTGTTGGGTGTGAATTATTACATCAAAGAAAACGGTGAATGGTTTTCAACCAAAAAAGATGGAAGTCGTGTTGAGTTGAAATCAAAACACATCAGTAAAAATGCGGTACCAAATGTAATTGGTTTAAGTGCGCGTGATGCAGTTTACTTGATTGAATCAAAAGGAATGTCAGCACATGTTGTTGGCTATGGTAAAGTTGTTGAACAATCTATTCCTGCTGGAAGACCAGTGTTTAAAGGCGGAGTGGTTGAATTGAAAATGGATTAAAAAGTGAAAAATTTAAAAGACATAGTTGAAGGAATTGAGATTGTAAAACAGTCCGGATCTTCTGATGCGCAAATTTCTGAATTGGTGTTCGATTCTAGAAAAGCAAAAGAAGGAACTGCATTTTTTGCAATCAAAGGTTCTGCTGTTGATGGACATGATTTTATTCCGGCTGTAATTGCAGCGGGATGTAAAGTTGTGTTTGCTGATCACGCTATCGAAGTTCCAGCTGATGTAACATTGATTGTCACTGAAAATACGTCAAAAAGTTTGGCATTGGCAGCAACGAATTTCTACAATCATCCTTCGAAAAATTTGAAATTAGTTGGTGTTACTGGAACGAACGGTAAAACAACGACGACGACTTTGTTATTCAATTTGTATACGAAGCTTGGGTTTCACTGTGGTTTACTTTCAACGGTTGTCAATAAAATTGGTAACCAAGCGATTGCGTCAACTCACACAACACCAGATCCTGTTTCATTGAACGCTTTGTTAGCGCAAATGGTGGAAGACGGTTGTTCACATTGCTTCATGGAAGTGAGCTCGCACGCAGTACACCAACATCGTGTGACTGGTTTGGATTTTGCCGGTGGCGTTTTTACAAATATCACACACGATCATTTGGATTACCACAAAACGTTTGCTGAATACATCAATGTGAAAAAAGCATTTTTTGATCATTTGAGTGAAGATGCTTTTGCTTTGACAAATGTGGATGACAAAAATGGCATGGTGATGTTGCAAAACACCAAGGCTGAAAAACATACTTACGCGCTTAAATCACCAGCTGATTTCAAAGTGAAAGTGATCGAAAATCAGTTTTCTGGTTTGGTGTTAAACATGAACGGAGTGGAATTGTGGACGCGGTTAATTGGCGATTTCAATGCCTACAATTTATTGGCGGTTTTCGCTGTAAGTCAATTGCTGGGAGAAGATACAACAGAAGTGATGACAGTCTTGAGCAACTTGGAATCGGTTGAAGGACGTTTTGAATACTTCCAAACAACTTCAGGAATCACAGCTATTGTTGATTATGCGCACACACCAGATGCTTTAGAAAATGTTTTGAAAACCATTGCGAATATCCGCACGAAAAACGAAACGGTTTATACCGTTGTAGGTTGTGGTGGTGATCGCGATAAAGCGAAACGTCCGCAAATGGCGGCAATCGCATGTGAAATGAGCGATAAAGTCATTCTTACTTCCGATAATCCACGTTCAGAAGATCCAGCTGTGATTTTAGATGAAATGATGGCAGGTGTTGAAGGACAACATTTCAAAAAAACACTTTCCATTTTGGACCGTGAGCAAGCAATAAAAACAGCCGTTTCCATGGCAGAAAAAGGTGATATCATCTTGATTGCTGGAAAAGGTCACGAAAAATACCAAGAAATCAAAGGGGTAAAACACGACTTTGATGACATGCAGATAACGATTGAATTATTCAAAAAACTAGAGAAATAATGCTTTACTATTTATTCGACTATCTTGATTCTTTTAACTTCCCTGGTGCTGGGTTGTTTCAATTTATCTCCTTCCGTGCCGCAATGGCATTGATTACTTCTCTAATTGTTTCGATTTTCTTCGGTAAAAAATTAATCAACTTATTGAGAAGACAACAAATCGGTGAAACGGTTCGTGATCTTGGTTTGGCAGGACAAATTGAAAAATCTGGAACGCCAACAATGGGTGGAATCATCATTCTTGCAGCGATTTTAATTCCAACGCTTTTGTTTGCAAAATTGCATAACATCTATGTAATCACGATGATTATCGCAACAATTTGGTTGGGTCTTATCGGTTTCTTAGATGACTACATCAAAGTCTTCAGAAAAAACAAAGAAGGTTTAGCTGGACGCTTCAAAGTAGTTGGACAAATCGGTGTTGGTTTAATCGTTGGATGTATTTTGTATTTCAATAATGATGTTTCCGTTCATAAACGTGTTTCTGCGGATTACAAACTACAAGCAGATGAGCAATTCGTTACGCATGAACATACGAACGGTAAAGACGAGAATTACAAGTGGATCAAAACAGATGATATGACAACGACAATTCCTTTCATCAAAGGGAATGAGTTCAATTACAACTGGTTGATCGGAGATTCAAATAAATCATTCGGTTGGTTATTGTTTATTCCAATTGTGATTTTCATCGTAATCGCAGTTTCAAATGGTGCAAACATGACGGATGGTTTGGATGGATTAGCATCTGGAACATCTGCAATTATTGGACTCGCGCTTGCTGTTTTAGCCTATGTCAGTTCCAATGCAAAATTTGCCGATTACCTCGATGTGATGTACATTCCGCTCGCCGAGGAACTCGTGATTTTCATTGCCGCCTTTGTTGGAGCATGTATTGGTTTCATGTGGTACAATTCTTATCCAGCACAAGTATTCATGGGTGACACAGGTTCATTGGCTTTGGGAGGAATTATCGCAGTTTTCGCGATTTCAATTCGAAAAGAATTATTGATTCCTGTTTTAGCTGGTGTGTTCTTGGTGGAGAATTTATCCGTTGTACTTCAAGTAGGATATTTCAAACTCACGAAAAAACGCTTCGGAGAAGGAAGGCGCATCTTCCTCATGGCTCCGTTGCATCATCATTACCAAAAGAAAGGATTACATGAAGCAAAAATCGTATCGCGCTTCTGGATTGTGGGCGTTTTGCTTGCTGTCATCACAATCGTAACCTTGAAATTGAGATAAACGTGGAAGGAATGAATAAATACATTGCCATTCTTGGCGCCGGAGAAAGCGGTGTTGGTGCTGCCATTTTAGCAAAAAAAATGGGGTGGAATGTGTTTGTTTCTGATTTCGGAGCAATAAAAGATGAATTTAAAACAGAATTAACTGAAAATGGCTTTGAATGGGAAGAAGGAAAACACTCTGAAGAACGAATCCTGAATGCTGATTTGGTGATTAAATCGCCAGGTATTCCTGACAAAGCACCACTTATTAAAAAATTACGCGAAAAAGGAGTAAAAATCATTTCTGAAATCGAATTCGGAGGATATTACTCAAATGCGAAAACAATAGCAATAACTGGAAGTAATGGGAAGACAACGACAACAATGTTGACCTATCACATTCTTAAAAAAGCTGGAATTAACGTTGGTTTAGCGGGCAACGTTGGTAAAAGCTTTGCGAAACAAATTGCAGAAGAAAACTTCGATTGGTATGTGCTCGAATTGAGTTCTTTCCAATTGGATGACATGTTTGATTTTAGAGCGGATATCGCGATTCTAACAAACATAACTCCTGATCATTTGGATCGCTACAATTATGAAATGCAGAATTACGTGGATTCGAAATTCCGTATTCTACAAAACCAAACAAACAACGATTGGTTCATCTACAATTTTGATGATCCGATTATTCAGGCAGAAGTCGAAAAACGATTGATTAATGCCAAAACTGCCCCTTTCTCTCTTGTGAAAGAACAAGAAGTTGGAGGCTTTGCAGACGAACAACAAATAACAATAAACATAAACGAACAACTCACTATGTCAATTCACGATTTAGCACTTAAGGGGAAACACAACACCCAAAATTCGTTGGCGTCAGGTATCGCGTCAAGAATCCTAGAAATTAGGAAAGAAGTTGTGAGAGAAAGTCTTGAAGACTTTGTCAATGTAGAACACCGCCTTGAATTCGTGGCGAAAGTTCACGGAATTGAGTTCATCAATGACTCAAAAGCAACAAATGTAAACTCTACTTGGTTTGCACTTGAAAGTATGGAACAACCAACAGTTTGGATCGTTGGTGGTGTTGATAAAGGAAACGATTATTCTGAATTAACTGACTTAGTACGCGACAAAGTAAAAGCAATCATTTGCTTAGGTGTTGACAACAAAAAATTGATTGAATCATTTACAGGAGTGGTTGATACAATTGTTGAAGCACGTTCAGCAATGGAAGCCGTGGCTTACGGTTACCGTTTGGCGAAGAAAGATGAAACAGTTCTTTTATCTCCAGCGTGTGCAAGTTTCGACTTATTCGAAAACTACGAGGACCGAGGAAATCAGTTCAAAGAAGCCGTTCGTTCTTTATAAGAAGAAAACATGAGTGAAAAATTAGGCACTCGCACGGAAGATCGTTTGTTGGAAGCAAGACGTGAAAGTCTACACCAACTGAACGAATCGAGCATTCGTCCTCATGGAAAATTGTGGGGAATGGATGTGTTTTCTTGGTTCAATCCAACACCAAGTTTGATTGCAAACACCCTGCATTCGTTTCCTTTCCCTGCTATTTGGATTGGAAATGGTGCTGTGATTGCAAAAGCACTTGCTGAAGATGAATTGTTGCTGAATAATTTGTCTGCTGTAATTTCCTATGATTCTTCCATCTTTTATTTGGAGAATAATTGGTTAGATAAAATTAAAAATTGCGTAGGGACTCAATCAGTTGAAGAGGCTTTTCATTTTTTGAAAATGGTTAAAGCGCCACAAACAATTTTAATGTTTACAGCAACAGGTGAGAACTGGGAAGAAAACAAAAAAGAATTTGAAGATTTTTTAAAACTGGTTCAAGTCTAGATGAGAGAATACTTGAAATATTTAAAAGGTGACAGGGTGCTTTGGATCATCACGCTTATTATGCTTGCTTTTTCATTAGTGAGTGTATACAGTTTTGTTCCAATCCTTGTGAAAATAGAAGGAGGAAGTCCCTTCAAATACCTATTTAAACATTTCATTTATGTCTTAATAGGATTTGCCGCATTGTTCTGGATTCATCGTAAAGATCCAAAATATATCGCGCAATTGTCAAAGTTTGGCTTTTATTTAGGAATCGGATTGATGCTCTTTACATTCTTCTTCGGAACGAATGTAAATGGCGCTGGACGTTGGGTGAAAATTCCATTTGTTGGTTTAACCTTTCAGTCTTCCGATTTTGCAAAATTGGCTTTGTTAATATATGTTGCGCGGTTACTTGAAAAGAAAAAAGATAAATTAAATAGTTGGAAAGAAGGATTTTGGCCGGTTATTATTCCTGTTCTTGTTATTTGTGGATTGATTGTAAAGGATAATTTCTCGACAGCCGCCATACTTTTTGCCATTAGTTTAACTGTTCTTTTTATCGGAAGAGTTCCCATTGTCAAATTGTTTTTAACTGTTGCGGGTGGTGTCGCAGCATTAGGGCTGGTAATTGCTGTGCACAAAGCGGCACCTGATTTGAACCTACTTCCTCGTTACGAAACGTGGGAGAACAGGATTTTAAATAAAATGGAAAGCGATAATGATGTGCTAACAAATGCCCAATCAATGAATGCCGAATTAGCCATTTTTAACGGATCTTTTTTTGGACAAGGTGTTGGTGATGGTAAGTTGAAAGAATACCTTCCTGAAGCGTATGCCGATTTCTACTATTCCAGTTTTGTGGAAGAATTTGGCTTGGTGTCAGCCGTGTTTTTGATGCTCTTGTATTTAATCATGTTGTATCGAATTATTCGAATTGGCTTGAAATCTGATCGCTTGTTCGAAACATACGCTTGCTTGGGGATTGGAATTTTGTTACTTAGCCAAGCATCTGTAAATATGTTGGTTTGTACGGGAGTGTTCCCAGTAACCGGACAAAATATGCCGCTCCTAGCAATGGGAGGCTCAGCCTTAATTATGACTTGTGTTGCAATCGGAATTGTTCAAAGCATTGCCTACGCTCAAGATAAAAAAACGGCAAAAGAAACGAAAGAAGATACTACAAACTCATTTGTTGAAGAATGAAAATAGATCGCGCAGTAATATCAGGTGGTGGAACAGGAGGACATATTTTTCCTGCGATTGCCATAGCTGATGAAATAAAAAAGCGAAACCCTCAAGCAAAAATTTTGTTTGTTGGTGCTATCGGCAAAATGGAAATGGAAAAAGTTCCAGCTGCTGGATATAAAATTGAAGGTTTAAGGATTGCTGGATTGCAGCGAAAATTAACCTTGTCGAATTTCTTGTTGCCGTTTAAAATCATTAAAAGTATGCTGCGTGCGCGACGTATTTTGAAAGATTTTAAACCACAGGTTGTAGTTGGGGTTGGTGGTTACGCAAGTGGACCAACTTTAAAAGCAGCAACAATGCTTGGGATACCAACTTTGGTGCAAGAGCAAAATTCATTTCCAGGGAAAACAAATAAATTATTGGCTAAGAACGTGAATTCTCTTTGTACGGCCTACGAAGGATTGGAGCGTTTCTTTCCGAAAGAAAAAATTACATTGACTGGAAATCCGGTTCGTTTTGAAATGGTTAATATCTCAGGGAAACGCGGTGAAGCATTTGAGTATTACAAGTTAGATCCAACTAAGAAAACAATTTTGGTAATTGGAGGTAGTTTGGGAGCGCGTACCTTGAATCAAGCAATGATGAACCATTATTCGGTTTTAAAAGAAGCTGGAGTTCAAGTGTTGTGGCAATCAGGTAAATTGTATTTCAATGATTTGAATGAGCAATTAAAAGGAAATGAATACGAGGGAATTAAATTGGTGCAATTCATCGATCGAATGGATTTAGCGTATGCCATGGCTGATGTAATTATTTCTCGAGCTGGAGCGATTTCTGTCTCAGAATTGTGTTTAATTAAAAAACCGGTGATTTTGGTTCCAAGTCCGAATGTTGCGGAAGACCATCAAACGAAAAACGCGATGGCCTTGGTTGAAAAATCGGCTGCTATTCTCGTAAAAGATATTGAGGCAAAAGAAACATTGATTCCAACTGTTTTGGATTTATTGAAAAATGATGATTTACAAGGGAAATTGTCTGCAGAAATAGAAAAATTAGGCAAACCAAAAGCAACGGAATCAATCGTAGACGAATTAGAAAAAATTAATACTACTCACTGAGTAGAGATGTAGAAAAATAGAAATGGAAAAGCTAGATTCAATACAATTATCAGATTTTAATCGTGCCTATTTTATTGGTATTGGTGGAATTGGTATGTCTGCTCTAGCACGTTATTTTAACGCAATTGGATGGGAAGTTGCAGGCTATGATAAAACGCCATCTCCATTAACCGATGACTTGCAAAACGAAGGTATTTCGATTCACTTCGAAGATTTGGGAGAACAGGTACCAAGCCAGTTTAAAGAAAGCGATAAGACGCTTGTAGTTTACACACCTGCAATTCCAAAAGGAATGGGCGAGTTGGTCTTTTTCCAAACGCAAACAATCAATTTATTTAAACGTTCGGAAGTGCTAGGCTTGTTAACACGTCAATCTTTAGGACTCGGTGTTGCAGGAACGCATGGTAAAACAACAACGAGTTCAATGCTAGCGCACATCTTGAACGAATCACATTTGAAATGCAATGCATTTTTAGGTGGAATCGCTACCAATTTTTCCTCGAATTTGGTATTGAATCCTTCAAGTGAATATACTGTAATTGAAGCAGATGAGTTTGATCGTTCATTTTTGAAATTGACACCTTTCGCTTCCATTATTACTTCTACAGATCCAGATCATTTGGATATTTACGGTGATGCATCTGTTTTCTTGGAAGGTTTTCAAAAATATGCTGCACTCATCAACCCGAAAGGTTGTTTGGTAAAGAAAGAAGGGTTGGATGTTGCTTCGGAAGCACAAACTATTTCGTATGCGATAGAATCCAAAACTGCGGATTATTCAGGCTATAATTTGCGATTTGAACAAGGAAAGTTTTTGATGGATGTTCAAACACCAAAAGGGATATTGGGTGCTGTCGAAATAGGGATTCCGGGAATTCATAATGCCGAGAATGCTGTGGCATGTATCGCTTTAGCGCAGTTTTTAAGTTTAAGTGAAGAAGAAATTCGCTTTGGATTACAATCATTCCGCGGTGTAAAGCGCCGTTTTGAATACAAAATTAGAACTGAGAAGTTGGTGTATATTGATGATTATGCGCACCATCCAACAGAAATTCATGCCTTGGTTTCTTCGGTTCGATTGCTGTATCCAAATCAAAAAATAACAGGAATTTTTCAACCGCATTTATTCAGTAGAACACGCGATTTTTTTGAGGGATTTGCACATGAACTTTCTCAATTAGACGAAGTGGTTTTACTGCCAATTTATCCAGCAAGAGAAGAGCCAATTCCGGGTGTTACGAGTGATGTTTTATTGAAGAAAATTACATCTGAGCATAAACAAATTCTTCCAGCTCAAGAAGCCTTGAACTATGTTTCAAACTTGCAAGAAGGAGTTGTGTTGACAATTGGAGCAGGAGACATCGATCGCATTGTTGAACCACTTAAAAATGCTTTGTCATGAAGAAATGGTTGAAACGTGGTTTGTGGATTGCCTTTGCTATTGCAGTAATTGTTCTCATGCGCATGACACAATCAGCGCAGGCTGAAACTGTCCTTGAAGAGCCAGAAGTATTGATTCACGTGAACGGAGAAAATGCATTTTTAACCGAGGATGAACTGAAGTTACGCCTAAAACGCAATGGATTTACTTTCAACGGACAAGCACAAAAAGACTTGAAAGTTTCGGTTGTCGAAAATTATATTCGTAAGATGACTGAAGTCAAGGATGTAAAAGTATATACGAAGCTTGGATCCAAATGGAAAATTGAGGTTACAGTGCGTAAACCAATTGCTCGAATTTATAACAAATACGATGAAACTTTTTACTTGGATGAAGATGGATTTGTCATGAATTCTTCGTCTTTACATACTGCTCGAGTTGTGGTTGTTACAGGTTATATTAAGGACAGAATTTCCTCTGTTTCGGTGCCAGAAATTATTAACAACGATACCTTGAAAAGTATTCGAAATTTAGATGATGTGTATCGTATTTCCAATTATGTTTGTAACGATCCACTAATGCAGTCTCTAATAGGCCAAATTCACTTGAAGAAAAACGGTGATTTTGTACTGATACCGCTGGTTGGAGGACAAAAAATTATTTTCGGTACAGCTAAAACAGACAAGGAGGTAAAGGACAAGTTTAAGAAGCTGAAGATCTTTTATCAGGAAGGAATTCCTTACGAAGGTTGGGATAAGTACGAAGAAATAAGTTTGAAGTACGATAATCAGATCGTTTGTAAGACTGTTGAAGGCTATATTGAAGAAGAAAAAATTGAGTAATATGTCAAAAATTATTGTTGGACTAGATATTGGAACTACAAAGATTGCTTGTTTCGTTGGTAAGAAAAACGAACACGGGAAAATCGAGATTTTATCAATGGGAAAAAGCGAATCCCTTGGTGTTATGCGTGGTATGGTTTCGAATATCGAGAAAACGGTTCAATCAATTCGTGTTGCTGTTGATGAAGCGCAAGAACGCGTTGAAGGTTCATTGACAATCGGTTCTGTAAATGTTGGCATCGCTGGTCAACACATTAAAAGTTTGCAACACCGTGGAATTCACACTCGTGATCAAATCGATAATGAAATTTCACAAAAGGATATCGATGCTTTAGTGGAAGATATGTATAAATTGGTGATGCAACCAGGAGAAGAAATTATTACCGTTCTTCCTCAAGAATACATCATCGATAACGAACAAGGAATTAAAGATCCAATCGGTATGTTGGGACGTCGTCTTGAGGCGAATTTCCACATTATTACTGGACACGTTGGCGCTTTGTTAAACATCAACAAATGTGTGCAAAAAGCAGGATTGGAAGTGAAAGAAATTATTCTAGAGCCAATCGCATCTGCTGATGCAGTGTTGTCGGATGAAGAAAAAGAGGCTGGTGTAGTTTTGGTTGATATCGGGGGTGGTACCACAGACGTTGCGATCTTCCATGAAGGAATTATTCGTCACACAGCTGTTATTCCTTTCGGAGGGAATGTCATCACAGAAGATATCAAAGAAGGATGTACAATCATGAAGCGTCAAGCGGAAATGTTGAAAACGAAATTTGGTTCTGCTTTGGCTTCTGAAAGTCAAGAAAATGAAATCGTTTGCATTCCAGGTTTGAGAGGTCGTGATCCGAAAGAAATTACAATCCGCAACTTGGCGAGTATTATTCAAGCGCGAATGGAAGAAATCATTGATTTAGTTCATTACGAGATTTTGAATTCTGGCTACAGCAAGAAATTAATTGGTGGAATCGTTGTAACAGGCGGTGGTGCTCAAATGAAACACATCACGCAGTTATTCGAGTACATCACAGGAATGGATACGCGCATCGGTTACCCAACTGAGCATTTAGCGAATAACAACCACATCGAGAACTTAACAAGCCCAATGTACTCTACTGGAATTGGCTTGGTATTGAAAGGATTCGAAGCATTAGAAAAAAGCGGTGTTACAGTGGAAGCAGCAAGTGCAGGATCGGTGAAAACACACTCTGAGAAAAACAGAGGTTCTTTCTTCGATACAATCGTTAAGAAAGGAAAAGACTGGTTCGCAGAAGAAGAATAAGGAATAGAATATGGACATGGATTTAGCGAGAAGTGTTCCGAAAGAAATAAAGAAACAACAACAATAAAAAGAGAGAGAATATGGAATTCGATTTGCCAAAAGACACATCTTCAATTATTAAGGTAATTGGTGTTGGTGGAGGTGGTAGCAATGCAGTTAACCACATGTACGGTCAGGGAATTATCGGTGTTGACTTTATCGTATGTAATACGGATCGTCAAGCATTGGATATTTCTCCAGTTCCTTATAAAATTCAATTGGGACCATCATTAACAGAAGGTCGTGGTGCTGGTGCAATTCCTGAAATTGGAATGAACGCAGCAATTGAAAACATTGAAGAAATTCGAGAATTGCTAGGAAAAAATACGAAAATGGTTTTCGTTACTGCAGGAATGGGTGGTGGTACTGGTACTGGTGCTGCTCCAGTTATTGCTCAAGTTGCGAAAGAATTGGGTATTTTGACTGTTGGTATCGTTACAGTTCCTTTCAACTTTGAAGGACGTAAGAGAAGACAACAAGCTGAAGAAGGAATGGACAAAATGCGCGAAAACGTTGACACTTTATTGGTAATCAACAATGAGCGTTTAAGAGAGATTACAGGTAATTTAACTATTGGAAATGCGTTTGCTCAAGCAGATGACGTTTTAACAACGGCTGCTAAAGGTATCGCTGAAGTAATTGCTGTTACTGGTGCAATTAACGTGGATTTCAACGACGTGAAAACGGTGATGAAAGACAGCGGTGTTGCAATTATGGGTAGCGCAGCGGCTGAAGGTGAGAACAGAGCAACAATTGCTGTTCAACAAGCATTGAATTCTCCATTGTTGAATGATAATGATATTAGTGGCGCGCAATACGTCTTATTGAACATTACTTACGGTGATAAAGAAGTGTTGATGGACGAAATCACTGAAATCACAGATTATATTCAAGAAGAAGCAGGGTCAACTGCAGATGTAATTTGGGGTCACGGTTACGATCCAACGTTAGGAGACAAATTAAGTGTAACACTTATTGCTACTGGTTTTCAATCGCACCCAATTACTGGTTTTGAAAAAGCACCTGTGAAAACAGTTCGCACATTGGACGAAGAGCCAAAAAATGAGATTGTGGCTCCATTGGAGTCACCAACTCAAGTAAACACCTTCAACAACGCAGTAGAAGTGAAAGCTGTTGTAGAAGAGCCTTTTTTAAAGCCAGAAGCATTGAATGAAGTAAAAGTTGAAGCGACAAATACATTTGTTGCTCCTACTCCAGAAAACGTTTTCAAAGCGGAGGTTGAAGAGCAAAAAACAATGAGTTTTGATTGGGAAGTTGCGAATTCAACAAGCGAAACATCATCTGTTGAACGGAAGAAAGAAGAAGTTGTTCGTTTCTTGTTAGAAGATGACATGGAAGAAAAAGTGAGCTTAGATCACGTTTCAGCCAAAACAATTCTTTCTCCTGAAGAACAACAAAAAAGAACACAAGAACGCTTGGCAAAAATTCAAGAGTATACAAATAAATTGAAAAAAGCGGAGGGTATTGCTGAATTTGAAAACGAACCAGCGTATATCAGAAGAAACATCAATTTGGATAACTCTAAACCAAGTTCAGAAGAATCATATAGCCGTTTCGGAATTTCATCTGATGAAAATGGAACGACTTTGAGAAGTAATAATTTTTTACACGATAACGTAGACTAATGAGCTTCTCAGAACAAATTAATACGGATATCAAAAACGCAATGCTTGCCAAAGACAAAGAGAAATTGGCAGTTTTGCGTGACATTAAATCAAAATTGTTGTTGGAAGCAACTTCTGGAAACGGAGAAGCATCTGATGAAACAGCAATCAAGATTTGTGTGAAATTGCATAAACAACGTATGGAAACATACGAAATTTATAAAACACAAGGTCGTGAGGATTTAGCGGCAGACGAATTGTTCCAAGCTCAAGTGATTGAAGGATACCTTCCTAAAATGATGAGCGAGGATGAAGTAAGAGCAGAAGTTGTTGCTGCAATTGCCTCAACGGGAGCAACTGGACCTCAAGATATGGGTAAAGTAATGGGTGTGTTGTCAGGAAAATTGGCTGGTAAAGCCGACGGAAAAATGATTGCAGCACTTGTGAAAGAAAACCTAGCTAAATAAGTTTCTATTCTCCCCCGATAAATTTTCGAATTTATCTTATTGTTGTAAAAACGCGTTCCACTACAGGGGAACGCGTTTTTTTTCTTTTTATCAATCTTCTAACCTCTAACTTCTACCTTCTATCTCTTAATTCTAATTTCTAAATGTATATTTGCACCATGACACGTGAATCATTAAAAGAACAAATAGCAGAAACTATTCGTCATTATAATGCGAAGGGATGGTCGCCTGCAACGTCTACAAATTATTCATTTAAAGATGAAAACGGTGTAATTTGGGTTTCTCGAAGCGGCGTTGATAAATCGCAATTCACTGCAAATGATTTTATCACAGTGGATTCAACTGGTTTGGCGATTGGCGATTTTGTTGGAATTAAACCTTCAGCAGAAACGTTGATTCATTGTGTCTTGTACGAATTGTTTCCAGAAACAAAAGTGATTCTTCACAGTCATTCTGTTTATCCAGTATTGATTTCTGCTGTTTTAGGCCCACAAATTACCTTTGAAGGTTATGAAGTTCAAAAAGGTTTTGATGGACAAACAACACATGAAAACGCTGTAAACATTCCAATTCTTGACAACACGCAAGATATGACGGCATTCAAACAAACGTTGATCAATGAAGTAAATCGCATTCAGCACCATTCGTTTATCATGCGCAAACATGGAACGTATGCATGGGGGAAAAATCTGTTCGAAGCAAAACGCCATCTTGAAACATTGGAGTATTTATGTCAATGTGAATGGATGCTAAAAAACGCATAATAATAAATCACTCCGCCGCGGCGGACACCAATTACAAATCACGAATCACAAATCTGAAAGTATGGCAATATTATCAATCCCAGAAAAGAACATTGAAATCAGAAATGCTGAAGAAATCAGAGCATTTTTCAAGGAAAGAGGCGTTTTCTTTGACCAATGGACATGTGATGTTGTTTTTGACGATAAAGCAACGCAAGAAGAGATTTTAGCAGCTTATTCAAAAGATTTGACCCCGTTCATGGAACAAGGAGGATACCAAACAGCAGATGTAATTTCGATCAACAAACTGACGGAAAATTATGATGCGATTCGTGCAAAGTTTCTTTCAGAACATACACATTCAGAAGATGAAATTCGCTTCTTTGTGGACGGGCAAGGATTGTTTTGGTTCAATTTAGAAACCGAACCTGTGTTTAATTTACTTTGCGAAAAAGGAGATTTAATTTCTGTTCCAGCAGGAACAAAACACTGGTTTGATGCCGGTGAAACAAACCCATTCGTGAAAGCCATTCGCATTTTCATCGATATGAGTGGTTGGGTGCCGCATTATACTGAATCGAAATTGGAACAAAAATTTGCTGATTTCAATGTTCCGAAGTAATTAATTACCGATCAGAAGTTTATCGTGTACCCAATATTAATTCCAATCATGCGCAAATTCGTGTGATAGACTTCCGCAATCTTGTGTTCGTGGATTTGATTTGTTGTTACATTGATAAAACTTGCATTGATATCACCTGAAGTATGCGTTACTTGTGTATCGTGCACTTCGTCTTGCATGTAACGAACATTCACATATTCAAAGTGATTGAATCCACTTAAGTAACTAGCCGAAATGGTAAGTTTGTGTGTGTTTTCTGAAGAAATTCCTTTGAAGAGTTTTTCCATAGAAATCTGAGCACCAATTTCACCACCATAAACAAATCCTGCAAAACGCTGTGTTGTTTCTCGATCCAAAGGTTGACAGTCATCTTCATCTTGAGGATCAGCAATGACAATTTTTGTTTTAAAGTTGGCTACACCTATTTGTGGTGTGAAGTATCCGCGAACAGCATGATAATCTCTTCCAATCATGACTTTTGTACCCAATAAATATTTGTGCATTGAACTTGTGTATGAAACATCCGTTGTTGTTTGAGATCCATTATCGAACATATACGTTTGCTGCAATGTTTTAGCTGAATAACTACCCCAACTTGCTTTAAATTCTAAGAACACAGGAGCAGTGTAAAAAGGTGAGTAAGCACCCGAAAAACCAAAACCAACATTGGTTCCCATTTTAGGCATTTCACTTTTGATTGGAATGTCAATTGGAATAAATGTACCTAGTTGACCATGTTGCGAAAATCCAGAAAAGCTGATACTTGCCAAAAGAAAAAGTAAGATTGATTTCATAAGCTTATATTTATTTGTTAGACATTTAAATTCACACAATGTTACAGCCAACTTACAAATGATATACCACGATTTCTTTTCTTCGAATTCACACAAAAATAATAGGAAGCCAATCGAAAGAACCCGTCGATTATTCTTTTCTTTGTGGTATGAAGATTGAAAATGTAAAATACATTCTAACAGATATTGAAGGAACTACGACTTCTGTTAAGTTTGTTTACGATGTTTTATTCCCGTATTTCCGTTCCCATATTGGAGAATTGCGCGATTTGGTTTCGCAAGAATCTGTGCAAACTGCTTTTCGTCAAACGGTGGAATTGGCGGCAAGTTTGGAAAATAAAAAGTTGAACTCAGTTGATGATATCATCAATACGTTGTATCGCTGGAGTGAAGAAGATCGCAAAATCACACCTTTGAAAACGGTCCAAGGAGTTCTTTGGGAAAAAGGGTATACATCTGGTGAAATTAAAGGTCATGTTTACGAAGAAGTTGCAGAATCTTTGAAATCATGGAAAGAACAAGGTATAGAACTTGGTGTTTTTTCTTCAGGTTCAATCGCCGCTCAGAAACTAATTTTTGGTTACAGTGAAGCAGGCGATTTGACACCTTATTTCTCACATTATTTTGATACAACAACAGGTGGGAAACGTGAATTGGAAACCTATCCTAAAATTGCAGATGCAGTGAATTTTCCAGCTGAATCAATTCTTTTTCTTTCTGATATTGTTGAAGAATTGGAAGCTGCAAAGGCCGCTGGTTTCCAAACAGTACAATTGGTACGACCTGGCACAACTGCATCGTGGGAGAAATGTGTGAATGATTTTAGGGAAATAGAATTATAAAAAATTAGAACTGATATGGGAAAATTTAGAACCATTTGGACAACCGAAGATAAGTATGTTGAAGTAATTGATCAACGCAAATTACCGCATGAATTTGTTGTTGTGAAATTAGAAACCTACGAAGATGCTGAAGAAGCAATCAAAGACATGACCGTTCGTGGAGCGCCTTTAATTGGCGCAACAGCAGCGTACGGAATTTATTTGGCTGTTAGAGAAATGATTGAAGAAGAGTTGGATGGAACATTTTTAGATCAGGCATTTACGGATTTGCGTGCTTCACGTCCAACAGCAGTAAATTTATTTTGGGCCTTGGATAAAATGCGTGAAGCATTGGATAACTGCGAAGGCGATTTCTTACAAACTGCTTGGGAAGCTGCTGCTGCAATTGTTGAAGAAGACGTGGAAACTTGTCGCATGATTGGCGTTCATGGTTTACCAATTATTGAAGAAATTTCAAAACGTAAGAATGGTGAAGTAGTCAACATTTTAACGCATTGCAACGCTGGAATGTTGGGTTGTGTTGAATGGGGAACAATTACATCTCCAATCTACCAAGCAATGGAAAAAGGATTGAAAGTTCACGTTTGGGTGGATGAAACACGTCCACGTAACCAAGGTTCTAATTTGACATGTTATGAATTGACACGCCATGGTGTTCCGCACACGCTAATCGTTGACAATGCTGGTGGACACTTGATGCAACACGGAATGGTCGACATGGTAATTGTTGGAACGGATCGCACAACACGAAATGGAGATGTGGCTAATAAAATTGGAACGTATTTGAAAGCATTGGCAGCGAAAGATAACAATGTACCTTTTTATGTTGCATTGCCATCAACCACCTTAGACATGACAATTCGTGATGGATTGAAAGAAATTCCAATTGAAGAGCGTAATCAAGACGAAGTGCGCTACATGATTGGAAAAGGCGCAAACGGTAAAATTCAACCAGTATTGATTTGTCCGGAAACAACGCAAGCAAGTAATTATGGCTTCGACGTTACGCCGGCTCATTTAGTAACAAAAATAATTACGGAACGCGGAGTTTGCGATGCTTCGGAAGAAGGATTAGTGAGTTTGTTTCCGGAGTATATATAAAGAAACCTATATTGATTTCAATCCTCTGTTCGATTCGTCGGATAGAGGATTTTTTGTACTAAACTTATCCTTCAAGTAGAACCGTTACCCACGGATCTTCTGTTGTCTCACGAATCATTTTTCCTGATCGTTTGTAGAAACGGTAAAAAGCTTCTTCTCCATTTGCTGAATAGAAAATCTCGACTTTTGGAATCCCATTCGAATACGTAATTGCCTTACTAACAATTCGTTCTGTTTGATCATAGAGTAGCACAACAATTGTTTTCCATCGTTTGTATTTTCGTTCACGCTTTTGTACAACCCAACGACCAGTTTTGTGTCCATTGACATACAAACCTTCTTCTTTTACGGTAATTGGATAGTTTAAATAAGAATAAAGTTTGGTCGCACCATTCAAGGTATCATTGATGTATTTTGCATCCATCGTAATGCGTTCTTGTTGGTCGCGAAAAATCCAATTACCGTTTCGAACCCCATTTTCATTTGATTCACCAATTTCGTATGGATTCCAGTTTAAATCATATTGAACCCACGAATAATGAATGCCTTTTATCGTAGTATCACGCTGTGAAAAAGATAAAAATGGTAGAAAAAGAAATAATATGAATTTCACGTAGCTTGAATTTGAATGTAGCTCAAAAATACAGTTTTTCTGCATAAAAAAATCCTCAACCAATGGCTGAGGATTCCTTTTCTAATAGATTGACTATTCAGCAATCACTACTGAATAACTCGTTGCTTGTGCGCCTGATTTTACATGCACAAAATAAGTTCCATTGTATAAAGTTGCTACATCAAAATAAGCAATTGTACTTCCTTTTTGAATCGTTTGTGTTTGAATCAATTTTCCATTGGCATCTGTCAAATCAATCACGATTTCATTTGAGTTTAATCCTGTTGTTTGAACCATAATGATATCAGCAGAAGGATTTGGGAATACTTTAAAGTCAATTTTTTTCGTTTCGTCGATTCCAGCTGTTGAGGTGTAAGTTGTGACAGCTTCAGAAATACTTGTAACAGTTCCGGCAGTTTTTACGCCATAATATGTTGGACCAACTGCATACGGATATGCAGAATTATGATTGGCATCTACGGTAGCGAAATAGCAATAGATTCCAGCTGGATATTCTGGTGTCACACAAAAACGACCATTGTGCTCATCTAAATAATCTGCTTGACCTGGATGAGATACAAATTCGTAATCTTCACGGAAATACCCCAACGGATAAGTTGTGCTAACCGCTGGACCATCAGCCACATCTGTTCCATCTGCCCAAACAGTTCTAGTGGTAATGTTTCTTAATTGATAACCTGATTTGATGCGTACGATTCCACCTGTTCCATCAGCATTTGCATAACCATAAGCACCATAAATTGGGAATCCGTCATATGCATAACCAATCAATGGCGAATGTTCAGCTGGATTGATAGCATATAATCCATCAGCAGCATATAAATCACAAATCGCAGAAATGACATTTAAATCTAAATTGTACGCACTTGGGTTTTGGTGATGGTGGTAATTTCCCATCGCTGGATGTCCTTTAGAACAGTCAAAACCAGGTTTTTCTGCGGGAACGGCATCACGATTCCATGGCATTGATGCTGTTGGTCCTCCCGGACATGGTGGATTTCCAGGTCCGCCACAAAGTGCACTAGTTGCATTGTTCCAAGCCACGCCATCACGGTAATCAAAAAGTGCTACACCGTTGATGAAAATTCCAATATTTCCTCCCGACGTGGCTGTTAATGTACCTGTGTTTTGAACTGGATTTAATGGAATTTTAAAAATCGCATTTTGATCTGTTGCCAACGATGGATTTCCGTCGAGAAACGGTCCTGTAGTGTAAGCTGGAATTCCATTCGTAGAAACGTAAACCCAATTGCTTGAATATTGTACAGTTTGAACATTTGCTTCTACTGCATCCTGAATGGCAGTTGAATTTCCAGAAACATAATGACTTCCCATTAATCCGGTTGTATTCTGTAACCAAGATGTAATTGCTGGATTTGTTTGAGCAAAAGAAAAGGGTGTAATTCCTAAGCTCAAGGCTATAAATAGTTTTCTCATAGTTTATCGATTTACTTCTTAGTTGTTATTTAAATTAAAAACTTGCGCTCCAATACATTATTTTGGAAAAGAATAACGTGGATTGTATAAAAACGCTTTATCTGTAAGGGTTAATAGAAATGATAAAAGATCTTTTTTCTCAGTGTCATTGAAGTGAAAAGGTTTCAATGGTTTTGACAAATAGCTAACGGAAGGATCAATTCCATCGCTGTAGTAATTGATGACATCTTTCAATTTTTTGTAGCGACCATCGTGCATATACGGAAAGGTAAATTCAACATTGCGCAAGGTTGGAATTTTAAACAGCATAGAATCTGTTGGATTGTGAGTAATTGCATATCGGCCAACATCTTTCAGTAAACTATCCATTTTTAATCCATTGCTGGCAAATGTCGTACTCGTGAACAAGGGTTCCTTGTGACAAACAGCACAATTGTTGCGGAAGATTTTAAGGCCATTCTTTTCTTGCTCACTGAATTGAACGCCTTTTTCCTTGCGCATCACTTTGTCGTATTTGGAATCAGAAGATACCAATGAAACCGTAAATAATGTTAAAGCCTTCATTAAGGTTGAAGATGTAATTTTATCTGAACCAAATGCTTTTTTAAATAAGTCTGGATAAACCGAAGAAGCATTCAGTTTTTTAAGCACATTTTCCAATTTGTCATCCATTTCTGCCGGATGTTGAATCGGATTGATTCCTTGTACTTCCAAATGATTCACGCCACCATCCCAATGAAAAGTCGAATTCCATGCAAGATTGATTAAAACAGGTGAGTTTCGTGTTCCTTTTCTTCCTTCAATTCCATGACTAACATTGTGGTCGACATGCGTGAATCCAGTGTACTGTAAATGACATGAGGCACATGAAATTGTGCTGTCACGAGATAAAATTGGGTCATAGAATAATTTTCTCCCCAATTGAAATCCTTCTTCTGTCAAGGGATTATTTTGAAACGAATAAATTGGTTTTGGCCATTTTTTAGGAACGTTAAATTCAATAATTGTCGGTTCGGACTTGAATTGGAAGGAAATCAACCCAAGCGCACAAATACAAAAAGTGAAGAAAAGAATTCTGTATTTCATCCACTAAATTTTAAAACAGTTGGACAACAATTTTGACAATTCAACCGCTTTTGCACCGGGAATCATGACGTTGCTGCACGAATTAACATCAATTGCTGAAATAAAGTGTTGCAGATCAAGCTGAATTACAATGTTTTCAGCTTGTTCCGTTTCTACTGAAATTGTTTGAATGGTTGGATAGGGAGAAAGATAGCCGCCTAAATGGTATTCGAAAGGAATTTTTTTTCCAGTATTATTTGTGATGCTTCCTTCTAATTTAAAATTGATATATCCACTGTTCCAAGTCCAATACATGCCTTTAATTGGATCAAGATCACCATCTAATATTCCTGCTACGTTAGTGGAACTGTCAACTCCGAGATTAAATTGAATACCATCAAAATCCATTGATGGAAATGAAAGGTCTAAACTTGTTGGATGCTCCAAATCAAGTAAAAAAGCACTTTTCTGTTGACTTAACAGTTTCCCTTTTGAAAAAAAAGAGAAGTTTGACACATAAAAACGACATGTTGTAATTTCCAACTGAACTGAATCATTGAGTGCGTAAACTTTATTTAACTCGATTGTTTCGTTTGAAATTCGCGGTTGAAACGTGATTTTTAGGGATGTAGTTTGCCCGAATCCTAAAAATAGGACCATTAAAAATGAGACAATAAGACTACTTTTTCTAATCATTTACGTGGAGGTGGAGGAGGACCGCCTGGACCTGGTCTACTAAATACATTGTGAATGATTTCGTCCAAAATTTTCTGTTGAGCTGGTGAACACAAGATGTTGATTGCTTTAAAATGATCGAATGTCATTTGTTCTGTTTCTCGTTGGTTTTCGACAATTTGATCAATCAGCTGTGCAACGTCGCTACTGTCTTTTTCATTGTTGTTAAAGAAACGGTACAAACGTTCATGTAAGTCGCGTCCACGATCCACCAGCGAATCTTTGCGCTTAAAATGTTCGTCTTGTAATTCAAGAATTTTCGTACGATTTTCTCCTTCAACGCCTAAACGTTCAACCAAATCCATTCTGCCAGGGTGAGGAGGTGGCCCCATTGGACGTTGAAATGTCATCCACAAAAACACGAGTGTAGTAACATTAATGACAACCAAAGTTGCGATTACAATTTTATAAAAACGTGTTGATTTCATAAGTCTTGTTCTAAGTATGAAAAATAGTCCGAGTAGATAGTGGTTTCTTGCTGTGTTTTAGATTTTTTAACTGTCCTAACTGCTACAACGTTTACAGTGATTAACAATGCAATACTTGCGGCCGCCAACCAAACAGCGCTCAATGGAATCGTTTTATCAAAAACAGTAATTTCAGATGGAATGCTTTTTAAACTACTTTTCAGTTGTTCAGATACGCCCAATGGTCTTAAACCTTCGGTACTTTCAAGCGTAGCATTTACCCAATTGTCTTTTTTTGTTTCCATATTTCCTAAGATGCGTTCTTTATTTTTTTCTTGCGCTTAACGTTCATTTTCGTCGTAATAGCGTGCTAATTTTTGTTTTAAATTTTGACGAGCCCTGAAAATTAGGGACTCTACAGACGAAAGAGATGTTTCTAATATCACAGCAATTTCTTCGTAGGGAATGCCCTCAAGCTTGTGCATACTAAAAGCTAACTTTTGATTTTCTGGTAATTGTTCAATTGCTGCGAATAAAATACTTGCTCGCTCTTTGTTTTCTAATACGATGCCAGGATGTTCAAAATGTGGTTTCAATAAATTCTCAGCATTGTCATTCTGCTCAATCGAAATGGTAAATCCAAAGCGTTTTTTGCGTGATTTTTTTCGAAAATGTTCCTTGCATTTATTCACGGCAATGCGATAAATCCAAGTGGATAATTTTGAATCGCCTTTGAATTGGTGAATCGAAGTAAAAACAGTGGTGAAAATTTCCTGTGTTACATCTTCTGCATCTTCTTGGTTTTGCAAAAGATTAAACGAAAGATTGTACACTTTTGAAGAAAACGTGTCAATGAGTTGATTGAAAGCCAATTGACTTCCTTGCTTCAACGCATTAATTTCTTCTTGACTTTCCAAATTTCGAACTTTGTTCGTTAGATGACATGAAGATAATAAACTTGCGCTAGGATGTGAAATTCTTATTTCTTACGGCGTTTCTTTTTGCCCTTCTGCTGAACGCTTTTGAAATAGTATTGATTATTAGACAATCCAATTTCAGCTGGAAGTTCAGTCCATTCAGTCGTGATATTAAATTGTCCTTTGTCTGTTACAAGTGGCATTTCGAAGTTTGGAATGCATTTTTCCCAACGATACAAAACACGGTTTCCTTTTTCTTTTATCGAAAGAGTTGGTGGATTCGTTTGACGTAAGTACTGATCAAAAATCAAGGATAAATCCAGGTTTAATTTTTGACTCATGAAATTCTCAATTTGTTGCGTCGTTACAATTTGGTGATAAAATGTTTGATTCATTTCACGCAACATTTCGCGAAAGAGTGTATCATTATTTACGATTGTGCGAATAGTATGAATGAGATTGGCTCCTTTGTAATACATATCGCCACTTCCTTCTTCATTCTCACCATAAGGACCAATGATTGGTTTGTCGTTTACAATACTTCTGCGTTCACCACGACAATAGGTAGCACCGGCTTTTGCACCTTTGTAATATTCAACGAATAAAGTTTCACTGTAGGTTGTAAATCCTTCGTGAACCCACATGTCAGCGATATCTGCAGTTGTAATATTATTCCCAAACCATTCATGTCCCGTTTCATGGACAATGATGTAATCCCACCACAATCCTTGACCTGAACCACTTAAATCACTTCCTAAATAACCTTTTTTGTATTTATTTCCATAAGCCACAGCACTCTGGTGTTCCATTCCTAAATAAGGCGATTCAACCAATTTATAACCATCTTCATAAAAAGGATAAGGTCCAAACCAATATTCAAAAGCTTTAAGCGTCAAATGAACATCTTTGAATTGCTCACGTGCTTTTTCTTCATTGGAACGCAACACCCAATATTCAACATCTAATTCGCCTTTTTCTCCTTGAAAGGGATCTTTCCAAGAAACATAATCGCCGATGTAAGGAATGATGCAATAATTATTAATTGGATTGACAACTTTCCACGAATAGGTTGTGGTATTTCCTTCGTTTTTCTCGGTTGAAGTTAAACGTCCATTGCTGACGCATACTAAATCAGAAGGACAGGTAAAATGTGTTTCAACTCCTTGTTCGGGTTCGTCTGATTGTGTGTCTTTACATGGAAACCAAACACTAGCACCCAATCCTTGACAGGCAATACTGACCCAATCTTTTTTGTTTTCGTCTTTTTTCCAAATGATTCCGCCATCCCAAGGTGCATTTTTGGCAACACGGGGAGAACCGTGGAAATAGGCAATGACGCGGTACTGTGAAGTTTCTTTGAAAATACAATCATTCAAGGGAATCAAGTACGTGTTTTGTTTTCGGAATTCGCTTGGAATAAGTTGCTTAACAACCATTTCTTTTTCAATCACCACAAGACTATCCAAGAGCATTGGTTCTTGTAAGTCGATTTGAAAAACAGGATTTACAACTTCTTTTGTTGTGCGAAAAGTGATGATATTCTTACCGCTAATCTGTTTGTTGGTAATATCAAAATTGACAGATAAATCGTAATGTTCGAGGTTCCACCAGTCGCGACCTTCACCATTTCCACCACGTAATTCTTCACCAGAAAGTTGGCCGAAACATTGAACAATAAAGAAGCTAAAAAAGAAAAGTTGAAGTAATTTCATTCACGCGATTAGTTTTCACGCTGCATCAAGAAATCGGCTAAAGCAATTAAACTTTGTTTGTTTTTATCAGCAACATTGATTTGTTTCAAGGAGTTCATAGCGAAGTCGTAATGTTTCTGCATTTCAATTTCACATGCAATCCGAGCACCAATATCGGAAAATAAATCTCTTGTTTGAGCAACTTTGAGAATTAAATCTTGTTCAGTTTCCAATCGATTTAATTGTTCCACTTGAACAGCATTTGCTAATTCTCGTGCTTTAAGATTTAATAGGGTTTTTTTATTGGCAATGACATCTCCACCAACTTGTTTTCCAAATTTTTCTGGATCGGCATATAAATCAAGGATATCGTCCTGAATCTGGAAAGCAATTCCAAGGTGTTGACCAAAATCGTACAAATGTTGACGGTCGTCCAAAGAGGCCTCTGCAACGATAGCTCCAAGTTCAAGGGCGCATCCGAGCAAAACAGAAGTTTTCAAGCGAATCATTTCAATGTATTCATCGATTGTAACATTTGAACGCGATTCAAAATCCATGTCCATTTGCTGACCTTCACACACTTCTTGGGCAGTGCGATTGAATACATTCAATAAATCAGCAAGGTGTTTTGGGTCTTGTTTTGCTAACAACTGAAATGCTTTAACAAACAAAACATCTCCAGAAAGGATTGCAATATTTTGATTCCATTTTGTATGAACCGTTTCTTTCGCTCTTCTCAAAGGCGCTTCATCCATGATATCGTCATGAATCAAGGTGAAATTGTGAAATACTTCAACGGAAAGGGCTGCATGAATTACCGCTTCTTTTTTCAGTCCGAACAATTCTGCACCTAAAAAAGTTAGAATTGGTCGCATACGTTTTCCTCCCAATTGCATGAAATAACGTAAAGGATCATACAAATTGGATGGTGTTTTAGGGAAATCTAGTCGTGTGATTTCATCTTCAAGAAGGGTGGTATAAACAGCTAATTCTTGCATTAGTTTTTGATCAAATTCATTAAATACGTTCCGTATCCACTTTTAACAAGTGGTTCGGCAATTTGTTTCAATTGATCATTAGAAATAAATCCATTTCGATATGCCACCTCTTCAATACAACCAATTTTCAATCCTTGACGCTCTTCAATTACCTGAACAAATTGTCCCGCTTGCATCAAAGAAGTAAATGTTCCTGTATCCAACCAGGCTGTTCCACGGTCTAAAACCGCAACTTTTAATTTTCCTCTGCGAAGATATTCAGCGTTCACGTCTGTGATTTCATATTCACCGCGTGCTGAAGGCTGTAAGTTTTTTGCTATTTCCACGACTGAATTATCGTAAAAATAAAGTCCTGGTACGGCATAATTTGACTTCGGTTGTTTTGGTTTTTCTTCAATAGACACTACATTCATTTCAGCATCAAATTCAACAACACCATAACGTTCAGGATCACTTACGTGATAGGCATAAACAACACCACCGTCAGGATTATTATTTTCTTTGAGCAAGTTATCCATTCCAACTCCATAGAAAATGTTATCTCCTAAAACTAGCGCAACTTTATCGTTTCCAATGAATTCTTCACCAATTACGAATGCTTGAGCAAGACCGTTTGGAATTTCTTGAACGGCGTATGAAAACGAACAACCCAATGATTTTCCATCGCCTAATAATTTCTCAAAATGCGGTAAATCGTGAGGAGTTGAAATAATCAGAATTTCTTTGATTCCAGCGCTCATTAAAATTGATAGCGGATAATAAATCATCGGCTTATCATAAATCGGCATTAACTGTTTGGATACAGCCAATGTTAGAGGATGTAATCGAGTACCAGATCCTCCTGCTAAAATAATTCCTTTCATAGTGGTAGTGTATGAATCAAAATGAATATTATTCCTTTTCTGGAGATTCTTCATTTGGGGTAGGATCTACATTTTCATCAGAAACACTAGTGCCATCTTCTGAAATTAATTGTAAATCTGACCAATCCAATTCAGATTCCTCAGCGTACGCATCGAAATAGGGTTCCTCGAATGATTTGGTTGTTAATCTTCTTTCCAATGACAATAATAAACATGGAAGTAAAATTAAATTGGTAAACAGTGCCACGAAATAAGTAATTGCCGATAAATAGCCAAGAGCTTGCGTTCCTCCAAAATCAGAGAAAATAAATACAATGAAACCAAAGAACAAAATAACCGATGTGTAGATAATACTCAACCCAGTTTCACGAATTGACATCGCAACACAATCTTTTAAATCCCATTTTTTCTGTTTCAATTCTTGACGGTATTTGGCCAAGAAGTGGATGGTGTTATCGACGGTAATTCCTAATGCAATTGAGAAAATCAACAAGGTTGAAGGCTTTAAGGGAATGTTGAACCAACCCATGATTCCCGCTGTAACAATCATCGGAATGATATTCGGGATCATTGACACAACTACCATTCTAAATGAAGAGAACAAGAAACTCATCAAAATGGCAATTGAAATAATGGCAAATACGATACTAGACAATAAATTGTTTACTAAATATTGCGTTCCTTCAGAGGCAACAACGGATGTACCGGTTAATGTCACATCATAATACTCATTATCTATTGCTTCACGCAGCGTTTTTACAAACGTTGGTTTTGAATAATAAGTTTTAAGTAATTCAGTGTCAGTATCAAACTTATATTGGAGGTCTGAATTGCCTTTTGAAATCAACGCCGTTACTCCGTTGTAGATGTTCGAGTAATTTTCAAACAAGGAATCAATGTATACTTTTTTCCCAGCTTCAACCTTCTTAAATAAACGCTCAATATCCTTTCTGTCAGGATTCATGATGCTATCAATGTTTGCTTTAACTTTTGCAACTTGATCTGAAACCTGATAAGAACCAATATCTTTCATTTGTGTTCGAACACGTAAAATGAAATGAGTTGTATCCACCAATTCTTTAATCGAAAAGGCTGAATTATTGTTGGTCATACTGAAGTTATCCAAGTAACGTGCAAGTCGACCTTTATCTCGATTTGATATAATGGTGTAACGTTCAGGATTATTGTCGTAGTAGGCCATGTTCACGACTTTTACAAAATCTACAATAGATATTGATTTTGCGAACAAGGAATCGTTGGCCATCATGTTTTGAACTTCTTCAACTTTGCTAAGTGTGTTTTTTCCAAACAATCTTCCTTTTTCCTTGTAGTCAATCATTACTTCAAAAGGAACTGCTCCACCGAAGTTTTTTTCCATAAAATGAATGTCTTTCAAGATTGGATCATTAGCAGGTAAATCTCCCGTAATGTTTCCAGTAACTTTCATTTTGAACATTCCTAGTGCAGCAACTGTTGTCAGAGCGATGGTGAAAAAGTATACCAATCCGCGTCTGTGAGCAGTTATAAAGACTAATTTTTCTAAGAAACCTGTCGCTAATTTACGGTCTAAGTGTTTTAGGTGTCGCTCTGGTGGATTCTTTAAGAAGGAAGCAAAAATCGGCACAAGTGCTAATGAAACAACATAACACAACATGATGTTAATCGAAGAAATCACACCAAATTCAAAGAATTTTTCAGAATTTGTGAAAAGGAAAGTAATGAAACCAAGCGCAGTTGTAACGTTAGTCAAGAACATAGCGATTCCAGTTTTACTTACTACACGGTGCAAGGCTTTCATTTTATTACCGTGATGCCTGTATTCTTGATGGTACTTATTATAGAGGTAAATACAATTCGGAATTCCGATTACAATCATGAGTGGCGGAATCAAAGCCATCATAATCGAAACGGTATATCCCATTGTACCGATTGTTCCAAGCGCCCATATTACAGAGACACCAACAACGGTCATACATATTAAAACAGCTCTGAACGAACGGAAGAAGAAATACATTAATAAAGAACTCACAAGCATTGAAAGTCCAATAAAGACATACATTTCTTTTTGAATACGTTTTGCTAAAACTACTCGCAAATATGGGAGTCCGGCCCAACGCATTGTGCCAAATTGTTTCGAATAGGTTCCAGCTAGGTTTTGAATGTCAAAAACGACTTTCGATTTTTTATTATCCGATAAGTATTTTTCATCCAAACCAATCATCATCAACGAAACATGGGTGGAATCGTTGTATAACATATTATTGTACAGTGGATTGTTTTTAATTTCTCTTCGAATAGAATCAATTGATTTTTCGTTGTAATTGATATCCGAGAAAATGCGTTGAATATCAAATTTTTTGCCTGCCTTGTTGTTGTGTAAAGTGAATAGTGTTGCCTCAGAAATAATTGATTCTACACCGTCAAATTGAAGAATAGAATCTCCTAATTCCTTCCATTTCAGAAAGTTTTCTTTGGTGTATAAAGAGTCTGTTTGAATAGCAAGAACCAACGTTCCTCCGTCTTCGCCAAAGCGTTCTTTGAATAACTTATAGTTGCGTGTCGTTGGTGAATCTTTCGGTAAAATAATCCCATACTTGTTCTCCATTCGCAGACTTGTAACAGCATAATAGCCATAATACACAGTCAGAAGCGTAATCACTCCTAAAATGAAAAAACGGTTTTTAAGGATAAAATTGGCGACTCTATTCCACATTATTTTTCTGAATTTATTCCAAACAAGGCAACAAAAGTAATGAAATTAAAAGAGATGGCAAATTTTCTAAGGTTTCAAGTCTTCTTTTAACCATTCAAAAAACTCGCGTTGCCAAACTAAACTGTTTTGCGGACTTTGAACCCAATGACTCTCAGTTGGGAAATACAAGTATTTACTTTTCAACCCTTTTAATTGTGCTGCTTGAAACGCTTGCATTCCTTCGCTTTCTGGAACACGGAAATCCATACCGCCGTGAATGACTAAAATTGGTGTATTCCAATTGTTTACGTAGTTATGTGGACTGTTCTTTTTGTAGTTTTCTTTGTTTGCATCCAGCCAATATGGACCACCGTGATCCCAATTTGCAAAGAACAGTTCCTCCGTTGTTCCATACCAACTTTCAAGGTTAAACAAACCGCAATGAGCAATGAAGGTTTTAAAGCGATTTTCATGAATTCCTGCCAACATATAAACGGAATATCCTCCGTAAGATGCACCAACTGCTCCTAATCGCGTTTCATCAACATACGGTTCTTGGGATGCATTGTCAATTGCAACTAAATAATCTTTCATTGCTTGTCCTCCCCAATCTTGCGAAATGGCATCGTTCCATTCTTGTCCAAAACCTGGTAAACCACGACGATTTGGTGCAACAACAATATAGCCATTTGAAGCCATCAAAGCCAGGTTCCAACGATAGGAGAAAAATTGACTTACAGGACTTTGCGGTCCGCCCTGACAATACAACAAAGCAGGATATTTTTTTGTCGCATCGAAATTAGGTGGATAAACCATCCAAACCAACATTTTCTTGCCATCTGTTGTTTCAACCCAACGTTCCTCAACTTTTGGCATTGTCAATTTCGAAAGGATCTCTTTGTTAGCTTCGGTTAATTGAACCACTTTTCCTTTTTTCACATTGATTTCATATAAATCAGTTGGCGCAACCATCGATTGACGTCCAGCATAAATGAAATCACCAAAAATCGAAATGCTCAAATAGTCATTTTGACCTTCTGTGAGTTGTTTGTATGCTCCTGTTGCAACATCTAAATCAAATAATTGAACTGTTCCTTTAATGGCAGCTAAGAAGTAAATGCGTTTTCCAGATGGATGCCAAGCGAAATCTGTAACAGACAGGTCGATTGATTTTGTTAGGTTTTTGTCGTTACCAGAATTGTCGCGAACAATGATGTCATTTTTGTCTGCTTCAAAACCATTGCGCGCCATACTCAACCAAGCCAATTGATTCATAGAAGAGAATGCTGGGTTGTTGTCGTATCCCTTATATCCTTCTGTTAATTTGCGTGTTTCTTTTGTTTCAATCGTATATTCGTACAATTCACTGTTCGTACTTTGAGCAAATTCTTTTCCTTGTAATTTTTTGGAAGTATAAATGATTTTTTTCGAGTCGTTTGAGTAACAAAATTGCTCTGTCCCGCCGTGAGGTGGTAGAATTCCATCGTAAATTTCGCCATATAAAACATCGGTTCCTGTTGCTGAAATTTCTTTTGATGCGGAAATCGTATGGACAAATAAATGTCTACGGTTGTAATCATCGTAATGATCCCAATGACGGTACATCAAATCGTCTTCAATGCGAGCATTTGCTTTTGGAAGA
This sequence comes from Crocinitomicaceae bacterium, assembly GCA_023262855.1. GTDB lineage: Bacteria > Bacteroidota > Bacteroidia > Flavobacteriales_D > Crocinitomicaceae > M0103. Next base: position 46,972 of record JALQYQ010000068.1, read on the forward strand.
TCTGGATATTTATCATTCACTGTTTGACGCATTTTAACAGCTTCAATGGCAATCAAAGAACTTTCATTCGGAGCAATTTTGAATCCTTCAAGTTCAATGTCTTTAAACGACGAACGCTGAGTTTTCATACTTCCGTCGGCTTGTATCGAATAGATTTGCATGCCATCTTTTTCCGTCGACATGAACCAAATTGTATTGTTGATTCCCCATTGCGCTTCGAATTCTGAAAAAAGAGTTTCAGTGATTTGTTTGCTTTTGTTTGTGCGCAGATCAATCACAAAAAGATCGGTATTTCCCTTGTTTGCGGCCATGTCAAACGTGCGTTGACTGTACAATAAATAATGTCCATCAGGAGAAACTGTTCCCCCAGAAACACGCTTCAATTGCCATAATAGTTCGGGAGTCAACGTTGATTGCGCAAAAGAAACTGCGCTGAAACAAAGACAAATACTTGCGAATAAAACCTTCATTTTTCCAATTTTTAGGGAAGTGAAGGTACTAAATAATCCGAATCAATGAGAATCTTGAATCGTTTTCTTTTTGCGGTAGTTCTGTAGAAAGGAAATTGCTGTTAGAAAGAGTAACGTTGAACTTATAAGAGCAATGGTATAAATTAGATTTTGCTCAATTGCCACATCGCGCATCGACATAAAAACAAAGGCATTTACAGCCAAGAGAAGCGTAATCATAAATCGTTGAAACCACCTTATTCCTTTCATTTAGAACATTTTGATTGGATTAAATATAAATGAAAAAAATTAAAATCCAAAAAAAAGATCAGGTTCAAACGACAAGATTTCAATAAAATATTTCTAAAAGTAAGGGTTTGCTTGAAGCAGCAATGTATTTATCTAATTCTAGGAAATAATTCTCAGAAACCATTGGACAGCCCAAACTATTGCAAATTTCATAAGGTTGTTCAATATCCGGAACACACGAATACCGGTGTAAAACCACCAAGCGTTCAAAGGCTTTGTTGTTGGTCGCATCTAAACCATGCAATTTGTAGGATTTTCCAAAATTACCGATGTACGAAGCACCAATTTTATATTTCCCAATTGAAGTACAATAGGAATTTGGGACATTGCTAAATACCAAACTGTCGCGGTATTCGGTGTTTGATCCACTTCCATGTGCAACAAGTCCAGAACTAACGACTTTCATGGAATCTAAATCATACACAAACAAGCGTTTCTTGCCAGAATTCATGTGCATATCGATAAGAATGGCGTAGCGTTGATTGAAATTCGAATGTGTTTTGAGGTAACTTTTTGCAGCTTCGGCTTTTGATTTAATGCGAACTTCTTGAAGGGAATCTTTATTTACCTCAACTGGAGCAATATCAGTTACCTCGTTTGAATTTGTAGAAAGCGAATTTTGACCACAAGCGCTTACGACACTAGCTAGTAAAAAGAAAAGAGCAAGATATTTCATAAACTGAGTTTGATTAACAGTTTTTGAAAATACAGTTTAAATGGAAAGAAGTTTATTTTGAGTTGGAAAAAAATGTTAATTCAGAATTAAAATCCTTTTTCAAGTAAAATGGCAGCCATTTCTTCCTGTAATTTTTTTGCTTCTTCAGCAGCGCGTTCAGCGAAGTCCAAACCATTTGATGCATAAATGATTCCTCGAGAAGAATTCACCAATAATCCACAATCGTCGTTCCAACCATAGTTTGAAACATCTTGCAATGAACCACCTTGTGCGCCAACTCCTGGTACTAAAAAGAAATGATCTGGAACCAACTTACGTACTTCTCCAATTCCTTCAGCACGCGTAGCGCCAACAACATACATTAAGTTGTCTTTTGTTCCCCATTCTGCAGATTTACGCAATACATGTTTGAACAATTCTTCGCCTTTTTCGTCTTTGATCATTTGAAAATCCAAAGCACCTTTATTCGATGTTAAGGCTAACAAAATCACCCATTTATTTTCGAATTCGAGGAATGGTGTTACGCTGTCTTCTCCCATGTAAGGCGCAACTGTAACAGAATCACATTTCAAATAATCGAAAAATGTTTTGGCGTAATAACTAGAAGTATTACCAATGTCTCCGCGTTTTGCATCGGCAATGGTGAAGATGTTTTTTGGGATGTAATCAATTGTCTTTTGCAACGACTCCCAACCTTTTGGGCCATAACATTCGTAAAACGCGATGTTTGGTTTATAGGCCACACAAAAATCTTTTGTAGCGTCAATAATTGCTTTGTTGAATTCAAAAATCGGATCTTCCGTTTCCAATAAATGCGCTGGAATTTTTGATAAATCGGTATCTAAACCAACACATAAAAATGATTTTTTCGAACGAATTTGGGCAACTAATTCTTGACGTGTCATGCTACAAAATTTGTGAGCGCAAAATTACGAACTATTTTCTTCCTAAAACTCATTCACCATAAATGATTATTGCTCTTTCATTTTAGTCGAATATAACCATTTATAAGCGGTCTGAACTCAAAATAATAATCGAACTGAGGTTTTAAGGAATCACAATCTGTCCAACATCTTTCGTGCGAACAGAGAAATATCCTAAGCATCCACCAGAGAAATTCGAAGTTGGATTCGCAGGTGTTGCTCCTTGTTCGTTTTGCTGTAGTGTGTAGAAATAATCATACACCGTTTCTTCAATTCCAAACATCACCACGTCAATTGTATCACCTGAATCAATTCCATCGGCAAAAATTGGTTCCATCATCATATTTCCATCGTTGTATTGATCTGATTGAATGAAATTGCCAATAATTCGTTCGTGATTATTAAATAAGTTGAATTGAAAAAAGTTCTTAACGCCTCCAATATCTTGACGCATCGGCACTACAGCATGAACTGTATCTGGACCAAAAGCAAAAGCAAATGTTTGGACAGAACTCAACGGAATGTTTTGCATCATTTTTCCTGAAGCAACAAAGACTTTTCCATCAACACTAACGCTTAAAGTGTATGTTCTTCCTTCGCTAACAGCATAACCAGTACATTCGTATATTCCTGGAGAAACCAAATTTAACGAAGTGGAAGTACCTAAATCGTCAGTAATTGTTACAATAGCATAATCAACAGTTGGAAATGCAATTCCTTGATCGATATCAAGTGATTTTGTGATGCTTACACGATGCGTTGTTTCGCCCAATGTAACAAATCCTTCGATTACGTATTGCGGATCTTTTGAATTCAAATCAACATCAATGACTTTCGTGCATGATGTATTAATTCCGCCAATTAAAAGCGCAATCAAAGCTATTTTAAGAAGTAATTTAATCTTCATACTATTTGAATTTAAAGTTGTAAGTAATCGAAGGAACCCAACGGAACAATGAGGTTTGAACGGCTTCTGTAACGGCTGGATTGTCTGCATTTTGTCTGAAGGTAATCGAGTAGGCGTTTTCACGTCCGTACACATTGTACAAAGAGAAATTCCAGCTACTTTCAAATTTAGCCGTATTTTTTCGGTACCAAGTCACACCAATATCTAGTCGATGATATGCTGGCATTCGATAGCCGTTTCGTTCGGTATATAAAAATTGCGTTTGACCATCGATTGTGTATTTTCCTGAAGGGAAAGTAACTGCATTTCCGGTGTAATAAATGAATAAAGCTGAAACAGACAATTTAGGTGTGATGTCGTAAATCCCAACAACCGACAAATCATGTGTGCGGTCTTGTTTTGCGGCGTACCACTTATTGTCGTTGATGCCATCAATTTTACGCTCGGTGCGCGAAAGTGTATAGCCAATCCAACCTGTAAATTTGCCCGTTTTCTTTTTCAAAATGAACTCTAAACCGTATGCACGACCAATTCCGTACAACAATTCTCCTTCAATTAATTCATTTGCTTGAAGATTTGCTCCGTTTCGGTAATCGATTTGATTTTGCATCGATTTATAGTAGGTCTCAATGTTCATTTCGTATGCATTTTCCTTGAAATTCTTGAACCAACCAATTGAAACTTGATCACAGATTTCTGGTGCCGTATTCAAGCTTGAAGGAATCCATAAATCAGTTGGTGAACTTGTTGTGGTGTTGGAAACCAAATGAATATACTGCGCATTGCGTGCATAAGCTGCTTTAAACGAAGCTGTTTTCGAATAAACATAACTCAACGAAATGCGGGGTTCTAAAATTGGATAGGTTTTAACAAACGAATTGTTCTTGTAAATTGTTGTGTCTGTCACATCCCCATCTGAATCGTACGAATAAGTGTTTTGCCCATTGCCTAATAAAGAGAAAGTACTCAAACGCAAACCATAGTTCAAGGTTAGTTTTTCATTGACATTGAAATCGTTTGTAACAAACACAGCAGTTTCCAATGATTTGTTTGGTGTCAATGTCAGCGGATTAATCCCTGATTCTGCATTTGCATCGATTTGTCCTGGAACAATGGTGTGATTGATTGCATTGATTCCGAAACGAAGTTTGTTGCGCGTATTGATGAAGTACTGAAATTCTTGTTTTAGGTTGATGTCTTTGATCGATGATTTAATGTCGAAAGCAACATCGGAACTACTGATTGATATTTTGTAATCGTAGGAACTAAAAATCACGGAGGTATTTGAAAAAAGCTTTTCATTGATGATGTGATTCCAACGTGCAGTCCCTGTTGCATTTCCCCAATCAATCCCAAAGGTTGTCCCGAGTCCTAGTTTGTCTCTTCCAAAATACCCAGAAAGGAAAACGCGGTTTTTCTGATTGATTCGGTAGTTGACTTTGGCATTTAAATCATAAAAATAAAGTGTGTTGTCTTTGAATTTGTCGGAAGCACGCAAGAACATATCGACGTAAGTTCTTCTACCCGAAATTAAGAAAGAGGATTTTTCCTTAACAATTGGCCCTTCAACATTTAAACGGGATGAAATAATTCCTAAACCACCACTTACGTTGTAACGCTTGTTATTTCCTTCGTTCATTTTGATGTCTAAAACAGAACTCAAACGACCACCAAAATTTGCTGGTTGATTTCCTTTATACAAAACAGCATCTTTGATCGCATCTGAATTGAATGTGGAGAAAAATCCTAATAAATGTGCGGCATTGTAAACAGGCGCTTCATCCAATAAAATTAAGTTTTGATCAGCAGCTCCACCACGGACATAGAATCCAGCATTTCCTTCTCCAGCGCTTTTTACCCCTGGTAATAATTGCATTGATTTAACAATGTCCTTTTCACCAAGTAGAACAGGAATTTTAGCAACAGCAGCCGTATTCAAACGTTCAACGCCCATGATTGGGTCAGTGATATTTTGATCTTCTTTTTTTGCGGTTACTTTCACTTCCGCTATTTGGTGAACTTTGTCTGCTAATGAGCTAATACGCTGATTGATAACAATGTTTTGGTTCAGTTCTACTGGGATTTCTTTTGGGTCATAACCTGCTGAAGAGTAAATTAAAGTATAATTTCCTTTGGGTAAGGTGATGGAATAAAACCCGTATTCATTGGAAAATGTTCCTTGACCAAGACCTTTAACGGTAACTTTTGCGTTGATTATTTCTTCTCCTTTTGTCGAGTCAGCAATTGTACCACTTATGGTGTATTTCTCTTGCGAAAAAGCTTCGAAGCAAACAAAAAGAAGGGTAAATAGGATGTAATTTTTCATCTAAGTTGTATTATGGCTGCAAATATCGTCAGCCGACTTAGATAAGTAACATTAAAAGTTGTTAAAAGGTTTAAATAGATGACAAAAAGGTTAAAATCGAATCATCTGCTCGACAAAAGAATCAAGTTAAAATTAATTATTCTCCTGACCTTTCAATTTTTCAGCATTCTCAGCAACCTTCAATGCGTCAATCATTTCACGCATATCGCCATTCATGAATGCACTCAAATTGTAAATTGTTTTGTTGATGCGGTGATCGGTAATTCGACCTTGTGGATAATTATAGGTTCTAATTTTCGCTGAACGGTCACCCGTTGAAACTAACGTTTTACGGTGCGCCGCACGTTCGTTGTGAACGCGATCTAATTCTGCTTGGTACAAACGAGAGCGGAGTACCGAAATTGCTTTTTCTAAGTTCTTGTGTTGAGAACGTCCATCTTGACATTCAACAACAACTCCAGTCGGAATGTGTGTCAAACGAATGGCAGATTCCGTTTTGTTAATGTGCTGACCACCGGCTCCAGACGCACGGAACGTATCTTTGCGCACATCGTTCATGTCAAGCTCAAAATCCACTTCTTCTGCTTCAGGTAAAACGGCAACTGTAATAGCGGAAGTATGCACACGTCCCTGTGATTCAGTTTCTGGAACACGTTGAACGCGGTGAACACCAGATTCAAACTTTAACATTCCATATAATCCTGCTCCAATGATTTCCATTGAAATCTCTTTGTATCCTTTTACTGTTCCCTCTGAAGAATTCAAAATTTCATATTGCCAACCCATTTCTTTGAAGAACATGGTGTACATTCTAAAGCAATCTTCTACAAAAATACATGCTTCATCACCACCTGTTCCTGCACGAAGCTCCATGATCGCATTTTTATCATCTTCAGGATCTTTTGGAATCAACATCATCTTAATGTCTTCTTCCATTTGTGGACGTTTTTGCTCCAATTCATCGATTTCCATCTTTGCCATTTCGCGCATTTCAGGATCGGTTTCGGTTTCAAGCAATGATTTGGCACTTTTTAAATTTCCCAAAACATTGGCATATTCTTTATAGACAGTGTCTAATTCTTCAAGGTCTTTGTATTCGCGATTTAATTTCACGTAGCGTTCCATATCCGATATAATATCTGGATCAACGATTTGTTTTCCAACTTCAACAAAACGGTAATGGATAGCTTCTAACTTCGATAATAAATCACTCATAACATTATTTTTTTGTCCGATTATTTGCACTTGCACGGACAAGTCGCGACTTGTCCCTACGGCAAAATCGACCTAATAAAATTCTTTAATATTCAAACGTACCGTAAACTGATTCAATCGTTAGTTTCTTGCCATCATTTGCTTCAACGCGACCAACAATTTGGGCATCGATGTTGAATGATTTTGAGATTTCGATAATTGATTGAGCATGTTCAGGTGAAACATACACTTCCATGCGGTGACCCATGTTGAAGACCTTGTACATTTCTTTCCAATCGGTTCCAGACTCTTCTTGAATCAATTTGAAAAGTGGAGGAATTGGGAATAAGTTATCTTTAATAATGTGCACATTGTCAACGAAATGCAACACTTTTGTTTGTGCGCCACCTGAACAGTGCACCATTCCGTGAATGTCAGAACGGTGTTTATCTAATATCTGTTTGATAACTGGAGCGTATGTTCTCGTTGGAGACAAGACTAATTTTCCAGCATCGATTGGTGAACCTTCAACTTTATCCGTTAGGTTTTTTGTTCCTGAATACACTAAATCACTTGGTACACTTGGGTCAAAACTTTCAGGGAAATCTGCTGCAAGCATTTTATTGAAAACATCATGACGTGCTGAAGTAAGTCCATTTGAACCCATTCCTCCGTTGTAATCTCTTTCATAGGTTGCTTGACCAAAAGATGCCAATCCAACAATCACATCTCCACCTTGAATCGTGTGATTTGAAATTACTTCAGAACGCTTCATGCGGCAAACAACTGTTGAATCAACGATGATTGTACGCACTAAATCGCCTACATCTGCTGTTTCTCCGCCTGTTGAATGAATTCCAATTCCTTGATTTCTTAAGGTTTCTAACAATTCTTCTGTACCATTGATAATTGCCGAAATCACTTCTCCCGGAACTAAATTCTTGTTACGACCAATCGTAGATGAAAGTAGAATTTTGTCTGTGGCACCAACGCACAACAAATCATCAATGTTCATGATCAAGGCATCTTGTGCGATTCCTTTCCAAACAGAAATATCACCCGTTTTTTTCCAATACATGTAAGCCAACGACGACTTTGTTCCAGCACCATCTGCATGCATCACAATGCAATAATCTTCATCTCCTGATAAATAATCAGGAACGATTTTACAAAATGCTTGAGGAAATAATCCTTTGTCCACATTTTTGATTGCGTTGTGAACGTCTTCTTTTCCTGCTGAAACGCCACGAAGGTTATATCTAGTATCGGCCATTGAACTGAATTTGCATGCAAAGATAACAACTATTTAGACTAAAAATTCATGATTCAGAATTCATGATTCCTAATTATAAATCACGAATCACAAATGATAAATCCTAATTAGTTGTCTCCTTTAGTATTCATCACCTTTCTGAATGTGTAAGATGAAAGAATATGGCGTCGCGCGAAACGCTCTAAAGTTGGAGTGCTACGCATTTTGTTGTAGACACTTGGTTGAACGTTGAAGTATTCGTAAACATTTCCGTTTTGGAAGGTGATTTTAAGCGCCATTCCTTTGTATTGAAAATCTTCAATCATTTCTGTATTGATCACTTCCGTGTATTCATCTTTTGTTAATGCATGTGTTTCAGGAGAAATACTTACAAGGAAAGAATACGCTTCAATGATTTCTTGACTTTTCAATTCAGCCTCTTCTTTTTTCGGATCACCATCTTGAAATTTATCTGGATGCCATTCTTTTACCAAATTGCGGTAAACTTTTTTTAAATCAGCTAGGTTGGCTTCTCGTGTTACGTTAAATAACTTTCTGTATTCAATGATTCTCTTCATAATTCTCTTCGATTCGGTGAATCCGTCGAACAGAAACACGCTTAATTTGCCGCAAAAGTACCTATTTAAAATGGTTTGAAAGGTGTAAACGTGATTTAATGTGTATCTGAGAACAGTTGTTTTAACTATTTTTACCCCAACATAAAATCAATTTTCTTGCAAAAAGAACTTCTCATTATCACGCCTCCGTTCACGCAATTGAATACGCCGTACCCAGCTTCGGCCTATTTGAAAGGCTTTCTCAATACTAAAGAAATTCCATGTGTTCAAGCGGATTTAGGGATAGAAGTGATTTTGGAACTTTTTTCAAAAAAAGGATTGACTGAGCTGTTTGAATCAATCGATTTGGAAAAACAAGATTTGTCAGAAAATACACATCGAATTGTTCAACTGAAAGCAACTTACATTCGACTCATTGATCCAATTATTCAATTCTTACAAGGAAAGAATCCGACCTTTGCCTTGGCCATTTGTCAGGCTGATTTTTTGCCGCAAGCGAGTCGCTTCGAACAATTGGATGACTTGGATTGGGCCTTTGGAGGAATGGGTACGCAAGATAAAGCGAAGCATTTGGCAACCTTGTTTTTGGAAGATTTATCCGATTTAATTATTGAAGCAGTCGATCCGCATTTTGGCTTTAGTCGTTACGCCGATAAATTGGGGATGTCAGCAAATTCGTTCGATGAATTGCATACGAACTTACAAGCTGAAAACACCTACATCGATGCGATTAACTTGCGTATTTTAAAGGATCGAATTGAACAGGTGAATCCAAAAATGATTGCATTTTCAGTTCCGTTCCCGGGTAATTTATATGCTGCATTTCGATCTGCTCAATTTATAAAAAAACAGTTTCCATCCATAAAAACGGCGATGGGCGGTGGATTTCCAAATACCGAATTACGCCAATTGAGCGATCCACGCGTGTTTGATTATTTTGATTTTATCACCTTAGATGATGGTGAAGCACCTATCGAAAATTTGATTGAGCATGTCAATGGAAAGCGATCGTTGGATGAGTTGAAACGGACCTTTGTTTGCCGAAATGGAACAGTGGAATTCATCAATGGTTCTAAAACTCCTGATTACAAACAATTGGAAGTCGGAACACCCGATTATTCAGATTTGCTATTGGATCAATATATTTCTGTCATTGAAATTGCAAATCCGATGCACCGCATGTGGAGCGATGGACGTTGGAACAAATTAACCATGGCGCACGGTTGCTATTGGGGAAAATGTACGTTTTGCGACATCTCTTTGGATTACATCAAAATTTATGAGCCATTAGCTGCAAAAGTATTAGTGGATCGGATGGAAGAATTGATTCAGCAAACAGGTCAAAACGGTTTTCACTTTGTGGATGAAGCGGCGCCTCCAGCCTTGATGCGCGATTTGGCCTTGGAAATCTTACGTCGTAATTTGGTGGTTTCTTGGTGGACCAATATCCGTTTTGAGAAAAAGTTTACGCGCGATTTATGTTTGTTGCTAAAAGCGTCGGGGTGCATTGCCGTTTCTGGTGGACTCGAAGTGGCATCAGATCGTTTGTTGAAATTAATTGACAAAGGAGTAACGGTTGAACAAGTCGCGCAAGTGACACATCATTTCACCGATGCAGGAATTTTAGTTCATGCGTATTTGATGTATGGATTTCCAACACAAACGGTGCAAGAGACAATTGATTCGTTGGAAATGGTTCGTCAATTGTTTGAAATTGGTGTTGTGCAATCCGGTTTTTGGCATCAGTTTGCATTAACAGCACACAGTCCTGTTGGATTGAATCCAGATGATTTTGCAATTGAACGCGATACCGAAATTGGAACCTTTGCAAACAATGATGTTCAATACACGGATAAAACAGGAATTGATTATGGAAAATTTAATTTTGGTTTAAAGAAATCCTTATACAATTACATGCATGGAATTGGTTTTGAAATTCCAGTTCACGAATGGTTTGAGTTCAAAGTTCCGCGAACAAAAATCCCAAACAATTTTATTGAAACAGCAATTGAAACGGAAGAATTTGCCTTTACAGCTCCGAACTCAAAAGTTGTATGGATTGGTGCTCAACCTCAATTAGCGTTTTTCACTAAAACCAAAAAAGGACAAACGTTCGAACAAGCAGCCTTGTTATTTCATGGAAATTCGGCGAGTGAAGAATTAATCATGACCAAAGAAGAAGCGTTGTGGATTATGGAAATATTGCCTTTAATCGATCGAACTCAAAATAAAACGTTAACGTTCAAGGAAGTTGAAACTCATTATTACAGGATGAATTCGGAAGATTTCGAACCGTTTTGGTATGGAAAATCGTTAGCTGCTTTGAAAGAATTAGGATTGTTGGTGGTTTGATTTTAGGACTTTAAGACAAAGGACTTTAATACAAAAGACCAAGGACGGCAAGATAAAAGACTTTTAGATGTTAGAATGAAAAATTATAGTGATTTCACGCTAACAAGTCCTTCAGCGCAGCGGTCTTTGGTCTAAACGCGCAGCGGTCTTTGTTGGTTGTTTGATCTGGGAAATAAGTTGAAAGTTAATTTGGTTTTAATCACTTAAACTTAGTATTCAAAATGGATTGGTTCAAATCAATGTTCCATGCTCCATTTTCGATGTTCGTTTTCTAGAATCCATGTAAATTCAGCGTCTCCCCATCCACCATCGTTACCCATTTACCCATTTTCTTTTGGATCACTCGGAAATGATTTGCTTCGTCCGGTGTAACAAGTGAAATCGCTTCTCCTGGATTTTCTGCACGACCTGTTCGACCAATTCTATGAACGTAATCTTTTGGTGAGCGTGGCAATTCGTAATTGATGACAAAAGGAAGAAATTGAATATCAATTCCGCGTGCAATGATATCGGTTGCAACCAGCACGCGAATATTTCCATTTTTGAAATTCGTTAGGGCGCGAACACGCGCTTCTTGACTTTTCTTGCTGTGCATCGCCATTGCATCAACGCCATTTTTTCGCAATTTTTCAGTCACTGTATCCGCTTTGAAAGCTGATGAGGTAAACACTAACACTTGTTTCATGTTTTGCGACTTGATGATGTAGCGCAATAAAGGACCTTTTTTCTCCTCGGAAATGAAATAGCCTGTTTGGGTAATTAATTCAATGTTTTCTTTTGCTTCCTCAATTTTGATGGTCACAGGATCGTGTAAAACAACATCGGTAATACTTGATAAATCAGCACTAAGTGTCGCTGAAAACAAGAGATTTTGACGTTTTTTCGGAAGCAACGCAAATACTTCATTCATTTCATCCTTGAAACCAAGATTGAGCATTTTATCAGCTTCATCCAATACCAAGGTTTGAACTTGGGAAAGATTGATCGCATTCAGTCGCTCCAATTCTAATAAACGACCGGGAGTTGCAATCAAAATCGAAACGCCCATCAAGGCCTTCATTTGTGGATTAATAGAAACACCACCGTAAACAGCCATCGTTTTAATTGGAGCATCCAAAGCGCTACTAAACAATTGAAAAACTTCGCGCACTTGAATCGCCAATTCGCGGGTTGGAACAACCACTAAGGTTTTGATGTGGCGATTTTTAAGTGGTTTACTTTCCTTTAAATTGGTTAGCAGAGGCAACACAAAACTTGCAGTCTTTCCTGAACCTGTTTGTGCAATTCCCAATACATCTTTGTTCGCTAAAATTGCAGGAATTGCAGCTTCTTGAATGGGAGTTGGTTGTGCGTATTTTTGGTTCTCAATGACGCGAATGAATTCCGGTGCTAAACCTAATTTTGAAAAGGGCATGAACTGTTATTTAAAAGGCAAAGATACGCTTTTGTTGTGAAGGGTAATTTATTCTTTAGACTGAATGGATTGAATCAAATCAATATTAACAAGATATAAAGGAAGTTTAACATTCAAATTAAAAGCTTAATATCTCTTTAATACTGCAGCTACATCACGCCTGTACTTTTGAATCGTAAAAAAGAACAAATGAAAAAGAAGTACATCGCAGCATTCGGCTGTTTAGTGGGGTTGTTAAGTTGTGAAAAAGCAACTGTTGAACCAATTAATCCATCAGCAATTTCGTATAATAAAAACGTGCAACCAATCATTGAAGCTCATTGCATTGAATGCCATTTAATGGGAAGTGAATCAGCTGAATTGTTTGATTACGATCATGTTGCTGCAACAGTGGTTTCGGGACAATTGGAAGGTTGTTTAAACGGAGATACAAACTTTGTTCAAATGCCAACGGATCATGTTTTAGATGATAGTTCAAAGAATATCATTTACTTGTGGATTAATCAAGGGTTTCAGGATAATTAATAACAGGTGATTCCAATATGAAATCACCTGAAAATTTAATTATTGATTAATTTCTACTATCCGAATATTCACCAATAATTGATTGAAATTTCTAAAAACGTTTTCCATTGGTAGACCTTTGAAATAAAATTCTTCCCAAGAAAGAGTTTGATTTTTGTAATCAGAACGATGGATGTTTTGTGTGCTTAACAACGAACATTCCTTATCGTTTGTGTTTTCCTGAACCAATTTTTGTAATTCTGCAAGGTCCTTTTTGATGGATGCTAATTCTGTTGAAGCTTGATCGTTTTCACTAAATAAATACGATTGAACAGGATCAAATTTACTGCCGAATATCCGAATGGCTTTGTCTTCTGTAATGCCTTTTCCATCAGAAGAAATTGATTTTATTATTCCAACTTTTAGGTTTTCAATTTTCAAACACAACTCATTGGCTTTTGTGCGAATCAACATCTGACTTTCAGAAAGCGAATCAGATTCCTTCTGTTGGCTTAAATATATATAACTCGCCAATAATTGATCATCTGAATTGAAAACTGCTTCTTCTACAGCATGACTTGAACGCAAATTAGTCAGCGTGAAAAGCAAACCTCCTGCTGTTAGAATCAAAATTGATGAAATAATGGTGTTCGTTTTTGTTTCTGGATTACGTATTCCGCCAAAGAAATAGATTGGTAGAAATAAGAAGAACAAAATACCAAGAGAACTTGTCCATAAGATGTGCGCAAAAGGCCAATGCATCACTTTGAAGAGAGTTGCTAGACAAATGACAATTCCAAAAATGGTTGCAATGCCGATGAGTAGTTTGTCTTTGCTTTGTTTTTGTTCCTTTACCTTTAAAATAGAAAGGATTGGAAGAAATAGGAAGCAGAAAAACACAATTCCAGTGAGCAACATCACAGCAGCTCCGGGCCAATGCATAATTTTAAACAAAGAACCAATTATAAAGGTGAAAGCTGAAAAAGCTCCACTCAAGATCATGACTTTTTTCATGGCGTAATAATTTTTAAATGTTAGTAATAACTGTGTCTCTTCTTGAATTTCCCGAAGCTCATGTTTGTAAAAACGGTGAATAATGCTTCGGTAAAATTCTTCGAAGTTGCTGTTGGGTAGCATTTCTGTTTCAATTACACAACAAATGTGGTCCAGGAGATCTAGCTGCAGCTCCTCCGACTCAATTCCATTACGTCTAATGTCCTCAAGAATGAACGATATGTGTTCGTCTTTTAAAACATACATTTTAACCCATTTTTGGTTTTAAGTCTAACAGAAAAATCATCGTGTCGATGAAGTCCGAAAACTCATTCACCTTTTCTGTTGCGACTTTTTTACCGGTTTGAGTTACTGAGTAATACTTACGAATGCGGTTACCTACATTCACTACATCTGTGGTTAAAATTCCTTGTGCTTCCATCGCGTGCAATGTAGGATACAACGCGCCTTCAGTCAATTGAATTTTTCCACCCGTAAGGTCTTTTACTTTCTGAGTAATCTCATACCCATACATTTTGTCGCTTTCCGACAATAACTTTAAAATAATCGTTTTTAAAGTTCCTTTTACTAGTTCTGATGAATACATGATACAAATATATACTTTTTATTTTATATACCTAAGAAGATTAGGTATAAAATTTACAAAGTATTATCGAAATTCTTTAAAAGCCACTATTAATGAGTGTTTCAGGATTAATTAAATAAAAAAAAGACCCCGAAAATCGGAGTCTTTTGAATTTGCTACATGAAAATTTGTTTATTTCTGTTTGTTTGAAGCGTTGTTTTGCTCATGTAGTTGATGGTGTTGTGTATGATGTTTGTGTGTTTGACAATGTTCTGTTTGAGTTCCACAATGTTGTTGGTGACCGTGGCAATGTCTTGGAACAAATGCTGCGAGACTTCCGAACGTTAGTAGTGCTGTGACTGTTGCGATGATGATGCTTGTTTTTCTTTTCATAATTTCCTTCGTTGATGATTAACAATGACAGTGTTGTTTGTTTTTGAATTGTGTGTATTCTTCGTCTGACATTTGTCTTATTTTATCCATAAATGCGTTGCGATAATCTGATTTGCATTGGCGTATTTTGCGTCCCATAAACAAACGGAACAAGAGGAAGAAGATTAAAAAGGAAAGGATGATATGCGGAACAAGAAATAATAAAGTACCTATCAAAATTCCTTTTGCGATTGATTTAAAAATTGATTTTGTCATTTTGTGTGTTTTGATAATTTGTTAGTTATTAGTGAAGACGAACGTGCTTGATTTTTACTTTAAATAGGGCAAAAAAAAATCCACCTACTTGGTGGATTCCTTTAAAATAGTTGATTTATTGACCGCAACGATTTTTAAATTGCGCTTTAAATTCTGCTCGCTCTTCGTCTGTCATTTGCATCATTTTTTCTTTCATGGCTTTTCGTTCCTTAAAATTTGGTTTTCCTTTTGGTCCTCCAAAATGGGATCCACCAAAAAGGATTCTAGATAGAATAAATAATCCAGCTGCCTGCCAATACGTGATTTCAGGTAATTGGAAAATATCTGGCATTAACCAATTCCATAAGAGCATAATCACCCAAATAAATGCTGTTATTCCGATTGCAATTAATGGAATAAATAAAAATGCTTTGCGTCCCCAGTTCTTGTTCATATGTTTCGTTTTAAAATGTTAATTCGTTGTATAAATGATTCAATTTATTGCGCAGGTGTTTCACTGCATAGCCTTTGCGACTGATGATTGTTTTGATGTTTTCTCCTTTTTGATCGGCAATTTCTTGTAAGGTAAAATCTTCCAATTCGTTTAGGACAAATACTTCACGTTGATTACTTGGTAATTCATCCAAGGCGTCCATCAATTCTTCCCAAAAGAGTTCTTTGAAATGACCAAGCTCCGGATTGTTGCTGTCGTCAAGTAGTAAAATGTCCTTAAAGTTAAATTCGCCATCTTCATCTGAATACGCATAGTTTTCAAGTGAATCAGTTGTTTTTTTGCGATAGCGATCTGTTACTTTATTGCGGGCAACTTGATAAATCCAAGCGCCAACATTTTCCACATCTTGCACATTTGTTAAATTACTCAGTTGATACCAAACATCTTGAATAATGTCTTCAGCATCTTCGGTTGTTTTGACTTTACCTCGAACAAAGCCGAACAATTTTTTTCCAAATTGTTGTACAATTGATGTTAAGGAAGTTGACCTTTGTTCGCTCATCGAATAGTTCATAATTAGTTCCATGCTCTTGAAGACGAACCATGAAACCTTTTACTTTAAAAAAGTTGAATTTTTTTCAAAGGTCATTTAATTTCTGATACTTACATTGTTAAAAATTGATAATTCATGACGGATTGTCACCTAGGTAACTTTTGGCAAGATTTTAGACTAACTTTGAGCATGAGTAAAAAAAACGTATCCTTTTCATGGGCATTTAAAGAGTTTATTTGGCCGAGAAAGAAAATAATATCGATTGGTTTAGTCCTAATTATTATTCGAAGTTTAGCAGGTTTAGTGCTGCCGTATGCAAGTAAAAATTTATTGGATGTGGTTGTGCCTTCAGGGGACAAACAAGCCCTTTGGATTTTAATTGTCGTAGTTTGCGCGTCGCTTTTGGTGCAAGCTGTCAGTTCATATTCACTGACAAAATTGCTGAGTGTTGAAGCGCAGCGTTTAATTTCTGTTTTACGCACGAAAGTGCAGCGTAAGTTGTTGACTTTGCCAATTAGTTTCTTCGATAACAACAAATCGGGAGCTTTAGTTTCACGCGTTATGACGGATGTTGAAGGTGTTCGAAACATTGTTGGAACAGGCTTGGTGCAATTAATAGGAGGAACAATTACTTCGATTATCGCCTTGGTGTTTTTGATTAAAATCAATGCATGGATGACTTTATTCGTTTTGTTGCCTGTTATCATTTTTGCATTTATAGCTTTAAAGGCGTTCGCATATATTCGTCCAGTGTTTAGAGATCGCGGGAAGATCAATGCTGAGGTTACGGGCCGATTAACAGAAACGATGAACGGTGTTCGCGTCATCAAAGGATTTAATGCCGAAGAGCAAGAGAATAAAATTTTCGAAAAAGGGGTGGATCGTTTGTTTGAAAACGTGAAAAAATCCTTGACGGCAACAGCGATTATGACAAGTTCTTCTACCTTCTTACTTGGTTTGGCTTCGGCAGGAATCATGGGAATTGGTGGCTATTTCATGATGGGAAATACAATGTCAACAGGTGATTTTATTTCGTTCACCTTGTTTTTAGGATTCATGATTGCGCCGATTGTGCAAATGAGTAACATCGGAAGTCAATTAACGGAAGCAATGGCAGGATTGGATCGCACACAAGAATTGATGAACATGACAGAAGAAAATGATCCAGGAATTCGAACTATTAAGATCGAAAGTATTCATGGTGATATCAATTTTGAAAATGTATGTTTCAGTTACGAGGAAAGTAAAGAAGTTTTGCATAACATTTCATTCAATGCGCCTGCAGGAAGTGTAACTGCTTTGGTTGGGTCATCAGGTTCTGGAAAATCGACAATTGCTGGATTAGCTGCTACGTTCTTAAATCCAACGGATGGTTTGATTACTTTGGATGGTGTTGATACTTCAAAAATTGATTTGAATAGTTTTAGAAAACACTTGGGCGTTGTTTTGCAAGATGATTTCTTATACGAAGGTACGATTCGTGAGAATATTTTGTTTCCACGACCAAATGCAACGGAAGAAGAGTTGTTAAAAGCTGTACAAGGAGCTTACGTGAATGAATTTACAGATCGCTTTGAATTGGGCTTAGACACAGTAATTGGTGAACGAGGTGTTAAACTTTCAGGAGGACAACGTCAACGAATTTCCATTGCGCGTGCTTTATTGGCGAATCCGAAAGTGATCATTTTAGATGAAGCAACATCGAATTTGGATACTGAAAGTGAATCATTTATTCAACGTAGTTTGCAAGATTTAATGCAGAACAGAACCACATTCGTAATTGCCCACCGATTAAGCACGATTCAAAAAGCAGATCAAATTTTGGTAATTGAAGAGGGAAGAATCGTAGAAAGAGGCAAGCACGATGAATTAATCGCGAAAAAAGGTAGATATTTCGACTTGTTTACTTACCAAAGTCGAATCTAAACAATTAGTTAATAAAAAAATAAAAGGGAGCGTTGCTTAAGCGCTCCCTTTTTTTATTCTCTTGCATCAACCTGAAAAATTTTTATACTTCCTCAAAACTTTAAACTAAAAAAGGAAGTAATAGCAAGGAACTTAATAAAATCTAAAATAATTTTCCTGAAAAACACTAGGATAGAATTATGATTCAAAAGTAAGTTGAGCAGCTCTATTGTAAAAACAAAAAACATTTTAAGCTACGATAGATAATTGATTTTATTGCTAATAAAAATCGTATAATTGTATTTAAATAAAGATAAATAATAGTTTTATAATTACGATGTCTAACGTAAAAAGTGACCAATTATTTAAGTTAATTCATTCCTTGTCAAAAGGTGAGAAGCGTTTTTTTAAGATCTACACAACTCGGATTAATCCAAGTGGAGATAAAAAATTTCTGCGCTTATTCGATGCAATTGAAAAGCAAGAAATATATGATGAAATTGCGATTCTGAAAAAAGAAAAATCCTTTGTTCCTTCACAAATTTCGAACATGAAAGCTCATTTGTATGCGCAACTTTTAAAGAGTTTACGTTTATTGAATGCAAGTAAAGAAGAACATTTGGAATTGACTATGTATTTGGATTATGCGCGCATTCTGTATAACAAATGTTTGTACAAAGAATGCGTTAAGATGTTGGATAAAGCTAAACTATTGGCAATAGAAAATAACAGTTCCATTTTATTATTGGAAATCCTTGATCTGGAAAAATTAGTTATTCCAAAAACAATTGAATCTGGAAATCAACAACGTGTGAATGCATTGATTGATTACACAAATAACGTTACAGAAAGCATTCGGAATGGAAACGGCTATTCAAATTTGGCCTTAAAAATGAATGCGTTTTATGTGCAAACGGGTTTCAGTAAGGATCCCGAAGACATTGCCCAAATAGCAGATTTATTTCAAGAGAACATTCCTGATTTTGATGAAAATAGTTTGTCATTTCAAGAGCGTTTGCACATGTATAATGCATATGTGGGCTATTTCTTTTACATCCAAGATTTTGAAAATGGATATGTTTACGCGCGAAAGTTAGTGGATTTGTTTCATGAAAATCCTGAAATGAAGCGACATAAACTTGAAGCGTATATCAAAGCGTTAAATAGTTTATTGGTTGTGTTGAATAAATTGCGCTACATCAAAGAATTTGAAAAAACGTTACGCGAATTGACAGCAATCAAGCGAAACAAAGAGTTGGTATTAACAGAAAACATCAATTTAAATCTGTTTAAGGCAATCTATGTGCATCAGATTAATCGCCATTTCATGCGTGGACAATTTACCTCTGGAACTAGAATCGTAGATGCTCTAGAAGATGAATTGAATCGTTTTTTACCAATGCTCGACAAACATTCGATCCTTATTTTCTATTACAAAATCGCTTGTTTATTTATCGGCTGTGGAAAATTCAAAATTGCCGTCAAATGGTTGAATAAAATTTACAATGAAAAACAAATTGATTTGCGTGAAGATATTTTGGCTTTCA
>JALQYQ010000059.1 GCA_023262855.1 Crocinitomicaceae bacterium
TTGATTCGGTGAAAAACATGTTCTACCGCGATGTGGATTCAGATTACCGTGTTTTAGGAATTGAGCCAAGCGCAACGGATGATGAGGTGAAAAAAGCCTACCGTCAAATGGCGATAAAATTCCACCCTGATAAAGTTGCTCAAATGGGAGAGGAGTATCAAAAAGGAGCGAAGGAAAAATTCCAGATGATACAAGATTCTTATGACGCGATTAAAAAACGTAGAGGGATAAAATAATTACAGATTACAGATTCGTTTTTAAATCTGAGCGTTACCGATTAAGAACATTGTAGGACGTTTTGCCAAATCAAATGCATTTTCGCGCCAAGCTTTCACCGACATAGTCTTAATGATCGCGTCCGGAAGAGTTAAATCGCAGGCAATACAAATCATCGTTGTATCAGCCAATTCATTCAATAAATCATCTAGTACATTCATATTTCTGAAAGGGGTATCCATGAAAATATGTGTGTAGCCAGTTCTTCTTGCATCACCTTCAAAATCTTTCAATTTGCGAACACGGTCTTTTCTATCTTTTGGCAAATATCCATGAAATGTAAACGTTTGTCCCGAGAAGCCGCTTCCAATCAAAGCTAATAGAATTGAAGAAGGTCCAACAGTTGGTGCGACTTCAATTCCATTTTGATGCGCTAAGGCAATTAACTCAGCACCAGGGTCTGCAATTCCTGCGCATCCTGCTTCCGAAATAACGCCAACGCTATTCCCAGCATAGATTACTCGCATGATTTTATGTAAATCTTCGATTGCTGTTCGTTTGTTGATTTCGAAAAATTGACTTTCATCAATTGGGAATTCACGATCCATTTTTCGCAACAAACGTCGCGCAGATTTAATGTCTTCAACTGCAAAATGACGCAAGCTAACAGCCAATTCAGCTACTTCTTGTGGGATAATGTCTTTCGTGCTTTCACCACCAAGTGTATTTGGAATCAGGTAAATTTTTCCTTTAGAAATTGTTGTATCGTTAGCCATGTTACTTCAGTTTTTCGATGATTTTGTCTGTTGCTTTATCTAATAAATTGAATACGTCAATAAACCCTTGTTGTCCGCCGTAATAAGGATCTGGAACAGCCAAATTTTTTCCTGGTTCCAATTCGTTAAGGATGAGTTTTACTTTTTGTTTGTCACCTTCATTGCGCGCTAAAGAACAGATATTGTTGTAATTGCTGCTGTCCATTGCGTAAATAATGTCAAATTGATCGAAATCTGTTGCAACGAATTGACGTGCTCGTAAATCTTCCAATGAAATCCCAAATGACAATGCCGTTGCACGCATTCGCGAATCTGGTTTTTCGCCAATGTGATATCCAGCGGTACCAGCAGAATCAATCGACACATTTAAGTTCAATTTCTCCACTTTATCTCTCAAAATTCCTTCAGCAAGAGGAGAGCGACAAATGTTCCCCAAACAAACCATTAAAATATTCATGGCACAAAGGTAATGAAACTAATTTTCAACTTCACGTTAATCAGTTAAGAATACAGAATATTCAATGATAGCTACAGAATATTCATTTAACAACAAATTAATCATCTTTTATTCGTTTGGGAACCAACTAATTGTTATCTTAAACGTTATATAAAGGAGAGTACAAACTTTAAACGTACCTAACATGAGACAGCTTAAAATTACCAAACAAGTCACAAATAGAGAGACGGCTTCTCTAGACAAGTATTTACAAGAAATTGGTCGCGTTGAGTTGATTTCCGCTGAAGAAGAAGTTGAATTAGCGCGAAAAATTCGTGCAGGCGACAAAGCAGCTTTGGAAAGATTAACAAAAGCAAACCTTCGTTTCGTGGTATCGGTTTCTAAACAATACCAGAATCAAGGATTGTCTCTTCCGGATTTAATTAATGAAGGAAATTTAGGTTTGATTAAAGCTGCTGAGCGTTTTGATGAAACACGTGGGTTTAAGTTTATTTCTTACGCTGTTTGGTGGATTCGTCAATCAATTCTTCAAGCTTTAGCTGAACAAGCACGTATTGTGCGTTTACCGTTAAATAAAATTGGTACAATCAACAAAATCAACCGTGCTTTTTCTGAATTAGAGCAAAAGTATGAGCGTCCACCATCTGCAGATGAGCTAGCTGAGTTTTTAGATTGTTCTCCTGAAGAAGTGAAACAATCAATGGCAAACAATGGGCGACACATTTCGATGGACGCACCCTTGGTTGAAGGAGATGAATCATCGTCAAGTATGTATGATGTATTATTGAATGATTCACTTCCTGGACCTGAAAAAGAACTTGTTGTAGAATCACTACGAAAAGATATCGAACGATCACTTTCAACGCTTACAGCTCGCGAAGGTGATGTCGTGCGATTATATTACGGACTGAATGGAAAACATCCATTAACTCTTGAAGAAATAGGTGAACGCTTCGATTTAACAAGAGAACGTGTACGCCAAATAAAAGAAAAAGCTATTCGAAGATTGAAACATACATCCCGAAGCCGGATGCTCAAATCATACCTAGGTTAAGCGGGATCGACATCTACAATTATTCGAATCGACTTATTTAAAGGAACGCTATAAAACTCGTCAAGAAGTTGTTGTATGCGTTCCTTTATTTTTTTATCAGAAACGTCACGCTCGAGTTTTAATTTAATTTGTTTCAAGTATAAGTTTTGAATGCGTCGAACAACTGGGAATTCAGGTCCTATAACACGTTCTTTAAAAACATCCCTTAAACTTCCAGCAAGATCTGCGGCACCTTTTTCAACCACATATTCATCTTTATGCTTCAAAGTGAATTCAATCAATTTGTAATAAGGTGGATAAAAGAAATTTTTTCGTTCGATGATTTCACTTTCATAAAAGCCTTTGTAATCATGGTTAATTACCTTCTGAATTACCCAATGATCTGGATCACCAGTTTGAATAATTACATTACCACGTTTCCCTTTTCTACCTGAACGACCAGCGACTTGTGACATCAATTGATATGAACGTTCAAACGCTCTGAAATCAGGTCGATTTAGCAACATATCTGCGTCTAAGATTCCAACAAGACTAACATTGTCGAAATCCAAGCCTTTGCTCACCATTTGCGTACCGATCAGAATATCAATATTGCGTTGTTCGAAGTCGTTTAGAATTAATTCATACGCATTTTTCGAACGTGTGCTATCTAAGTCTAATCGCTTAATTGTTTTGTCAGGAAAAACGAGTGATAACTCATCTTCAACTTTCTCAGTTCCAAAACCAACCATTTTTAGGCGATTTGAACCACATGCAGAGCAAGATCCAACCGGCGGAGAAGCGTGACCACAATAGTGACATTTCAATGAATTTGTTTGCTTGTGATAAGTTAACGAAACATCACAGTTTTTACATTTTGGTGTCCAATTGCAAATTTCACAGCTCCACATCGGCGTATAGCCTCTGCGATTTTGAAATAGAATAATTTGTTCTCCACGATTGAGTGTAGCACGCATTTCATCAATCAGATAAGTTGTAAAATGCGAATGCATGCTTTTTTGTCGGCGTTCTTTTTTTACATCTGCGCAAAATATTTCTGGCAAGCGTATTCCTCCAAAACGATCGTGTAACTCAACAAATCCATATTTGCCTTGCTTTGCATTGAAGTAGCTTTCCAAGGCAGGAGTTGCTGAACCAAGTAAAACTTTGGCATTGTAATAATGTGCTAAAACAATTGCAGCATCTCGCGCATTGTAACGTGGTGAAGGATCATATTGCTTGAAAGTCGACTCATGTTCTTCATCAATAATGATCAAACCTAAATCCCTAAATGGTAGAAAAACCGAAGAACGCGCTCCAAGTACGATGCGGTAGCGATTTGGATCATTGGCAAGAACATGGTTCCAAATTTCAACACGTTCATTTTGGTTAAATTTAGAATGATAAACTCCTATTTGATCACCAAAATAGGCGCTTAATCGTTGAATTAATTGTGTTGTTAAAGCAATTTCAGGCAATAAAAACAAAACTTGCTTACCTAGATCTAATTGTTCTTGAATGAGTTGTACATAGATTTCAGTTTTACCAGATCCTGTAACTCCATGAAGCAGTGATGTCGTGTTCTTTTCAAAGCTCAATTGAATTTCATCCAAAGCTTGCTTTTGACTTGGCGACAATTCTTTAAACGCAAATTGTTCCTTATTCGAAGAATCGAAGCGTGATATTTCAACGCGTTGTTGTGTAATGATTCCGTTCTTTTCGAGTGTATTTAAGGCAGATGGCGAACAGTTTAAGTCAAACAGTGTTTTCCTTAAAACAGGTTTCAATGTATCAATGCGATATTCACCTTCCTTCAATAGTGTTAAAAGTGCTTCAAGTTGTTTTTCACTTGATTTCTTTTGTTCTAAAGATTGAATAAACTGATTTAATTGTTCTTCTTTTAAAAATTGTTCTTCAAGAAAAACATAAACAGCCGTTTTAGGAACAAACTTATCGTTCAGTTCTTCCATGGATAAAACAACTCGTTTATCCATCATTCGTTTGATGATTGGTTGAACTGTTTTTATTCCAATAATTTCAGAAAGCTCTTTTAGATCAAGGTGTTCGCGAATTTCTAGTGTTTCGATGATTTGCAATTCACGGTCATCTAATTGATCAATGTTTCCATCAAAATCAGGATGAAGAACAATTTTTGTTTCACTCGCAAGTTTGAAATTTGCTGGCAAGGCTGCATTCATCACATCTCCAATCGGCGACATGTAATAATTTGCGATCCATTTCCAAAAATTGTATTGTTCTTTCGTGATAATCGGCTGATCATCTAACACGTGCTCCAAATATTTCGCTTGATATTCTGCAGGTGCTGTTTCAGAAATACGTGTAACTATTGCGGTGTATAATTTTGACTTTCCAAAAGGAACAATTACACGTCCGCCAATGCATATAGCGTCGTTTAATTCATATGGAACGCGGTACGTAAATTCCTTATGAACAGGAATCGGTAGCACCACATCCACGAAAAACGTTTTTCTTTCAGACATGTGCTAAAGTACTAACGAATATTTTATTCGATTATCACGGACATTGATAGGATGTTCCAATATCACCAACATGTTGACTACAGAAGAATAGATTACCTGTAATTGCTCCAGTGCACAATTCAGCGACGGATTTTGGTGCCATCATTCGCAATGTATTATTACTTTGATTAATGAAGAATTTTTCAATAACATAGGTGTATCGTGAAGAGAAAATTCCAACTACTTTATGACCATTTGTAGCAGTTAAATTTGTGTAAGTTGGTTTACTTTGAGCTAAACTAGAAGAAGGTTGGTTCACACTCATGTAATTGTACAAGTTTTCTGCTCCTGAAGTAACAATTAACTTCACAGAATACATTTGTCTTTTATTGATTGAAGGATTGTTCGTGACATTTGCCGCCATTAAATCATAAAATGTTTGCCCTGGAATATTGAATCCTTGTGATTTTCCTGGTGTTACATTGTATTCGCCAAGTGTCCATTTAAAGGATGAAAGTGTCGTGTCAACACCGGTTATGAATTCTTTAAAATAAACTTGCAAGCTTGTATTTACAACGTATCCATTTCCACCATCAACGGAAATACTTTTTTGTTGAAATACTCCTGGGTCTTTTACGAAATCGAAACGAAAGTTTTGATTGTCCGCAGTGGTACTAATTCCTGAAATAATTTCAGTTGAAGCTTGTACTTCAAATTCGCCACCGTTCACGGAAATATCTAATGTATAAATTCCATTGTTGTCAAGTGGTGCATTTGAAGTAGTGGTAAAGTAGTAAAGTTTTTGTGTTGGAGCATAGAAAACTCCTTGCGTATCTTTATTTTCAACAATTGTGTCTTGTAAAGTCCAAACACGTGTTTGTGTTCCATTGATACGCTCCGTAATCGTTGCGTCGATTTGATTAAAATAGCTTGAATCAGGGATTTGTGCAATCTCTAATGAATTTCCCGGTCCGATAAATGCGCGGGTTATTTTAATAAAATGTACGTTTTCAGACTTATCCAACAACCCATAAACAACCGCTGTTTCTTCAAAATCTCCAATCATATCAACTTCTTCATTGCAAGAAGAAATAATTACTGTTCCGAAAATACAGCAGATTAAAAATAGAATTGTTTGTTTCATAATTTTATTAAATAAAGAGAAATCAAATATACAGAAATTTTGATTGGTACGATGACAGTTAACTAAATGAAGTGCTTGGTTTAATCAATTACTAATCTTTCACTTTGTTCATTCCCATAACCTTCAACATCCAATTCGGAAGGTGTTTTCCTGGTTTCTTATTTTTCAAATTAATGTACCAACCCCATTTTTTCATGATTGGAACTTTATGTGTTTCAACAAACTCAATCCAAGTACCATCTGGGTCTTCAATATACGAAAAACGACCTCCAGCTTCACCCATGTCAAATGTATCTGAACTATCAACTGTGAATGGAAATCCTTTGGATTCACATTCTTGTTGCAGCAAATTCATGCCTTGAACATCGAAACAAAGATGGATGAATCCCCAATCACCCCAAAAACGATTTTCAAAGATTTTTTTGCAATCTGTTCTTTCAATGGATTGAACTAATTCAATTTCAGTTGGGCCAAGTAAACGAGCAAAAGGACCTTTTCGAGCATCCTTATGACTTAATAGAACGCGTCTAAATTTTCCTGATCCACCAGGAAGGGATGCTAAATCTTCAAAATTATCGGTTACGTCATAGTCAACAGTTGTGTAACCTAATATGTCTTTGTAAAGTGGTAATGCTTTTTCTATATCACTTACACAAATGATACTTCCTGCAACACCTCCACAGTTTGAATCATGTCCAGTCTCAGAAAAGTATCCTCTTCCTTCAACGATTTGAAAAATATTTCCATTTGGATCTTGCGCGAAAAAAGTTTCTTTTCCTGCAGGATTCTTGTGCAATTCACCAATAATTGTAGCGCCATTTGCTTTGAAATAGGCATAACTTTTTGCTACGTTACGTGATTTGATTTTACAAGAATATAATCCATAATCCCCCAATTGAATATTGAAAGTTGCTTTTTCCGTTGGTCTACTTGTGAATTGCCAAATTTCGAAACCACCTCCGCCTTCCATGCTAAGCGCAAGAGTTGCAGTTCTTGAATGAACAACACCACCGGTATATCGCGTCATCAATGGAGCTTCAGCAGCTTCTTCAAACACTTTAACGTTAACTCCGAAGAATTTTCTATACCATTTCCAAGCTTCAGCAACATTTGGTACTCCGATTCCCATTTGCTGTATTCCACAAATTATTTTTTCCATCTGATAAAATTCGTAACAAAGATAATGAACAGCTTTCGATTAACGAATGGCGCGTTCATTAAATAATACATACCCATAACTTATTTGAAATGACAAAGGAGCACTTGTTTGTTTTGGGAAGTAATTCAGTGTTGCTCTCACGGGTCCGATAAACGAATGATAAATAACACTGGCTGATGCCATATAGGTTTCACCTTTGAATGGTTTTGAATAGGTTGGTGAACCATCGTTATTTTTTTGAATAATGACAAAAGGTTGATAGAAAAAACCATCAAAACGGATATCAATGTTCTTTTTAATGGTAAAAATTGAGTTTATACCAATTCCTACAAATTGCGGAGAACGATATTCTGGTAGAAAGAATGTTTCTGCATCAGGAACCAATGAAAAAGAGGTCATTGATAACAAAGTTGCTGTGTAATTTGAAAAGAGGGATTGACTGTTAAAAACGCCCTTGCCCTGAAGTCCAAAATGAAAATTTTGATGATCTACAATGAATGTTTGAAATTCTGCACTCACGTTTATCCAAGCATGCAAATGGTCATTGATGGAATCAGAAAGGGAAGTTGATCCAGGAATACTGATCTCTTTTCCGTTGACATACCTCGATTTGAATTTGAAAAAATGGCCTGAGTTAGCAAATTGTTTTTTGTTTAATGAGTTTTTTTCAAATTCCCAACAAGCTGAAACGCCATCAAATCGTGTTATATCAGAAGTGTCTTTATTTGTGAAATTTTCCGTTTGATAATAATCGTCCTCCAAATTGAACATCCTTACATCGAATGAACTTTTAGTCGTATTGCCGATTGGGTGAATTAATTTTAATCCATAGTACATTTCGTTCTGAACAAGGAAAGATGGTTTTACATCTTCAAAAAACGTGGCAAAGCTTCTGAAGTAATCCCATCTATTCATGACAAAATAGGCCGAAGCTGAAATTGGAAACACTGACGGTATTTCAAGCGTGTATTTCACTTTTGCAGAACCATAAAATTTACCAAAATAGGAAGATGCATGGATCGTTGAAGCAGTTTTACCGATAGATCGATAATCAAGACCTAAATAACCTGTATTTACAGCTCTTGAAGAAAAATGACCACCAACCATTAATTTAAAATCTTTGGATTTTCTTACTTCTAAATTCAAATTATAGGTGCTGTCTTTTTTGAGGGTCAAAATCGGGTAAATGAATTCGATTTGAGGAGTCGCATACAATCTAAAATACCTTTTTTCAAGTTTTTCGTATTCCAACTCTTCGTTTTTCTTCATTTGAATCATCGATTTCCGAGCATAAGTAATATCTCGGTTTCTGTTGGAATTATTGCTTATGGAAGAAACGACCAAAGGCATTACTTTTGATTTGAATTCATTTCTTTTTTTTGTTAATTCCTCTTTTGAAATTCGTCGATCAACATGCATTTCAATTGAATCAATGTATTTCATTGCTGACTTGTATCCTGCACTAATAGCTTCTTCAACACTTTCAAAATCAAATGTAGATACATTCGTTTCTGGTTGAATCATTACCCCGTAATCACATGGAAGTTCATATTTGGAGTATGAAACCAACATATTCGTGATTTGCGAAATCAAATCATCTTCCATAGGTAATTCAGCGTTGTAGGAAACGTTGCTTCCAATGATAAAGTCCGGATTAAAATCGTGGTACATCACATTGGCAGGGAAATTATTGTAAAGTCCACCATCAAAGTATAATGTTCCATTAATTCGAATCGGATTAAAGTAAAATGGATAGGTCATTGATGCTCGCACTGCTTGATTCAAGTTGCCAGTTGAAAAAACAATACTTTCCTTTTTTACAATATCGGAAGCAACACAGCGAAAAGGAACAAACAAGCTGTCAAAGTTATTACCGCAACTCGCTCCAGTTGTTCCTAACATTTTCATCATCTCAAAATCTAAAAAAGATGAGGTAATGAAATTTGTTGGTAGGGACTTTTTTAAAATGCTATCACGAGAAAACGAAAAATCGATTAGTCGAGCGTTGATTTCTTCCTCTTTGTACAAAAATCGTTGGTCGGATTTAACTTTTCCTTTTGACATCAATTGGAATTCGTCACTTAAAACGTATTGTTCAATTTCTTCAGGGCTATAACCCGCAGCATACATTGAACCGACAAGTGCACCTGCTGATGTTCCAGTAATATAATCAATTGGAATACCTCTTTCTTCAAGTGCCTTAAGAACACCAATGTGCGCAAGTCCAGTAGCTCCGCCACCACTTAATACAAGGCCAACTTTTTGCTGTGCGTTAGAAATAGTGGTGAAGAAACAACAGATGAAGACAAGGATATATCGCTTAATTGATTTCAAATTCGTTCTTTTGTACAAAAATAGTGTTTCTGCACTTAAAGTTATTAAAATGAAAGATAAATCAACATTGCCATCTCGTAAATTAACAATTACACTAAAAACAGTTTTTGGCTTAGAGGAAGCAGTTGTGCAAGAACTTGAAGAGTTGGGCTTTTCCGGAATGACTGTTGCTAACAGGGCAGTTTATTTGAAAGGAGATTGGGAGGATGTGTATAAATTGAATTTGCATTGTCGATGTGTGATTTCAGTATTAGTCAAAATTGCAGAATTTGAATTGCGAAATGAGGATGATTTGTACAGACAATGTATGCGAATTGATTGGCCATCAATTTTCTCCGTTGACAAAACATTTGCAGTGAAAGGTGCTGTTTTTTCTGATATGTTTAATCATACGCAATTTCCTTACTTATTGGTAAAAGATGCTATTGCAGATACCTTTAGAAAACAGTTCAATGAGCGTCCAGATGTTAACATAAAAACGCCCCAGGTGATGTTTGACTTGTATATTCGTGACCGAAAAGCAACAATTTCTGTAAATACGAGCGGTGTTCCATTGTTTCAGCGTGGATATCGTGAAACAGCTGGGGAGGCACCATTGAATGAGGTTGTAGCAGCAGGTTTAGTTCGTTTAAGTGGTTGGGACCGTAAATCAACATTCATGGATCCTTTTTGTGGTTCAGGTACGCTTTTGATTGAAGCTGCTTTTTTAGCAACTGGAATCCCTTCGAACATTGAACGTCAGCATTATGCCTTTAAAAATCTATCCAATTTTGATTCAGAAGTTTGGGAGAAAATGTTGAATGATGCACGCAAACGTGTAACTGAATTGCCTTGTGAAATCATCGGTTCGGATATAAGTGATGAAATGATTCTGAAAACAAGACGAAATCTTCGTGCTTTGCCTTTTGGTCGTTTTGTGAAAACAGCTGTTTTGCCCTTTCAAGAAGTGAAAGCTCCAGAAGAAAAAGGTGTATTGATTTCAAATCCACCATATGGTATTCGAATGGGAGAGGAAATCGAAGAAATGTATGAGGAATTTGGAAGTTGGATGAAACACGAAATGAAAGGATTTAATTGTTGGGTGCTTTCGTCAAGTGAAGAAGGTTTCAAATCAATTGGTTTAAAACCAGATAAGAAAATCAAAGTGTTTAATGGTGAGTTAGAATGTAGTTTTAGAAAATATTCAATTTACGATGGATCCAAAAAGGTGCATAAATCAAATTCAACTGATGTTGAGTTATTAATAAAGTAGTAGAAATAAAAAAGCCGTTAATCATGATTAACGGCTTTTTTTATGGTTCTTTAGAATTATCTTTTAGAAATTTCCACGTAATCTCTTGGAGTTGCACCAGTGTAAATTTGTCTTGGTCTTCCAATTGGTTCGTTGTTTTCTGTCATTTCTTTCCATTGTGAAATCCATCCTGGTAGACGTCCCAGTGCAAACATTACAGTAAACATTTCTGTTGGAATTCCTAAAGCACGGTAAATGATACCTGAGTAGAAATCAACATTTGGATATAGGTTACGTGCTTTGAAGTATTCGTCTTCCAATGCTACTTTTTCTAATTTTTTAGCAATTTCCAACATAGGATCATTGATTCCCATTTTCTCTAATACATCATCACATGCTTTTTTGATAATTGTTGCGCGTGGGTCAAAGTTTTTGTAAACACGGTGTCCGAATCCCATTAAACGGAATGGATCATCTTTGTCTTTCGCTTTCGCAACCCATTTGTCAACATCACCACCATCGTTGTGTATTTTCTCCAACATTTCTATTACAGCTTGATTTGCACCACCATGAAGAGGACCCCAAAGTGCAGATATACCTGCAGAAATTGTTGCGTATAAATTCGCTTGAGATGAGCCAACGATTCTAACTGTAGAAGTCGAACAGTTTTGTTCGTGATCAGCATGTAAAATCAATAATTTATTCAATGCACTAACTACTACTGGATCGATTTTATAATCTTCAGTAGGCATTGCAAACATCATGTGCAAGAAGTTCCCACAGTAGTCGTATTCATTTTTAGGATACATGAATGGGTGACGCATTGCATTTTTATAAGACCAAGCAGCTAAAGTAGGCAACTTCGCTAATAAACGATGAATTGTTAAGTCTTTCGCTTCAGCGCTTCTATTTGGATCCAATGATTCAGGATAGAAAGTAGACAACGAACAAACCATAGATGCTAATACACCCATTGGATGTGCTTTCGCTGGATACGCTTCAAAGAATTGTTTCATATCCTCATGCACCAAGGTGTGTTTTGTGATGCTGTTTGAAAATGAATCCAATTGCGCTTGAGTTGGCAAAGCTCCATAAATCAATAAATAAGCAACTTCAATAAATGTAGCTTTTTCAGCTAATTGCTCGATTGGATAACCACGGTAGTGAAGAATACCTTTTTCTCCATCTAAAAAAGTGATAGCACTTTTTGTTGCACCAGTGTTTTTGTAACCAGTGTCTAATGTTACATAACCAGTTGTATCACGAAGTTTACTAATATCAATAGCTTTTTCGTTTTCGGTTCCAGTAATAACAGGAAATTCGTATGTCTTTCCTTCTAGTTCAATTTTCGCAATCTCGCTCATCTTAATAATGCCAATTATTTACGTCGTATAATTATTTCACGCCTAAATTAGTAAACTATTTGTTTTAAAAAAACATGTTTATGCGATTATTTTTTCAAAAAAATAACAAATTCTATTTTGTGTGTAATTCAAGTCTAATTATAGGTTCTCTAATGTGTAATTAAACATCATGGTAAATAGGTGATTACGCGTGTTTCCACCATAAATTCCATGGTTTTTATTCGGGTAAATGAATAAGTCGAATTGTTTGTCAGCTTTCACCAAGGCATTAATCATTTCCATTGTGTTTTGATAATGCACATTATCGTCACCTGAGCCATGGATTAATAAATACTTTCCTTTTAACTGGTTCACAAAATTAATGGGTGAATTATCATTGTATCCCGTTGGATTTTCTTGAGGAGTTCGCATGAATCGTTCTGTATAAATATTGTCGTAGTATTTCCAGTTTGTCACGGGAGCCACAGCAATTCCCATTTTGAATACATCAGCACCTTTTGTCATAGCTAGCGAAGTCATAAAACCTCCGTAACTCCATCCTTGGATTCCAATGCGATTTGGATCTACGAAACTCATTTCTTGCAATTCTTTAGCAGTATTGATGAAATCCTCTACTTCTAATTTACCCAATTGTAAATACGTCGATTTTTTAAACTCGGCTCCTCTGTACATTGTTCCTCTTGGATCTACAGAAACAACGATGTATCCTTTTTGCGCCAACAACTGATGATACATGTAATCATTTCCGTCCCAAGCGTCGCTAACTTCATTATGTCCTGGTCCACCATAAATAGTAATGTAAACTGGGTATTTTTTTGTTGGATCGAAATTTACGGGTTTAATCATTGAACCGTTAAGCGTGGTGGTGCCTGAATGAAATGTGACAAATTCTTTTGTGGCCAACTTGTAATTCGCTAAAACACTTTTCAATTTAGCATTGTCTTCCAAAATCGTAAGTTCTTTTCCTTCGTTGTCGCACAAAGAATAGACAGGTGGTGTATTTGCATTGGAGTACGTTTTTACAAAATATTTCATGCCAGAAGTAAACTCAGCATCGTTCATGCCGGTTTCCAAAGAAATTGCTTTTTTGCTGCTTCCGTCTATGTTCACTT
The DNA here is from genome assembly GCA_023262855.1 of Crocinitomicaceae bacterium. Lineage (GTDB taxonomy): Bacteria > Bacteroidota > Bacteroidia > Flavobacteriales_D > Crocinitomicaceae > M0103. Next base: position 13,307 of record JALQYQ010000059.1, read on the forward strand.
TATAGATACCTTTTGAAATAGGAGATTTTTCAGCAGATGAAAAATAAATTGTTCCTTTTTCTTCATCAATTCCGAAGAAGTCAATTACATCCCAGTTTCCTTTTGTGATTTGAGTGCTTTGACCGTCAAAAGAAAGTTTATAGATGTGATTAAAACCATCTTGTTCACTTGTTCGAAGAATCGTGTTGCCGTCTTTTAAAATCAGTAGATTATTGTCAATTTCGACATATTGAGCTGCTTTTTCTTGATAAAACACTTTGTGAATTGGTTTTTTACCTGTCATATCAACTAAGTGATATTTTAATTCATTTTGATGGCGATTCAATGTTTGTAAAATCAATTTGTTTGCATTTCCTGACCATTGAATACGTGGAATGTACTCATATTCACCCAAATCTAAATTGCTTATTTTACCACCTTTGATTGCAATGATATGTGCTGTGACTTTACTGTTTACTTCGCCAGCTTTTGGGTATTTGAAGGTGTACAATTCAGGGTAAAGTTCTTTGTAGTAAGTCATAGTGAATTCCTTAACTTCTTTCTCGTTGAATTTCAGGAAACCAATGTATTTGCTATCAGGCGACCAGCCGTAAGCTTTAGTTATTGCAAATTCTTCCTCGTATACCCAATCAGTTGTACCGTTGATGATTTTGTTTCTTTTTCCGTCCTCCGTTAATTGAGTCACTTTTCCGGTTGCAATGTCTTTTACAAATAAGTCATTTTTATGAATAAAAGATACTTTGGTTCCATCGGGAGAATATTCAGCTAAAGTTTGTGGTTGGTGTGTTTCGTCCAACGGTTTTAAGGCTTTTGTTTTTAGATCAAACAAGTAATATACAGCATTGAAACTTCTGCGATAAATAGGAGTTGTTTGTGTTGTAATTAAAATCTTTGTTTCATCATCGTTGAAAAAGTAATCGTCAATGCTGATTAAGTTTCCGTTGTATTTTAATTGGTCACTTGTGACAAGTGTTTCTGATGAAGCATTGGCGTCAGAAATTAAGTGCTTAGTGATCGATACTTTTCCATCCTTTTCATCCAATTTTGTATAATGGATACCATCTTTCATAGATCTAAAGCCATCGATGTATGCTCCAGAAAATTCATATTTTTTCCAAATTTTCTCAACGGAAAGATCTTGTGCAAAAGCTTGAATAGTACAAACGATTCCAACGAACAAAAACAAATAGTATTTTTTCATGATTTGAATATTATATGAACGCTAAAGTATAAAATGTTTATTTCTCAGTTATAAAATGGTTCAAAACCTTTTCAGAATGTTAACAATTAAATAATGCCACTAGCTGAAAATTATATTATTTTTGTTCCGAATTTTTTCATGTTCTCCTTGATGCTAAGTGTATTAGACTGAAACCATGAAAAAATATAACAGAGCGATATGAAAAAATAATGTTTAAATGGGATAGTGGGTTATGGTTGAGGTTTAATCTCAATGTTCGTCAGTATCAATTAAGTACACCCAACTATCTAGCTTATTTTCACGTTCTTATCACAAGCATTTTCTTTAAATTTAAAACCAATATCGTATGAAAAAAACGTTACTTTTTGTTAGTGTTTTAGCGTTAGGAACGACCTATGCTCAAAATTGTTCAGAATTATTTATTTCAGAATATGTTGAGGGGTCAGGTAATGACAAAGCTTTAGAAATTTATAACCCAACAGGATCAGCAATTGATTTAGCCGGTTACCGAGTTGAGCGTTTTTCCAATGGTGAAGCAACGTCTGCAGCGGGTGGTGTATTGAATTTAAGTGGGTCAATCGCTCCTTATTCGACATTTGTAATTGTAAATGGTGTTGGTGTGACTTCTACTGCAACAGGATCGTCTCCAGCTGCTTCAACTACATTACAAGCTATGGCAGATTTGTTGGATGGAGCTTATCCTGCACCAACATTTATGAATGGTAATGATGCAATTGCATTGTTTAACGGTTCAACAATGATTGATTTAATGGGTAAAATTGGAGATGCTTCAATGGTGTCAAGTCAATCGTGGAGTGATGCTTTTCCATATGATGGTTCAGCAGGTGCTTGGTGGACAAAAGATCAAACATTGATTCGTAAAGCGTCTGTAAAGGTTGGAGTTGCTTCAAATCCAGATCCATTTATTGTTACAACTGAATGGGATTCTTTACCAAAAGATACTTGGACAGAATTAGGGCAACACACGTGTGATTGTTTTTTAGGTTTAACTGAAAATACAAACGCAATTTCATTTGCTGTATATCCAAATCCAAGTTCTACTGGAAATGTTATTATTTCGGCATCTGAAGAAATTGAATTTATCGAAGTAATCAACATATTGGGGCAAGTTGTATTGACAGCTGAAGTAAAGGATCTTGTTAAAACTACATCTTTGAATGCCTCTGATTTGACAAAAGGTGTTTACACTGTGCGTATTCGTTTTGCGAATAAATCGCTTTCACAAACAAGTATAGCAATTCAATAATACTCTTTTTCTTCAAAGAAAATAACTGATTTATGAGAAAGTTCATGCTCTCCATATTGGCAATTTTTGGTCTGACTGTAATCGTTTACGGTCAGACTAAAGTTGAGTTGAATGGAACCATTTTTGACAAAGAGAACGACGAGACCGTTGTTGGAGCAAAGATTGTTTGTGATAAGGTTTTGATTACTAAGTCCGATATTGATGGAAAATACGCATTGCAAGTTGATGCGAATAAAGTACATCAATTAACAATCACTTGCATTGGTTTTGATACGATGGTTCTTGACGTAAAAGTGGGAAGCTCGGCGACAACATTTGATGTTGTAATGCCAAAATATGAAAAGGTGATGGATGAGGTAGTTGTTAAGGCTGATGTTGCCAAAACACGTGAAACACCAATTGCTTTCTCAAAATTAACTGCCAAACAACTTTCAGAAGATTTAGGTACACGCGATTTACCAATGGTACTAAATTCAACCCCTGGAGCTTACGCAACAGAACAGGGTGGTGGAGCAGGTGACGCGCGTGTATCAATTCGTGGATTTGACCAACGTAACATTGCTGTTTTAGTGGATGGTGTTCCGGTGAATGACATGGAAAATGGTCAGGTTTATTGGAGTAACTGGGACGGATTAGGTGATATCACACGTTACATGCAAGTTCAACGAGGACTTGGAGCTTCTAAATTATCGATCGTTTCTGTTGGAGGAACAATGAACATTGTAACGAAAGGTATCGATGCGAAAATGGGAGCCTCTGTAAAACAGGAAGTAAATAATTACGGATTATACAAAACCTCTTTAAGCTACAATACGGGTATGTTAAAAGGGAATTGGGGTGTAACCGTAGCAGGAGCAAGAAAATGGGGTACAAGTTATGCTGATGCAACGTTTGATGATGCTTGGTCCTATTTTTTAAAAGTTCAAAAGAAGTTTAATAAACATTTATTCAGTTTGGGAGTTAACGGTGCGCCGCAATCTCACGGACAACGTACAACGCGTTTGCCAATTGCTGTAATTGATAAAGGATTGGCTGAAAAAGCTGGAATTAACTACATGGAATCGTTGGATTCTATCTCTAATGTTTCGAGTTCACAATTTACAACACCTACAATAGGTGCAAGAGGAATTCGTTACAATCCTAATTATGGAATGATGAATGGTTCGGATTTTAATGAGAAAGTGAATTATTTTCATAAACCTCAATTTAATCTTACACATTCATACGAACCGAATGACAAAATAAATTTAACAACTGTCGTTTATATGTCAATCGGTAAAGGAGGAGGAACTTCAATGAAGAACCAAACTTCCAGAGATACTACAACAGGGTTAATCAATATGCAAGATGTGTATGATTACAATTCAACACATTATTCTAATATATATAGTACAACTGAGCATGTGGCTAGTAACTACATTCGTTCTGCGAATAACGATCACAAATGGGTTGGTTTATTATCAACCTTCAATTATAAAATAAATAAAAAATGGTCATCAATGTTTGGTATTGATGCCAGATATTACAAAGGGTCTCATTATCAGTCAATTTACAACCTGATGGGTGGAGATTATGCAATTGATAATGCAGATGAAAACCAACCAATTCCAACACCTGGAAATACGTCAAGTTCAATGAAACGTGTCGGTGACAAGGTTTCATACTACAATGATGCCTTTGTTAAATGGGGAGGAGTTTTTGGTCAAGTTGAGTACAAAAAAGACAAATGGAGTACATTTTTAACTTCTTCTGTAAATGAAACGGGTTATCAGCGCGTGGATTATTTTAAAAAGAAAGACATTGTTTTAGCAGATACAACGTTTGCTCAGGCTGTTGGTTATGGCGATACCCTTAATTACAATGGTCAAAAATATACGATAAATTCGTCTGAAGCACGTTATGCAACAACAGACCAAAAATGGTTCATGGGGGCGACGGTTAAAGCTGGTGCGAATTATAATATTGACAAACACCACAATGTATTCTTTAATACTGGATTTTTGAGTATTGCACCGAAAATGAATACCGTTTTTGACAATAACAATCGTGAATTTTTAGCAATTGAAAATCAAAAAGTATATTCTGTTGAATTAGGTTATGGATTCAAAAGCAAAAAATTCTCAGCCAATGTGAACGGATATTACACACTTTGGAGAAATAAGCCACCATCATACACTCCTACAACTCCTGATGGAGATTCATACAATATTAATGGACTTGATGCTCTTCACAAAGGAGTTGAATTAGATTTCATTTATAAAATACTTCCAAATCTTGATTTTGAAGGTTTAGCATCAATCGGAGATTGGAAAACTATTTCAGGAAGTACAGCAAATATTGTTGATCAAGATGGAAATATTCTTGCAGTTGTAGATTTTAGTGCTGTCAATGTACATGTTGGTGATGCCGCTCAAATTCAATACGGAGCAAGTTTACGCTACGAGGTTATCAAAGGGCTTTATTTTAAATTACGCTATACTTATTTTGGTAAAAACTTTGCGAATTTTGATCCAACAAATTTAGTTGGAACAAACAAAGATCGCGAATCATGGCAAATGCCAAATTACAATCTATTGGATTTCAATTTCGGGTATGAATTGAAGTTTTTGAAGAAATATAAAGCGACACTTAATGGTGGAGTAATGAATATATTGAACACTGTATACATTACAGATGCTCAAAATGGAGATGGCTTTGATGCTTCTACTGCGAATGTCTTTGTCGGTATGGGAAGACGTTTCAATTTAGGACTAAAAGTTTCTTTTTAAATTAACGCAAATTTTAAACACATGAAAAAAATGGTTTACGCGTCTATTCTTGTATTACTTGTTAGTTTTACAGGGTTATCGCAGGCAGTTTTGCCAACAAGTTGGAGTTTTACTACAACAACATTACCAACGGGATGGACTGAATCAGAGGTTTTATTTTATACTGCTTCAGGTAATACTCCACCCGCAAAAAAATTCGATTCAACTGGTGATAATTTGATTATTCACTTTGCTAGTAATCCAGGTAATTTAACGTATTATTTAGCAGGAAACAGCTTTTCTGGAGGAACATTTACTGTGGAAGAATCAGAATTTGGTACTGTTTGGACAACTTTACATACCCATACTGCACCTCCAGCTGGGACTTATACTCAGTACACAGATGTTCCTTTAAGTGCTTCACGATATATCCGTTTTATTTATACAAATAAAGTTTCAGGAAACATTGGATTGGATGATGTGAATATTGCTGCTGGTGCTGCAACTCCAGCTCAAGAAATTAACGTTAAACAAGGGGCAACTACTATTTTGAATGGTGGTACATATACGATGTCTTCTCCAGTTTCAACAATGACACCAACTACATTTACTGTTGAAAATTTAGGAACAGCAAACACTTTGAATATTTCAAGTGCTACAATTTCAGGAACAAACGCAGCTGATTTTTCTGTAGCTTCTTCACCGTCATCTGTTGCTGCTAACTCAACAGGTAACTTGGTTGTAAACTTTACACCTGCTTCAGCTGGAACAAGAACTGCGGTACTTACAATTGCGAGCAATGATGCTGATGAAGCTTCTTATGTTATTAATTTAAATGGTATTGGAGGTAGCTTTGCAACTGAGCCGTCAGCGCAACCAACAAATATGGTTTTATCAAATGTTAAAACGTATCGTTTGGCTGGATCATTTACGCCATCAGCAAGTGCAAGTGGTTATTTAGTCTTAAGAAAGAAAGGTTCTGCAATTACAGGTGTACCAGTTGATGGAACAACTTATCAAAGAGGTGATATTGTTGGTGATGCTCAAGTAGTGTTTTCAGCAAATGCAACTTCTTTCGTTCCAAACAATATTGTTGCATCGACAGGCTACTATTTTGCTGTATATGCATATAATGGATCTGGATCGAATATTAATTACTTGACAACATCTCCATTAACAGGGAATGTTACAACACCTGCGACGATGATGCCTTCTAATTACTACAATGGAATTAACACAGGTAGTACTTCATTTGTTGCAGATTTACATAACTTAACAAATCCACACACAATGCAATTCTATAGTAATTATGGAAATTACATGGTGAAAGGTTTTGCAGCGCGTGATACAACTTTAGATCGACGTGTAATTACATGTGTTTATTCTGGTGAAAACAAAATCTACATTGAACCATTTGATTTTACTGCTGTTGGATATTCTAGAGAGCATACATACTGCCATTCTTGGATGCCAACTAATCCTGCACAGTCATTGCCAGAATATAACGATTATCACCACTTATTCCCAACAAATCAAGATGATGTTAATGCGTTGAGAAGTAACTATCCTTTAGGAGAAGTTGTAACAGTTCAACAAACATACTTAGGTTGTAAATTTGGTCAAGATGCGAATGGAAATACAGTGTTTGAACCACGTGACGAACACAAAGGAGATGCTGCACGTGCTATGATGTATGAAACAATTTGTTATACAACAGTGAGTGGAAATACATGGGCTTTGCCATCTTCTCAAAATCAAGCAATTTTGAAACAATGGCATTTTAATGATTTACCAGATAGTTGGGAAATTTCAAGAAATGATTATATCGATTCATTGCAAAGTAATCGTAACCCATTCGTAGATAGTGTTGATTTCGTTTGTTACGTTAACTTCTCTAACATGACATATGAACCAAATGGTTGTACTGCATCAGTAGAAGAAATGTTAAATGATGGATTTATCGTTTATCCTAATCCAGCGAAAAATGAATTAAACTTACACGTTGATGCTACAACTATTTCTTCATATGAAATTGTTGATGTTCAAGGAAGAGTTGTTTTAAGTTCTGAAGTGAACAATCAAATCTTAGTTAAATTGAACATTGCATCCTTAAAAGCTGGAACTTATATCGTTAAAGCTCTAACTCCTTACGGTGTAGCAACACGTTCAATAGTGATTGAATAATGATTAAATTATTTAGCATATTTATCATTGGAGCAGGTCTTTGGGCCTGCTCTTCTGTTAATACCTTGTCTGTAAATTCATCAACAGAAAAATTGAATGCTTCTTATGAAGCAAACAGTCATATTGATAGTCTAATCAAACCATATAAGGATTCTTTGAGTGTTGAGATGAATGTGGTCATTGCTGAGGCAACGACTGATTTTATCGTTGAGCGCCCAGGAAGTAATCTAGGTAATTGGGTCTCTGATGCTATTTTTGTGAATCAAACGCGAACTGTCCGTTTGAGTGAACCGGTTTTTGTGTTGTTAAATACAGGTGGACTAAGAGCTTCTTTAAATAAAGGTCCAATTACAACAGGTGATATTTTTAAACTAATGCCGTTTGACAATGAATTAGTTTGGGTGAAATTGCCGATGAGTGTTTTACCAGATATTCAAGCTTATTTGCTTAAATCAGGTGGCGAGCCAATTGCCAATGCTCGAGTTGAAAATGGAGTTTTGAAATTGAATGGAGGAAAAGAATCAGCATCACACTTTTGGGTAATAACATCAGATTATTTGAAAAATGGTGGTGATAAAATGACTTTTTTTGCAAGATCTGAAGATGTTGTACTTACTGGAAAAGTAATTCGCAATTGTTTAATTGAGGAAGCTAAATTACAAGGGGTTTTGGTTGAAGATACTGTTAAACGAATAACTTTCTAATATGAAAAGGAGAGATTTTGTCAGAACCAGTTTCTTGGTTACAGGTGGACTGGTTGTTTCATCAAAACTACTTGCTCAGAATTCGAATCGAGACGCTAAAAAAGTAGCACGTTTAACCATTTTGCATACAAACGATACTCATTCAAATATTGATCCTTTTCCAGCGAATCACTCGAAATATCCAAGTATGGGTGGCGTTTCAAAACGGTATAGTCTTATCAATAAAGTGCGCGAAGAAGAAGAGCATGTGCTTTTACTCGATGCCGGAGATATTTTTCAAGGAACACCTTATTTCAATAAATATGGTGGTGTTTTGGAAATGAAACTCATGACAGAGTTGGGGTATGATGTTGCAACCATGGGGAACCATGATTTTGATGCTGGTTTAGATGGCTTTCTAAAAGCAAAACAATACGCTAAATTTCCATTTGTTTGTGCGAATTACGATTTTTCAAATACAATCTTGAAGGATCAAACGGTTCCTAATGTAATTATAAAAAAAGGGAAAATAAAAATTGGTGTTTTCGGTCTAGGTGTTGAGCTCAAAGGTCTTGTCCCAGATGCCAAATTTGGAGAAACTGTATATTTAGATCCAGTTAAAACGGCAAATGAGCAAGCTGAACTATTAAAGAAAAAAGGGTGTGATTTGATTATCTGTTTAAGTCATTTAGGTTATGAATATGCAGATGATAAAATTTCTGATCGCCGATTGGCTAGAGAGACGAAGCAAATTCATTTAATTCTTGGAGGTCACACGCACACATTCTTAGAGAAACCGACAGAAGAAAAAAATCTAGATGGACAAACAGTATTAATTAATCAAGTTGGTTGGGCAGGATTGCAAGTTGGAAGGTTGGATTTTGAAATTGATTCTAAGTGCTTTGCAAAAAAAGATATTATAGAAATAAAATAAAACAGTTAATTTCTCATTATAGAATTAGCAAATTGAAAATCGTATGAAAAAGATACTAGTAAGTTTTGGAATAGTTTGTTTTGCATTCAACATGTTTGGACAAGACGAGAAAGTAATTATCATTGATAAAGGAACTTATAAAAAAGCTCAAAAAGAAGAAAAAGAACGCAAACTGGTAGACAATACTTCCGTGATCAAATTTAGTCCGCTTCAAATGATAGCAGGAGAAATTAATTTTGGCTACGAGCGTAAAGTTGATGAAATGTCAAGTGTCGAATTTGAATTTGGGCCTACATTGTCAAATATTGGTATGTCGGTTTCAGGTAATCATTATTATTATGATCCATTTGGAAGCTACAGTTATGCAGTTCAAACGAGTAAACCAGGGTTTTTTCTATCCGCCGGATATCGTTTTTACCCAATGGATAATGGTAGGGTGTTGAATGGTTTTTATATTTCACCTGTTTTCAAATACCGATTAATGAACAATGGTTATTCCGATTATTCAGGTAATTTACCCGATTCGAAAGGAAGTGAAAATGATTTTAATTTCTCATTTAATTTTGGATATCAAGCCTGGTTATCCAACCATTTTTCAATGGATTTCTTTGGAGGTATAGGATTGGCTTATGAGTCGTATATTACGAGAAATATAAATTCAGTTTATAATAGTACGACCGGTTTGTATGATTATTCATGGAATAGAAATACGTATGATGGTGTTCGTTTCCTAATTACAGGAGGTGTTAAAGTTGGAATTGGAAAAAAATAAAACATAAGTTCTTAATATGAAAAAGCCCCGTTTGATAATTCAAACGGGGCTTTTTATTTTATTTAATTCTTATAAGTGAATTACTTCACCGTAAGCCGCAGCTGCAGCTTCCATAATCGCTTCAGACATTGTTGGGTGAGGGTGAACTGTTTTAATCAATTCTTCACCTGTTGTTTCTAATTTGCGAATAGCTACGATTTCGGCAATCATTTCAGTTACGTTTGCACCAATCATGTGAGCTCCTAATAATTCACCGTATTTCGCATCGAAAATCAATTTAACAAAACCATCTTTCGCTCCAGCAGCACTCGCTTTACCTGATGCAGAGAATGGGAATTTACCAATTTTGATTTCTTTACCAGCTTCTTTTGCTGCTTTTTCAGTCATACCAACTGAGGCAACTTCTGGAGAACAATAAGTACATCCTGGGATGTTTCCGTAATCAAGTGGAGCAGGGTGGTGACCAGCGATTTTCTCAACACAAATAATTCCTTCAGCAGAAGCAACGTGTGCCAAGGCAGCAGTTGGAATTACATCACCAATTGCATAAAATCCTGGGATATTTGTTTGGTAGAAGTCGTTTACTAAAATACGCCCTTTGTCTACGACGATTCCAACTTCTTCTAATCCTAAATTTTCAATATTTGCAGCAATACCAACAGCAGAAAGAACAACATCACATTCGATTTTTTCTTCTCCTTTTGCTGTTTTAACCGTTACAACACATCCTTTACCTTTTGTGTCAACTGACTCAACAGATGCATTTGTCATAACGTTTACGCCCATTTTCTTGAACGATTTCTCCAATTGTTTTGACACTTCTTCGTCTTCAACTGGAACGATGTTTGGCAAGTATTCAACAACTGTTACTTCGGTTCCAATTGCATTGTAGAAATAAGCGAACTCAACACCAATAGCTCCAGAACCAACAACAACCATTTTCTTAGGCTGTGTTTTCAATGTCATTGCTTGACGATATCCGATGATTTTCTCACCATCTTGAGGTAAGTTAGGTAATTCACGTGAACGAGCACCAGTTGCAATGATTACACCTTTATCAGCAGTGTATTCAGTTACAGTTCCATCTTCAGCTGTTACTGCTACTTTTTTACCCGCTTTCACAACTCCAGTACCTTTCAAAACATCAATCTTGTTTTTCTTCATCAAGAATTGAATTCCGGCACTCATTCCACTAGCAACACCACGGCTTCTTTCAACCATTGCAGAAAAATCAGCTTTCGCATCTTTCACTGTAATACCGTAATCACTTGCATGTGTTAAATATTCGAACACATTCGCACTTTTTAACAATGCTTTTGTAGGAATACATCCCCAGTTCAAACAAATTCCACCCAATGATTCTCTCTCAACAACTGCCGTTTTTAAACCCAATTGTGAAGCGCGAATAGCAGTAACATATCCACCAGGACCACTACCAATAACTATAATGTCGTAATTCATATCTTCTAACAATAAAAATGTTGTGTGCGAAGTTAAGGATTTTTATTTTTCTAAGTGAGAATCGCAGTTGTAATTAATGGAAGATATTTCACTACATAAAATCCATTGGATTTATTCATTCTTTCCTTAGATTCGCTTGAACAATTATTAATTATGCCACGCTCCATTTTTCTTGATCCAACTTCTTGTCCAACTGATATACAATTAACAGAAGTATTAAGTGAAAACTATCGTTATTGGGAAACGTTGCGGGATGGAGCGTTGAAAAGTGGTAAAGTTGAATCAGAAGGTTGGCATTTTGGCGGTAAAAAGTTTGGATGGAGTTACCGAATCAGTGACAAAAAATGTGTGCTAATTTATTTGTTACCGCGCGATGGTTTCTTCAAAGTAGCCTTTGTTTTTGGTGAAAAAGCGATTGAAGAAGTGAAAAAATCCACGATTAATTCTCATTTAATAGAAGAATTAATTGCCGCAAAAAAGTATGCTGAAGGGAAAGGAATTCGATTTGCAATCAAGTCAAAAGAAGATACGATTGATGCCCTTGAATTTTTGAGAGTGAAGCTTGAATTTTGATTAATTTTAAGCCGTTAAAAATTCAAATTATTAAAACGATTATGCAAAATTACAAGAATCACCTTCGCCTAAATCCAGCACATCATTTTGTCTTAACACCTTTAGCAACGATCATTTTTGTTTGGTCCATCATTCTTGCCTTTGATTGTTCTGTGGAATTAAGTTACCGAATTATTACTTTAATCGCCACAACTTCCTTGTTGATGATTACATTCATTGCGCGAGTTTATGCGATAAAAAACCAAGATCGCATCATTCGTTTGGAAATGCGTCAACGTTATTTTGAAATGACTGGAACGTCCTTTTCTGGAAAAGAAAAACAATTGAAAATGAGTCAAATTATTGCTTTGCGTTTTGCTGGAGATGCTGAATTACTTCCATTGATGGAACGTGCAATTGCGGAGAAATTATCGAGTAAAGAAATTAAGTTGGCTGTAACAGATTGGCAAGCAGATTATCACCGTGTATAGAAATTGATATGAAACAAAAAAGCCATTGATCAATAATCAATGGCTTTTTTTATGTTTTGTAAATCTTACATTTCCTCTTCTTCTTCGAAATGTAATTCTTTCGCTTTTTTTCTAGAGACTTTTGCTTGAATTCGATCAACTGTGTAGTACATCATCGGTACAACAATGATTGTCAAGAACATTGAACTTGTCAATCCACCAATCAAAATCCACGCAAGTCCATTTTTCCATTCTGCTCCAGAACCTGTTGCCGTTGCAATTGGAATCATACCAACAACCATGGCAATCGTCGTCATCAAAATTGGACGCATACGCTCACGAACTGATTCAAGTAAGGCGTTGTAAACGGATTTTCCTTGCGCCTTCAAATGATTCGTGAAATCCACAATCAAAATGGCATTCTTGGCGACGAGTCCGAGTAACATCAACATTCCTAACATCGTGAAGATTCCCATGTTCGATGATGTTAAATTCAATGCTAGAATTGCACCAATCAAAGAAACCAGAATCGAGAACAATACTACAAACGGGTAGACGAAGTTGTCATACAAGGCAACCATGATCAAGTAAACCAGAATCAAACCTATTCCCATTGCAGTTCCCAATGCTCCCATAGACTCTTTTTGACGTTTTACTTCACCACCCCACAACATACGTACATTTTCATCCAACGGATTTTTCTCTAAATATTTTTCGATATCTGCTGAAATGTTTCCAGCTGCCGTTCCCAGAACATATGAACGAATTGTCGTGTTAGAAATTCTATTCTTACGTTCCAACGAACCGTTTCCATTCTCAACAGTGACATCAGCAAACTCACTCAAACGAACTTGTCTTCCGTCATTCGTTGAGAAAGTCATTGAACGAATATCTTCAACATCCTTTCTGTCAAATTTGTCAACCATTACACGAATGTCGTATTCTTGACCTTTGTCATCAAATTGAGAATCATCATTTCCCGTTAAGGCATTTTGCAATTGCATACCAATCACCGCAATTGGTAAACCAAGTTGTCCCATTTTTTCGCGATCCAATTCAATGCGTACTTCTGGTGTTAAATCATCTGTTGAAATTGTAGGATCCTTAGCTCCTTTCATTTCCATAATTGCCGATTTCAGACGACGTGCCTCCTTCATTAATAATTCTGAGTCATCAGAAGACAAAAAGATTTCAATTGGTGCTTCTTCAGATTCAACCATCCCAATGTTCAGCGCTTTCACTTCGATTCCAGGATATTTGTCCTCAATTTTTTTACGAATTTCAGTCATGTATTGAATGGTCGGATACTTTTTCTGTTTACCAGGTTTCATTTTAACCGTTAACTCAGATTTGTTCTCAGCACCAAACGATGCTGCACCCATTCCAGAACTTGGTCCACCAACATTTGCAAAAACAATATCTACAATATCTTTCTGCGCCAAAATCATTTGCTCAATTTCAAGCGTTGTAGCGTTGTTTTCTTCGAAAGTTGTACTCTTGTCGTATTTCAATTTGATCATGAATTTACCTTGATCTCCTTGAGCAACAAATTCTTGACCAACGATTCCCAAGCCCATTGTTGCCATGCTACCAAAGAACAGGACAACAATTCCCAATCCCATGATAATTTTATGACGCAACGACCAACCTACAAGTTTCACGTATTGCTCCGTAAAGATAGTTACACGTTTTTCAAACCAAATTAATATGGCTTGGAAAGGATTTTTTGGGTTCAATTGAATCTCTTTTGCAAAGCGTGATGCTAACCAAGGTGTCAATGTAAAACATACGAACAAAGACATCAAGGTTGAAACTACTACAACAATTGAGAATTGGTGAAGAATGTCAGAAATTGTTCCTTCAATAAAGACAACCGGCGAGAATACCACAACATCCACCAAGGTAATTGCTAATGCGGTAAATCCAATTTCATTACGTCCATCCAAAGCAGCTTGCCTACGCTTTTTACCCATTTGCAGGTGTCGGTAGATGTTTTCCAAGACCACAATCGAGTCATCCACCAAGATTCCAATAACCAATGACATCGCTAACAGAGTCATCAAGTTTAGAGTATAACCAAGTAAATACATGGCTACGAAGGTTGAAATCAACGATGCTGGAATAGAAATTAACACGATGAAAGCGTTACGTAAACTGTGCAAGAAAAGCAACATCACCGCAGCAACTAATAATACTGCTAGCTCAAGATCATGAATTACCGCATCAACTGATTCAATCGTTGGAATTGACGTATCAGTGGCAACTGTAAATTTGATTCCTTCTTTTGCGTATTTCTTTTCAATTTCTTTAAATCGTTCTTTCGTAGCTTTCGCCATGTCTACCGCATTGGCATCACTTTGCTTTTTAATTCGAAGACCAATACCATTCACACCGTTGAAACGTGAAACCGTAATTTGATCTTGAGATCCGTCTTCAACGTCAGCAACATCAGATAAACGAACGGTAGAAGTTCCATTTGCTGAAACAATTAAATTGCGTAAATCGTCAACCGTTTTGAATTTTCCAGCTAAACGAACAGTCATTTGTTCCTCTTCGTTTTTCAATTTACCAGTAGGAAACTCAACGTTTGAAGTACTAATCGCTTGGTTGATTCCAGCCAATGACAATCCGTATAATTTCATCTTGTCCTTGTCGACATTTACACGGAATTCACGTTTTTCACCACCAATTACTTGAACTTCGGCAACACCTTTCGTTTGTTTAATTTGTGGCAATAACTGATCGTCCATCAATTCCATGAACGCACGATCGTCCATGTTTTTCGCAACAGCACTAACCTGAAGCACTGGAGATGCATTCGGTTCTATCTTCGCAACCACAGGAGTCTGAGCGCCTTCAGGAAGATTGTTTAGAATGTTGTTTATTTTACGCTGCGCATCTTCAAGTGATTTGTCAATGTCAGCAGATGCTTTAAATTCAAGTAAAAGTACTGATGCATTGTCCAACGAAAAAGAGGTTACCTCACTAATGTTTTCCAATCCACTCAAGGCATCTTCCATTGGTTTCGAAACTTGACTTTCGACTGTTGCAGGAGAAGCACCTGGATACGTTGTTGTAACCGTTAAAATGGGAGGAGAGAAGTCTGGAAGTAATTCGTAACTCAACTGATTGTAGCTGAGCAATCCTCCACCAATTAAAATCGTAAAAATTACGATGATAAACGATGGTCGCTTAATTGATAATTCTGTTAAAGTCATGACGTTGCTTATTTCGTTTTAACGTTTGAGTTGTTTTGTAAATTGACTTGTCCTTTGATGACGATTTTGTCTGATTTTGAAAGTCCACTGATTACTTCAATGAATTCACCATCTGAAGTACCCGCGTTGAAAGAAGTTAATATTGCTTTTCCATTACGAATGACATACACTTGTGGGTTTTTCGAAGACCCAACCAATGCTTTTCTTGGAATGGCAAGTGCTGTAACACTTTTTGAATTCACCAAAGAAACAGAACCATACATTCCTGCCATCAAATCTTGTTGTGCGTTTTTAACGGTAATTTGAACTTTGAAATTGTGCGATTTATCTGCTTGAACACTCACATTTGTTACTTTACCGTTGAATGAACGATCACCATAGATATCAGCTTTAATCGAAACCTCTTGTCCAAGTTTGAATTTCAAAATATCGCGCTCAGGAACACTAACTGTTAATTTTAAAGAAGAAATATCTGTAATCTCAACGATAGGTGAACCACCACCGATAACTGAACCTAAATCAACCAATTTTTTAGTGATGACACCTGAAAATGGTGCGGTGATGTTCGTACTTCTCAATTGTTTTTGCAATTGTTTCTTTTGAATTTCAGCTGATTTCAGACCTAATTTTGTTTTCTCAACTTGAACTCCTGGAACCGCATTGTCTTTTGCTAAGTTCGTGTAACGGATATCGTCATTTTTTTGACCTTCAATGTTTACTTCTGCATTTTCCAATTGCAGTTGTAGCATTTCGTCGTCAATTTTTGCAATTACTTGTCCTTGAGAAACGCGATCTCCTTCTTCGATGTTTAAACGGATGATTTTTCCGCTTGCATCTGATCCAATGGTATTTTGACGGATTGGTTCAAAAGTTCCAAGATAGCTGAAAGCACTTTCAAATGTGTGAATACTTGGAGCTGTTTCTTCTACTAATACTGCCGCTTCGCTATCGTGAATGTAAATTTTCTTTTTTACGGCTTCTTGGTTTGACATTAGTTTCATTGCTGTTAATCCAACTAGACCAACTGCAACCACTACGATAATTATTAAACGCTTATTCATTGTGTGTTTTTTTGTGTGTTATGTAAAATGTCTTTCGACAATTATTTAATATTTCCTATTGTTTTTAAATATTCCAATTCAGCTTGGCGCAATTGTATGTAAGCCGCAACAACATTAGTTTGAGCTTGTTGTAAACTGTTGTCTGCAATAATCAAATCATTTGATCCGATCGTTCCTTGTTGGAATTTCAATTCTGTTTGTTGATACACGCGTTCAGCCAATTTCAACTGTTCTTTGGATACTTCCAATGCATTTGATTGCACTTGAATTTGACGTTTGGTGTTTTCAGCTTTCATGTCCAACTGTAGCTGTACGAGATCTTTTTGGTTTTCCAATTTTTCGCGATTCAAAGCATTTACTTTTTGATTGTGGAATTTTTCAAGACCATCGAAAAGTGTCCAGTCTAATTTTAAACCAATAAAAGCTCCTTCTATTCCTGTTCTATAATCATCCTCTGGTTTGAGGTTATAGTTGTAGTTATAAGCAGCATAGAATGAAAGATTTGGTAAATATGCCATGTTTGTGCCCTTACGTTCTTCTTGATTCATTTTTTGCTGAGCTCCAATTAATTCCAATTCTGGATAACTAATCGTTGAATTATCAACAAGAATGGATTTTTCAACCATATTATCAGAGGTAATTGTAATTGTCTCGTTGGGATTTTTTCCGATTAAGATTTTTAAAAAAGTTTCCAATTGATATTTTGATGCTTCCAACGAAGCTTTCGTATTTACCAATGTCAATCGGTTGATTTGAAGTTTGTCAGATTCTGTTTGTACAACCAATTCTTGTTTCACCATCGCGTCCATGTTTTTAATCAACTTATCCATGTTCTCAATGTTTCCATTTACAAACCCTAATTGTTTATTGATTGCTTGTAAATTGAAAAATGTGCTCGCAACTTGCTGTTTGATATCTTGATCAACCATGCGTTGCTGAATGTTTACAATTTCAGAGTTGATTTTTAACGCTGATAAACCGTAATTCACTTGTGGATTGTACAATACTTGAGTTAATTGTAGCGTGTTGCTTAAGTTGTACGGAACCCCAAATTGAACTGTCGTAAACGTTCCTGCTGGACCACCGAACATTTGAGCTGGAATTACCTGTCCAGGAATAATAGCATTGTATTTGTAATCTCCCGAAAATGCTAAATGTGGTAAACGCGCTGACATGTAAGCTTGACGCTGTCTGTCGTTAATATCAATGTCTAATTGCGAGTTACGAATAGTTAAATTCGCTGTGTCAGCCATTTTTAGACATGTCTCCAAATCCAGTGTTTGAGCTTTCAGAGAAAATCCTCCTGCCAAAACCAGAATTGCTAAAAGTTGATTTTTCATGCGGTGTTGAATTAAAATAATTATTGTTTTGGAAATAAATAGTTGACAAGCATTTCAGTAACATAACCTTTATGCAGTACTAATTGTTCTTCGTATTCTTCTTTTGTTAATTGATGAATGGATTGCATCAGGTTTTTTGCCATTGTTGGATATTGGCAATTTGACATGACCAATAAAGTTAAACTGATGAGGTTCATTTTGCGCATTTTCCCTTCTGCCTGTGCTTTTTGACAATCTTTGAATATGCCTGTTTCTGCGATTTTTTCAAGAATGATTGAATGTTCATCTGTTTGACAAGCTTCTTCGCGATTCATTTCATTTATGATGAAATTTGGCAACTCGGGGTGTTTAGCCAGGAAATCATATTCACGTTCAATAAAAATGCGCATTTTATCTTCTAAAGGTTGATCAGTGCTAAACACATAAATCATAGATTCCATGAAATCTTCCATGGCTGCCTTGAAAATAAGTTGAAATAACTGACTTTTAGAACGGAAATAGTAATTCACCAAAGCGACGTTCATTCCAGCTGCTTTTGCAATTTCACGTGAAGAACAACCCTCAAACCCTTTTGTGAGAAACACTGTTCGAGCAGCTTCTTTAATTTTCTCTTCTGTAGTTGTGTCTTTTTTCATTTATAAATAAACTTATGGCACAAAATTAAACAAGAATATTAAACAAGTGTTTAAAACAGTTCATTAATTTGTTAAAATATCAAAAAAAAGTCCCACTTCGCAGTGAGACTTCAGTTTTATGGAAAATTAAAAACAAAATGTTTGATTATTAACAAATTGTTTTAAACCATTTTTTTATTTTTTAAACAGCAACATTGTGTTCTCTTAATGCATCGTTTAAAGAAGTTTTCAAATCAGTAGATTCTTTACGTTTTCCTATAATCAGAGCACAAGGAACTTGAAAATCTCCTGCAGGGAATGATTTTGTGTAGGAGCCTGGAATTACAACTGAACGTTCCGGAACATATCCACGGTGTTCAACTGGTTCTGGTCCTGAAACATCTATGATTTTTGTTGATTTTGTCAAAACGACATTCGCACCCAAAACTGCTTGCTTTCCAACACGAACTCCTTCAACAACAATGCAACGAGACCCAATGAAGGCATCATCCTCAATGATAACTGGTGCTGCTTGTAATGGTTCCAATACACCACCAATTCCAACTCCACCACTTAAATGAACATTTTTTCCGATTTGTGCACATGATCCAACTGTTGCCCAAGTATCAACCATTGTTCCTGAATCAACGTAAGCGCCAATGTTTACATAAGAAGGCATTAAAATTACTCCTGAGGCAATGAACGCGCCATAACGTGCTACAGCATGAGGAACAACGCGTACACCTAAATCTTTGTAGTTGCGTTTTAAGGCCATTTTATCATGAAATTCAAATGGACCAACTTCAATTGTTTCCATTTTACGAATAGGGAAGTACATTACAACTGCTTTCTTTACCCATTCATTTACAATCCAATCTCCATTGTCAGTTGGTTCAGCAACTCGCAATAAACCTTTGTCAATTTCTTCAATAACGTGTTCAATTGCTTGAATTGTTTCCGCTTGATTTAATAAATCTCTGTTTTCCCAAGCTGCTTCGATGATTGATCTCATATTTGATGTTTTTTTGCAAAGATAAAGCTAAAAAGGAATTCAAAGATTCGAATATTCAAAGATTTGAATATTCAAATCATCAAATCATCAAATCATCAAATCAGTGTTTTATCCTATCTTTGAAATATGAATAGAATTCTTGCCATTGATTTTGGTTTAAAACGCACAGGGGTTGCAATTACAGATGAAGCAAACATCATCGCTTCTCCACTTACAACTGTCGATTCGAAAGATTTAATGCTATTTTTGAAAGAAACGGTTGTTAAATCGAGTGTTGGAACAATAGTAATTGGTGAACCAAAACGCTTGAACAATGAAGATTCGCACATTACAGAAAATGTTCGCTTGCTTAAAACGGCCTTAGAAAAAGAATTTCCGACTCAAAAAATTGTTCTAATGGATGAGCGTTTTACCTCAAAAATGGCCTTTCAATCCATGATTGATTCTGGAATGAAGAAAAAGCAACGCCAAGAAAAAGGTACGGTAGATATGATAAGTGCTGCGATAATTTTGCAATCATACATGGAAACACTTTAAAAAATAGCGAGTTATTCTTCATAAAATTTGTGAAGTACTCGTTTTCTTTGCTTGAATCCCTTAATTTTGCACAAAAATAATTAAGAATGATATTACCAATTGTTGCGTATGGTGACGCCGTTTTAAAGAAAGAAGCGGTTGAGATCGACCAAGATTTTCCGGATTTAAAAAAACTAATTGCTGACATGTATGAAACAATGTATCATGCGCAAGGTGTTGGTTTGGCTGCGCCACAAATAGGTAAATCGATTCGTTTGTTTATTGTGGATGGAAGTCCTTTTGCGGATGATGAGGATGAGGAAGATTTTGAACCAGATCCACGTGCAGTTGGAATTGAAAATTTTAAGAAAGTCTTCATTAACCCAATTATCGAGGAAGAAGATGGTGAAGAATGGGGCTTTCATGAAGGTTGTTTGTCAATTCCTAAAATTCGAGAAGAAGTTTTCAGAAAAGAACGCATTTTAATTTCGTATTACGACGAAAATTGGAATTTCCATGAAGAGCATTTTGATGGTTATGCGGCGCGCATCATTCAGCATGAGTATGATCACATAGATGGAATTTTGTTCACTGATCATCTTTCTCCATTGAAAAGAAGATTGTTGACAAAACGTTTACAAAACATTTCAAAAGGAGATGTGAATGTTGATTATAAAATGAAGTTTCCAGCAGTTAAAAAAGGTAGATAATTAAAAATGAAAATTATGAAGTTGAAGTTAATTTTTAGTGCCGTTGTTTTCGTTGGTTTAATTTATTCGTGCAGTGGGGATGGAGATAAGCCATCAAAAGAAGTGTTGATTGAGAGAATTACAGAAATGGAAGATTCGTTGAAAGGATTGCAGGCGAATTTGAAGGAAATAAAACAAATTCCTAATCTTACGCATTTTGAGTTAATCAATCGATTGTTAGATTATTACCACGCTTATCCAGAAGATGAATATGCAGCAGAATGTCTGGACAAAGTGCACATGAAATATTCTGGTTTGGGAATTCACTTGAGAGCAGTTCAATATGCTGATACTTTATTGGAGCAATATCCAGATTATAAGAATCGAGCAATGGTATTGGAAAGCCAAGGTAGCAATTACGATATTTTCATTTTACCACGGAATAAAGCCAAAGTGAAATATTATTACGAATTGCTGATTAAGGAAAATCCGAACATGGATAAAGAAAAATTAGCAGGATTAAAAGATCGATTGAAACACATCGATATGGATTTTGATCAGTTTATTAATTACAAGATGGAATCTATAGCAGCGAATTAAATCTGCTGTTAATGATGTGTTAAATATCATTTTTGGTACCTTTCTTGCTATACATTTGAAAATAAGATTTAAAAAATTACACCATGAAAAAAGTATTTTTCTCTTTATTAATGACGTTCGTTGCAGCAGTTGCAATGAACAAAGCTGTAGCGCAAGTTGAGACAGGTGCTAAAATTGAATTTACAAAAGAAACGCATGATTACGGTACTGTGAAATATGGTGCAGACGGAACATGTACGTTCGAATTTAAAAATACAGGTACAGAACCGTTGATTATTGCTAACGCTAAAGGTTCATGTGGATGTACAGTTCCAGAATGGCCAAAAGAACCAATCGCTCCAGGAGCAAAAGGAACAATTAAAGTTAAATACGACACAAAACGTCCTGGTCCAATCAATAAAAGTGTTACGATTAACTCGAATGCTGTAAATGAACCAACTAAAGTAATTCGTATCAAAGGAAATGTTCTAGCTGCTCCAGAAGGAGGTGTACCAGTGAATAATTCAGGTGCTCCAATAGGGAACTAAAATGAGATTTATTCTCTTTTTGATAATAAGTTTGAATTCCGTCCTTGGCTTTGGTCAAGAGGCGGAATTTTTTTGTAAAAAATCTTCCTTCAAATTTCCTAAAACACATGAAGGCGTTGTTTTAGAACATGTCTTTGTGATTAAAAACACGGGAGATTCGCCTTTACAGTTAATTTCATACGAAGTTGAATGTGATTGTACAAAAGCATTTCTTCCGGAAGCTGAAATTAAACCGGGAGAGTCGGTTGAGGTAAAAGTGACATTTGACACAGAAGGCAAAGCTTATTTTCAAGATCGCGAGATAAGATTTACTACAAATACCAAAAAGAAGATTGAAAAACTGAGAATTAAAGTGAATGTTATTCCTCACATTTAAATTATTTGTTAAAATGGTTAATAATGTGTTAAAGCATTTGCTAATTTTAATTCTTCTACTAAATTTGAAATAACAGTAAAAACCATAAAAAAAATAAAATAACTATGAAAAAAATAATGTTATCACTTGTTCTGGCTTTCGTTGCAATGGTTGGAATGAATAAAGCAGCTGCTCAAGTTGTTGAGTCTGGAGCAAAAATTGAATTCAACAAAGAAACACATGATTACGGTACAATTAAAAATGGTGCAAATGGAGAGTGTGTATTCGAATTTAAAAATACAGGAGATGCACCATTGTTAATTTCTAATTCAAGAGGTTCTTGTGGATGTACAGTTCCTGAATGGCCGAAAGAACCAATTGCACCAGGAGCAACGGGAACAATCAAAGTGAAATACGACACGATGAGAACTGGAACAATCAACAAAAGTGTGACAATCTCTTCAAATGCTGTGAATGAGCCTGAGAAAGTTATCTACATCAAAGGAAATGTACTTGCTCCTGAAACAGTAACGCCTCCAGTAAACGAATCTGGAGCACCTTCAAATCATTAAGATTTAGAACTACTAAATAATCGAAAAGCCATCTGTTTAATAACGGATGGCTTTTTTCGTTTTGTTGATAAATATCGAGAAATTGGACCTTCATTTTTTGTAATTTTAGTCTCCCCAATTTTCATTAGATATGTACATTATTTTCGATACGGAAACAACTGGTTTACCACGTGATTGGAATGCTCCAATAACGGATACAACGAACTGGCCTCGTGTAATTCAAATTGCTTGGCAATTGCACGATGAAATGGGGCGACTTATTGAACACAAAGATTTTTTGGTTCGTCCAGATGGTTTTGATATTCCATACGATGCTGAACGTATTCATGGTATTTCAACTGAATTGGCAACGAAATTTGGCGAATCTCTAGATGATGTTTTGGTTCTATTCAATGAAGCTTTGGGGAAAGCTAAATTTGTTGTTGGACAAAATGTTGGATTTGATGTTAATGTTCTAGGGTGTGAATTCGTTCGTCAAAACGTTCAATCTCCAATGGCCTCGATGCCAGTTTTGGACACGTGTACAGAAATTACTGCTGAATTATGTAAGTTACCGGGCGGACGTGGAGGTCGATTTAAATTGCCGACCTTAACTGAATTACATCAATTTTTATTCAATGTTCCGTTTGGAGAAGCGCACAATGCAACAGCCGACGTTGAAGCAACAACGCGTTGTTTCTTTGAATTAATCCGATTGGAACATTTTCCCTTATCAATGTTGCAACAAGAGGAAAAATACATTGAGGACTTCAAAGCGTTTAACCCAGCTCCAATTGGTACGATAGGTTTAAAACACCTCAATTTAAAAGAGGAAAGCGAAAAATTAAAACAAAAACCTGCAAGTCAAACTTCAGTTCCTACTGAAGATTTATCTGAAGCACGTGCGCGCTTAAAGGATGTACCTTTTGCTCATTTGCACAATCATACGCAATTTTCAATTCTGCAGTCTACGATCAATGTGAGTGGATTGGTGAACAAAGCTGTTGAATTGGGACATGAGGCAGTTGCATTGACAGATACTGGAAACATGATGGCTGCCTTTCATTTTGAAAAAGCAGTTTCCAATTACAATAAAGCAGTAAAAGCTGATAGGGCAAAAGCACTTGAAAATGGTGAAGAGTTTACGAAGAAAGAATTACTGCCAATTATTGGTTGTGAATTCAATGTTTGCAAAAATTTAGAAGACAAAACTGTAAAGGACAATGGATATCAAATTGTTCTTTTGGCAAAAAATAAAAACGGTTACCAGAATCTGATCAAGTTGGCTTCAATGGCCTATACGAAAGGAATGTATTACGTTCCTCGTGTCGATAAAATGGTGATTGAACAATACAAGGAAGATCTCATTTGCCTAACAGGAAACTTGTATGGTGAAGTTCCAAACATGATTTTGAATGTTGGTGAAAATCAAGCAGAAGAAGCTTTACTTTGGTGGAAAGGGGTCTTTGGAGATGATTTATACATTGAAATCATGCGCCATGGACAAGAAAATGAGGAACGCGTTAATGCAACACTCATTAAATTTTCTGAAAAACACGATGTGAAGCTTGTTGCTACAAACAATACCTATTACATTGAGAAAACGGATTCTGAAGCCCATGATGTATTGTTGTGTGTGAAAGATAATGAATTGGTTTCTACACCGAAAGGACGTGGTAGAGGCTTCCGCTATGGACTCGATAATGAAGAATATTACTTCAAAAGTTCAGAGGAAATGAAAGAATTGTTTTTGGATTTACCAGAAGCAATTGAAAACATCGGTGAAATCATTAATAAATGCGAAGCTTACGGTTTAGCGCGTGATGTATTGTTGCCAGCTTTTGATATTCCTGAAGAATATCAAGATCCATTGGATTTAGAAGATGGTGGAAAGCGTGGAGAGAATAATTACTTGCGTCATTTGACCTATGTTGGTGCTGCGAAGCGCTACGAAGAAATTACGGATGAAATTCGAGACCGTTTAGATTTCGAATTGGCTACGATTGAAAAAACAGGATATCCTGGTTATTTCTTGATTGTACAGGATTTTTGTCAGGCAGCAAGAGATATGGGAGTTAGTGTAGGGCCAGGTCGCGGTTCTGCAGCGGGTTCAGCTGTTGCTTATTGCATTGGAATTACAAATGTGGATCCAATCAAGTATGATCTCCTTTTTGAGCGTTTCCTAAATCCCGATCGTGTTTCCATGCCGGATATCGATATCGATTTTGATGATGAAGGTCGTGGTCGAGTAATTGAATGGGTAATAGAGAAATATGGGGCAAATCAGGTTGCTCAGATTATTACCTATGGAACAATGGCTGCGAAATCATCGATTCGAGATACTGCGCGCGTGTTGGACTTACCATTGCCGGATGCTGATCGAATTGCCAAATTAATCCCAGATATTTCGTTGGGGAAACTCTTTAAAATGAGTGATCCTGAATTGGCCGATAAGCTTAAAAACAATCAAGAAGACATTGCTAGAGCAAAAGAACTGAAAAACATTGCTTTAGGAAATGATTTGGCTGCACGAGTTGTAAATCAGGCACGTGCATTGGAAGGTTCTGTTCGAAATACAGGAATTCATGCCTGTGGAGTGATTATTACCCCAGATGATATTACCAATTTCGTTCCTGTTGCAACAGCTAAAGATTCAGATATGTATTGTACGCAATACGATAACTCTGTTGCTGAATCCGCTGGTTTGTTGAAAATGGACTTTTTGGGTTTAAAGACTTTAACCTTAATCAAGTATGCTGTTAAAAATGTCAAGGAAACGAAAGGAATTGACTTAGATCCTGATAATTTCCCGATTGACGACGAGAAAACGTATGAATTATTCCAGCGAGGTGAAACTGTTGGTATTTTCCAATATGAGTCACCCGGAATGCAAAAATACATGCGAGAGTTAAAACCGACAGTTTTTGCGGATTTGATTGCCATGAATGCCTTGTATCGTCCAGGTCCACTGGAGTATATTCCTTCCTTCATTAAACGTAAACATGGTGAAGAAACGATTGTTTATGATGTTGATGATTGTGAAGAATTTTTAGCAGAGACATACGGGATTACTGTTTACCAAGAGCAAGTAATGTTGCTATCTCAAAAGTTAGCTGGTTTTACGAAAGGTGAAGCGGATACTTTGCGTAAAGCAATGGGTAAAAAAGATCGCCCGACCTTGGATAAAATGAAACCGGCGTTCTTAGAGCGTGGAGCAGCAAAAGGACACAGCATTGAGCCCTTGGAAAAAATTTGGAAGGATTGGGAAGCATTTGCATCCTATGCCTTCAACAAATCACACTCAACCTGTTACGCGTGGATTGCTTATCAAACGGCCTATTTAAAAGCAAATTATCCAGCAGAATACATGGCTTCTGTGCTGTCGAATAACATGAACGATATCAAACAAGTTTCATTTTTCATGGAAGAATGTAAACGAATGGGGGTTCCTGTATTAGGTCCGGATGTGAATGAGTCGAATTATCAATTTACAGTGAACAAAGAAGGTGCGATTCGCTTTGGTCTTGGTGCAATTAAAGGATTAGGAAGTGGTCCTGTTGAGGCAATCATTCAAGAGCGCACTGATAATGGACCTTTCGATTCGATTTTTGACATGGCCAAGCGTATTAATTTGCGTTTATGTAACAAGAAAGCGTTTGAAAGTTTGGCTTATGCTGGTGGATTTGACTCGTTTAAAGGCGTTCATCGTGCGCAATATTTCAAAGAAGATGGATCAGGGAAAACATTCCTAGAAAATGCAATGAAGTTTGGAGCAAGTTTTCAGGAAAGTGAAAATTCTTCTCAAGTTTCGATGTTTGGAGAATCAACTGGAACGAAAATGCCAGAACCTGAAATTCCTAAAACAGAAGAGTGGGGAAGTATCTACAAATTGAACCGCGAGAAAGAAGTAGTTGGGATTTTTATTTCAGGCCATCCTTTGGATGATTTTAGAATTGAAATTGAATCATTTTGTAATGGTCGCGTTGGAATGCTCAACGAAATGGAGCTTCACAAAGGCAAAGATTTATTGATTGCTGCAACGATAACAGATGCTGAGCATCGTTTTACAAAGAATGGAGATCCATTTGGTACATTAATCATTGAAGATTATACGGATTCATATAAATTGTTCTTGTGGCGGGAAAATTACTTGAAATTCAAGCATTTTATTCAGCCGGGAGCATTTATTGCTTTGAAAGGAAAAATTGAAATTCCACCAAGAAGAAGTGAATTAGAATTTGTCTTGAATTCAGTGGACATGCTTCAGAATTTGAGAGAAACGAAAGCAAATAGTATTCATTTGAAGGTTTCAACAAAAGCCTTGGATCAAGTAATGATTATGGATTTGAATAAATTGTTTTTGGAAAATGAAGGGAAATGCAGTGTTCATTTCACGATTTTTGATGCACTTGACGGAGTAGAAGTTCGAATGCCTTCAAAAACAATTAAGGTTGATCCGAATAACACCTTGTTTAAAGAATTGAAAAAATTTGATTTAGAATTTGAAATTCGCTAGTTAATCAAGAATATCGCGAAGTTCGGTTAATTCGAACACTTTTTCGCTGTTTCCAACTTCTTGAAACGATGAGATTAGATTCGTTAGCATTCTTCTGATTATTGAAGTGTTGGAACAAGGTTCGAAATATTCTCGATGATGAGGTAAATGTAATCCATCTAAAAATTCTTTAATAGAATTGGCATCGAGGATACTTCCTTTAGAAAATGGGTTGATATAGAACAGCACACCAAATTCATTTTTTTCTTGAAGGAATAAACTTGAACCGTTTTCATCCAAATAGGCTAAAATAAAATGATTCGGAAGGTTAACGCCATAGATTGGTAGATCGAGTGATTGAGCTATAATGCTATAAATCAAGGATAAACTTAAAGGATTACCTTTTCGAGATTCAATCACCGTATTGATAAACGAGTTCATTGGAGAATGAAAATGCTTCGAATCACCATGAAAATGATGCTCTCCAAAAAATATACGGTTGAATATTTTAACCTGTTCAAATGCCGTTTGTTTATTGTTGAGTTCTAACCAAATATCTCTTCGAATTTGCTGGATTGTTTGGGTGATTGCAGTTTCGTTTAAACCTGAATATTGATATTTCGCTACAATGATAGCGCCTTCAAGTAAATCTTTATCTGCGGAATCATACCATGATTTTAATTGAAATTTGGTGTTTTCAAATTGAATCTCATGAATGATTTGTTCAATCCTGCTTTGGAAAATTAACCCATACGTATCATCTTCCCAGGAATTTTCTAAAAAAGGAATCGCGTAAGGACCGTACGTCAACAGTTTATCCCTGACGTGCTCAAAAATTTGCTCATCAGGATCGTCTATTAAACTAATTAACGCTTTTATAGAATTTTCATCCACCATATCCGAAACAAATGTAGACTAGTTTGAATAACATTTAATTTATCTTACTGACTGTTTATCAATGCTAAAATGTTAATTAGTAAAAAGAATCACTAAAAATGAAACCTTTCAAGGACTTGAGCGTTAAATTGTCAACGGATCAATTATTAACATCTACAGGTTAAGAGAAGGGAGGCTTTTAGTTAAGCCTCTTTTTTTTTGTCCTAAGTTTGTTTACTTTGGTACGATTTTTATCGATAATAAAAAAAACAGAACTATGAAATCAATCTTAATTTTATCAATCATATTAACAATGATTGGTTGTGCATCTAAAAGAATGGCGAAAGAAAATCAAACAAATCAAACTGATACTGTTTCAAAATATACAGGTAAAGTTATGGAAAGTGAAGGTTGTGGTTTTATTGTACAGACAAAAATTGATAATGTTGAAGTTTCATTATATGTTGTCAATTTGAGTGAAGAATTTAAAAAGGCTAACACTAAAGTTCAATTTGATTTTATCGATAGTCGTGCGATGATGCCGGAAAATTGTAAAGCATCTAAAGTTGTTGTTGCAGAAAATATGACATTAATAAAGTAATTATTGCATCAAGGTTTTTAATCGTTGGAAAGATTTTAAATTGCTATTGCTGTAAAAAGCATTAGCAATTTTTTGTTTTTCATTTTTTGTGAGATGCCATGACAGAGATATTCTGTCTTTTTTATTTTCACGCAAATTGAAGGTGACTAAATCAACGGGGAAAGGGAATCCAAACGAAGCTGTTTTTTGCAGTTGTTCTTGATCGAAATCTTGTGTTCTTGGGAAATTGTTGTACATGTTTCCGAATGGTAGAGTTAACTTATCAATAAATGATATGTGCTTAAATTCTTCGTTATTTAAAATACGTTTTGTATCGCGAATTTCCAAAATAATCACACCTGACGTATTCTTATTGATCCAATCCTTCATAGCGAATAAATACTCTACTGTTGTTTTTCGACCATAATTGTCCCTGATTCCAGCATCCATTAATTGCATTTCTGGAGAAGTTGGCATTGTAATCATCGGCATTATAAAAGGAAATGTAGAGCTAGATCTCAAGACACTTGAAAAACGTAAGTTTTGCGCGTCATTTGATTTAAAAAAAGACTGATAATCTATATTTTCATATGAATTCCAAGCTTCTTTTGATTCTGTTAAGAAACTAAGGGATTGTGATGCGATTAATAATCTTCTGCCGTCATTCACAATAGTTGGGCTAAAAATCATTAACGGAATTTGACCTTTACGTTCAGGGATGGCATAATATCCTAAGGTGTGTTGCAAATAATTGTCCGTGTTTTCGTGTAACTGTTCTTCAAATGCATAACCTCTATCTTTGCTGTAAGTTCTACCATTATATTCGAACGTTCGATACCTGAAAAACATATCCGTTGTAGAGGCTGAAAATGCAAGTTTGTTAAGTAAGTCTTTTCCTAAATTTTCAGCAAAACGCTCGTCATAACGATTTACAATTTCTTTATTCGTGTATCGAAGCAAAATTTCTCGATAATATGCAGCACCTACCATTCCGCCTGATGCACCGGTGATTAGGTTTAAGTGTTTAGAAAGTTGACCATTCAGTTCTTTATCACATTTTTGAAGAACTGTAAACGTCCACAAAGCACTTCTTGATCCGCCACCAGATGTGTTTAAAATGATAAGTTTTGGTTTCTCGTTTTCGGTTTGTTTTTTCCAATTCGATAAAAGGATGATTTGATTTGCATGTGATTTCCCGGATAAATCCTCATTTTTAACGTTTTCTGCAATTTCTTTCACGCCATATTTTTGAAGGTTCTTTTCTGAATAGTCAATTCCATAGGCGTAATTAGTGTACTTGAAATAGTTGCTGTGTGTGCTTAAATAATTCATTCCGATTAAAACCCCAAAAATGATTGGGTAAGTCCAGCGATGAAACCATGACATTAGCGCACTGAAAAGCATGTGAATAATTGTCAATAATAAAATTATACTCATTGCAGCAGGAAATTCAAATAGGGGGTAGTCCACAAAAAATCCAAGTAAAACGAAAGTTATTATCGATAGAAGTTCAAAGATTGACGCATTAATTCTGTTTTTTGCATAAACGTGCTCAATAATCTCTTTGTCTAAATGATGTGTAGGACGTGATTTGTAAATTTTGAATCCTTTACCAATGTAATAGAAAGGCCGTTCTTTTTCTTTTCGAAAATAATCGTACCATTTTTCTTTTACTTGTGTCATTGATTGAATTGGATTACGAGAGGTTTCATCGTAAGCTAAAGGTGTTCCTTTTTCACGCGTAGTTGGAAAGAAATAGAAAATTGATAACAGGATAAAGCTACCAAATCCTCCTAAGAAAGAGATAGTATAAACGAATAAAAGGAAAGTTGAAGCCAATTCTTCAGTTTTCTGAAAATCAATCATTTTAACTAAATAAAAACAGATGAAAATGATCGGTATAAGAGAATTATTGATACAAAAACGATAAAATGGTTTGGAAATGGTCGATAAAAATTGATAGCGTGGACCAAGTTTGATATAGCTATAGGTGTTGTAGGCCATGGTGAAACCGCCAAATGCAAAGCCAAGTAATAAAAATGACCATGGATTTACTGTTCCTAAATATTCTGGGGAAAAAAACAAATAAGGAACACCAAATGCGCTTCCAAATGAATCTGAGACAATGGAAAAGAGGAGAGTCCAATAGAACATTGAAATTAAATTATACTTCAGCTGCCCTAAAATGATTAAAAAAGGGAAGAATGAACGTAAAATACGTATTGTTTTAAAGTTGAAAACAGACCTCATTCTTCTAATATAGTGAAAATTAGAATGGGTTAGAGTTTAGTGTGATAATTTTATTCGTACGAAGTCATAAACCAAATAAGATAATGCCTTTCCAACTATTTTCTCCTCCTGGATAGAGATTGGTGCTCCTTCTGGAAGATGCAAGTATGCAATGTTTTTTGTTTTTGCACAGGTCTGAATGTATGCTCTTGCTTCGTCAATTGTCCAGCCACTTGGTGAAAAAGCTGAACTCGGCATATATGCAATCGCATCTAAATCTAGTTCAAAACCAATGGAATGTCTCATCTCTGAAATTTCAGTTTGAAGATCCTTTAAAAGCTGTGTTCGATTTGTTAAGTAATTGTCGTAAAATGTGAAGTTGCAGTTTTCGTTTTTTAGAAAATCTAGTATGAAGGTGCTGTTGTAGCCCATGTGTAAACCTAGAACCGTGTATTTTTCGATGAAATCGTATTTTAGAGCATAAGAGAAAGGGTTTCCGCTATGTCTTCCTTCTAATGCTCGACAATCTGCATGAGGGTCTAGGTTGATTACATCTATTTTTGATGCTTTTGTTGAGTGCGATGCTTTAATTATAGGATACGCATTGTTGTGTCCGCCGCCAATTATAATTGGAATAATAGAATCATTACTGTGTTCTATAATTGTTTGTGAAACAAGAGCGTCTAGCTCTTCAATGGCGATCCTGCCATTTTCAATTGAGGTAAAATCACTTTTTTGCCTGATTGTGCCTATAAAACAAATTTCATGTCCTGAAAGAAATTGGTTGGATTGAATATTAACAAATCGTTTGATAAAACTCAAGAATCCATTTTCTGCGCCTGCTAATCCAAGATTAGATTGAGGACCAATGCTTTCTTCAATTCCTAGCAGGATGAATTTTGTTTCATTGGTAACTGTAGTTTGAATCGTTTGTCCCAACTTAAGTTCACCTTCTCGGATGGATGTCCAATTCAAAAGTTGATCATTTGCTGCTGGATAAAATTGAAAATTCATGGTTCTTAAATTGATTCAAATAATGCTGAGAAGTTTGCAGGGGCTTGCGTGGGACGCATGGTTGTTTTATCAACAAATACAAGTGTTGTTTCTGCTTTGCTAATAATGTTTCCTTTTTCGTTGCTTAATTCATAGGTAAAATAAATGCGCGCACCTTTGATTGCTGTAATTTCTGTTTTCACCGTTAATAAGTCATCATAAAACGCTGGCGAAAGATATTTAACAGAAAATTCTGATACTGGCAACATTACACCTTGTTCTTCTAAAGCTTTGTAGCTCATTCCGAGTGACCTTAACGCCTCGACTCTTCCTACTTCAAAGTATTGCGCATAATTTCCGTAATAACAATATCCCATTTGATCAGTTTCGCCATAACGAACTCTGATTTCTGTTGTATTTATAAATGGAATTTTCATAAAGTGCTTGAATTTTACTCAAATGTAAAAATTATCCCCATGGTATTGTTTATTTCTGCTTTAAAAAGGTTATTTTCGTTAAGTGTTGATAAGGTTAAAAAATCAACAAAATAGTAGAGATTTAAGTAAAAAGTACTAGATTGTTTGCTGTGAGAGAGTTAGCATTTTATTTCAACGAATTTGTTAATGTACATGTAAAACTTTTTTAAAAATCAACCCCTTTTCAACTTTTTTTTTAACTTTTTTATGTAAATATTTGTCATCACAGAAAAGGACCCGATAAAAAACTGAAATTTCAGTCTACGATAAAAAACAAAATAACCATTAACTAAAAAAAGAGTATCAATGAGTAATAGTCACGAAATCGTATGGAGCGCGTGTTTAAAAGTGATCAAAGACAATATTTCTTTGCAAGCATTTAAGACGTGGTTTGAGCCGATTATCCCTGTTAAATTAGAGGACAATGTGTTGACAATTCAAGTTCCATCCCATTTTTTCTATGAATGGTTGGAGGAGAATTATATTACTTTGTTGAAAAAGGTTGTTAAAAAGGAACTTGGAGCAGAAGGAACTTTAGAATATAGTATTGTTATGGAGAATAACACAACTAATTCAACTCCTTACACAGTTAAATTGCCAGCATTAAACAAGCGTTCATTGAAAAATGCTCCTGTTACAATGCCTTTGAATTTAAGTGAGAATCAAATACGCAATCCGTTTATTATTCCTGGATTGAAAAAAGTGAATGTTGATTCAAATTTGAATCCTTCTTACTCTTTTGAAAATTTCATGGAAGGCGATTGCAATCGTTTAGCACGTGCTTCTGGTTATGCTGTGGCAAACAAACCTGGTGGAACAGCTTTCAATCCGTTATTAATATATGGTGGAGTAGGTTTGGGTAAGACGCATTTGGCGCATGCTATTGGTATTGCAATTAAAAATCAATTTCCGAATAAAACTGTTTTGTACGTCGGATCTGAAAAATTTGCACACCAATTTATTGATGCAATTAAGAATCAAACAACAAATGATTTTATTCACTTCTATCAAATGATTGATGTGTTGATCATTGATGATGT
The DNA here is from genome assembly GCA_023262855.1 of Crocinitomicaceae bacterium. Classification (GTDB taxonomy): domain Bacteria; phylum Bacteroidota; class Bacteroidia; order Flavobacteriales_D; family Crocinitomicaceae; genus M0103. The sequence goes on from JALQYQ010000059.1 coordinate 46,750, forward strand.
TCAATTCTTCTCAGGAAAAGAGAAAACGCAAGATGTATTCTTCCATATTTTCAATCACTTACACCAAAATGGTAAGCAGATTATTTTGACTTCTGATAAACCACCGGTGGAAATGCAAGGAATGGAGCAACGCCTTCTTTCTCGTTTCAAATGGGGATTGTCAGCTGATTTAGGTACGCCAGACTTGGAAACCAGAATCGCTATTTTAGAAAAGAAAATGTACGGAAATGGTATTGAATTACCACGTGATGTTGTAGAATACTTGGCATATTCAATTAATACGAATGTGCGAGAAATGGAGGGTGCTTTAAACACCTTGTTGGCGCAAGCTTCATTGAATAAAAAAGCCATTACTTTGGAATTAGCGAAGCAAATGGTTGACAAGTTCGTGAAAAACACAGCACGAGAAGTTTCTATCGAGTACATTCAAAAAGTGGTGTGTGATTATTTCGATTTACCAATTGAAATGTTGAAATCAAAAACACGAAAAAGAGAAGTTGTTCAAGCAAGACAAATTTCAATGTATTTCTCTAAAAAGATGACAAAATCGTCTTTGGCAAACATTGGAGCACATTGTGGTGGAAAAGATCACGCTACTGTGTTGCACGCTTGTAGAACAGTTATCAATCTTTCCGAAACGGATAAACAATTTAGAGTTTATCTAGAAGATTTAGAAAAGAAATTAACGATTCAATAAGAAAAAATAATAAGTTAAAAAAGGTCATCTGAAAAGATGGCCTTTTTTGTTGGGTGAGTATTTATTAAATTCTTATGCTTGATTGAAATAGATTTGTGGAATTAATAGACATTTGCGAGTCTCTACACTAAAACCAAACAAAATAAATATAACACAGAAAAGTAATGATATTAAAAAAGCCCCGAATAAATCGGAGCTTTGATAATTTATTATTTTAAAATCCTATTCTTTCATTAAACGATTAGTAAATACTTTGGTAGATGTTGCTAAGTTTATAATATAAAGACCGTTTGAATAATCAGTCAAATCAATTGAATAATTATTAGAACCTTTTTTACAAATAACCTCTTTTGTAAACATTACGAATCCTTTTGAATCGCTTACCGTTAATAAAGCAATTTCATTGTGGTAGCAATTGAATACCAATTCTGTTTTATTGCTTGTTGGATTTGGGAATAAGGTAAGTTTATCATTGTCCTCACTTAATACATTTATTGTTTTAATTTCAGAATACTTAAATTTACCATCAATATCTGTTTGTTTCAAACGATAATATGTAACTCCTGATTCAACGTTCGGGTCGTATGCATAATAATCAGAGGAGTAATTAGTAGTTCCTGCACCATCGACAATTGCTAATTCAGAATAGTCTATTCCATTTTTTGATTTTTCAATTGTGAAATAATCATTGTTTCGTTCAGATTCTGTTCTCCAATGTAAATCAGCACCTTTTTCTTCAATATTATAGGTTGCTTCAAAAATAGAGAGTTCTACAGGAAGTACAACACAATCTAAAGATGCTCCACCAGCAATTACAGGGAAACTTAAGGTGTATCCTGCACCGGTTGGTGTCCATTCGTCAATCATAATATAGTATTCTTCTCCAGCAATAACGTTTAGGCGATTAATAAATTTGTCACCTGTAACGTCTTCTGAATTATCTCCTGTGGTTCCAACAGCTCCTGTATTTCCAGTACCTCCTGAATCTGTACAGCGAATTGGAGATCCTAATGCGCCACAAGTAACGTTCGGTCCGTATATCGCCATGTCGTAGTCATCTGTTGCAACAGTTGGAGTGACTAAAATATCCAGAGGTCCCGTAGTAGCTGCCTTTATTTTGTACCAGTTTGTGTGATTTTCTCCACCAGCCGGGCACACAACACCCGAACATCCTTCTGCAACAATTCCAGGACCAGTCGAGTTTGATGAAATGGAAGCATTAGAACAAATACCTGTTGCATTGATACAATCATTGTTGTCTGTGCCAGAAGGACCTCCTGCGCAAGGAACTGTTTGTAAAACTGCACTCCATCCAGATGAAGTGACGCTTCCGTCGGATCTAAACCTGAAAGTCAAACAACCACTTGAATGAGATGAAGTGTAACTAAAAGGTACAGTCGGAGTACCTGAAATTCTTCCAGATGCATTTGCAGGTGGAGTTGTGAAAAAGGTACTGTTTTGCGTTGGGCCATTTCCAATTGTTAAATAATCAAGAGTTGCTTCCGTATTAAATGCATTGAAAGTGACTTGCATGCATTGACCTGCTTGATCAGGACAAAATACACGATAAATCCCTCCATTTAAGGCTGTTCCAATATTTGTAGAGTAATTTCCTGAAGGACCTCCATTGTCATAGTAATTATTCGGTCCTGAAGTTGAAACTAGACAAGAACCAACAAATTCATTTGCAATTCCCACGGTTGGATGAAGAAAGTCGCACGCAGGACAAGCGCCCCCACAATTCACTGTAACTAAAACATTGTCCGTAGAGTTTGAACATGGAGCATTTGCGATAGTCCAAGTAAGTGTGTAAGTTCCTACTCCACCTGCAGGAGTAAAAACTGCATTACTTAAGGCAGTGTTACTGAATTGTGCAGAGGATGTGCTAGGACCACTTATAACAGACCATGTTCCTGTTCCGATTGCCGGTGTATTTGCAGCAAGTGTTGCAGTACTGCCGATACAAATACTTTGATCCGAGCCAGCAGCTGAAGTTGTTGGGGCAGCAACAATTGTAACCTGCACTTGATTTGAGGCTTGAGATTGTGTTGCGGCGGTTTGTCCACAAGTTGGAGCATAAGAAACACAGAAATAATAGAGAGTACTTGCTATTGCATTTTGCGGTGTCAAAGTTGAAGAAGTTTGACCTGGTAACAATGTTGCTGTTGCAATAGTATTGTTGTTTAATAATGTGCTATACCATTGATATTGAATCGCTGCGCTACATCCTGCACCAGCAGTAGTAGTTGAAGCAGTCAAAACATTCGTAGGAGAGCCAACACAAACATTTTGAGATGCTGCTGGAGTGATTGTTGTTGCGGATGGACAAACAGGAGCTGAGGCAGTGATAATGATTCGTCCATTTGCGCCATTCCCACCTGTGCGAGCACCTATACCGTTATTGTCACCTGAACCTCCGCCTCCGCCACCTGGAGCATTTGCATTAGATCCATTAACATCCACGGCTCCTCCATTTCCGCCGTCTCCTCCACCTACTGGAGCAATTCCTCCTGCACCGGGACCACCTGTTCCACCACCAGTAGCATTTGCTCCATTTGTTCCATTGGCGCCAGTTCCGGCAGATGAGCCGCCACCTCCACCACGGCCATTACTACCATTGTTTCCGTTACCACCAGTACCACCAACGAAAGTAATGCTTCCAATTCCAATGACGCCACCGTTTCCGCCAAGTCCACCATTCATACCATTGTTAGATGGGGCGATTCCTCCAGAACCACCATTTGCAAGAATTGTAGCAGGTGATATAAACCAAGAATTTCCTCCGTTCGCACCATTGTTGTCGCCAACACCGCCGGCTCCACCAGTACCAACAGTAACAGTATAAGAAGTACTTGGAGTAACTGTAATGTATGACTCGCTGTAACCTCCGCCACCACCTGCTCCAGCACCGTCTGTTGCTTGATTATTTCCTGCACCCCCTCCTCCAGCGCCCCAAACTTGGACGCGAAGACAAGTAACACCAGCACCTGTTGTGTATGTACCTGATGAATTAAATGTTGTTTGAGCAAACGAAAATAAACTTATTACGGTAGAAATTAGAAAAATCCCACTTTTTAAGAATTTTATATTAATTGGAAATGCTTTCATATTGAACAGAATTAGTTTTCTCTTGTTTGATTGAGTGAAATTCGTTTTGTTTTTCTAGCGATTGCTTTATCAATTGAGAAAAGAATAATGATTTTTTCAGTTGAATCATCTGAAATCTCAACATCTTGGTTTTGTAATCTAAGATGTTCATATTGCTCTAGATTTATTAAAGTCAAAATAGAACTGTCACCATTAACGAAGGTGTAATCCTTAAGTTCATAATCTAATTGATAACGTTCAATGTTCGTTGGAATATGAATGGGTGTCATTTTGCGTTCTGTCTGTCCAAACGAAACAGAACTCCATAGCAAAGGAATAAAAAGGTATAAATACCGCATAGTGGTTTCTATTATAATTGTTAATTTCTAGTATAATCGTCACAAAGTTAAAGACTTAATGTTGATTTAACAAAAAAATATTTTTCCCGACCTGTTTTCTTAATGTTAATATTTAAACTTACTAGTCGTTATTTTGATAAAAAACAAACAAATTAAATAAAGAAACGTTAGCTAAATCGGTTTATATATAGAGTGTTGAAATTCCTTAGTTCTCAATGAATTTTAAAATTTCAGTCAAATAATTTGTGTATCCAAGAATGAATGGAGTGTCTTCATGATTACCTCCAGGAACACGTACAGCTGTTTTTGATGGTCCAGCATAGTTATTATAAACTAGCTCTCCATGCGTATGAATGCTTAAAAATGAATCCGCTTCTCCATGAATCCACAATAATGGAACGTTTACTTTCTTGATTTCTTCTGCATTATCAATTTTTACATTGACAAAATAACTTGCTGGAAACGACAATAAGGAGGCATCTTGAACCATTACTTCTGATGAAGCGAAAGGTGCTTCTAAAATTATTTTGGACGGAGACAGATGAAATGAAGATGGATTTCCTGCAACTTCACACGTTGGTGCAGTTCCTAATGAGAATCCAAATTGAATTAAACGGTCGCTTGTTAATCCATTGTCTTTTAACCACTTTAATCCGCCATTCACTGATTCATACATGTTTGCTTCTGTTGGATTTCCTTCCGACAATCCGTAACCTGCATAGTCGACCATTAAAACTCCAAAACGGTATTTACCACCAAGATTTGCATATAATTTTTGTCGAGGCCAATAAAAGTCATTATGATCTGCGGTCCCATGACAATATAAAATAACCGTATCTGTTGCAATTTTTGCAAGATCACCTACGTAAATAGCCGAAATGTTTAATGTTTGCCCTTCTGAAACAATCGGATAATTGATAAAATGAATCATAGAATCAGCTACCGCATATTCGGGTCCAACATCTAAGGTTGTTCTGCCTTCGTAATTGTCTAATTTATATTCAGTTATTGAATTATCATTGTTGAATAGAAAATCGTCTAATCGTTTGCGACACGAACTTAAAAGCAAGGTTGCAATTCCTAAAATATAAAGTGCTTTCATTCTTATAATTTATAAGTAATACCAAAATAAATTCCCATTGCGCCTTTTTTTCCAAAAGGACTTACATAATCCAAAACAATGTCTTGATTGGATTTATAAGGTGCGAGTAATTTAACCTCTAAGGTATAATTCCAATTATTCCGTTCGAAGGTGTGTCCAAATTGTGGACTAAAAATCATATGGTTTGTTTGTGGTTGATTGTGTGCTTTTGTTCTTTTTAAGTCGTACATACTCGAAAATCCAACATAAAAATTATTTGTCTTTTGTTTCTCTTTTCCTTTTGCATTTTCTTTCGATTTATTCCAATAATCAAAATAGTAGTTCGCATCTAGTTGTGGGAAAAGGCGCTTGTTATTTTCGAATACATCGGAATAAAAATTTACGGCGGGACTAATTGAAATGCCCATTGTAGCATTTTTATTTTTCCATAAATTTTGTGTTACACCTGCATCGAATTGAACCACTCCAAAAATAGCAGCGGTTGTATAACAATTGGCATAAATGGTTGTACTTGGTTTTAATCCATAACCATAACCCAGAGAAGTATAGGGAAGAGGTATAGTTGCAACTCCAGGAATTGTAGCCAACGGGCCACCAAATGAACCACTAATTGCGTGTTGTTTGTGTTCAAGCGGTTTTACAAAACGCGATGGAGCGCAAGCACTTAGTATTACAATCGAAACCAACAAAAAAAGGCAAAATTGCTTTCGAATAAATTGAAATTCTCTCATGTTTTTCAGAAAAAGTTAAATAGAAAATGAAAGCCGAAATAGCCAGAAAATTGCTAACATTGCAAGGCTTTATCAAATTCTTACACAATCAAATTTACATAATTTAATTGCGAAATCAGTTTATTGGAACAAAAAAGTACATATCGAACTTTATCAGCAATTTCAGAAGGAATCTACAAAGAAAAAGGATCTAAGTTTATTGCTTTTGCAGTACCATGTTATACTGAAAAAGAAGCGAAAGAATATTTAGATACTTGGCGTAAAGAACATTGTCAATCGCGCCATGTTTGTTATGCTTATCGCTTTGGAGTAGATCAAAAAGTGTTTCGTGCAAATGATGATGGTGAACCAAATAATTCAGCTGGTGCGCCAATTTTAGGACAAATTCAATCGTTTGATTTATCGAACATCTTAATCGGGGTTGTTCGGTATTTTGGAGGAACAAAATTGGGCGTAGGCGGATTGATTCATGCCTATAAAACTGCTGCAAAAGAAGCAATAGAAAATGGGCAAATTTGTGAATTGGAAGTATTTGACTGGATTCGTGTCAATTTTGACTATGGTGCAATGCCAAGCGTGATGAATCTCTTGAAACAACATAATTTGGTAATGAAAGACCAAGTATTTGAAGAATCATGCACGCTTGTTGTGAATTTACCTTTGAATAAGTCCACATTTATTCAAGAAGAATTAAAAGAAATAACGAATGTGGAAATTGAATCCCTGGGAATTTATTGATACCTGAACGAACTTATTTATCTTAGTAAAATGGAACTATTAAAAAAACTTACAGAAATACGCGGTGTTTCTGGAGATGAAGCTGCAATAAAAGAATTTATTATTGATTATGTAAATACACATGCGTCAACATGGAAAACACAACCAACAATTGTGGAGGGTGATGGATTTCAGGACTGTGTGATTTTAATTTTTGGTAAACCTACAACTGCAATTTATGCGCATACTGATACAATTGGATTTACTGTTGGTTATGATAAGGAGTTGATAAAAGTTGGAGGACCAAGAACCATTGATGGAATGCAGCTTGTTGGTAGTGATTCTCAAGGTGAGATTGTAACAGAATTAATGGTTATTGAAGAGGAAGATGGTTCACGTCAATTGAAATATGTGTTTGATCGCGTGATTGATCGCGGAACTTTACTCAGTTTTAAACCAGATTTCCGTGAAACAGAGGAATATGTTCAATCGCCATATATGGATAATCGTTTGGGGGTTTGGTCGGCATTAAAAGTAGCGTCCACGCTTGAAAATGGTGTAATTGTCTTTTCAACCTACGAAGAGCACGGAGGGAATTCAGTTGGATTTTGTGCTAAATTCTTGTTGGAGAATTACGGAATTCGTCAAGCATTGATTTCTGATATTACTTGGGTAACACATGGCGTGGTGCATGCAGGAGGAGTAGCTATTTCCATGCGTGATAGTTGGATTCCACGAAGATCATATTTGAATAAAATAATTGAATTAGCAAAAGAATCAGGTGTTGAGTTTCAATTAGAAGTAGAATCGGCAGGGGGAAGCGATGGAACAGCTTTGCAAAAATCAGATTTGGCAATTGATTGGTGTTTTATTGGAGCACCTGAAGACAATGTTCATACACCGGATGAAAAAGTATTCAAGTACGATATTATGTGCATGGTTGAATTGTATCGCTATTTGATGAAACATTTGTAATTTGTCAAACTATTTGAAAAGGAATGGATAACAATCAAGCTTGTCAGCTGTTTAAATATGATCATGAATTTTTCTTGGTTACGAAGAATTCTCCGGAGTATTTTGCGAACGAATTTGTCGAAAATGCGATTGATACAGATTATGTTTCATGGCTTAATTTTCATGGAATAAATGAGAAACAACACATTGATCGTTTGTGTGAACATTTGTCAATTGACAAATTAACTGTTGAGGATATTTATCAGGAAAAACGCCGTCCAAAATTGGAAGAATATGCGAATTACATGTTCTTTTCGATTCGTTCAGCTCTTCCTGATGAGAACAACACGTTTATTTTACAACAGGAACAAATCAGTTTTTTGCTAGGTAAACATTATTTGATTTCGTTTCAGGAAAAAAGTTCCGATCACTTCACGGATGTTCGCGACCGAATCGAAAAAAAACGGGGGAAAATTAGATTGAAAGGTCCTGACTTTTTGCTTTTCAGAATGTTGGATGCAATTGTAGATAATTACTTCGAAGTTTTGGAAGATATCACGGATTCAATTCAAAAATTAGAATTGAAATTGTTGAGAACTGCTTCAAGCGAAACTTTGCAATTAATTGAATTCCAGAAGCGAAAGTTAATTGAATTGCGAAAAATTGTATTACCATTAAAAGAAGTTACGTTTCAATTAGACAAATTAAATAGTCCATTTATTTCAAAAGACAACGCACATTACTTTGCAGATTTAAAGGAGAATTGTTTGGCTGTATTGGAAGAAATTGATGCAAATAAGCAAATCTTGGAAGGAATGGCTAATTTGTATTATGCTGTTCAGGGACAACGTATGAATGAAATTATGAAGGTATTGACGGTTGTCAGTGCTATTTTTATTCCTTTAACCTTTATTGTTGGAGTTTATGGAATGAACTTTGAAAATATGCCTGAGTTGAAATATAAATATGGCTATTACACGGTTGTTGCTGTTATGTTTGCAATTGCTATTACGCTGGTTCTCGTTTTTGTAAAACGAGGTTGGCTGAAGAAGAAATAAAAAATTTTAGAGCAACAAAAAAGCCCCGCAAATGCAGGGCTTTTTTATGTGTTTATCTTCAGCTTATGCCAACACTTTCGGTGCAGCAGCTAAAATTTCAGGGCTTGTTTCAGCCGCGAATTTCTCGAAGTTTTTAACGAATTTTGCTGCCAAGCTATTAGCTGTCTCATCGTATGCAGCTTTGTCAGCCCAAGTACCTCTTGGATTTAAAATTTCAGTTGGAACGTTTTCACATTCAGTTGGAACCGCTAAATCAAAAATTGGCAATGTTTCGTATTTTACGTTGTCCAATTTACCTGTTAAAGCAGCAGTAATCATAGCACGTGTGTAAGACAATTTCATGCGACTTCCAACTCCGTAAGAACCACCAGTCCAACCAGTGTTGATCAACCAAACTTTAATGTCTGTTCCTTCTAATTTTTCACCTAATAATTTCGCGTATTTCGCAGGGTGAAGCGGTAAGAATGCAGCTCCGAAACAAGCAGAGAATGTTGTTGTTGGTTCAGTAATACCAACTTCAGTTCCAGCAACTTTTGCAGTATAACCAGACATGAAGTGATACATTGCTTGTTCTTTCGTCAAACGAGAGATTGGAGGAATAACACCAAATGCATCAGCTGTTAAGAAGAAAATGTTCTTAGGTGCATTTCCAATTGATGGAGTTG
>JALQYQ010000069.1 GCA_023262855.1 Crocinitomicaceae bacterium
TTGTTTACTATGTAAGAAAGTGTTTTCGTAATAATAAAAAAGGCTCTACACTTGTAGAGCCTTAAAGTTAGTATTCTTTAGTTTTATAAACAACCAACTTGCCCAGAAACCGTAACCGAGTAAAATGAACCTGGAGTTTTATAACATGCTATATTTGAAAATGCAGCAGAAATACTTGTTCCAGATACTGTAACAGTTACATTTCCTGCTGAAGAATACCAAATACTTCCTGCGTCTTGGCTAGGAGGATTAATAACAGTCATAAATGCTTTTCCTGTGGCTAATTGTGCTGCAGATGAAACTAATTGGTATGTTCCATTTGCTGGAGGTACAGAAAAACACACTGATATAGTTGTACTAGTACTTGAATTTACATTTAACAAACAAGTTTGTCCTATCTGGCAACCATAACTTAACCAAGAAGCGCCGGTTCCTACACCTGTCATACTTGAGTTTTGTTGTGTTGAAGTTGTAGCAACAGATCCTGTTGTTGTAACATTTGTCATATTAGGATTTGCTCCTGTGCCTCCTGGGGCTTCAGATTTATAGGTAGGACCTATTGCACTACTATCGTTTTTTGATTTACAAGAAATAAATAAAATACTTCCTACAATAAAAATATAAATGGCAGATAAAATTACTTTTTTCATTTGGTTACTTTTTTATAATCAAATATAAAAAACAATTACAGTATTTCCAAATTGTTTAAGTTATTCCTAAATTTTTTATTACTGATGAAATGTTTTATTGTGTTTTACCATTTGTTTTAATAATAAACAAGCTCTGTATCTATCTTCTTGGTAATCTTCGTAAAGAGTATTTAATGTATCTAATACATTTTTAAGACCTATTTCATCTGCCCATTTTAATAATCCTTTTGGGTAATTTACTCCCTTAGTCATAGCTAAATCAATATCTTTTGCTGAAGCAATCCCTAAATAGGTTGCATCGCAAGCTTCATTGATGAGCATGCATAAAATTCTATTAACTATATATCTCGCTAATTCTTCATTTTTTTTAGGTTCAATATTTGTAGAGCCTTCTCTGTAATCATAAAAACCACGACCCGCTTTTTTTCCTAAAAAATTTGCTTCTAACAATCTTTTTTGCGTTAATGATGGTTTAAAACGTGGATCAAAATAAAATGAAGCAAAAACAGATTCAGTAACGGCATAATTCACATCATTACCGATATAATCCATTAAGGTAAATGGCCCCATGCGGAATCCTCCGATTTTTGTCATTGCCCAATCGATTGTTGCGAAATCTGCAAGACCTTCTTCGTAGATTTTTAAGGCTTCACCGTAATATGGTCGTGCAACACGATTTACAATAAATCCAGGTGTATCTTTACAAATAACTCCAACTTTCTTCCAAGAGCGAATCAATTCTTTCGAAAAATCAAGCGTTTCCTGAGAAGTTTGTACCGCTGGAATAATTTCAACCAAGGGCATCAATGGCGCTGGATTAAAGAAATGAATTCCAATCACGCGTGAAGAATTTTTCAAAACCGAACCAATGCTTGCAATGGACAATGAAGATGTGTTACTTGCCAAAATACAATCTTGCGACACGATCGTTTCCAAATTTGCGAAAACATTGTGTTTTACCTCCAACTTTTCAATGATTGCTTCAATGACAATTTTACTTGATTTAAAGTCATGAACATCAGTAGAATACGTAATTCTTCCTTGAATATTGATTTTCTCATCTTCTGAAATTGATCCTTTTTCAACCAACCGTGCCAACACTTTATCGAGATTATTCTCTGCTTTGGTTAACATATCTTGGTTAAGATCAACCAATACAACTTCACTTCCATTCTGTGCTGCCACTTGAGCAATTCCTGCTCCCATTGTTCCAGCACCTAAAACTCCTACTACCATTCGTTATGATTTGAAAATTCGTGATTTGTGATTTATTTCCCTTTAAAAACTGGTTTTCTTTTTTCTAAAAAGGCATTTACACCTTCACGGAAATCGTATGTTTGTCCCGCTTCAGTTTGTAATTCTTCTTCCAAAGCTAATTGTTGCGTTAGATTATTTGTGAAACTTGCATTCACTGCTTTTTTCGTCAAACCTATACCACGAGTTGGCATTGCTGCAATTGTTTCAGCAAACGATTTCACTTCTATTTCAAAAGCTTCGTCTTCAACAGCTTTGTAGATCATATTCATACTATCTGCTTGTTCTGCCGAAATTTTATCACCTGTCATCATCAATGCTAAAGCCTTTTGTGAACCAATAATTCGAGGTAAAAAGAATGTTCCACCTGAATCCGGAATTAAACCAATTTTTGAAAATGCTTGAATGAAACTAGCACTTTTCTTGGCGATTGTAACATCACATGCCAAAGCAATATTAGCACCCGCACCTGCAGCAACACCATTAACAGCCGCAATAATTGGTTTTTCAATCGCGCGAATTCGTTCAATGATTGGATTGTAATGATCTTTTACTATCGATTGTAATTCTGGTCCTTCTGGATCCATTGCTTCAGCTAAATCTTGACCTGCACAAAATGCTTTTCCTTCACCAGTAATTACAATTGCTCTTACTTCATCATTTAACTCAGCATCATCGAGTGCTTTTTGAAGCGCAAATGCCATGGCTTGATTAAATGAATTAAATACGGCAGGTCTGTTCAATTTCAATTCACAAACGCCATTAGTAAGCGATACAAGAAGTTCCATAAAAAAAGTTTTGACGAAGATACACAGAGAAAATTAAACTATTCCGTGTGCATCCTGAAAAATAAGTGTGAATTTGGTTCCTTTTTCTGAACTTGCCATCGACAATTCTCCATTCAACTGCTCAGAAAGTGCGGTAATTATTTCTGCTCCAAGAGATCCTTCCGCGGGGAAATTTATTTCATCACCTATTCCTACACCATTGTCTTCAATCACTAATTCAAAATAACCGTGATTTGTTGTAGGTTTTAACTCAACCCAGATTTCGCCATTTTCTCTTCCGACAAATGCATGTTTATAAGCATTTGTAATCATTTCACAAACAATCAATCCAAGAGGAACAGCGGTATCCATCGATATACGAACTTCATTCGTTTCAATAGTCGTATGAATATGTTTTTCAACCGAGACATACGTTCGTTTTAATTGATTGATTAAATCTGGTAAATAATCCTGCATTGTAATATAAGACAATACTTCATTTTGATACAAACGATGGTGAATCAAAGCAATTGCTTGAATTCGTTCCTTACCATCTTCCAAAACTTGTTTGGCGTGTTCATCTGTAATTCCTTTCGATTGTAGGTTCAACAAACTTGAAATAACTTGTAAATTATTCTTTACACGATGATGAATTTCCTTTAGAAGAACTTCCTTCTCTTTTAATGCAGAATCTATTATTAGATTTTTCTGAGCGATTGCCTCCTTTTGTTCTGAAAGTTGAACATTCAATTTATTCTTTTGGCGATTGGAATATACGAGCATCCCCAAAAATGTTAAAAGAACACTTCCAATTATTGAAAAGACAATCCACTGATTTTTGTTTTTCTCTTTTTGAGCAGCAACTTCTTTATCCTTTGCTTTAATCAATTCTCTATTTCTTGCTTCATTGTAATTGAATTCAAATTCATCGCCCAACTCTTTATCCATTGTTTGTTCGATGGAATCATCCACTTCAATAACCAATTTAGAATAATGATAAGCCGAATCAATATTACCAATAGTACTATAATAATATTCCAAGCCAGTATATGCTCCATAGACATCTCGAATGTCAGCCTTATCTTTCCAGTTTAAAAATTCATCATAATAATAGTAGGCACTATCAAGATCTTCTAAATACAAATGTGCCTCAGCAATATATGTTAAATATTGACAGTAATTTTTCTTTAAATTGTGTCTTTTACTATAGCTCAATCCTTTATGAAAATAAGAAAAAGCTTCATCAGTTTTTCCTTCGAAAAAATAGCCTATTCCCCTTTTCATTTCAGCAACCTCACTGCAATATTGTAACCTTAGATTTTTGAGTATTTTCAAGGCTTCGGCATAAAACCATTGACCTTTTGAGAATTGATCTTCTCGTATAAAGTAGTTTCCGAGTAGAATAAGACATTGCGACTCAAGAAAAGGGTAATTATTTAGTTTGGATGCTTTTAACGTCGATTGGGTTAACTGTAAAAATTTTTTGTCCTTTTTTTCAAAACCATAATTTGATGCAAGAAAGAAATCCAAGCCCAATTTAATGCGCAAAGGTGTTGACTCATCCACCTTTTGAAGTTCGTCATATAAAATATGTTTCATATGAGAAAAATCGCCAATGGATCGGTAATATTCAATGGCATTCAACTTCAATTCATGCAAACGCTTTTCGTCACTGTGTTTCAGATAGGCAAACTCCAGTGAATCAATTTTCTCCTTCGCCTTTTTACTATCGATGATAATTAAATCATTGATTTCAAAATACGACTTGCTTAATTCCTGAGCAGAAATTGTAAAAGCAATAAAAATGCTAGCTATTAAGACGAGCAGTTTCAAATTTTTGTTTATCAGTTTTTATAGTGTGCTACCATCGAACTGATTCGTTTTGCAATTTGTTCTCTTAAGATAGAAGGTGCTACAACCTCAATTTCTCCACCAAAAGATAAAATTGTACGAATTAATTCTTCTGAAAGATAAACATTCAATTCAAAAGTTGTACGATTTTTTCCTGTTTTTATTATTTTCTGTGAGTTATGAAAAGGCTGAGATTCAATGTATTTGGCTGCAACATTATCTGCTTTTAACACAACCGTATAAGGTGTACTTTTATTATCCGACGTGATTCCAATTGCATATTTAAAATAATTGTCCGGATGAAAATCACTTGGTTTATTCGCTTCTTCTTCTGTTAGATTCAACTCCGTCATTCGATCCAAAGCGTAGGTAATGATGTCTTTTTTCGACTCGTCGAATGAAATTAAATACCAACGATTGCGATATTCCTTTAATAAAAGTGGACTAACAATTCGGCCTTTTGAATTACCACTTACAAAACTCGAATATTCAAAGGTAACGATTCTATTGTTGCGAATTGCTTCTAACAGTATTGGTAAAAATTCATTTCCACCACTTGAAACTGCTGATTCGAACTGTACGAAATTGTTCAATTCCTTATCGGAAGGGTTAGCTGAAATGGATACACGATCAACAATTTTATCAATTGCATTTCCAAATTGTTTGAACATATCTGCATCACGGAATTGCATCAAGGTGTTAGCCGCAAATTTTATGGCGCTTAAATCTTCCTCCGTTAAAGGAATGTCATTAATCGTAAATTCTGGATCTTCGTAATAATAACCACCGTGACGCTTACTGTATTTTATTGGCGCATCATGTTCCATACGCATCGCAAACATGTCCTTTTCAATGGTTGAATCACAAATATTTGCTCCATCATTCGAACCATACAAGGCTTCTTCACATGCTTCACGCAATTCTTGTTTCGAAGGATATTGTTTGTATTTATTGCGAATACAACGGTCTATAATGCGATAACGAATTAATGCGTTTTTGATGTGCGGCATATCTTTACAGTGCTGTTGCTTTTACTTCGTGATAACCAAATAATTCAAAGTACTTAATCGCTTTCACCACTTCGTAAGGAACGTCTTCTTCCCAACTTGATACACCAGCTTTGATTTTTGAAAGCACGTCATCCGACATAATGTGCAACAAACGCTGATCGTAACTTTCAATGGCTTCCATTTTATTGTTATCCTTCAAATAAGCCAATAATCCATTCAGATGTTGAGGGATTTTTACATTGTGTAATCCATAAAGCTCTCCATCTTCAACATTTATCGCAGGATAAACAAACATTTTTACATCATGCCCAAATCCTCGACCAAAAGCTTCCAACAAACCACCCGGCAAATTATCATAATAACGTTCGTCAAAAATAGTGTGTAGATTGTAAACACCAAGAATCAATCCCATGCGTTTTCCTCGTGCAATTGTCGCCAAGTAATCTACCATTTTGTAGTGCTTCAAATAATTTGAAATCATTACAGTATAACCCAAGGAACCTAATAGTTCTGCGCGATCGACGAAATCTTTATCCGAAATTTTACCGTCAGCCGTTAAATCTTTTAAGGTCAATTCAAAAATTACACTCAAATGTTCTTCATCCACACCTTGCTCCTTTAAGAATTGCTTCTTTCCAGCTTCAATCATGTCGATGTGAACTTTCGTAACTGGTCTAAATCGACCACGCATCAATAAAATATTCTTTTTATAAAGCGCTGTTGCTGGTTGTAAAACGTGTCCAGATAAATCAAACATTGTTGCGTCTGTAATTCCACGCTTTACCAAATTCAAGGCAATAATGCGGTTGTCTGTATTATCCATGTCTGGCCCTGAAACGCGCATCATATCAATTTCCATGCGATCACGTGGAAGCCTGTGAACTAAACTTGTCAAAAATTCATTTAAATCATCGTGATGAAAATAACACGCATGGACTAAATTCACACCCAAAATCCCTAATGCTTCTTGTTGTGCTTTGTGACTGTTATCGTGCATTTTTATGTGCAAGATGACATCGTTAGGTTCTGCTTCTAAATCTAGCTGAAAACGAATTCCAACCCAACCTTGTCCTTGATTGGTTTTATGGTAATTTAATGATTCAACTGTATTACAAAAAGCGAAAAAGCGTGCTTCCTTGTATTTGTTTGGCAACCGATACTTTAGTGTCTCGTATTCCGTTCCAAGCATTGTTAATAAACGCTCCTCACAAACATAGCGTGATGCCTCACCGTACATAGAATCCGATACTTTCATATCGTAAGCTGATTGTGTATAAGCGATTGTCCCCGAGCTTCCTCCCGCTTTGAAAAAGTTAGCTGCCACCTCTTGCCCAGCACCAATCTCAGCAAAACATCCATAAATATCAGATGTCAAGTTAATCTTGAGTGCTTTTTCCTCTGTTGTTAATCTTCTTTCGTCAATCATTTTTTGTAAAGTTGATGCAAAGAAACAAAATTTCGATGCACGTAATTAATTCGGATCTTGAAAATCCGGATTATTAACAAAATTATAATCGGTCAAAGTCAGCAAAAACTGCTTCAATTGATTTTTCTCTTGGCTATCTAATTGCACACCTCCTTGGAAGGCGTATTCAATAAGCGGGTCAATTGTTGAACTCTGATTTATTCCTGAAGAATAATGTTCAATTACCTGATCCAAGGTTGTAAACCTTCCATCGTGCATATACGGTCCTGAAAGCGCAATGTTTCGCAAAGTTGGAACTTTAAATTTACCATTATCAGAAGCTAGACCAGTAATTGCTCCTCTTCCATTATCTGTAAACGTTAAGTCAAGACCATTGTTACTAAATTTATTTACTTGCATCAATGCTCCATTGTGGCAATGAAAACAATCTGCTCCATTTAAACTTTTGAATAAATCGTAACCCGCCCATTCATCCGCTGATACAGAAGCCAATGTAATTTGATCATCAGCTGACAAACTCATTCCATTGATGTATTTGTACATTACATCATATTTGGAGGAGCCTGAAATCATAGTTCGCAAAAATTGAGCAATCGCTTTTGAAACCAACGTTGAATCAATTTCAGTTGTACCAAAAGCTTTGTAAAACAAATTTTTATACTCTTGACTTGCATTTAATTTACCAACTGCGTCCGGCCATGATTGATGCATTTCAATGGGATTCGGAACTGGTCCTAAAATTTGTTCTTCCAAGGTTTTTGCTCGTCCATCCCAAAAAAAGAAATTTTGCCAACCTAGATTAATAAGTGCCATTGAATTGCGAGTTCCTTGAATTCCATCGATTCCTGTTGAAAATTGATTCGGATCAGAGAATGAACTTGCTGGAGCATGACAAGCACCGCAAGACATTGTGTTGTTTCCACTCAACTGTTTTTCATAAAACAATTTTCTTCCTAAATAAACACCTTCCACTGTCATTGGATTATCGGCGGGAATGATCATATCTGGAAAATGGGATGGTATTTCCAAGACATATGGTTGTGGTGAATAACCTGTATTGTCTTTTTTGCAAGACATGAAAATCACCACTCCAATGAAAAAGAAAAACAAGTATTTCATATTAGTAAGTGCTTATTGCGTCTTTGAAATTCTGAATAACCTTCAAACTCAATGCTTCTTGACCAGCTGCAGAATGAGTAGTGTGTTCCGTCTTCAAATCAATTGTTTGCGAACCATTTTGCAAGAATTTTTCCATATCTAATTTAAGTGGCAAAACCGATAAATGATCTGAAACACTTTGCCAATTTAAACCACTGAAACTCATATTCTGAAGAAACGCATCTGTTCCAACATGGAAAATCACATAATGATTCAAGTTCGTAACACCGTCAACCAATGTATCAACTTTTGCTTCGACTTTCATAAAAATATAACCAGGATTCCAATCCCAATGCATGTCATTTGCAATTGCAATATTCAATGGATTATCATTCGAAAATGCAGAAGGATCATCATGATTAAAGGCTGTGTCAACGCCTAAAAAAGAAGTTAACGAACCGAATTTTGTTTTATCTCCTACTGCTTGAAGAAGAAAAGTTCCATTTTGCTGATAGTCGAATAACCCAGCCTGTGCTAGTAAATTACCACCATTCTTTATCGTCGAGAAATAACATTTCAATTCTGTAAATTGAACTTTGTATCCTTCAACTGTAGTTATTGTATCTTGCAAAGTTAAATCTGCAGAACCAAAAACAGGTTGCAAGGTAATTTTCAAATAATCTGAAACAGGAACAGGTTCTGGAACTACATCATCTTTACATGAGCCCAAAATCACAGATAAACCAACCAATAAAAAAAGTGTACTCAGTTTCATGACCATATTCTAACAAATTTAATAAAAACAGAACTTATTTTCCTTATTTTTATTGACGAATTCTCAACTTACATTTTTACAGAATAATTTCACTTTTCGATGCCCGATAATTCGATACGCCCTTTAAAAATTTTCAATGCTTCTGCTGGTAGTGGTAAGACGTATAATTTAGTGAAAGAGTATATTCTTTTATTACTTTCTGACGAAAAAGACACCAATCGATTCGCGCGAATAATCGCCATGACCTTTACAAATAAGGCTGCCATCGAAATGAAAACACGAATCGTTCAGGCGCTTGACTTGTTAAGTTATCCTCAATTGTTTGGCAAAAAATCTGATGACTATGCAAACGTTCTAGGCAATGAACTGGGCATTAATCCTCATGAAGTTCATGTGCGTGCGAAAATTGTTTTACAGAATATTTTGCATCGCTATGAGGATTTTCATGTGATGACGATTGATAAATTCAATTTAAAGTTGATTCGCTCTTTTAGCAGAGATTTGGATTTACCTACAGATTTTGAAGTAATTCTAAACGAAAAGGAAGTCATTGAACAAGTTGTTGATTTATTGTTGGATCAATTAGGCAAACAAGGTGTAATTGATGTCACAAAAAAAGTATTTGAATACGCAAAAAATAATTTAGATGAAGGAGAACAATGGAATTTCCGTTCTCAGTTAATTGATTTTGGTGGAATTTTAAGCAAGGAAAAAAACCAAGCACTCATCGAAAAATTGCTTGAACTTGATTTTTCTGTTGAGCGTTACAAAGAATTAAATTATCACCTTCGCACACAAAAAGAATCATTTGTAACACGCTGTCAAACTGTTTTCAAACTTTTTACAGATTTGGCTATTGATGAAGCGCAACTTCCTGGTAAATCAACAACTTTAAAAGGCCTTTTAAAAATTGGAGCTTATTCTGATTTTGAATTATTACCCGTTGGAAAAAGTGTAACCAATCTATTTGAAAAAGAACTTAAAGCCAATCAAGTATTTCCAATTGAATTGCAAAATGCACTACTTGAATTAAACAACTATGCTGCAATTCATGCCAAAGAATATTTCGTACTTCAGTCATTCCTGAAGAACTTTTACAACATGGCGATGCTCCAATACATGGCAAAATCGTTAGACACAATCAAGAAGAATGAGCAACTTATTCGTATTTCAGAATTCAACAAACTGATTTCAGATTTAGTCAAAAACGAAGATGCACCGTTCATTTATGAGCGACTTGGAACCCGCTTCCAACATTTCTTATTGGATGAGTTTCAGGATACCTCACGTTTACAATGGTTGAACATGGTTCCTTTGGTTCACGAATCGATTTCGAATGAAAACATGAATTTAATTGTTGGTGATCCAAAACAATCCATTTACAGATTTAAAAATGGCGTTGCAGAACAATTCGTTGCACTTCCAAAAATCTTCAATCCTGAGAACGATGCTGCTATTTCGCAAAAATCAATGTATTTTGACCAAATGGGAAGTGTTAAATCCTTGGATGATAATTGGCGTTCATCTCCCGTAATTGTCAATTTCAACAATGATTTTTTTCCTTTATTGCGAAATCAATTACCGCTTTTGTCGCAGGATTTTTACAATTCAATCTATCAAAATCCGAAGTCAACATTGCCCGGATATGTAGAAATTATTTCTGAAAAAAGAACAGTTGATGATTTAGAAATCGTTCAAAGCATTATTGAAAAAATTGTTCAATGTGAAGAAGATGGTTTCAAACGCGGCGACATTTGTTTGCTTGCAGACAAAAATCAACGTGCGAATTTATGGGCGATTGAATTGACGAAAGCCGGTTATAAAATTGTTTCGGCTGAATCCTTATTGGTGCAAAATGAGGTAAAAGTAAAATTGGTTTTGTCTTATATAAAAAGACGTTTAAATCCTTCCAACTTAAGTGAGAAAAAACGATTCGCAGAATTATATTTCAGAATCCATGAACAAAATGCGCTCGAACAATACAGGGGTTATTTTTCCAAACAAATAGGAAAGGATGGAAAAGAATATTCTGTCTTTGATGATGATCAGTTCATCGTCGATCATTTTGGTTCGAAAGCAGATTTTTTCTGTAAGTACGAGAATTTATATGATTTAATTCAATCCTTTTATCGCTTATTGAATTGGAACGAGTTGAAAAATCCATATTTGCATCATTTTGCTGATTTTGCCTTTGAATTTGAATTAGCCAAAGGACCAGATCTAAAGTCATTCATTCATTATTATGGTGAACAAAAATCGAAACTTGCGATTCAACTCCCAGAAAGTGATGATGCTATAAAAATTATGACGATTCATAAATCGAAAGGTTTAGAGTTTCCTGTTGTAATAATTCCATACTTGAATTTTGATACGTCAATTTTAAGCAACTCCAAATTTCTTGTTGAAGTAGATGATAAAATTCTGTATTCAACATTGAAAAAAGAAAGTCCAATCGATGAAATCGCCAATTTCAACAGTAATGAATTGGATCAAATTTTGACAGATAAAGTCAACATGTGCTATGTAGCATTTACCCGTCCAATGGAGCGCTTGTTTGTCTTCAATTATTTCGATAATGCTAATTTTGGATCTCTTGCACACACGTGTTTTGAAGAAATGCCAGACGCAAGATTAGAAGGAGAAACACTTTTAATTAGATTGGGAGAGAGGAATGCACATCAAGTTCACGAAGAGGAAAAAACAACAGCCTTTTTTGAACCAATCAATTCAACTGACAATTTATGGTTTCCAGAAATTTCGTTACAAGATTCTTCTGATTTAGCGGAGCCTGACCAACTTTCTACAGAACAACGTTACGGGAATCAATTCCATATAGCTATGGCTGCAATTGATAACTCCTCCGGCATAAAATCAACTTTAGATGAATTAGTAAAGTCAGGAGAGATTGAAGCAGGATTTTTAGCTCAATTAGAAGAAAAAATCAAGACCATTTATAACATTTCAGAATTCAATGAATTATTTAATGATGCAAATGAGATATTAAATGAGCAATCAATCATTATTGACGAAACGAACATTAAACGACCAGATCGCATCATTCGAAAAGCGCAAGAAACAATTGTGTTGGATTATAAAACAGGAATTCCAACAGCCAAAGATGAAAAACAGGTGCGTGAATATGTAAAAACCCTTCAA
This sequence comes from Crocinitomicaceae bacterium, assembly GCA_023262855.1. Lineage (GTDB taxonomy): Bacteria > Bacteroidota > Bacteroidia > Flavobacteriales_D > Crocinitomicaceae > M0103. The sequence continues at coordinate 11,988 of JALQYQ010000069.1, forward strand.
CAAATGAACATGCCATCCGTGAAGGGTTATATTTTTTATACCTCGTTGAACGAGTTAAGAGCTCTTTAGAACAATTGATCTACAAGCTTATCATCAACAAATTCTGGTAGTGTAACTTTTAAATTAGGTTCTACTTCCATGGCACGTTTAATTGCAAAAATGGCATTTTCATTTCGTGCCCAATTACGTCTTGCAATTCCATTATTCACGTCCCAATGCAACATCATTTTCAGTCGACGATCCGCTTCAGCCGTTCCATCGAGTAGCATACCAAATCCACCATTGATAACTTCACCCCAGCCGACTCCACCGCCGTTGTGAATTGAAACCCATGTTGCTCCACGGAAACTATCACCAATAACGTTTTGAATCGCCATATCTGCAGTAAAGCGAGATCCATCGTAAATATTGGAAGTCTCACGGTATGGTGAATCAGTTCCTGAAACATCATGATGATCACGACCTAAAACAACCGGTCCAATTTCACCTCGTTCGATTGCTTTGTTAAACGCAGCTGCAATTTTCATTCGTCCTTCTGCATCCGCATACAAGATACGCGCTTGGGATCCAACGACTAATTTATTTTGTTGTGCACCTTTAATCCATTGGATATTATCAGCCATTTGTTGCTGAATTTCCACTGGACTATTTTGCATCATTTCTTCCAAAACTTGGCATGCAATCTCATCCGTTCTTTGCAAATCTTCAGGTTTTCCGGAAGCACATACCCAACGGAATGGTCCAAATCCAAAATCAAAACACATTGGTCCTAAAATATCTTGAACATACGACGGATATTTAAAGTCAATTCCATTTTCTGCCATAATATCTGCTCCAGCACGTGAAGCTTCTAACAAGAAAGCATTCCCATAATCAAAGAAATATGTTCCTTTTGCCGTGTGTTTATTTACGGCTGCTGCATGCGCTCTTAAGGTAGATTGAATTTTCTCCTTGAACAATTCTGGATTTTCAGCCATCATATTATTCGCTTCCTCAAACGTCAATCCGATTGGGTAATAACCACCCGCCCATGGATTATGCAACGAAGTTTGGTCTGAACCCAAATCAACAAAAATATTCTCTTGATCAAATTTCTCCCAAACATCAACAACGTTTCCAACGTATGCAATTGAGACCACTTCTTGTTTTTCTTTTGCAATTCGCACACGCGCGCATAAAGCATCCAAATCTTCAATCACTTCATCTACCCAACCTTGGGAATGACGAGTATGAACTGCTTTCGGATTTACCTCTGCAGTTACGGAAATACATCCTGCAATGTTTCCAGCTTTCGGCTGAGCTCCTGACATTCCACCAAGTCCAGCAGTAACAAACAGTTTCCCTTTAATCGCATCGCGATCTTTTGAAATTTTACGTGCTGCATTCAAAACTGTAATTGTTGTTCCATGTACGATTCCTTGCGGACCAATATACATGTACGATCCAGCCGTCATTTGTCCGTACTGCGTAACACCTAGAGCATTGAATTTTTCCCAATCATCTGGTTTCGAGTAATTCGGAATCATCATTCCATTTGTTACAACAACTCTTGGAGCATCTTTGTGCGATGGAAATAAACCCATTGGATGACCAGAATACATAACCAATGTTTGTTCATCGGTCATTTCCGACAAATATTTCATGGTCAAACGGTATTGAATCCAGTTTTGGAATACAGCCCCATTTCCACCATAAGTTATTAATTCATGTGGATGTTGAGCAACAGCGTAATCCAAATTGTTTTGAATCATCAACATAATAGCTTTTGCTTGCTCAGACTTACCAGGATAATCACTAATCGATCTCGCAAACATTTTATAATCTGGGCGATAGCGATACATATAAATACGACCGTAATCGTTCAACTCTTGCAAAAATTCAGCAATCAAATCAGCATGTTGTTCTTTTGGAAAATAACGCAATGCATTTCTCAATGCTAACTTTTTCTCATCTTCAGAGAGAATTTCCTTTCTTTTTGGTGCATGGTTAATTGTTGGTTCAAATTCCTTTTTTGCCGGAATTTGAGACGGTATTCCAGATTGAATGTCTTTATGAAAATCTTCTAATGTCATATGATAAGGATTATGCTACAAAGTTAATAGAATATCAAAATCTGATAGCGAAAAAAAAGCTCCATTAAGGAGCTTCTTCATTATCTTAAAACCAACACATGGCCGGAATATTCAAATTTATCATCATTATTTGGATCTTTTGCTTCAATGGCCCAAGTATATGTTCCTTGTTGCACTAATGAACCATTGTAGGTTCCATCCCATGTTTCAGATGGGTTAAAACTCTCCCAAACAATTTCTCCCCAACGATTGTACAATCGAATTACAAAATTGTAAGTATCCATTCCAGACATTTGAATTCCCCATTGCTGATTAAATTCGTCACCATCTGGCGTGAACGTATTTGGTACATAAAGTAAAATCTCAGGTAAAACTGCAATCGTTTTCACCAATGAATCAATACAACCAAATGAGGAAGTTGTAACCAATAAAACATCATAATTTCCGGTCTCACCATCAGGGAACATTGTTTGAACATTTTCCGATTGAGAATAGGATGGATTTCCTTCTTGAATATACCATTCGTAACTAACTCCATTAAACGAATAATTTGTCAAATGCACCTCTGTATTAAACATCTTCACCGGATTTGGAGAATACGTGAAATTCGCAGTTGGTTTTGGATAAACTGTTAAGAAGTTAAAGAATGTTGTTGAATCAATACATCCATTTGGTGACTCAACAATCAATTGTATGTTATAATTTCCTGCATTCATGGAAGCAGTGGTAATCGATTCTTGATCGGTAAATTGTTGGCCATCCGAAATAGTCCAATAAAGATGTTCCACCATATTTGGATCGGTGTTACTTTGAACGACGAAATTCGCTGGTTCACAAACGGCGGGACTTAAAGTAGAAATAAGTGGAACAGGAAGTGGCAACACTTCAATATCACTTGTCACTGTTACTGGTGTTGATTCACAACCATCACTTACTTCAACAGTATAAGTTGTTGTAGCTGATGGGTTCAATAACTGAGTGCTAGTCAATCCTGTTGTCACAGATCCAGATGACCAAGTAAATTGATAAGGCCCATTATTTCCTCCAGTTGCAGAAACCGACAAATTAGTAGGATAACCAGGACAAATTTCTGTTGAAGGAGTTATTGTCGCTGAAATGGCAGGTCTAACATTTACGTTAATCGTTTCTGTTAAAGATTGACAACCAAAGTTATTCTCTGCATAAACAGAAACAGTTGAATCAGCAGCAGGACTTAATTGTTGAATTCCGTCTGTATCAGTTGTAAAATCCCAATGATATAAGAAAGATGTTCCCCCACTTGCTACAGCTGATAAATTTGCTATTCCATTTTCACAAATTAAGGTATCATTACTAACTGTCAATTGAATTGGTGTTGGATCTGAAATCGTGATTGAAGAACATACTTGACAACCCAGGTAATTTTTGGAACAAACCGAATACGTCCCTGCAGAAAAACCGGCCAACATTGAATCCGCTTGCCACGTTACACCATTATCAAAACTATATTCATTTGCATTCGGATTATCAATCTGAATTTCAGCATTTGCCAAACCAAAACAACTTGGAGGTGTATAAGTAACAGTTTGTGTTGGGTTCATAACCAACATTGTCATTGTATCCCTGTTCATTCCACAGACAGAATTCGTCTCTCTTAAAATAAATTTATATACTCCAGGTTGATTAACCGTTACAGTTGGAGTTAAACTACTGAAGTTGGGAGCGAATGAAACCGTTGGAGTTGGAACGATACCCGTTGCTAAATATTGCCATGACATTGTATTTGCAGTACTCGTTTGTGTTCCGAATAAGTAGATTGGGCTTCCAAAACAAACAGTATCATCGACACCAGCATAAGGTGTTGGTGGAGCATATGCATTTATTGTAATATTTGAAACAGAAGTTGACGGACAAAAAGGATTACTTGAATTTGTTGTCATTGTATAGGTATGTGCTCCTTGAGTTGTCGGATTTGCAATAACAACTGAACCAGAAGTTGCACTAAGATCTGGAGAAGGAGTCCAAGCGTATACACCATTTCCACCACTAGCTGTTAAAGTAACTGGATTTCCCAAACAAACATTCGTAGTTGAAGTAGTGATTTGCCCAGAAACTTGAATTCCAGAATTTACCCCAATAACATAGTTACATACATCCCCTGCGTAACCATCAATCATCATATAATATGTGTTTCCAGGAGTCAAACCAGTTGCGGTTACAGCGGATGGCGCTGTTGATGGGGCCAGAGGTGAAACACATGTATATGGAGTAACTGTTCCACCACATGAGGTAGTTGAAAATATTAAGATTTGTATTCCAAGATTCGAAGTGGAACTTGTAACCCATACATTTAAAGAAACTGTTGAGGAGTTGGCTACAAACTGAATAAAGGAATTATTTTCAATCGACCCACAGAAAGCGGAACTTAAAGCCGGCCATGAATCAGCTGTATAACTTGCTGCAGTGCTACCACAATAACCATTTACGTCACAAATCAAAGTTGCAACATCGCATGTATTTCCTGCAGCAGCTGAAGTTGCGCAATTCGGCATTACTGCTTGTGGTGAAACACAAATTGTGAAAGTTGGAGTAGTAGGTGCTCCCGCTGCAAAATGATATACACGAACCCAATATGTAACACCAACTATTAAGGATGTCAAGGAAACTGTTTCTGTTCCACCGTTTGCTGTATTATTAACACATCCTAAGGAAGAACTTGAAGAACATCCTCCAGAAAAAACCTGAACCACTGGATTAAATCCTGTAGAACCTGACACTTGAACACCTAACGAAGTTTGATTGGCTACAAACGAATACCATACATCGTCATCGGCCGTACCAGTGCATCCTGGAGTTGACTGAGTAGCTGCTGCAACAGTTCCTGTAATTGGCGTGCAAGTAGCAGAAGGGGTTAAAACAATCGCTCCAAAACAATTATCATTTGCAGGTTGTGCAAACGAAAGATTAGTTGTGGAAATGATAAGTAATAAAGCCAAAAAATAAAACGACGGCTTTTTAAAAAAATGAATCATTTAATTTGCAATTAATTTTTTTAGTTAACAGTTATTAGACAGAGTTTATTTTATCACATTGATAAATCCATTAAACTCATATTTATTGTCATTAACCAAATCCTTGGCTTCGATTGTCCAAGTGTATGTACCCTGTTGAACATATTCACCGTTGTATGTACCATCCCATTTTGCAGATGGATCGTGTGATTCCCAAACAATTTGTCCCCAACGGTTAAATATTAATAATTCAAAATTGTAAATATCAACACCGCTAATATAGATTCCCCAATCTTGATTAAACTCATCATCATCCGGGGTAAATGTATTTGGCGCGTATAACAAGACCTCTGGAAGAACTATCACTATTTGCGTTGAAGTATCAATACAATTAAATTCAGAGGTAGTTATTAAGGTAACCTCATACTCACCCGATAAACCATCTGGAAACATAGTTTGAACATGCTCTAATTGAGAAAAACTTGGATTACCACTTTCAATAAACCATTGATAAGTATCTCCGTTCACAGAATAATTCGTCAATTGAACTTGTGGATTGAACATATATGCAGGATTTGGACTATGTCTAAAATCTGCAATAGGTTTAGGATGTACTGTTAAATAATTATAGAAAGTTGTTGAATCTATACATCCAAATGGAGTAGTTACTACTAATTGGACATCGTATAATCCTGACCAAATCTCATCCGTTATTATTGTTTCTTGATTTTGAAAAACTTGTCCGTCAGAAATTACCCAATAATTTTGAGCATCTAATAAAGGATCAGTTTCATCCGTTAAAACAAAAATTGCAGGTTCACATTCATTATCAATATCTACACTAATTTGTGGATCTGGTAATGGTGCTAAAATGACATTTGTAGTCAATACCAAAGGAGTTGATTCACATGCGTCTGTTACCGTAACGGAATATTGTGTTGTTATTGGTGGATTTGCAGTAATAGTGTGACTTGGACCAACACCAACACCACCTACATTCCAAGCAAAATTGTAAGGAGAACCAATACCTCCTGTTGCTGTAGCAGTCAAAGTTGTTGGATAACCTGGACAAATTGTAACATCAGGTGTAATTGTTCCTGTTAAAGGTGGTCGTACTGTAACATAAATTGAATCTTTGTTAGAAAAACAACCAACTCCACTTTCTGCTTGAACCACGTAATACGTATTTACCAATGGTGAACCAACTTGAGTAGCAGATGTTGTTGAAAATAGCTCCCAATGATAGGTGTATGAGGAACCTCCAGTTGCATTCGCAATCATTGTTGCACTTCCATTTTCACATATTAAGGTATCATTACTAACCGTCATTACAATTGGAGCTGGATCAACTATTGTTGCAATTGTACATGCTTGACAAAGATTGTTGTCTCTAACACAAACATTATATGAGCCTGCTCCAAAACCAGTTCCTGGAGTTGTATTTACCCATGTTACACCATTGTCATAACTATATTGAGTAGCTTGTGGTCCAGTTAAAGTTATGGTACCATCAGTGAAGCCAGCACACGAAGTATTCGTTGTTGTTTGTGTGATAGTCATTTGTTTCACATAAATCTTTACTGTATCTTTTTTGCTACCACAAACTGGATTTGTTTCTGTTAAAATGAACGAGTACAAGCCAGGTTGATTAACATTAACTGTAGGATTTAGATTGGTAAAATTTGGAGAAAAGTTAACTGTTGGAGTTGGAGAAATCCCACTTGTTAAATATGTCCATATTTTCGTATCTGTTGCAACAGTAATAGTACCTGCTAAATTAATAGGGCTACCAAAGCACACAGTATCATCAACACCTGCATTTGGAGTAATCGGTGGCAAAACAACCACATTTGTAGTCGCTGCCTGAGTACAACCCGTTCCCGTTACAGTCAAACTATATGTTCCAGCCATTGCTACTGTTGCATTTGGAATCGTAGGATTTTGAACTGAAGAAGTGAAACCATTAGGGCCTGTCCAGCTATAACTTGTTGCACCTGCTGATCCATTTAATTGAATTGTACCTCCAACACAATATGGACCAGTATTTGTTGCTGTTACACCACCTGAAACAATCGTTACATAACCGGGACCATTGTTTGAGCCAGAAGTACAACCAGCGCCAGCAGGAACTAAGCTAGAACCGCCACCGCCGCCACCGCCGCCATTCGCACCAGTACAACAACCATCATTTCCACCGCCGCCACCGCCGTAATATCCGCCGCCGCCGCCGCCGCCTGATGCAGTTTGCCAAATACCGCCATTTCCACCTTGACCAAGAGAACCATTTTGTCCTCCAGGAGGTGTTCCTGCCCAAGGAGTACCACCAATTCCACCGGCAACCTGAGAACCTCCAGTTCCACCCGAACCAAATGTGTTTGAACCAGCGATACCAGTTGCACAGCCTCCTGCACCACCTGCCACAATACCTGACCCACCACCGGCACCACCACCACCGGCAGCAACAATTACTGGTGTTCCTCCAACTGAAACAGTAGTAGCACCACCGCCTCCGCTAGAATTATAATTTGCATTACCATCTGATGAAACATATCCTAATCCACCACCGCCATAACCAGCAGTTGCAGAACCACCTGACCCACCAACATTTATTGTAATCGTTTGTCCAGGTGTAACTGGAATTGTTGCAGTTACAACTGCTCCATTCCCTCCTAAATTACCACCTCCTTCAGCACCTGCAGCAGTTACCGTAATTGAAGAAACACAAGCAGGAACAGTCCATGTTTGTGGTGAACCAGTATAATTGAATGTAGTTGTAACCTGCGCGAAAGCTCCAACAAAAATAAATAGTGTGTTAAGGAATAATATTATTGATAGTCTCATAATTGTTTTTTGAAAGCCTTAAAATCTAGGGTTAATATTACTTTCCGCAATTTTCAAATGGATAAACATCTATTTCGTCAACGCCGTACACGCCAATTTGTACACATCTAACCAATGACGAATATTGACTAAACCACGATTTAAAATCAACCTCACTCAGTGTTTCAATATTTTTCGTTAAAACAAAGGCACGTTGTGTTGTATAATCTAGGCGAACAACTTTAATATATGGATTTTCCTTTAATTGTGTTTCCAACGTTTTCATGTCCTCTTGATTCTGAACTTCAATCATACACTGACCAAATAAGGTTGTATTAGAAACATTTGAAGATTGTGTAAATCCAAAAAAAGAAACTGAAAGGATAAAGAATCCAAGTAAAGCAATTTTCATACGTAATGTTTTGACTTAAGACGACTTCAAAAAGCAATAAGTTGCCTTTGAATTTTCAAAAATATTGATTTATCATGACTATTAACGTAAAAAGGGGATTACTCCCCTTTCTATGTGAATTATTTAACGTTATGTCGTCTTATTTAATGAATTTAAACTGTTTACCCGGATATATAGCAGCATCTCCTAATTCTTCTTCAATTCGCAACAATTGATTGTATTTTGCCATACGATCACTTCTCGATGCTGAACCAGTTTTGATTTGTCCAGTGTTCAATGCAACTGCTAAATCAGCAATTGTATTGTCTTCAGTTTCACCACTTCGGTGACTCATAACAGACGTGTATGAATTTCTTGTTGCCATTTGAACGGCTTCAATCGTTTCAGTTAATGTTCCAATTTGATTCACTTTAACAAGAATAGAATTTGCAATTCCTTCGTTAATACCTCTTGAAAGTCGTTTTGTATTCGTAACAAATAAGTCATCACCTACTAGTTGAACTTTATCTCCAAGTTCTTCAGTAGCCAATTTCCAACCAGCCCAATCATCTTCAGCTAAACCATCTTCAATAGAAATAATAGGGTATTTCGCACACCAATCTTTCCAAAAGGCTACCATCTCAGCAGATGTCATTTCTTCACCTGTCGATTCAAAGATGTATTTACCTTTTTCAGCATTATAAAATTCTGAAGAAGCCGCATCAAGGGCAATATACATGTCTTTTCCTGGAACGAATCCTGCTTTTTCAATAGCCTCGATAACAACTTGAATAGCTTCTTCGTTTGACCCAAGGTTTGGAGCGAAACCACCTTCATCACCAACGTTTGTTGACATTCCTTTTGATTTCAATACCGCTTTTAAATGATGAAACACTTCAGTGCCCCAACGCAAACCTTCAGAGAAAGAAGATGCTCCGAAAGGCATTACCATGAACTCTTGAATGTCAATCAAGTTATCTGCGTGAGAACCTCCATTCAAAATGTTCATCATTGGAACAGGTAAGGTAACTGCTCCAACTCCTCCAATATATCTATATAAACTTAATCCAGATTCTTGCGCGGCTGCTCTTGCAACAGCCATTGATGTTCCTAGAATTGCATTAGCCCCTAAATTTGATTTATTATCAGTTCCATCCAAGCGTATCAACAAGGTATCGATCCCTTTTTGGTCAAGAACGTCCATTCCATTTAATGCTTCGTTAATTACAGTATTTACATTGTTTACTGCATTTAACACTCCTTTTCCAAGATACATAGCTTTATCACCGTCACGCAATTCAACCGCCTCATGAATACCAGTTGACGCTCCAGATGGAACGGCCGCTCTTCCTACAATACCATTAACTGTAATAACATCCACTTCCACAGTTGGATTTCCTCTTGAATCTAAAATTTGTCTTCCGACTACTTTTGCTATATAACTCATCGTAATTTTTGTTTTCGAATGGCTTATTTTGCCAACTTCATGTTTTCAATAAATTGATCAAATAAATATCTTGAATCATGCGGACCTGCAGATGCTTCTGGATGATACTGAACGGAAAAAATTGGTTTCCCAACCAGTTCAATTCCAGCAATTGTGTTATCGTTTAAATGTTTATGAGTGACCGCAATTGATGGATTCGCTTCAATGCTATCTTCTGAAATTACAAATCCGTGATTTTGTGATGTTATTTCTCCTTTCCCTGTTTTTAAATTAAGAATCGGGTGATTTATACCACGATGTCCATTGAACATTTTACGCGTTTTAAGTCCTTGACTTAATCCTAATATTTGATGACCTAAACAAATTCCGAAGATCGGTTTGTTTCCTTCGACCAATTCTTTCACTAGTTGAATAGAATTTGGCATCGCAGATGGATCACCAGGTCCATTAGACAACATGTAACCATCAGGATTAAAACTATCCATTTCAGCTTTTGTAGAGTTCAAAGGAAACACTTTTACATGACAACCTCTTTCCACTAAACAACGAATAATGTTTTTCTTAACACCAAAATCAATCAGTGATACTCTGTACAATGGATTTTCTGGACAAACTTCAAAAGATTCTTTTGTAGCCACATAGGAAGACAATTCTAAACCATCCATCGATGGTGCTTTATCCAACTGTGCTTTTAACGAATCAATATCCAAATTTTCAGAAGAAATAATTGCATTCATCGCTCCTTTGCTTCTTATATGACGAACTAAAGCGCGTGTATCGATATCTGAAATACCAACTGTTTCACTTTTGAACATCAAATTCTCTAAGGAACCTTCAGCAGATGTTCTTGAAAAAATTTCAGAGAATTTTTTGGTCACTAAACCAGCGATTTTCATTGAGTCAGATTCAACTTCATCTGCATGTACTCCATAATTACCAATATGTGAAGTGGTCATTACAAGAATCTGTCCGAAATAGGATGGGTCTGTAAATACTTCTTGATAACCAGTCATTCCAGTGTTGAAGGCAATTTCACCGGTTGTTGTTCCAATTTTACCAATTGCTAATCCTTGAAAAACTGTTCCATCGGCTAACAATAAAACAGCTGGTTTTCTTTCTTCCATTAAAAATATTTTGCGCAAAGTTAGGGTTTCATCTTGAAAACTGGAAACGTTGTGAATAAAAAAAGGGTAATGTTTCCATTACCCTTTTAAATATTGAGAATTTTAAAATTATTTCTCTTCAGTGCTCTCTTCAGAAGTTGTATCTTCTTCTGGAGTTTCTGTTGTTTCTTCAGTAGTTGCTTCTGGAGATGTTTCTTCAACAACTTCTGCTTCTGCTACTACTGTTTCTTCAACTTCTTTTTTAGCACCACCAGCACGTCTTGAACGACGAGTAGTTTTCTTCGCTTTCTCGTTCGTATAGATTTCATTGAAATCTACCAATTCGATCATACACATTTCAGCGTTATCACCTAATCTGTATCCTGTACGGATGATACGAGTGTAACCACCTTCTCTGTTAGCGATTTTTGGAGCAACTTCTCTGAATAATTCAGATACGATGTCTTTGTTTTGTAAATAACTAAATACAGTTCTTCTTGAGTGAGTCGAATCTGTTTTAGATTTAGTTAATAATGGCTCAACAAATCCTCTCAACGCTTTCGCTTTAGCAACAGTTGTGTTAATGCGTTTGTGTTGAATTAAAGAACAAGCCATATTAGATAGCATCGCTTTTCTGTGCGCTGATTTTCTACCTAAATTATTTACTTTATTACCGTGTCTCATTTTTTTAAATTTCGTAAGTAACGGTTAACTGGGTCTTTTCTAAGGTATCGCTTAAGCCCAACCACCTATTACGCCATTACTAATTAATTGCGATACTAATCTTTGTCTAATTTGTATTTAGAAACATTCATTCCGAAAGAAAGACCTTTGTTATCAACTAAGTCTTCCAACTCTGTAAGAGATTTCTTACCGAAGTTACGGAATTTCAATAAGTCATTTTTGTTGTAAGAAACTAAATCACCTAATGTTTCAACGTCTGCAGCTTTCAAACAATTTAATGCACGAACTGATAAATCCATGTCAACTAATTTCGTTTTAAGCAATTGACGCATATGTAACGAAGTTTCATCGAATTCTTCAGTTTCAGCTTTCACTTCACTATCTAAAGTGATGCGCTCATCTGAGAACAACATAAAGTGATGAATCAAAATTTTAGCTGCTTCTTTCAATGCTTCTTTCGGATGAATAGATCCATCAGTAGTAATGTCTAAAACTAATTTCTCGTAATCCGTTTTTTGCTCTACACGGAAATTTTCAATCGCAAATTTTACATTTTTGATTGGTGTGTAGATTGAATCAATGAAAATAGTGCCAAATGGAGCACCACTAATTTTATTTTCTTCTGCAGGAACATATCCACGTCCTTTAGAAATTGAAAGTTCAATCTCCAATTTAACAGACGATTCCATGTTACAAATAACCAAGTCAGAATTTAAAACTTGGAATGCAGATGTGAATTTTCCTAAATCTCCTGCTGTTAATTTATCTTGTCCTGAAATTGAAACAACAACAGTTTCACTGTCAGTCCCTTCAATTTGTTGTTTGAAACGAACTTGTTTTAAGTTCAAGATAATTTCAGTTACGTCTTCTACTACTCCTTTAATTGTAGTGAATTCGTGATCAGCACCTTCAATACGAATTGACGAAATTGCAAATCCTTCTAATGAAGAAAGCAAAATACGACGCAATGCATTACCAACTGTAATACCGTATCCTGGTTCAAGAGGACGGAATTCGAACTGTCCGTGATGCTCATCGGACTGAATCATAATAACCTTGTCAGGTTTTTGAAAATCTAAAATTGCCATGTTGTGTTCTTCTTTTTAATTGTTCTTCGGTTGCGCGGTTGAAAAGACTGAAGAAAATCATCCAACCCTTTAGCCGAATACCAATATGATTAATTATTACTTAGAGTATAACTCGACGATTAATTGCTCTTTAATGTTTTCAGGGATCATTTCACGTGAAGGCACGCTTAACAATTTACCTGACATGTCAGAGTTATTCCAATCTAACCAGTCGTATTTTTTACTGTTTGATGCTAACGAAGAAGTAATTGCTTCTAACGATTTTGATTTCTCACGAACTCCAACAACATCACCAACTTTAACAGTGTATGAAGGAATGTTCACAACTTCACCATTAACAGTAATGTGTTTGTGAGAAACTAATTGACGTGCACCACGGCGGCTAGGAGCAACTCCTAAACGGAAAACTGTATTATCCAAACGTGTTTCACACAATTGTAATAAGTTTTCACCCGTAATACCTTTCATACGAGAAGCTCTTTCGAACATGTTAGAGAATTGACGCTCTAAAATACCGTATGTATATTTCGCTTTTTGCTTTTCACCCAACTGGATAGCATATTCTGATTGCTTTCCACCACGTCTTTTTGACGGGCCATGTTGACCTGGGCCGTAGCTTCTTCTGTCTAACGCTTTATCCGGTCCAAAGATAGGATCTCTGAAACGACGTGCGATTTTGGATTTTGGTCCTGTATATCTTGCCATTTTTATTTGTTTTAAAGAGTGATCATGAATTAAGGCTTTCCTTCGATGATCTCTTTACCCTTTATTAATTAATATTAAACTCTACGTCTTTTAGGAGGACGACATCCGTTGTGTGGTAATGGAGTAACATCCATGATTTCAGTTACTTCAATTCCAGCATTGTGTAAAGCACGAATAGCTGATTCACGACCAGCTCCAGGTCCTTTTACAAATACTTTCACTCTACGTAATCCGAAGTCATGTGCTTCTTTCGCTGCATCCTCTGCTGAAACTTGTGCAGCATATGGAGTGTTCTTTTTAGAACCTTTGAAGCCCATTTTTCCCGCTGAAGACCAAGAAATCACTTGACCAGCGTTGTTTGTCAAAGAAATAATAACGTTGTTGAAGGTAGCTTGAATATGCGCTTCACCCATCGCTTCTACTTTGACATTCTTCTTCTTTTTTTGATTAGACTTTGCCATTAGTTATATAAATTAAAATAAACCACTAACGAAAGAATGACTCAATCGTTAGTGCATTTTTTTACTTAGTTGCTTTTTTCTTATTAGCAACTGTTTTTCTTCTACCTTTTCTAGTACGAGAGTTATTTTTCGTACGTTGACCTCTCAACGGTAAACCAGAACGGTGACGAATTCCTCGTTGACAACCGATATCCATTAAACGTTTAATGTTCAACTGAATTTCTGAACGTAATTGTCCTTCAGTTTTAATTTCATTAATCGAATTACGAATAGCTCCCAACTGATCATCGTTCCAATCTTGAACTTTGATGTTTTCGTCAATTCCATTGTCCTTCAAAATTTGTTTTGAAGTGCTTCTTCCAATTCCGAAGATGTAAGTCAATCCGATGACTCCTCTCTTGTTTTTTGGTAAATCTATACCTGCAATACGTGCCATACTCTTATACTATTACCCTTGTCTTTGTTTAAGTTTAGGATTCTTTTTATTAATCACATAAACTCTTCCTTTTCTCTTAACGATCTTGCAGTCTGCAGAACGTTTTTTAACTGATGCTCTAACTTTCATCTTTTCTCTTTATTTAAGGAAATTCCTTATTTATATCTGAAAGATATTCTTCCTTTTGTTAAATCATAAGGAGACATCTCTACTTTAACTCTATCCCCAGGAAGAATCTTAATGTAAAACATTCTCATCTTTCCTGAAATGTGAGCCGTAATGATGTGACCATTTTCTAATTCCACTCTGAACATTGCGTTCGAAAGGGCTTCGATAATTACACCGTCTTGCTCAATTGATGTTTGCTTTGCCATGTCTTAAAATCCTGATAATTCGTTAGCTGATCTTCGACCTTTCACACGTGTACCTTCCATCAAACCATCCATGTGACGATTTAATAGATAAGACTCGATTTGCTGAAGTGTGTCTAAAACAACACCAACCATAATCAAAATAATAATAGTGATTTAAACAGTTATGTTTCAAACTTATCATCATCTACATCTTCTAAATTCAGTTATGCTTAATGCATAACTGAATTTTTATAAAATTAAATAATTCTCTCAAACTAGATACTTTTTCAATTTAAATATGACTTACAATACTATATATTCGCAAATCACTATGTTTTACAAGTATTATTTTTTTCTATATGTATAGTATTTAACGATTTTTATGATAGAATAAATAAATTATATATAAGGAGTATGTTATGAATACAGGTATTGTAGGAAGACACATAGATTTAACAGATTCAATAAAAGATTACATTAATAGCTCAGTAGAAGTATTTAAAAAATATAACTTAGACATTATTTCTGTGAATGCAATTATCTCTCAAGAAGAAAAACATGGTAAAAAAGCTTTCTCTTTTGAGTTTACTTTAAATATTGCACATTTAGATACAATTGTTGTAAAACAAAAAGATAAAGATTTATATGCTGCTATTGATATATCTGTTGATAGAGTATCAAAAGTTTTA
>JALQYQ010000025.1 GCA_023262855.1 Crocinitomicaceae bacterium
AACATTTGGTCCACGACAACAACGTTGATAGGAAACAGTATAACCTCCTGGAGTTGGTGGTAGATTAATCACTGTTGTGTAAACAGCTTTTTCAACACAAATATTGTTTGGTGGTGTAACGCACGGATTATTGAAAACAACTGGTAAAATTGTGCTCCCCGGAAAAGGAACAGCAACATTATCTACTAAAAAATTATTCGCCGTATAAATTGCTAACATTAGTGGATCATCATAAGCAGCACCAGTTGAATTGCAATCACGATAAACAGAAATATAAAAACGATAATTGTTGTTTCCTAAGTAGTCATAATAAATATCTCCTCCCACAATGTGAGAAGCTCTTGCCGTAAACAGCGAAAGAAAAACAATAAGTGTACTTAAGTATTTCATTTTTTCTAAGACGCGAAATTACGGCAAATGTTGTTCCAAAAAGTTGTTAAAATGTTAATCAATCAAAAAAAGATGGATTGATTAAATTGAAAGTCAAGTGTTTCAATTAATTTTTGGCTTGATATTTCTTTCCCAAAAGATCCTTCAGTAATGAATTTTGGAAGCGGAATCCCTCTTGAAATCGCTGTTTGAGTATAATAATCTCTTCGCGATGGATGTTCTGGGGAACAAACATTGTAAATGGTGTTCCAATCTGCAGCATTTAATTGTATAAGAACCGCATTGATGACATCCAGCTTGTGTACCAAATTCACTTTTCCGAGTGCGTTTTGTGTTTCTCGATCGCTGAGAAATTTAATTGGATGGCGGGTTTCATCGATTAATCCGGCCAAACGAAAAATACAATAGTTGTGTCCTGAATTGATTACACAATCCTCAGCTGATGTCACTGCGTGTTCCTTGTTTCTTTCGGCAGTTTCATCAATTCGTGCATCAATATCTTTGTAAACACTAGTTGAACTTGTAAATAAAACCTTTGTTTCGGAAGAAAATTGTTCGATTAAGTCGTGCACTTGTTGTGCATAATCGGATGATTTGGATGGCGGAAAATTAATGATCAGGAAATCAGATGATTTTGCTTCGCTGGGAATTGAAGTCGTATTAAATTCAGAATAAAGAAAGCCATGCATTCCAGCAGAAGTAATAGAGTCCACTTTTTCCTGACTTTGACCAGAACCATAAACTGTAAATTCTTCTTTTAGTAGACTGATTCCCAGTGGAAATCCAAGCCAACCGCATCCGACTATGGTAATTGTTGATTTCATATTCGATTCAAAAATACGCAAATCAGGACTCAAAATTAAAATAAATGCAAAAAAGGTATATGTTTACAAAATAAATATATTTGGTAAAACACTATATATCAATACTATAAAATAAAAAAGATTTTTTTGATTTAATGTATTTTAAAAATAATCGTTTTAAATTCTATGTAAATAGGATAAGATATATATAATTTACATTAAACTATATGGTTTTTTTTCTTTCTACTACTTTTTTGTCTATTCGATAAAATTTTAATCGACTCAAGATGAAAAAAACAAATCTACTACTAATTGTTTTAGGATTATTGACGAATGTGGCTTTCGGTCAAGGTTACACGGAGTATGAATCGGGTATGAAGCTCAAGTTAAATCCAGAAGGAACAAAATACATTCGCTTTATTAATTGGAATCAAGTTTGGCTTCGCTACAATGATAATAACACTGGAAGTACATTATTAGGTAAAAAACAAGACAATCAATTTGATTTTGGTTTGAGACGAGTTCGTTTTTTGGCTTACTCTCAAATCAGTGATCGATTTTTAATTGTCACACATTTTGGTATCAACAATCAAAACACGTTTAGTGGAGGTGTGAACGGTACGGATGGTAAAAAGCCGCAATTATTTTTACATGACGCCTATGTAGATTACAAGGTGTTCAAGAACAAAATAGCAAGTTTAAATTTTGGTGCCGGATTACATTATTTCAATGGTATTTCTCGAATGACGAGTACTAGTACCTTGAATTTCCTGGCATATGATGCTCCAATTTTTAACTGGCCAACCATTGATAAAACCGATCAATTTGGTCGTAAAATGGGACTTTTTGCGAAAGGAAAGGTAAGCAAATTGGATTATCGTTTTTCTGTGAACCAAGCGTTTCAAGCGAATACCGCAAAAGCAATAAGTGTTGATAAATCTGAATTCAATCCTTATTCGTCAGGTTGGCAAAGTGCTGGCTACATCAACTGGCAGTTTTTTGAACAAGAAAGTAACTTACTTCCTTATTTTGTTGGAACGTATTTAGGAAGTAAAAAAGTGCTAAATGTTGGGGTTGGTTTTGAAAATCAGAAAGATGCGATGTGGCATCGTACCTCTGCAGGTGATACGGTTGTTCAAGACCAATTATTATTAGGAGCCGATGTTTTTATGGACATGCCTTTAAGTAAGGAAAGAAAAGATGCTATCACCTTGTATAGTGCTTATTACAATTACAATTTTGGTAAAAATTATGTTCGTTCAATTGGAATTATGAATCCAGTAGACGGCGGAGGAACTTATAAAGGAAACGCGCTTCCAATGGTTGGGACTGGATCAATTTTTTACACGCAACTTGGTTATCTGGTACCAAATTTCAGTGAGAAAGTTCGCTTCCAACCTTACGGCGCATTTACCCATTCAGTTTTTGAAGGACTGAAAAATGCCAACGGTGAAAAAGTCCCAGTAAATATGATTGATGCGGGTGTAAATGCTTATTTGGCAGGTCATCATGCAAAAATGACGTTGAATTATCGTTCGCGACCTGATTTTTCGAATATCGAGTCCGTGAAAAATAGAGGAGAAGTTACCTTGCAATTCATGGTTTATTTGTAATAATAATTAAATTGCATACATAATATTGAAACATGGAAAAACGTAAAATAAGTTCTCTATATGCTGTATTGGCTGTCATAGGATTGCTCTTATTTAACTATCCCATCATTCATGTTTTTCAAAAAATTAAATGGAACGGAATACCTGGTATTCTGTTCTATTTTTGTTTAGTGAGTGTGTTCATTGTCATCGCTGGATTTCTAATTACACGCTTTAAAGAAGAGTAAAATGACTATTGGACTAATCGCAATCGTTTTAATCGCTTACTTGGCAATGTTGTTTTTTGTGGCTTATCGCATTGACAACTCAACTCGTTTGCGCCTAAGATTGATTAATAGTCCGACCATTTATGCGCTTTCTCTTGCCGTTTATTGTACAGCTTGGACCTTTTTCGGTAGTGTTGGAGCGGCTTCGAAGTACGATTTAGAATTCCTAACGATCTACATTGGTCCAATTATTATCGCTCCTTTTTTATGGGTAATTTATCGCAAATTTATTCGTATTGCGAAGGCACAAGGTATATCATCAATGGCTGATTTCATCGCTAATCGCTATGATAAAAGTATCACCGTCAACCGTTTGGTAACGGTTTTGTTGTTTGTTGGAATTGTACCTTATATTGCATTGCAAATAACCGGAATTGAACGTGCTATCGAAACACTGCTATCATGGAATGCGAAACAATCGAATTCGTTTCTGAACCATTTTGATATTGCGTTAATAGTAACCATTGGATTAGGTGCTTTTATTGTGATGTTTACGACCCATCGTTTTCAGAATAAGGAGCAAAATACAGGTTTGATTGGTGCCGTAGCTGTAGAATCAATCGTGAAATTGTTGGTGTTTTTGATTTTTGGAATCTATGTGACGTATTTCATTTTCAATGGACAAAGTGATTTGTACAGTAGTATTCCTGAAAATGCTTTAACGATCAATAAAAACAATGATTACGGACAATGGTTTGGGATGATTTTGCTCTCGATGATGGCATTTTTGTTTTTACCACGTCAGTTTGAAATGGGAATTGTTGAGATTTCTCAAGAGCGACAATTAAAACGTGCCATTTGGGTTTTTCCATTGTATTTGGTTTTGATCAACTTATTTGTTATTCCTATTGCGATAGCTGGTAATCAATTGTTTGAAGGAAAAGGATTGGACGGAGATACTTACATGTTGGCAATTCCGCTTTTATTCAATAACACGTGGATGGCAGCACTTGTATTACTTGGTGGGTTTTCTGCAGCTAGTGGAATGATTATCGTCTCGACACATGCTTTGAGTAAAATGGTTTCGAATTCGATTTTAATGCCTGTGTTTATCAATCGTGCATTTATCTTAAATCGTTTTAAGGAACGCAATCACAAAATTCCTGTTTTCTTCCGCCGCATCAGTATTTTTCTTGTATTGATTTCTGCCTACTTGTATTATCGTTTTGTTGTAGCTGATTTTTCATTGATATCAATTGGATTAATTTCATTTGTAGCGGTTGCGCAATTTGCCCCAGCGATTATTGGCGGTGTTTATTGGAAATTAGGGAACAAAAAAGGAGCAATTGCTGGAATTTCGGTTGGATTTGCTGTTTGGCTCATTTTACTTATTATTCCCTCACTTTTTTCGAGTGATTTTCAACAAATCTATCATTATCTCGGTGTAAAGAATTCGCAATACGATGAAGGCGCAGTGATTACAACGGTATTGTTTTGGAGTTTGACATTGAATGCCTTGACCTATGTGTTAACTTCTTTATTCACCAAGCAATCAATTTTGGAACGCAATCAGGCAATGATTTACGTGGATATTTTCAAGTATTCTGAGCAAATTGATTCTACAGTAGTTTGGAAAGGAAAGGCATTTTTTCCTGATATTCGCTCATTGCTAGTTCGTTTCTTAGGTGAAAATAGAACACAAGCAGAATTAAATAGCTTTGCCAAACGTCATGATATAGATTTAGCCAATCAACAGGAGTTAGATCCGCGAATCATCAACTTTTCTGAACGTTTATTAAGCGGAATTGTGGGTGCCTCTTCAGCAAAAATATTGGTTTCTTCTGTTGTGAAAGAAGAGAAATTAAGCATGCAAGATGTTGTCAACATCCTGGAAGAGTCACAAAAACTGATGACTTTGAACAAGCAACTTCAGCAAAAGACGGACGAATTAAAACGTGTGACAGACGCCTTGAAAATTGCGAATGAAAAAATGAAGGAAACAGACTTGTTAAAAGACGAGTTCTTGTACACTGTTACACATGAAATGCGCACGCCTCTTACAAGTATTAAAGCTTTAAGTGAATTGTTGGAAGACGAAGACGACGATATGCCTGAAGAAGTTAAAAAGGAATTTCTGCAAACGATTTTAAAGGAAACGAACCGAATGACGCGACTTATTTCGCAAGTCTTGGATTTGGAAAATTTCGAATCAGGGAAACATCAGTTGGTTATTGAGCGCGTCGATATCAAACAATTGATTGCCGATTGTTTGAAGTCATTGGATGGTGTTTTTCAACAAGAGCAAATCGAAGTTTCGACAGAAATCGATGAGACGATTCCAGCGTTGGAAATTGATTATGATCGCATTGTTCAAGTTTTCTTGAATATTTTATCCAATGCAGCAAAATATTGCGAAAAAGGAAATGGAAAAGTTTCAATTGTTGCGCGTCAAACAACTTCTGATGTAATCATCGAAATTTCAGATAATGGTCCCGGCGTAAAAGAAGATATGCAGGAGATCATTTTTGAGAAGTTTTTTCAAGCAAAAAATCAAACGATGCGCAAACCGAAAGGAAGTGGATTAGGCTTAGCGATTTCGAAAAAAATTATACAATTACATGAAGGAAGAATTGGTGTTCGCTCTGGTGAAACCAAGGGTTCCATTTTTACATTTAGTTTACCAAAACCGAAGAATTTTATTTAACAACCATGGAAGGAATTAAAATATTGATTGTGGATGATGAGCCAAACATTGTATTGTCCTTGGATTACTTAGTGCGTAAGAAAGGATATACTCCATTCATTGCCAGAAATGGTAGTGAAGCATTGGCAATAGCGGAGAAAGAGAAACCAAATTTGGTGGTGCTTGATATTATGATGCCAGATATTGACGGTTATGAAGTATGCAAACAGATTAAGTCGAACACGAGTTTAGCGCATACAAAAATCATTTTCCTATCGGCGAAATCGCGTCAAGAGGATATTGATAAAGGTTTAGCGATGGGCGCTGATCAATATGTAACGAAACCGTTCAGCACGAAGCAAATCATGCAAGAAATAATAAATCTATTGAACCAATAAACTTTAATTATAAGAATTATGAACAACAATTTACAAATCAAATCTTTTGAAGAATATCAAGAGAAATACGCGAAAAGTGTAGCAGATCCAGAAGGATTTTGGGAAGATATTGCCAATGAATTTGTGTGGCAGAAAAAATGGGATACGGTTTTAGAATGGAATTTTGACGAGCCAAAAGTTGAATGGTTCAAAGGAGCGAAACTGAACATTACTGAGAATGCATTGGATCGCCATTTAGAGAAAAGAGGAAATAAATTGGCCTTGATCTGGGAACCAAATGATCCGAAACAGCGTTTTGTGCGTTACACATATCGTGAGTTATACGAACAAGTTTGCCAATTCGCAAATGCATTAAAAGCAAAAGGTATTCAAAAAGGTGATCGCGTTTGTATTTACATGCCGATGATTCCAGAACTAACAATTGCTGTTTTGGCATGTGCACGCATTGGAGCGATTCATTCTGTGATTTTTGCAGGTTTCTCTGCGACTGCCGTGGCTGATCGTGTAAACGATGCTCAAGCGAAAATGGTAATTACTGCTGACGGTTTGAACCGTGGAGCGAAACAAATTCCATTAAAACGTGTGATTGATGAGGCTTTGGAACATTGTACTTCCGTTGAATCTGTAATCGTGTTTGATTGTTTGGGATGGATGCCAACAATGGCTGAAAATCGCGATTATTGGTGGCATGACGCGATTTCGGGTCAGTCAAAATCTTGTCCGGCAGAACAAATGGATGCTGAAGATATGTTATTCATTTTGTACACATCTGGTTCGACAGGAAAACCAAAAGGTGTTGTTCATACGTGTGGTGGTTACATGGTTTATACAGCTTATTCGTTCCAAAATGTATATCAATACCAAGAATCGGATGTTTATTGGTGTACTGCGGATATTGGCTGGATTACGGGACATTCATACATTGTTTATGGTCCATTGTTATCGGGTGCAACGACGGTTATGTTTGAAGGAATTCCGACGTATCCAGATCCAGGACGTTTTTGGCAAGTGATTGATAAACATGGTGTGAACCAATTCTTAACGGCTCCAACTGCAATTCGTTCCTTGATGGCGTATGGTGAAGATCACGTTTTATCGTACAGTTTGGATTCATTGAAAGTGCTTGGAACAGTTGGTGAACCAATCAATGAAGAGGCTTGGAAATGGTATTATTTGCACGTTGGTAAAGAGCGTTGTCCTGTAACTGATAACTGGTGGCAAACGGAAACAGGTGGAATTATGATTTCCGGAATTGGAAATTTATCACCGATGAAACCAACGTATGCTGGTTACCCAATGCCGGGAATTCAACCCGTTTTGTTGGACCAAGAAGGAAATGAAATTCAAGAGGCAAATGTTGAAGGATATTTGTGTGTGAAAGCGCCATGGCCTTCAATGATTCGTACAACCTACGGTGATCATGAGCGTTGCAGAATTAATTATTTCTCACATTATAAAGGATATTATTTCACTGGTGACGGCGCGAAACGTGATGAAAACGGAATGTACCGCATCATTGGACGAATTGATGATGTAATCAATGTTTCAGGACATCGATTTGGAACTGCAGAAATTGAAAATGCAATCAATACCAATAGTCATGTGATAGAATCTGCGGTTGTGGGTTATCCGCATCCTGTGAAGGGACAATCGATTTATGCGTTTGTTGTTTTGGATTCTAATGTTGAGGATCACGATATGGCGAAAGGTGAAATCGTGGAAACGGTTGTTGCTGAAATTGGAAAAATTGCATTGCCAGAAAAAATTCAGTTTGTGTCAGGTTTACCGAAAACGCGTTCAGGAAAAATTATGCGCCGTATTTTGCGAAAAGTAGCTGAAGGAGATGTTTCAAATCTTGGTGACACTTCAACTTTGTTGGATCCATTAGTTGTGGATGAAATTGTAGAAAATGCTTTGTAAGTAATTACAATTATCAAAGGAACGCCCATTCTTCGGAGTGGGCGTTTTTTTGTGGTTCAATTTTCTGAAAACGACTCACATTTCCAATGAAATTAATCCTTCGAAGTGAGTAAATGAAATTGTTCAATGAAATCTTCTGCGCTGACGGAGGTGAATAGCTGCAAGCGATGTGTTTTGAATACCAGAAAAGCTTGTCTCGATTTGAGCAAGCTATTGAAGGCAAAACACGTGTGTTGCACTAGTAGCCGCAGACAGAATTCGCAGCCAAAAAAGAAATTAGAAAGCATAAAAAAGGAGTCTCGAAAGACTCCTTAATTCAATTGTTAACTTAGGTTATTCATCGTATTCGCCAATCACGGAATAGTATCCGAAAATTGCTAGTCCAAATACGATCAATGGAGTTAAAATGAACAGGATGATAATCCCAAACACTAAATCGTCTTGTTTGCCTGTACTGAATTTTGGAAGGCCGAATTCAACGATACAGAAGTAGGCAGCTAATAGAGCCAATGCTATCCAAACTATGCCTAAAAGGCGTCTTACTTGTTTCATATGCGTATAATTTGTTTTTTCTGTGAATGATCTAATTAATCTTGGTAACGGTGTTTCTTTTCGTTGATGTAAATCAAACCAATCAAGAAACTAATTCCAGCAATGATGATTGGATACCACAATCCGCTCAAATAAAACTCTGCATCGCCGTTGTCTTTCGATTGTGTCACCAAATAGGTTGCAATTGCAGGAAGTAATCCACCGAAGATACCATTTCCAATGTGATACGGCAATGACATCGATGTGTAGCGAATTTGAACTGGGAACAACTCAACCAAGAAGGCAGCGATTGGACCGTAAACCATTGTTACGAACAATACTTGAATTAAGACCATTAAACCTAACCAAAAGCGATCTGAACTGTTAGCCAACACTGTTTTCTTCGTGTCTATTTTTTCTTTTTTATCAGCTCCAATGATTCGAACTTTTTCTTTTGTTAAGTGAACTGTTTTTTCTTCGGTGAATTTTGTTCCGTCTGCGTAAACTTTATTTGTAACATAAACAGAATCAATACCTCCACCTTTCGCTGTAACTTCACTCACAGCTAATGTAGTTTGATCAGTTAATTCTGTTTTGTTCTTCACATTCGTTGTTTCGTACATTGATTTGTAGATAGGTCGATACAAGACAATTGCGAAAAGCATACCTGCCAACATGATTTTTTTACGTCCAATTTTATCACTCAACCACCCAAATACAACGAAGAATGGTGTTCCGATGAGTAAGGCAATTCCAAGTAATGTATCCACTTGATTGGAATCAATTCCCATAACCGTTTTTAAGAAGCTCATGGCGTAGAATTGTCCTGTGTACCAAACAACACCTTGTCCCATTGCAACTCCGAACAATGCTAATAAGACATATTTGAAGTTGTAACGGTTTCCGAAACTTTCTTTCAATGGATTTTTACTCACTTTTCCTTCGTCTTTCGCTTTTTGGAAGACAGGAGATTCATGCATTTTCTTACGAATCAAGTAAGAAACAAGAACCATTAAAATTGAAACCCAGAAAGGAACACGCCATCCCCAGCTATCGAACGATTCTTTTGTTAACATTGTTTTCGTAAGCAAAATCACCATCAAGGAAACAAATAAACCAACTGTTGCTGTTGTTTGAATCCAAGAAGTCCAATAACCGCGTTGATTTGAAGGTGCGTGTTCTGCCACGTATGTTGCTGCACCACCGTATTCTCCACCAAGTGCTAAACCTTGCAATAAGCGTAGTAATAAAACCAAAATAGGTGCTAAATACCCTATGGATTCATAACTTGGTATACAACCAATTAAAAAGGTTGCGCCACCCATTAAAAGAAGTGTTACCATGAAGGTGTATTTTCGTCCGATTAAATCGCCCAATCGTCCGAAGAACAATGCTCCAAATGGTCGAACCACGAAACCAGCAGCAAATGTTGCAAGAGTTGATAAAAATGCTGCGACAGGATTGTCAGCAGGGAAGAATTTAGTAGAGATGACTACCGCCAAACTACCAAAAATGTAAAAGTCATACCATTCGATCAGTGTTCCTACTGAAGAAGCTGAAATGACCTTCCAAATACCTTTAGTTGATTTTTCGCTCATGTGTAATAATAGTTTATAATTTATTAGCTCGTTTATCATTGAACCAAACGTGTTGATTCACAAGTCAATATTCTAGAATTGTGAGCAAAGAAAAAAAACAACTATATAATTGTGTAAAAAAGTATAGTTAATCTTTAAAACGTTCCCATTTTATGAGCATGAATTTATCACCAAGCTCAGTGATAATCATACCTGCTCCTGCAAGTTTATCCTTGTCTTTTAGGAATTCGATCAACTCAGAGTGAGTAATGATGCGGTAGGTAGGATGATGGTAATTATCGTTAAGTCGTTTTACTTTGTAGTGACGAACCCAATTAGAGACAGTGACGTGCGAAACACCTAAAATTCGCTCAATTTCACGGTAACTTAGACCTTCCAAATAAAGTTGTAGCGCTTTGGTGATGTAGTAATCATCAATTTTCTTTCCGATTTTATCGACCGTAAAATTGTAATTACACGCTTTGCATGTATAGCGTTGTCGTTGGTTTACAATACCACTTTTAATGATTTTGGGGCTGTGACATTTGGGACAATTTTCTATGCGCATATCCTTAACTATTCCAATTTTGCATAAATATAGTATTTTAGCAATATATATGCAAAAAAAAATAGTGCATTTAATTGGCTGTTTATGAACAGAGCTTTGACCAATTCAGTAATTTTACACTATGAATTATTCAAAATCCTTCGTACGTTTTAATTGGGTCACGCTTGTCCTGATTTATCTGGTTGTTGTAGCTGGAAGTTTTGTTCGAATCACTGGAAGTGGAATGGGATGTCCAGATTGGCCAAAATGTTTTGGACAATGGGTTCCGCCAACTGATGTTAGTGAATTGCCTGCCGATTATAAGGAAATCTATTCTGAAAAGCGGGCGAAGAAAATTGAAAAATTCTCTAAGTTCTTATCGAAAATTGGGTTGAAAGCGACGGCAGATCAAATCATGAATGATCCAACATTGCGTGTGGAGGAATCGTTCAATTGGAAAAGAACGTGGACAGAATATGGGAATCGACTTGTTGGATTTTTGGCAGGAAATTTCATGTTAGCCATGTTCATTTGGATTTTGATTAAGTACCGTAAACGCAAGTTGGTATTGATTACGCTTTTCAATTTGGTTTTGATGTTTTTGGAAGCGTGGTTTGGATCTATCGTTGTTGCATCGAATTTAGTTCCGTGGACAATTACAATCCATATGTTCTTAGCGTTGGTAATTATCGGAATTCAGTTGTATGTCATTCGGGAAATAAGTCCAGTTCAACAAAAGAAAATTGAATTGAATAAAACGATGAAATGGATGGCTATTGTTGTTTTGTCAATTACGTTTTACCAAATGTTCTTGGGAACACAAGTGCGCGAGTTTATTGATGAATTAACGAAGGCTGGTTATGGACGCGAGGCTTGGACGGAACATTTGGGTTGGGCTTTCTTGATTCATAGAAGCTTCTCGTGGTTGGTTTTGGTCTTAATGACATACATGATTTGGAAAAATGAAAAAACGTCAAAATTGACCATTGTTCGAACAGCATATGTAATCTTGGCTTTAGAATTGATTTCAGGTGTGTTGTTAGCTTATGCGAATATGCCAGGATTGGTGCAGACGAGTCACTTAGTGTTTGCTGCTGTTTTGTTTGGAATATTGACAATGCTTGTTTTCCGTATGCGTTCAGCTGCCACAAATTAATTTTAGCGAGTACTTGATTTTTGCAGATGATATACTATATTTGCAACCCAATTCAATCGAGAATTGTTTAAGCGATTTGTAGAATTTTTAGACTGCTTTCAACTTTTGAAGGTTTCACAAAGTGTTTCTGCGCTAACGCTTGAAAATAATCGCAAGCTTCGCACAGGTTTCTGCGCTAACGCTTGAAAATAATCGCAAGCTTCGCTTGCTCTGGTCCTATAGCTCAGTTGGTTAGAGCACCTGACTCATAATCAGGTGGTCCCTGGTTCGAGCCCAGGTGGGACCACAGAAAAAAGTCCAACCAAAGCGGTTGGACTTTTTTCGTTTTCTTGATAGATATTGTACAAATGACAATATTTAATTAACTTTCCCCATATTTTACTCTTAGAAAAATGAAAAAGTTAATCTTTTTGCTTGTAAGTTGCGTTAGCATTCTATTATTCATCTCGCCAAATAGTTTGTATGCTCAAGGATTTAATTCATCACTTGACTCGAAAATTGAAGATCAGATTACATCTATTTTAAGCAAACTTTCAATTGAGGAGAAGATCGGTCAAACGTGCCAGATCACCTTGGATGCGATTCTTCAAGTTGATGAAAAAGGTTCAGTTATTTACCCTCATAAAATTGACCCTAAAAAATTGAATGAAGCACTTGAAAAATTCAAAATAGGATCTATTTTAAATGTTAGTTCGCACACCTTGACTTTAAAAGAATGGGAGTATATTTTATCAGAAATCCATTCAACATCAAAGAAAATGAAAAATTCAATTCCCATCATTTATGGTATTGATGCCATACACGGAATGAATTATACAGTGGGAGGGACTCTTTTTCCTCAAGAAATAGGACTTGCAGCAACTTGGAATCGGTCGTTCGCAAAAAGTTTTGGTGAAATAACAGCCTATGAAATGCGTGCATCTGGAATTCCATGGAATTTCTCTCCAGTGCTAGATGTTGCCAGACAGCCGCTTTGGTCAAGGTCTTTTGAGACATTAGGTGAAGACCCTTTTTTAGCTGCTGAAATGGGGAAAGAATTGATAATTGGCTATCAAGGGAGTGGAACAATTGATGAATATCATGGTGCTGCTTGTCTAAAACACTTTGTTGGCTACAGTCAACCGCTTTCTGGACGAGATAGAACTCCTGCTTGGATTCCAGAAAAATACATGCAAGAATTATTTTTACCGCCATTCAAAGCGGCAATTGATGCCGGAGCAATGACTGTGATGGTTAACAGTGGTGATGTTAATGGTATTCCAGGACACATTAATTCTTATTTATTGACGGATGTGTTGAAAGGAGAATGGGGATTTAAGGGTTTTGCGGTTTCTGATTGGGAAGATTTTATTATGCTCGAAACTGTTCATTCAGTTGCCGAAAATGCAGAAGATGCTGTTGTAATGGCATTCAATGCTGGAGTAGATATGAGCATGGTTCCTACAAGTCCAAATTACAAAACCTACTGTGATTTAATGTTGAAAGCTGTTCAATCAGGTCGAATTTCTCAAGAGCGTTTGAACGATGCCGTTCGCCGAATCTTGCGTGTAAAGTTGAGTCTTGGGCTATTCGACAAAGATATGAATCAAGCAAAAAGCTATCCCTTGTTTGGGTCAAATGAATTTAAATTGGCCGCTCTAAAAAGTGCTGAGGAATCAATCACATTGTTGAAAAATGAAGAGCAACTCTTACCATTGTCAACGACCAAGAAAATACTTGTTGCTGGTCCAACAGCCAATAACATGATTTATTTAAATGGTGCATGGACTCATACATGGCAGGGATACGATTCAATATATAACACTAAAAATGTTGCAACGATTTATTCTGCAATTGAACAAAAGGTTGGAAAAGAAAACTGTCTTTATTCCCAAGGTGCGGAACTCTACTTTGAGAATGGATATGAAGAATCTCGCTTGACAGATGTATCGGATTTCAGCGAAAAAGCAAACCTGAGTGATGTTATTGTTTTATGTTTGGGAGAATTACCACAAACAGAAAAACCAGGAGATATTCGCTCATTGAATTTATCTGCAGCTCAAATTGAGTTAGCAAAAATTGCATATTCAACGAATAAACCAGTAATTCTTGTATTGACTGAAGCACGCCCTCGTATCATTCATTCTATTGTTGATTCAGCTTCGGCGATTGTGCAATGTTATCTTCCTGGTGATTTTGGTGGAACGGCACTTGCCAACATTCTATTTGGAGATGCAAATCCTTCAGGAAAATTACCTTATACCTATCCAAAATATGACGGTGTAATTGAGTTTTATGATCATCCAAAAAGTGTCGACAGATCAAAAAACAATGATTTCAAAGCGTTTGATCCTGAATGGGAGTTTGGTTTTGGACTTAGCTACACGAATTTTGAATATTCGGATTTAAAAGTGAATAGAACCACAATTACTGATAATGAACAATTGCACATTTCTCTTAATGTGAAAAACACAGGCGAATTAAAAGGACAAGCAGTTGTTCAGATGTTTTTATCGGACAAGGTAAGTTCTTCGGTTCCAGCTGGTAAACGATTGAAAGGATTTGAAAAAATTACATTGGAACCTAATGAATCAAAACGTGTCGATTTCACCATTTCAAAAGAAGATCTTATGTTTGCAGACCATAACGGAAAATGGATTTTAGAACCGGGAACTTTTTCAATTGAAATTGGCAGTTTAGAAACCACATTTGAATTAAAATAAACGCTACGAGCATGCAAAATAGTGACTTAAAAAATTTCTTTACCTATTCATTTTCACTTGATTGTGTGATCTTTGGTTACCAGAATGGAAAAATTCACGTTCTTTTAATTAAACGCTCGATTGAACCATTTGAGAACTATTGGGCAATTCCCGGGGATTTAGTTTATCCAGATGAGGATCTTCCAGTAGCAGCAGAACGCATACTTTATGATTTAACTCGTTTAAAAAATATTGAACTACATCAAGCACAGACTTTTGGAAACCCAAATCGCCATCCGCAAGGACGTGTTATAACTAACGCTTATTTTGCTCTAATTCGTATTGATGAGTTTCAAGCTGAAGCATCTTCTTGGGCAGAGGAAGTACTTTGGGTTCCAATTGATGAAGTACCAAATTTGGCTTTTGATCATAATTTAATTGTGAATTCAACCTACGAATTACTAAAACAAAAACTTACGTTTGAACCTATTTGTTTCGACCTTTTACCAGTTCGTTTTACACTGAATGAATTTCAACAACTCTATGAATTTGCATTTGATCAGGAAATGGACAAGGCAAACTTCAGAAAAAAAATAAAGTACATTCCACTCATTGCTCATGATGAAAAACAACAAAATGTAAAACACAGACCTGCAAAGTTGTTCTCATTTAATGAAAAGCTCTATCACGAACAAGTTAAAAAAGGTATTTATCAATTTAGGATGTAGTGAACATTTTTAAAGTTTAATTGTTTTAACAAGAAATATTTTACCTTATTGTATTTTTTACAATAATTTAATTTATATTAGCTACACAATTTAAAACTTTAAATTAAAAACTATGATTCTTAGAAGATTACACAATTTAAAAAGCGCTTTGCTTCTTTTAATTGGATGTTGTGCTTTTGGAAGTTCTTTCGCACAAGATTTAATTATTACAACTGAAGTTTGTAATTCTGCAAACGAAGTTAGACTTACGGGACCTTGGTGGGGCTGGAACCCAGCAGGAGGACCTGTTGCAGTAAATAATGGAAATGGCACTTGGACATTCACGTTGTCACCGGCTCCAACTGCAGATATGGAATATTTATTGGTCGTTGATGGTGTTCAAGAGAATTTAATATCGGCTATGCAGAACGGTGGAACTTGTGCCCCGGTTACAGACTATTTTAGCTATGCAAATCGTAAATGGTTGACTACTGACCCTTTAACAATTTCAAATACTTACGGTCAGTGTACGGCGTGTAATAACTTATTAATTAATGTTGACGTTTGTTCAGCTACAGCTCCTACTTCAGTAAGAATGACAGGGCCATTTTGGGGTTGGGATCCGAATGCAGGGCCAATCGCTAGTGCAAATCCAGATGGAACGTATACATTCTATTTGAATCCAGCACCAACGACTGATATGGAATACTTAATAATTGTAGATGGTGTTCAAGAGAATTTAATTTCAGACATGCAAAACGGAGGTTCATGTGCACCAGTTACAGATTATTTTAGTTATGCAAATAGAAAATGGGTTGTTGGATCAGGGGATGTTTCGATTAATTATGACCGTTGTGTACCATGCGATTATCCAGATTTAGTCATAACAACAGAAGTATGTGATTCTGCTACACAAGTTAACTTAACAGGTCCAATATGGCAATGGAATCCAGCTTTTGGTCCTCAGGCAGTGGACAATGGTGACGGAACATGGACATTTACAATTTCACCAGCACCAACAGATACTCTAGAGTATTTATTGGTAAAAGATGGTGTTATGGAAAATTTAATCTCTGAAATGGCTAATGGTGGTGGATGTGCACCAATTACGGATTATTCTACTTATGCAAATCGTCAATGGATCATTGGTCAAGGTGCAATCTCTAACACCTATGATCGCTGCAGTCCTTGTGCATTGGGAGTTGAAGAATTCAGTCAAATGGATGTTGCTATCTATCCGAATCCAACGAATGCGTTCATTACTTTGACAAGTTCAAAAGCAATTGAAAAAATTGAAGTTTATTCATTAGTTGGTGAATTAGTTCTTTCGACTGAAACAAACAAATTTGTTGTTGAACTAGATATTACTTCATTAGAAGCAGGTTTATATACTGTAAATGTTCATGGAGCAAACGGAATGCAAACTGCACGAATCGTGAAAAATTAATTCATAATTAATTACCTTTAAGGAGGGCTTTTGCCCTCCTTTTTTTTACTCCATAAAAATGAAAGCACTAGGATTTACAGTTACGGTTTTACTCATTAGTTTTCAATCTTATTCACAATGGGTAATGATTTGGAATGACGAGTTTGATAATTCAACGTTGGACAATTCGAAATGGGTTAACGATGTTGGAGGCAATGGTTGGGGGAACAACGAAGCGCAATATTACACTGCTGGGAATTCAAACCTGACAATTGCAAATGGAGAAGCAACATTTAGAGCAAAAGCTGAACAATTCGGCACGAATGAATATACATCCGTAAAGATTATTTCAAAAAATCTTTTTGATATTCAATACGGGAAAATTGAAGGCCGAATGAAATGTCCAATGGGGAAGGGGCTTTGGCCTGCCTTCTGGATGTTGGGTTCAAATATTGACACGGTTAGTTGGCCTGCTTGCGGTGAAATCGATGTAATGGAACACATCAATAGTGAAACAAAAATACATGGTACTGCCCACTGGGAGAATGTTGGTCATCAATATTTAGGTGGAATCATAAATACAGATCCAACGGTATTTCATACTTATTCTATTACCTGGGATTCTACTTACATCAAGTGGTACATGGATGATCAATTGTATTACCTAATAAATATTACCAATGGTACAAATGGAACTGAAGAATTTCATAAAAAGTTTTATTTGATTTTGAATTTAGCCGTTGGTGGTAATTGGCCAGGGTACCCTGATGGTACAACTGTTTTTCCTGCAGACTTTGTTGTAGATTATGTTCGTGTTTACAAGGATCAATCTGAATTGACATTAGATGAGTTAGCAGCAAGTAATCTGCAGGTTTATCCAAATCCGACGAATGATATTTTAACGCTAGAAGGAATCAATGGGATGACATCGTTGAGTTATTCGATTTATAGTTTAAACGGCGAGAAATTAGCTGAAAGTACCCTAAAAGACGAAAATCCTATTGACGTATCTCATTTGACAAGTGGAATGTATATTCTTGAGGTTAAGAATGATGATGGAACAACAAAACGGATCTCATTTTCAAAAAATTAATCCCTCAAAACAAAAAATGGCCAAAAGTACTTTTGGCCATTTTTTTATGCATAAAAATTAGTTTCCTATTTGAGTCGAATTCTCCCCCATTTACTTGGTGATAAATGAAAACCTTCCGTTGAAACACTGTTCCATCGGTCTTGTTGCTTTCTTACATTTGCTTCAGAACCAAGATCAATGGCTAATTCAAAGCCGAATGATGATCCACTTAACAAGGTTTTCGAATAGATTTCTTTAACAGGAAGCGCTAGTTCTAAGAAATAACCATTTTCTTCAGGTTTTAACTTATAGTTGACTGAATTTAACGCTGTATTTCGTTTGAAATCCCACGCGTACGTTTCAGCCCCACAATTAATACCAATGTGCTGATCACTTAGTAAATAATAGTTTCTTTTTTCATCTGCTTCAGTGTTTGTTGCAAAAGCAATTTCAACAGCATCCCCTTTCCATAAATCAGCTCCTTTATTGATATTTTGTAGGGCCGAAGAATCTTTTACATGTACACCAATGTATAAAACATCTGAAGTATAATACAGTGCCATTTGATGCCCACCAACAATTTCAGTGAATTCTGAAGTTTTCCAATCAGAGGATTCTCCATCTATTTGAATATTCGATTTGCTCGGTGTAACAATTATTTCCTCTTTCAGTTTTCGAGAAAAAGGAACAAGTTGAATCGAGTTGATTTCAATCTTACCTTCAGAAAATAACTGAACAATTAATTGTTTCACATTGAACAAATCAAAATCATTCTCTTCGAATGGAAAAAGCGACATAGGAATTTCCACTTTTGTCCATTCGGTTCCTATTTCTTTTGCTAACAAAAATGACTTGTTGTAGCCCAGCCAAGCTTGATTTCCTGAATAATCCTCAAAACCAAATGCCCAAGGTATATTTGTAAATGGTTTACTAGTAGAACGAACCATCAGTTGAATCGCTAAGGTATCTCGAACAGCTGCCATGTCTTTTCCCGTCCACATATCCCATCCATAGCCCATTCCGACCCAATCACACCCATCTTGATCTTTGTTCCATTTCACTTGTAAAAACGTATCTTTTACATCTGTTTTCATTGACAAAGAAATACAATTCACATTATTTGTTGACCAGATTTCTTCACTAAAAGCATTGTCAAAAATCAGTAATTGATCAAAACCTCTAATGGAATAGCTTTGCGCAATCTCCTCGTCATAGAGCGAAAGCGGTTTAACTATTTTCCGCTTGGGCATGACGGTAACGTCCTTTAATTTAACGAACTTTTGAATGGAATCTTGACCAAACGATAGTGTTGAAATTAATAGAATACCGCTAAAAATTAATTTCATAGCTTAAGGATTCAAAGGTGCATTTTCCGTAAAAATCATGTAATCCAATTTAGCTTTAGCGAAACCTGAAACTGGATTAGCCAAATGAAGCATATTGATAGTTTTGATTTTATTCGATTGATGTGTTCCCTCACCATTTGGAGCTGCTGGAGAACCATTCACTAAACAAGGAATATCGCTGTATTTAATGCTTACCATTTTCCAACCAACCCAATCAACTGTGACTTGCAAAGAATACATATCTTCTGAAGCACTCGTAAATGCTCCGTCACCATTTTCATCCTCTTCAAATTGAAACAATACAAGACTGTTCGTCAGTCCTGGTTCACCGTATATCATGACATTAAAATAGACGTTATTTGGATTAGATGACAAAGGAAACGTCGATGCACCGTATGCACTCGCGTTAAAATTAACCAAGCCAATTAACCAATCCCAATCAACCGTTCCTGCCATGTTGTAATAGGAATTTCCTTCTGGGGCTGAAACATCTGATTTAATTTGAAAATCCATGTTCGCACCAGCTTGTACGAATGATGTCCAACCACCATTAAATCCTGTTTCAAAATCGGAAATTAAAAACCCAGTATTTGTTTTTGGAGCCAAGACCTTTACATAAACGGTCATCGTATCAGGTTCATTTGTAAATGTTAAATCTACCTTACACATTTCCGCTTTAAAGATTGGTAAGTTGGTCGTGTTTCCTGTCCACAAACTTTGACTCACATCAATTGAACTGCTCAATCCAGTAATTTCCTTCACAGCACCACTTGTTTGACCAGTAATAGTGATTTTCCAAGCACTGGTTTTCGATAAATCAGCTGTGAAATAGACACTTTCTCCAGCAGCAAAATCTACAGAATCTTGACTCGCTTGTAAACTGTTGATGATTACAAAAGCGCCATTTAAATCTTGTAACGAAGGTCCATCAAATTGATTCACTTCATCTTTTCGACAAGCAACAAGGCCTAATCCTAGAACGAATAAAAAAAGATATTTTTTCATAACTTAAAATTTCATGATGTAGTAAATATAAAACTGATTGTAACGATATGAACTTACTGAACTAAAGGAGTTTGTATTACTTTCATAAATTGCAGCAAGGTAAATGGATGGCGTAAAATTATATTTCAATCCACCCGCTAAACATAATTCTTCTCCACTAATGTTCATTGCTGTATAGTTGATTATCTCACCTTCAGCGTTTCGAACAGGCATCGACTCATTTCCTTTACTTTTGAAATAATAGCTATTCGCTAATAAATAAAGATCTTCCACCAATTCCATTTCTAACCCTAAATTTAAGGTAGTGGATTTCAAAGCTATTTGTTCGAATGCTAAATCACTTGTTCGTTTGGTATCTTGAAACGCAAACCCCGCTGTCAATTTTTGTTCTTTTTTCCAATTAAAAATGTTTGAGAAATTGAATTCTAAGGTTGAATTGATCGAATTGAACGAACGTAGTTTTGTTGTACCTTGTCCACGCACTTCTCCTAAACGATAATAATTCGCGTCAAGTTTTACACTTTTCTGTTTATTTGAAACTGTCAATCCCGCAAATAATCCACGACGATTAAAGGTAGCGATTCCATAAGGCAATACATTATTTACAGCAGGATTATACGCCATAATTCCAGTTGTGATCGAATTAGAATAAAGTGTTGGATCATTGTATAAGTCATAATTTGACAATGGACGAATAATTTGATCATTGGTATAACGTTCGTAGAAGTTATTCAGTTGGTTGAAATCAACACGTTTGCTTTGTGCACCAAAACTTCTGAAATCAGCACCATTATCCATGTAACCAAGATGAACTTTTAATCCAGATTTTTTATTCTGAAAATTCGCTTGAACATTGATGAAATAATCCTTTAATCCACCGGTCGTATCTAAACTGAGGGCACTAGACGAAATTCCAGATTCTCCGCTAATTCCAAAAATGTTCTTTTTCAAATCGAGCGTCGCTTTATAGCTAACTGAACTAACATTATTGCGATAAGCATTGTCATTCAGTGCTGTATTCTTAAGATCGAAAATACTTACATGATTAAATCCAAGCGTCAAGTATTTACTCTGCGTGAAAATCACGTTTCCACCGCCGTACAAGCGCTCTAGGATATTACCCAAATTACTTGGATTCAAACGTGTAATGAAGGCATTTACTTTAATTTCATCTACCACTTTCGGGAATTGAAGTGCAAAATCAATTGCGGCTCCTTGCTGGCGCCATGTATTGTTTTTGTAAAACGATTCGTAATTAAGTACTTCTTCTTTTATCTTTAAAACTGAACTGGATTGCACCAATAAGTCAGCATTGTGATTGTAGAACGTGTAAGGCGTTAATTTATAATCAATGTTTCCAATTTGATAACGCAAAGCATTCTTCACCACTCCTTTAACATACAATTGACGAACATCAAATGTGACGCCGCTGCCCCAAAATCCGCCAAAGGCATTTTTTATACGCACCATTCCAAGAATTTCGGTAGAAGCATTTGGATTAATTTTAAAGCCCAAATCGATCAAGGCGTAACCACCTGAATTTTTACGACTTGTAACTGTGTCTTCCTGATCTGAACTAAAATCTGCATTTGAAATAATAGAACGTGCCCCTCCAACATATTGCACCTTCTTGTCTTCCTGAGAAAAAGAGCTAACTGCAATAAGCGTGATGATAACTGTGAGAATATTTTTCATTTAAAAGTAGATTTTTAATTCAACTGTTGTTTCTGTACCATTGTAATGATCAAGTGAAAAACTACGGTCTTGGTAGTTCATCCAGCGATGTTTTATATAGAGTCCTGTATTTTTTGCTAATTGCAAATCAAGTCCGATTGCGTAAGAAAGCCCTTCTTGATTTTTCGCTTTATTGCTTACTACATCTAACACCGTTTGATCGTTCGCAATAATTCGATCGTAACCAAAATAATTGGAAAGAATAACTTTCGGGAAGAGCAAATAATAAAACTCCAACTGGTTATTGTACGATTGCAAATAGGCCTTTTGTGAGTAGTTTGGTAGAGCAGAAAATTTCGACTGAACACTGTGCATTCCACCTAAATAAAAGACCAAAAGATCTTTACCAAACAGTTTAAACTCAGTTTTGTAACTAATTTCTAATGAATTGAATCCTTTTGCCGTAATTGAATCTGTAATTTGGACAGTTTCATATACACCTCGATAAATTTTATTTAAGTTATCGTATGGTCCAACCCCTGCAGGAAAGCCCCAACGCCAGAAGCGCGACAATGCCAAATTATTTGCAGGATGCCCGTAAGTGATTTTGTCAGACAAGGCTACAATTTCACTCGCAGCGCTATAACCAACAGTTAATTTGTGTTTTTTTAATGCCATGTCCATGTTTAAAATCACACCGCGACGATTGTTGGTCATTTGTCCGATTGAAACAAGAGAACTAGCAAATGGAATCAAAGAAGTTTGACTTCCAGGCGTTGCTTCACCTGTGAAATTGTCGTTGTATTCTTGAATTGATGAATTCCAAAATACACCGTTGTTGTTTATCACATTCGGACTAATTTGAAAGTAACGGACCTCTAAAGGAAAATGTGTCCATTCTTTGGAGAATTGAAGTTTGATGTCCAAGGCCTCTCCCCACTTTCCTGTTGCTGTTGGACTGAAATAATTTCCAGTTCCAACTTCACCCAACAACTGCATTTCTTTCCAAATCAGTTTAAATTCGGACGTCACTAAATTATATCCTAATGCCAAACGCGCCAAACTATCTGTATACGTTTTACTTGAAATACCGTTAATGCTAACAAAATTGTTCTTGAATTCCTTTTTAATTTTTCCAGCCATTAAAGCGTTTGGAGTTGGCAATGCGCCACCATTGAATTGCGATTTACCATACATATAAGCAAACGAAAATTGCTTTGGTAAACGCACTCCGTCAAGAATAAATCCTTGAAATGCTTGTTGTCCCCAACGCGTATCTTGTGTTAATGCGCCATCTGAATAAAATTTGTGGTAGCGATCATAAACTGATTTCATTGCTGGATCCCATGGATTGCGCTCAAAAACACTAAAACGATTGTATCCAGTATTTGATGCAAATGTAAACGGGCTAATCGTGTACCAATGAATACCACCTGTGCGAACACTAAATGTTCCGTACTTTGTAGAATGCGTTCCGGTAAGATTAACTCCTAAATTAAGGCCTTTCACATAATCCGTTTGACTTCCTGACATCGGTGTCCACAAATACAAATCTGTTGAAAATGAAGTTGTTTTACTCGGTCGTCCGCCAATTGTAAGCATCAACTGTGGAATATTACTATCATCACCCAAGAAAACACGATTTTTTACATCGCCAAACTCAGGATATTGATCTTTCATTTGTGTGTAGCAACCTAAAAAGCGATAATATCCTGAAACACTGATGGTATTCATCATTGCTTCCATCTTCTTTGGGTACAATCCACTATTCTTTGGAACGAAAGCCGAAGTATCGATCAGTTGTGCTTTTGAATTGATAGAAACCAAACAAAGCACCAGAAAAACGAAGGTTGATTTTTTATTCCTCATCGAATGATTTTAGTGTTTGTTCTTTAAAATGAATGCGCTCTGCATTGTTCCCAGGTTCCACATAAAACGGAATGTTCATGTAAGCTAATTTCTCACCGTCGTATACTTTTACAAACAGACGGTACCTTCCTTCTTTCAACGGAGCTTTCAATTGCACACTTGCTTGATTTTTCCCTTTTAATCTTCCATTGATAATTGGCGGTTTCATTTCAGCATCACCTCCTGATTTTAAGTCGGTACTTTCTGGATAAAGTTCCCACGTATAATTGAGTTTATCTTGATTTAGATCTGTTGCAAAAAGTTCGAATGAATAGCTTGTATTCGCTTTAACAATACAATTTGGCGCCAATTTCTGTTCATTGAAATAAATGGAATCAATACGAGGAGCTCTGTTTGTTGGGTAAGCACCAGACCAACAAAACGTCAGTTCATCAATGGCTTCAGTTGGAATTCCATCTTCGTTAAAGAGTCCGTACCATGTGCTTGTATATTCCTGCTTTTGTCCCCACAAAAATGCAAACGAACCAATGCACTGAGCACTGTCCGCTGCAATACAAGTTTGATAACGTTTTAGGTAAACAGCCGCTTTT
This sequence comes from Crocinitomicaceae bacterium, assembly GCA_023262855.1. Taxonomy (GTDB): domain Bacteria; phylum Bacteroidota; class Bacteroidia; order Flavobacteriales_D; family Crocinitomicaceae; genus M0103. The sequence goes on from JALQYQ010000025.1 coordinate 24,195, forward strand.
TCGGAACTAGTTTGTTCAATGGACATTCCCCAAATCGTTTTAGGAGATTCCCAATGTCCGTTTGGTCCCCATTCAGTGATCATGTAGGCACCTGTGTAATTTCCATTCGTCAAAACGCCTTTTACAGATTCAATGTCACCATAGGTATTGATTCCGTAGATATCAACTTCAGTCAAAATGGTTTTAACAAAGTTCAATTTTTCAGCATTTGTACCTGCAGTAACTGTCGAAGTGGGATGATTCTTATCTTCTTCGTGAACCATTTTTGCGATATCGTTCACCGCAGCCCATACTTTTGTATTCGAATATTCTAATTCGTATTCATTTCCAACTCCCCACATTAACAAGGCTGGATGATCTTTGTATTTACGCACTGCTGTGCGAAATCCTTCTAATTGATTCTTAATTTTTTCTTGATCGTTGTAATCAAAGCCATGACGCTCATGTTGCACCCACAATCCGAGCATCACCTTTAAACCGTTTTTTTCTGCTTCGTCTAATATTGCCTGTGCATTTTCAATTCCCCATGTACGTATTGTGTTTCCACCGCAAGCTTTTACAACATCCATTTGAACAGTTCCACCTGCACCTCGAATATAAAACGGCTCATTATTTACACGCAATTGCCACTTACTATTTTCTTTCGTAATCGTAACTTTTCGAACTTGCCCACTGACATGACCAATCAATAATAGGTTAAAGCAGAAGAATACGAACAAAGCTGTTTTTTTCATTAGCACGATTATTAGCGTTTTGTTGGCAATTAGAATAATAACTTATTGTAATTTGTACAATATTAAAATTTATTTTTAATTTTCACAACTTAAACTTCACAAATGGTAGGTTTCAATCTTACAAATGTTTGAGTTTATTTACAGTTAAATATACTGAAGAACAGTTAACAAAGGAAATAGTTTCATTAAACAAAAAATCATGGCGAACGAAAAACAACCATCAACAAATTACAATGCTTTGGCAACTTTGTCAAGTGTCTTTTTTTTCTGGGGTTTTATTGCAGCTGGAAACAGTGTGTTTATTCCTTTTTGTAAAAATTACTTTCACTTAGATCAATTTCAAAGTCAATTAATTGATTTTGCATTTTATTTAGCCTATTACTTAGGAGCTTTGTTATTATTCATTCTTAGTTCTGCATTCGGTAAAGATTATGTTGCTCGTTGGGGTTATCGAAAAAGTATCGTTTACGGATTATTGTTTTCTGCCTTTGGCTCAGCAGCGATGATTGTCTCCGTCTATGCGAATTTATTTCCAGGAATGTTGCTCGGATTATTCATAGTAGCTTTGGGTTTTTCCTTGCAACAAACTTCTGCTAATCCTTTTATGATTTTGATTGGAGACGAACGTACAGGTGGAAATCGAATCAGTTTTGGTGGAGCAATAAACAGCCTTGGAACCACTATCGGACCATTGATTGTTGCCTTAGCTTTATTCGGTACTTCAGCTGCCATAAGTGACGATATGATTAAATCCTTGTCGCTTACAAAAGTTATTATTCTTTATGCGTGCGTTGGAATGTTGTTCGTTGGTGTTTCAGCATTATTTGCCCTTTCGAAAAATCTTCCAGACGGAAAGTTAGTCGAACAAACAGCAAGTGAACCGCTCGAAAAATCGCCCAAAGCGATGTTAACGTTGTTGGTTATGACCTTGTTTTTAGCGATTTGTTTTATTCCAGTTTTCAGCAGTTACAAAAGTGATTCAGCAATTAAGATTAGCAAATTAGAACAAGAATGTGACTCTATTGCGAAAATGGATACCCTATTCGATGCGAAGAAGAAAAATTCACCTGAAATCATTCTAAATCACAATCAATACAAACATGATATTGCAGAAATTAAATCAGATGTTCACCTATTAAAGGAGCCTTTAGAAATGAATCGTTTGATGTGGTTGAGCACTGGTTTGTTGGTTATTCTATCAGGAATTTTCTTTGCATTTTTCCGCGGCAGTAAACAACAAACCGGCTGGGGTGCAATGCGCTATCCACAATTATCGTTGGGGATGCTGGCCATTTTTGTTTACGTTGGTGTTGAGGTTGCAGTCGGAAGTAATTTAGGTGAATTGTTAAAACAAAAATCATTTGGATCACATAGTTCTTCGCAAATTGCGCCGTACATCGCCATGTTCTGGGGAAGTTTAATGATCGGACGCTGGTCTGGCGCCATCAATGCTTTTGACTTATCTGATAAACTAAAAATGCGCTTAAAAATAATCGTTCCAATTGCAGCATTTGGACTTGTACTCGGTCTTACATGGATTTCTGGTTATTCAATTGAAGCTTTGTATTGGTATGTTGCGTGTGTTGTAGTTCAGTTAATAGCGTTTATTGTAACAAATGACAAACCAGCTTTAACCTTAAGTGTTTTTGGAATATTAGGCGTACTTGCAATTTTAATCGGAATTAACACTTCGGGTACTATCGCTATATACGCATTCCTGTCATGTGGTTTGTTTTGTTCAATCATGTGGCCTTCCATTTTCTCTCTTTCATTAGCCGGACTCGGTAAGTATCAAGCTCAAGGTTCCGCATTTTTGGTAATGATGATTTTAGGTGGTGCAATCATTCCTCCAATTCAAGGTAAATTATCCGATGTACTTGGTATTCAGTTTTCCTTCATCATCGGTGGGGTATGCTTTTTATACTTAACGCTTTTTGCGTTAATTGTGAGAAGTCTTCTAAAAAAACAAGGTGTTTCATTAGATGATTCTGGAAGTCACGCGCATTAAATAACAAAGAGTTAAAAAAATGAACTATTTGTTTTCAATGTTTCTTGAACCTAGATTTTAGTTCAACAAGTTCTAACCTTAAGTAGCCGCTCATCGCCTTTCCAATAAGTTTCAACGGAATGATGTAAAATTTAGCACCATTTGGGATGCGTACACCAGAGTATTTTAAAGTGTTTGGCAACGTGGCAGAAATCCGACCCTCGTTTATTCTCTTGGTATGAATCTTTTTTAAACGATGAATTAAAAAAGAAACGCCGAGTTGTTCGATGCGGGTAAAGGTGAGTGGTTTTTTGAATTTTTTCGGAAATAAAATAGAAGGATAAACGACACCTGAAAAGTATTTGACATTTCCAGCTTTCAGCCAAGTTGTATATAAATCATAAGATTCGATAAAGTTGTAACCTGCTTCGTACATTTTTAATCGCGCTGCATACGCTTTTAAGAACAGTACATTGTACTTTTCCCATTTTTGCGCCTGAAAGTGATTCGTTTTTTTGTCGTCTACCAGTAATTCAGCTAAAGTGAGTGCTTGCTGACTGATTAATTCCAATCCAGGACTAATCAAGGGGTCAATAAATGCACCGCTTTCACCAATCAATGCCATTCCTTTCGAATAGAGCCGTTCAGAAACATATGGAACAGATTCTATGTGACGTATTGGGCCAATTTCCGCCTTCGCTAGTAATCTAGAAAGTTGCGCATCATTTTTAATTTCAGCAAGAAAAAATTCCTCAGGATTTTCGAATTTGACTTTATTGTTATCGAATACAACCCCAATACTTGTTGTTTCATTGTCTAAACGAATAATCCACCACCAACGGTTTTTTCGCATTAAATGTGTTGTACTGAATTTACGTTTGCCAATTGCACATGTATCCCATTCTTTGTTCATTGGTGTATCCCATTCATCTGCTTCCGCGATGTTTTTGAAATGCGCCATGACTGAACCAGTGTTCAAACCTATTTTTTGATCTTTCCAATTCATGGTGCGCTGAATGAAGCGCGAACGACCTGAAGCATCGATTAACCATTTTGATTGCACCAAGTGGATTTCACCGTTGGATTGAATATCAAGTTGATTGTCAAATTCGGTATGGACATTCTTTATTATTTCAGCTGGACGAATAACATGAACACCTTTTTTCTCAACTTCATCTAATAATTGCTGATCAAAAAGACTTCTGTTTAAATGGTAACCTTTAATTCTTCCTTTGTAAGATGGACTTGCGAATTCAGCAACATCTGCTCGGTCAAAGCTGTTTGATTCATTGAATAAAAAACGAATTCCTGTTTTTGTGGTTTGCTCTGTTAGTATGTGTTCAATTCCCAAACGTTGCACAAAAAGTGCCGTCATGTCGATTAAAGATTCGCCAATTTTTAGAGGAAAAGTTACACTTTGTTCGAGGATGAGAATATTGAAATTAGGATTTAATTTGAAAATAGATAAGCACAAAAAGCTTGCAGCCGCACCACCTCCAACAATTATAAGATCATATTTTTCGCGATTCGTTTTCACACTTAAAATTCAGTAAACATTGATTCTTGAGATAGTAAAGTTACTTTTTTCAAGAAATTTGAACTTATCGGAGCACATTTACATGACCGACAATCATTTTGCGTTCATCAGTATCAGAAGTTTTAAATTCAATTTTCCAGGTGTAAACACCATCTTGAACAAGTTCAATTTCCGAATTTTTGCCATAACTTCCATTCCAACCAACTTTTGCGTCATGCGATTCGAAGATTAATTCGCCCCATCGATTGTAGATGAATAAATTGTAATCATAAGGATCAAATCCAGAGGTGAAAATTGGTTGAAAAAACTGATTAAACTCGTCATCATCAGGAGTAAAACAATTTGGAATGTAGTACACTAAATCTTCTTTTATTTGGATAATTCTACTTGTTGTATCAACACATCCAGATGGTGAATAAGCAATAAGTGTAACTAGATAATTTCCAAGTGGTAGTCCTGCATAATCGTGTTCAGGATTTATCAGCGTAGAAGTAGCAGAACTGTCTCCAAAATTCCAAGTATAGTTTACTCCTCCAATCGTCGTGTTATGGAAACTTGTTTGAGAATCATATTGGCTCAGTATAGCTGGTGTTGCTACAAAAGAAGCAAGTGGTGGAGCTTCAACACACGCACTGTTTTGCTGTGTGAATGAATTCGTACAACCATTTGCAAAAGTTACTGTAAGTGTAACATCATAACACCCCACCTGTAAAAAAGTTGTTGAAGCTGTACCACAATTGGTGCTTGTCATTCCATTTCCGAAATCCCACAGACAACTAACAGAATTTAAAGTGGTATTGGTAAAATTGACTAGAAATGGAGAACAACCTAAAGTATTATCAGGTGCAAAGGATACATTTTCAATTGAATTGAACTGAATGTTGACAGAATCCATATCTGTACAACCTGCAGTGCTTGTTCCGGTAACAATATAGGTGGAAATGGAGGTTGAAGGAACGAAGGATACGCCATCATTAACTCCATTATTCCAAGAATACGTTGAAGCGCCACTACCAGTTAAAATAACAGAAGTGCCTGGACAAACAAGAACATCATTACCAGCGAAAACGTTAGGAATTGGATTAACCGTTACGACAAGTTGATCTGTATTTAAACATCCTTCCAATGAAGTACCAGTAACTGTAAATGTTGTTGTGACTGTTGGAACGAAGGAAACACCATTTTGAATTCCATTGTCCCAACTATAAGTTGAGGTGCCTGTCGCGGTTAATGTAACTGATTGTTCATCGCAGATTGAAAGATCTAACCCAGCATTAACAGCAGGTAAAGTATGAACTGTAATTGTAAAATCAACAGGTGTTCCAGAGCAAGTCCCCACGGTTGGAGTGATTGTTATAGTCGCAATTTCATCGCTTGAAGAGTTGTTTGTTGCAACAAAACTTGGCAATGCGTTTGAACCTAGTCCGCCAAGACCAATAGAAGTATTACTATTTGTCCATGAGTAAGTAACTCCAGAAAAACTGCTTGTGAAAGACAGCGCGGGAATGATATCACCAGGACAAAAATCAATAGAAGTCGGAGTGTCCATAGTAGGTAGAGGTAGAATGGTTACATCAAGTTGAGATCTTGGACTTTCGCAACCATTTACAGTTTGCGAAACGAAAAAGCTGAAAGTTCCGGCAGTTGATGTGGTTGGGGTTGGAGCTGTTGATGAACCAACTCCTCCAGTTGCACTTGGGTACCAAAGTAAATTGGTTCCAATTGCCGTAAGCGGGTTTGAATTAGCATTTTGACAATAAGTTTGTGCAGTGACTGTCGGCGCAAGTGGAATTGGATTAACTGTGATTGTAACTGACTCTGTTGATGTGCAACCAGCAAAGTCGGTTCCGTTTAAAATAGCTGTGAACGTTCCTGGATTGGAATATGTAATTGTATGCGGACCAGCACCAGTAGCTGCTGCTTGAGAACCGCCATTTGAAAAATTCCAATTTAATCCCCCAGCAACATTAGTAGAAGTTGAACCATTAAAATCCACGGAACTTCCCGCGCAGATGCTAACTGGATTTGCGACAATGTTCGGATTTGGACCTTGAAAAGTTCCTGTGCCACCGAAATTCACAGTGAATCCCATGTTTGCACTGAAGTTATTTACAAGTATGGCGTAACTTGTTCCTGCTGTCATATTGATAAACTGACAATAGGCGTTTTCACCTGGATCACAATTTGGATCTTCAGTAATGTCAAAATCGGTTAAACTCAAACCAGTTGAACCATTGGCGTTTAAGCAGGAGGATGAATTACATCTCAGAATTGTTCGAGGGCCACATGGATTTGCACTGTTCAACTGATAAACAATGAAATCGATATCATCCATTGGATTCAAAGGAGTAATATCAATGGTAAACGTACCGGAATTTCCACAGGTCCAATAGAACCAAGAAGAATTACCCTCGTCAGCGCCAAATGCATTTTCCAAACAAGAGTTTGATTCTGGCTCATCGTTGTCTAATCCACCACCGCTTAGCGTTCCAACACTGACTGGATTTTGATTGCATAGAAAGGCTGCTCCACCACAATCAGCTCCTGGATTTGCAGAAGGTGTATAATTGTTGACACAAAGTTCAAAAGATCCCTCGTTTGCCTGTGTTGTTGAAACACGGATGTAATACACATTTCCTTGTAGCATTGCGCCTTCATACAATTGAACGATACCAGAACCGAAAGTTGCACTCGCACAACCTTGTTCAAAAACACCTGTTGTACAATCTCCGTTGTAAATCGCAACTGATGGGTTCAACATCGTTCCCCCATTTCCACTACCACCAACAGAAATCAAAGCATCTGTTCCCGTTGCGGTAAATTGAAACCAAACATCTTCTGTTGTAGTTGCACCAAAACATGTTGGATTTCCCCACGTACCAACCGTTGAACCGCTATTCGTATAAAATGCGGCACCAGAACAATAATTTGAAACGTTGGTTAATTGAAGTGCAGTTGAGCAATCATCTCCTTGAGCAAATAGAGTTCCTGTCAAAGTAAAAATTACGATGAAACTTAACCTAAACCTAACTAAGAACCCTAAAATCATCCTCTAACCTAACAATTTTATTTTTATCTAAGCACATTTACATGACCAGTAATCATTTTTCGTGCGTCGGATGCTTTCGTTTTAAATTCAATTTTCCAGGTGTAAACGCCCTCTTTTACGAGCCCTTTATCTCCGTAGGTACCATCCCATCCAAATTCAACATTGTGAGATTCGAATATGACTTCACCCCAGCGGTTATAAATCCATAATGTGTAATCATAAGGATCATAACCTGACGTGAAAATGGGTTTAAATACTTGATTGTACATATTATCATCTGGAGTGAAAGAGTTAGGAACGTAATAGATTAAATCTTCCAATAATTGAATTGTACGTGTCGTTGTATCTGAACATCCTGTTGGTGAAAATGCGATTAAAGTCACGATATAACTACCAATACCTGCTTCTGCATAATCGTGTTCAGGATTCGTTAAGGTTGAAGTTTCTGAGTCATCACCAAAATCCCAGACATAGGTTGACCCACCAACCGTTGTATTATGAAATTGTACCTCAGAGTCGTATTCATTTAATGCAGCAGGAGTTCCATTGAATGCGGCAATTGGTGGTGCTTCAACACAAATTAAATTGCTTGCATTTGAACTATTAGTACAACCCACATTATCTGTTACTGTTAAGGTAATATCATAACAATCAATTGCTTCAAAGGTATTTGAAATCGTTCCACAACCATTGATACTCGTTCCATCGCTCATGGTCCAAATACAATTGACAGAATTGGAACTCGTATTGGTAAAATTGACTGTTAAAGGTGTACAACCTGTAATAACATCGGAAGTGAAGGAAACAGTAGGAAGTGGAATAACGGTTACATTTACTTGGTCAGTATTTACACAACCCGTTGCTCCAGTTCCAGTAACTGTATAATTCGTTGTTCCAAGAGATGGTGTAAATCCAACACCATCTATCACACCATTGTTCCATACGTAATTGGATCCACCTGACGCCGTTAAAATTACTTGATTTCCAACACATAAAGTTTGGTCTATTCCAGCATTTATAGCAGGAAGAGGAGTGACAATCAACTGAACATTAGAGGTTGAATCACATCCATTAACACTTGTGAATATTTGTGAATATGTTCCAGCAGTTGTCTGATTAACACCATGAATTATTGCCGTTTGACCTTGACAAATTGTTACTGTAGTGTTGTTAACGATGTTCGCTAGTTCAGTTGTGTTCACCGGAGCTGAAATTCCCTGACAACCAAAATTGTTTGTAACTGTTAAAGTAATTGGATTATTAGCACTTGTCACGCTTGCTGTGTTAGTAGAACTTCCAGAAGACCATGTGTATGTTGAATAGCTTGCATCGGCACTTAATGTTGTTGGGAATCCGACACAGTAAATTAATGTTCCAACAATTGAAGGAGTTGGATTTGGATTTACCGTTACATCAACGGCGTCGGTTGTTGTACATCCAGCGCTACTTGTACCAGTTACTGTGTAAGTAATCGTACCAATACTTGGTGTGAAAGGAATACCATTTGATATGGCATTGTCCCATGAATAGGTTGAAGCTCCTGTCCCTGTTAATGTGACACTCGTTCCATCACAAATTGAAATATCTGTACCCGCATTTGTTAGGGGTAAAGGGTTAAAAATTACTTGTACATCGTCGGTATTTTCACATCCATTTAAGTCTGTTCCTATAACTGTATATGTTAAGGTTGATGCAGGTACAAAAGCAACATTGTCAGTAATTCCATTCGTCCAGGTGTAGGTATTTGCTCCAGTTCCAGCTAATGTCACACTAGTACCTTCACACACTGCTTGGTCATTTCCAGCATTCACTGTTGGAAGTGGATTCACCGTAACATTGATTTGGTCAGTTCCACTGCAACCATTGTTGTCAACGCCAATTACAGAGAAAACCTCAGACGATAAAGGAATAAAGGTTACGCCATTTGTAGCACCATTATCCCACGTATAGTTTGTTGCTCCGTTTCCTGCTAGGGTAATTGAAGTACCAGCGCAGATTACAAGGTCAGTTCCTGCATTGACTGTTGGATTCGAATTTATTGTTACAGTCATATTATCAGTTCCTGGACAGCCGTTTGCATCTGTTCCTGTTACAGAATAAACAGTCGTAGCTGCTGGAGTAATAGAAACATTATTGCCATTGCCCAAGCCATTGTCCCACGTATAAGTTAATCCACCAGAAGCACTTAAAATTGTTGAGGCTCCTTGACAAATTGTTACGTCAGGTCCAGCATTTACAGGTGTTGTAGGCACAACGGTAACAGTTATTGGATCTGTATTGACACATCCATTGATATCGGTTCCTGTCACAGTATATGTAATTGTTGCTTGAGGTGTTGAATTAACACTTGCACCTGTCGTCTGATTTAAGTCGGTTCCAGGTGACCAATTGTACGTAGATCCTCCACTTGCATTTAGTGTAATAGTTCCATTAGCACAAACCGAAACATCATTTGCTATGATTGTAGGCAATGGGTTTACAGTAACTACAACCTGATCAGTATTTGTACAACCAGCTGAAGTGCCTGTCACAGTATAAGTTGTTGTTGCTGCAGGAACAAACGTTACACCATTAGATACTGAATTGTTCCAACTATAGGTTGTTGCTCCAGAGCCTGTCAAAGTCACAGAAGTTCCTACACAAACTGTTTGATCGGCACCTGCGTTCACTGCTGGTAATGGGTTTACAACGACTGTCGTTGAAGCTGTTGCTACACATCCAGTTGAGTTAACAGTTAAATTATAAGTCCCGGCATTTGCAGTTGTACTTGCAGGAATTGTAGGATTTTGAAGATTCGATGTGAAACCGTTTGGTCCAGTCCACGAATAGGTTGAGGTAGCATTTCCGCCACTTCCTGTTAAGGAAACCGTAGCTCCAGCACAATATGCTCCAGTATTTGAAGCAGTTGCAGTGCCGAGACCAGCAACATAATTGATAGTTACATAACCATTTCCTGAATTATTGGCTGCGAGACAACTTCCACCTGCAGGTACAAGACTGGATCCACCGCCACCGCCGCCGCCACCATTGGCACCTGTGCAACAACCATCATTTCCACCGCCGCCACCGCCGTAGTAGCCACCGCCGCCACCGCCACCAGAAGCTGTTGACCAAAATCCTCCTTGCCCCCCGTTTCCAAGGGAACCAGCAGATCCACCAGGAGGTGTTCCAGCCCAAGGAGTTCCCGCTGCTCCACCAGACGTTTGTGTTCCACCACCACCACCAGATCCATAAGAACTTGTACCAGCAGCACCATTGTTACATGTAGCACCACCGCCACTAGTAGTAGTTGTAGAACCGCCACCTTTTCCACCGCCGCCACCAGCAACGATGACACGGTTTGCAAGTGCTATTCCTCCAATTCTGATATCCGAAGCACCTCCACCACCACAAGAGTTGTAAGAAGCATTCGCTGGATTTGAGGCCCAACCGGTTGCACCGCCATTCCAACCACCAGAGTTATTTCCACAGCTTCCCGCTCCACCAACAAAAATATTCAGAACTTGTCCAGGAGTAACAGTCAGCGTTGCCGTAATTCTTGCGCCATTTCCTCCAGCGCCACCACCACCTTTCGCTCCAGCTACAATTACGTTGATTGAAGTAACACAGGGTGGAACAGTCCACGTTTGCATTGCTCCAGTATAATTGAAAGTAACGCTTTGACCAAAACTTGTAAAAACGGTAAAGAACAACGCCAAAAGCGTTAATTGAAAAGTGACAATTTTATAGATAAAATTACGTTCCATTTGTAGTGTTTGCATTAGTGTTTTGGAGTGGCTTCGTGAAATATTCCCACGCACGCTAAATATATAAAATGCAAACGCCTTGAATATTAGTGAACTAATATTAACTAGGCTTTAATTATCAAAGTGGCTATCAGAAATAATATATTGAATTGTACTTAACGAATTAAGTTGACATGGCCAGTGATTTGATCTGTTTTTGCAGTGTTTACTTTTTTGTAAGTTATTGTCCAAGTGTACATTCCATCTTGTACAACTTCACCAGAATTGAAAAGAGATCCATTCCAGCCAATTGAGGCATCGTGCGTTTCAAAAACGCGTTCTCCCCAACGATTGTAAATGGTCATAGAAAAGTTGAAAGGATCGAAACCATCCGTGAATATTGGCTGGAAAATTTGATTCAATGCGTCTTCATCTGGAGTGAATGTATTTGGAACGAAAAACAGTGATTCCTCATCCATTTTTATCAGAACAAAATTAGAATCTGTACATCCCATTGATGAACTTGCAATTAATTTCACCATGTAATTTCCAAAAGGAAGACCATTGAAATCATGTATTGGATTTTCTTCAGATGAATTAGCTGAATTATCTCCGAAATTCCAATTATAGCTTGTTGCCCCCTCTGTTGAATTGAAAAAATGTACCATACCATCTATTTGATTTACAACTTCTGTGGATGGGGTAAAAGAAACAGTTGGGGCATCTTCAACACAGATGAAATTATTGAACTGTTTGCTATTCGAACAACCATTTGTTCCGAGAACCTCTAAGGTAATATCATAACACCCTTCTTCTGTAAAGGTATATGATGCATCGGAATAATTCCAAGTAGATGGATCTGAACCGAATTTCCATGTACAACTTTGTGTATTTTCAGTTTCATTTAAGAAATTAATCGTTTTTGGAATACAACCATTTGTAGCATCTGCTTCAAATTGAATGGAAGGAATTGGCTTTACAATCAATGTCAAACTATCTGAATTTAAACAGCCAGCATTCGTCGTTCCAACAACCGTGTAGATAATTGTCCCAACGTTTGGACTGAATGTAGCATTATTTGTTACACCGTTATTCCAAGAATAAGAATCGGCACCTGAACCAGACAGAATAAATGATTCTCCATAGCAAATTGCAGTATCAGTTCCTGCTTCAACTACTGGAATTTGGTTTACCGTTACGAATAAATTATCACTGTTCACACATCCATAACTAGAAGTTCCAGTTACAGAATAAAGAGTACTTGCTGTTGGAATAAAAGAAAGTCCATCTTGAATTCCATTCGTCCAAACGAAATTTTGACCACCTTGTGCTGAAAGAGTAACGCTTTCTCCATCGCAAATTGAAACATCTGTTCCGGCTTGAATTTGAGGTAATGGATGCACTAAAACTGTAAGTTGATCTGAACTGGTACAACCAAGTGATGATGTTCCAACAACGCTATAAACCGTTGTTCCAACTGGTGGATTAAACGATTGGTTGTTGCCAATGTTGTTATTCCAAGTGTAGCTCACTGCCCCTGTTGCATTTAGCACAATACTTGTGTTTTGACAAATTTCTTGATTTAGTCCCGCTTCTACAACTGGTAAAGGGTTGACTTGAACCTCAAATTGATCGGAATTTATGCACCCAAACGATGAGGTACCAACAACTGTATAAACAGAAGTGCCAGTTGCCGGGATAAATGATGAACCATTGGCTAATCCATTGTCCCACGAATAATTAACTGCTCCTGTTGCATTTAATAACAACGGTGTTCCATCACAGATTATCTGATCGGGACCAGCGTTTACAGTTGGTAATTGGTTAATAGTTACTGTCAATTGATCGTTATTTGAACAACCATTAGCATCGGTTCCAGTTACAGTATAAATTGCTGTTTGTGTGGGTGAGAATGTTGATCCATTGGATACTCCATTCGACCAATTGTAGCTTATTGCTCCAGTTGCATTAAATGAAATTGAATTACCAATACAAATTGAAGTATCATTTCCAGCAAAAACGCTTGGTAAACTAAAAACATTTACGAATAAAGTGTCAGAATTTGTACAACCTTGCAAGGATGTTGCGCTAACAATGTATTGATGATTCCCAACTGAAGGTTGATTACTTTGATTATTTGTAAAACCACCAAGCCAATTGAAGGTTCCATTTGAATTTGCGTTCAATTGAAAGTTACTCCCAGCACACAAGTTCATATCTGCTCCAGCATTTACTTGAGGAGCAGGATTCACAATTAGCGTAACTGTTGAAACACTATCACATCCAAGCGGGGTAAAGATTGAATTTACATAAACCCCAGGAGTTGATTGAGAGACTCCATGAATTAATACAGTATCTCCTTCACAAATGGTAATCGTTTGAAAGGTAGAAATTAAATTATTTTCGACAACATTGAATGGACTCGAAGTTGCTGTACAACCGAATGAATTTGTTACTGATACTGTAATCGGATTGTTAGCTTGAGTTGCATTTGTAGATGTATTTGTACTTCCAGTTGACCATGCATAACTGTCAAATGAAGTATTCGTTGTCAAGACTGCAGAACTTAATGAGCAATAGTTCACAATTCCATTGATACTTGGATTTGGTAAAGGGTTCACTGTTACTGTCATTTGGTCTGATGCACTACATCCTTCAGGGTTTGTTCCTGTAAGAGTATAAGTTGTAGTTGCGGAAGGTGTAAATGCCTGTCCATTGATGGCTCCATAATTCCAATTGAGCGAAGTTGCCCCAGTTCCAGTTAAGGTGATTTGTTCTCCTTGACAAACCGTTATGTCAGTTCCCGCATTTATCGATGGCAGACTGTTGATGGTAATTTCTAATTCATCAGTATCTGTGCAACCAAAGACTGTTGTTCCAGTCACTGTGTAAATTCCAGAAAATGTTGGAATGAATGGTGTATTTGTAGTGGCACCATTCGTCCATTGGTAATTATTTGCGCCTGTAGGATTTAATGTTACAGCATTACCTTGACAAATAACAATGTCGTTTCCAGCATTTACAATTGGGTTTTCATGAACGATAATTTGTACTTGATCTACTTTTGTACATCCGTTTAAAGAAGTTCCAGTCAATGTGTAGGTATGAATCCCAAGGCTAGGAGTAAATGAAGTGTTACTATTCATTCCTTGATCCCATTGCAAAGTCGGAGCGCCTGAACCAATAATTACAGTGCTTTGACCTTCGCAAAGTTGTTGATCTGGGCCAGCGTTAACATTCGGCAAAGGGTTAACGTTGATGGTTACTTGATCCGTGTTTGAGCAGCCATTCGTACTTCCAGTAACTGTATAGGTTTGTGTTTGATTCGCCGCGAATGGGACACTATTCGTAACCCCATTGTTCCAAGAGTAATTTGTTGCTCCGGATCCGTTTAGTTCAAGGACAGTTCCTGCACAAACTGTTGTGTCTGCACCTGCATTTACCACAGGAATTGGTGTTACTGTTACAGTTGCTGTTTGTGTGGTGTTCCCACAATCACTTTGTCCAGTTACGGTATAACTTGTAGTTGAGGTTGGGGAAACAGTTTGAGTTGGTGAAGTGACACCATTTGACCATAGATATGAAGTTGCTCCCGATGCAATTAAACTAGCACTTTGACCTTGACAAATACTTGCAGAATTAACCTGTAAACCGTTAACAGTTGAACAAGATATACCAGCAGTCCCAAAAAAGTTGATAGGAATCACCGTATTCAAAGCATTCCAATTGGATAAACAAATAATAAATTTTTGACCACATGAAACTTGCATCGTTGGTTCAAAATCACCTTGGTTTGCGCCGATTGGAAGAGTTGATGCGATACCAGTGAATCCTTGACAACTTGCATTCCAATTACATCGAATTGGAGCTAAACTGTTCGTGCTAATTTGATTAATGGTGGAGGTTCCATTGTACGGCCACATGATCCAATCGAGGCATTTGTTTGTTGACGTGCTTGGAGCTCCAAACGAAAACTCTAATGTTCCAGCGCTTGCAACATTCACTATAAGCCAACTACTGTTTACTTCTCCTGTTAATAAACAACCTGAGTTTGTTGAAGCTGGATTTGTAGATGGATTTGAAAAGCTGCCAACCGTAAATTCAGTGATTAGACCACTGTTGTTTGGGTCTAATAAAAAAGTTGGATTTGTACATATGTTAACTGCTTGAAATGCGTCACTTGCCGAAATTGGAGTCGGAGGAACTGTTGGTGTTGTGCCACAAGGGTTCGTTAAAATATTCGCAAACCAGCCTGATGAGCTAACGTTACTATCTGAAGTAAAAATTAAGGTTAAACAACCAGATGTTGAAGTGAAATTAGTTGGAAGGTAATTCCCAGTTAAGGTTGCAATCAAATTGGCTGGACTAGTAGTACTTCCGTTATAAATTCTTAGATAATCGAAATTTGCTTCAAGATTAAATTCAAGGAATTGAATGGTTACACATTGACCAGGTGAACTGGCACAAATTGTTTGGGTAATATTAGATGAATTGGCGTAATTACTAAATCCGTTAGGATCAGTATATGTTCCATTATTCAATGTAACAGTCCCCGTGGACATAGCTGTTTGACCAGACACATTGAAACTAAGTGTCAAAATCAAAACTGACAAAACCAAAAGTAAATATCGTATCATTTTACTGCCTAAAAGTTTATTAATAACTTTTAGCAGTCGCAACATAGGGGGTTTCGGGACGAAATATTGCTATTTCGGAAAACTAATGTAGGTATTAATTAGTTAATTTACAATAATTAACGACCATTTTTTAGTCGATTAAATGAAACTAATTAATTTATATCAATCTTCACACTGCAACAAGCCGTTCCAATTTATCCGCTTTAACAATACGGTAAACGTTTCTCAAAGGTTACATAAAGTTCGAAAAGCGTTTACCAATTGTCAACTTTGTATTCAATTAAGAGATTGCTCTTAATTGAATTTTTTATCTTAAGATATTAACGTGACCAACAATCATTTTTCGTTCATCGTTGGCTTTTGTTTTAAATTCAATTTTCCATGTATAAGTTCCATCTTGAACCATTTCGATTTCACCATTGCTGCCGTATGTACCATTCCAACCAACATTTGCGTCATGTGATTCGAAGATAATTTCTCCCCATCGGTTAAAGATCAATAACGTGTAGTCGTATGGATCAAAACCTGAAGTAAAGATTGGTTTAAATGTTTGATTGAAATTATCGTCATCAGGTGTAAATGTATTTGGAACATAATAAATCAATGGCTCTTGAATTTGGATTGTTGCTTGAGCCGAATCCACACATCCCAATGGTGAAGTTGCAATCAACACAACAAGGTAATTTCCATAATCTCCTGTTTGATAATTGTGAGATGGGTCTGTTAATGTTGAAATTGGAGATCCATCGCCAAAACTCCATATGTATTGAGAAGCTCCAGTGGTGTTATTGTTGAATAATACATTTGTATTGTCATCTGTCAAAATTGAATTCGATGGTGTAAATGCAGCATTAGGCGCACCTTCAACACAAATCAAATTTGTTGATGTAAGTGAGTTCACACAACCATTATTCGAAGTAGTTGTAAGGGTCACATCATAACAACCAGGGATAGTAAAAGTGTTCGTTACTGATCCGCAACCATTTATAACGGATCCGTCACTCATTGTCCAGACGCAGTTAGATACGTTAGGAG
>JALQYQ010000037.1 GCA_023262855.1 Crocinitomicaceae bacterium
CGGCATTTTTAAGTGCGGATTCACAAGGTTTAATTGTTCTTTGGACCAATGAATCCACCAACTGTTCAAACTTTGATTTCGTTAATGTTCTCACTAAGTGTTTTGGAACACCGTCAACCGGCATAATATACGGTAAATTGATTTCCGAAGAAGTTGTACTTGAAAGCTCGATTTTTGCTTTTTCAGCAGCCTCTTTCAAACGTTGTAATGCCATTGGATCTTGACGCAAGTCTAAACCTTCATCGTTTTTGAACTCGTCAGCCAACCATTGAATAATTGCCTCATCAACATCATCACCACCTAAGTGCGTGTCACCGTCTGTAGCCAATACTTCAAATACACCGTCACCTAACTCAAGGATAGAAACGTCATGTGTTCCACCACCAAAGTCAAATACAACGATTTTTTGGTCAATTCCTTTTTTATCTAATCCATAAGCTAATGCTGCTGCAGTTGGTTCGTTGATAATACGTTTGATCGTTAAACCAGCGATTTCTCCAGCTTCTTTCGTTGCTTGACGTTGAGAATCGTTGAAGTATGCAGGAACTGTAACAACAGCCTCTGTAACTTCTTGTCCTAAATAATCTTCAGCAGTTTTCTTCATTTTTTGAAGAATCATTGCCGAAATTTCTTGTGGCGAATAAAGACGGTCATCAATTTTCACGCGTGGAGTGTTATTATCACCTTTCACGACTTCATATGGAACACGACCTGCTTCACCTTTTGTTTCTTCGTACGACGATCCCATGAATCGTTTAATAGAAGAAATTGTTTTTGTTGGATTTGTAATTGCTTGACGTTTTGCTGGATCTCCAACTTTACGCTCACCACCTTCTACGAATGCAACTACTGATGGTGTTGTTCTTTTCCCTTCTGAGTTAGCGATTACTACTGGCTCATTTCCTTCCATCACAGAAACACACGAGTTGGTAGTTCCTAAATCAATTCCAATTATTTTTCCCATATTGTTTGTAAATTATATTCAGTTTAAAACTGAAAACGTCTAGTCAATCTTTGTGCCACCACATTTTTTTGGTGCTTACGAACATATTTTGTCACTAATCAGTTACAAAATCTACTTTCTACATGCCGAAATGACAGAAAAACTGACAAAAAAAATAAAAACACCTTCAATGAAAATAAAATTTGACATAATTTGATGGGTTTTCTTTCTATTTGAGGACTGAATCTGTACATTTAGTCCAAATTAATATCTATGAAATATTCATTGTCATTCATTGCTTTGCCATTTTTGTTATTTCTATCATGCGCTACAAATTCTCAAAAGGCGGTTGAATTCAATAACCTTGTCATCAATGAACAACAAAGAATCAGTGAATTAGCCATAAAATTAGTTGATACAATGCGCTCGGATATTTCGAAATGCAAAGAAATTCGACTAGATATCGTAAAACAATGTGATGAGTCGTTAGCAGCTATTAAAAAATTGAAAGGATTTGAAGGAAGCGAGCGC
Organism: Crocinitomicaceae bacterium; assembly: GCA_023262855.1. GTDB lineage: Bacteria > Bacteroidota > Bacteroidia > Flavobacteriales_D > Crocinitomicaceae > M0103. The sequence goes on from JALQYQ010000037.1 coordinate 1,475, forward strand.
ATGAAAAATGCTGCGATTGAGTTGTTTTCTTTTTACAAGAAAATCTATTCAAACGAGTACAAACAAATGTTTGACATCTTAGATAAAGGAGAGAACATTACGGAAGAAGATCTTGCCTTTATACAACAAATGGAAGTTGAGGTAACGAAACAAGAAGAAAAATTGGATAAAGAATTTGCTGATGCTCAACAAGAATTAGCGACGAAATTCAATTTCCAAATGGAAGAAAATGAAAACCAAGAAAAAATTGATGCTATCAAATAAGCTCATTTTTTAAGCACATTAACAAAGGTTGATTCATTTAGGATCAACCTTTTTTTTTTGAATCGTATTTTTCCGAATAAAAACTGTTCAAAAATCATTCAATTCAATTGAGTTTTTCCTGCCATTTTCCATCAAAAAATTCCTGTTTTTTAAGTAATTCAGTTAAATTTGCAGCTTTTAAAACCAATAGAAAACAACATCTTTCATGAAAGTTTCTGAAATACGCGAGCAATTTTTTACATTTTTTGCATCTAAAGGACACGAGATCGTTCCTTCAGCACCAATGGTTGTTAAGAATGATCCTACTTTAATGTTTACAAATGCTGGGATGAATCAATTCAAGGATTATTTCCTTGGAAATGCCGTTCCAAAAAATCCGCGTGTCGCCAATTCTCAAAAATGTTTGCGTGTATCTGGAAAACACAACGACTTAGAAGAAGTGGGTGTTGATACTTACCATCACACCATGTTCGAAATGTTGGGTAACTGGTCGTTTGGAGATTATTTCAAAGAAGAAGCGATTGCTTGGGCTTGGGAATTATTGACAGAAGTGTACAAAATCCCTAAAGACAAGTTGTATGTTACTGTTTTTGAAGGCGACGAGAAAGATGGCGTTCCTCAGGATTCAGAAAGTATTGCAATTTGGAAAAAATTCATTGATGAAGACCGCATCATTCTTGCTTCTAAAAAAGATAATTTTTGGGAAATGGGTGATACAGGTCCTTGTGGACCATGTACTGAAATCCATGTTGATTTGCGTTCAAAAGCAGAACGTGATTTAGTTGACGGAAAATCATTGGTGAATTACGATCATCCTCAAGTTATTGAAATTTGGAACAACGTTTTCATGCAATTTAACCGTAAAGCTGATGGTAGTTTGGAACCACTTCCAGCAACACATGTTGATACTGGAATGGGATTGGAACGTTTAGCAATGGCTTTACAAGGTAAAACATCGAATTACGATACTGATTTGTTCCAAACATTGATTCAACACATGGAAAAAGTTTCTGGTGTTAAATACGGTCTGAAAGAAGAAACTGATATTGCTTTACGCGTAATTGCCGATCACGTTCGTGCGATTGCTTTCTCGATTGCTGATGGACAATTGCCATCAAATACCGGTGCGGGTTATGTCATCCGTCGAATTTTGAGAAGAGCTGTTCGTTATGGTTACCAAACATTGGGAATGAAAGAACCATTCCTATGCGACTTATCAGTTGTGTTGAGTGAAATCATGGGAGATCCTTTCGTTGAATTGATCAATCAGCGCGAATTGGTTCAAAAAGTAATTCGTGAAGAGGAAGTAAGTTTCTTTAGAACTTTAGAATCTGGTATTAAAAGAATTGAAAATTTAATCGCCCAAAAGCTTTCTGAAGGTGCTACTGTAACAAGTAGTGACCAACCAGATGTAAAATATTCTGGTTTGATTTCTGGATCTGAAGCTTTTGAACTTTACGACACATATGGTTTTCCTCTAGATTTAATATCGTTAATAGCTAGAGAAAATAATGTATTAGTTAAAGAAGATGATTTTGAGAATGAACTTCAAAAACAAAAAGATCGTTCACGCGCAGCAACTGCTGTTGAAACAGATGATTGGGTGCAAGTTCGACCTGACGGGAATGTTGAATTCATTGGTTATGACAATTTAACGGCAGAATTACATTTGGTGAAATACCGTAAAGTAAGTCAAAAACAAAAGTCATTTTATCAATTGGTATTCAACCAAACTCCGTTCTATCCAGAAGGTGGAGGGCAAGTTGGAGACAAAGGAACGATTGAAGCGAATGGCGAAACGATTCATATTTTCGACACGAAAAAAGAAAACAACTTAATTATTCATTTGAGTGAAAAAGTGCCAACAGATGTGAACGCAACTTTTACAGCGACAGTGAATGAGAAAAATAGAATTGCTTCGGCATCCAATCACTCAGCTACTCACCTATTGCATCATGCATTGAGAACTGTTTTGGGGACACATGTTGAACAAAAAGGATCTTTAGTAACACCAGAATATTTACGCTTCGATTTCTCACATTTCTCAAAAGTTACAGATGAGGAATTAGCAGAAGTAGAACGAATTGTAACAGAAGGAATTCATAAAAACATTTCATTAGACGAACGAAGAAACACACCAATTGAAGAGGCGAAAGCATTGGGAGCAATGGCCTTGTTTGGTGAAAAATATGGTGATTCTGTTCGCGTAATCAAATTTGGAGAATCAGTTGAGCTATGCGGTGGTACACATGTTCCTTCTACTAGTAAAATTGGATTGTTCAAAATCACGACGGAGACAGCTGTAGCAGCAGGAGTTCGTCGAATTGAAGCGATTACTTCAGAAGTGGCAGAAAACTACTTCAAGCAAAAAGCGGACACACTTGAAACGATTGCTTTAACCTTGAAAAATCCAAAAGATTTGATTAAAGCGGTTGAAGATTTGTTAGCGAAAAACAATTCATTAACGAAAGAAATTGAGGTTCTTCAGCGCGAAAAAGCGATGAACGTAAAAGGTGAATTGAAGTCTAAAATCGAATCTATTAACGGGATCAATTTCATGGGAACAACTGTCAATTTGGACGGTGGTTCAATCAAAGATATTTTGTTTCAATTAAAAGGTGAAGTTGACAATTTCTTTGGAGTTCTAGGTGGTAATGAAGGAGACAAATGTACGATTAGTATCATCTTATCCGATTCTATTATTGCTGACAAAGGATTGAATGCTGGAAATCTTGTTCGTGAAGTTGCGAAGCACATCCAAGGTGGTGGTGGTGGTCAACCGTTCTTTGCTACGGCGGGTGGTAAAAATCCTGCAGGATTGAAAGCTGCAATTGAAGAATGTAAAGGGAAGATTTGATAGTAAACTATTTGGACATTCAATGATTTGAAGATTCAAAAATTTAAATAGCTATTTTTGATTAAATGGAATGTAGGTTTAAACAAGCCTACATTTTTTATGCCTTCTGTTTTCCGATTTTGGAACCAATAAAAGCAGTTCCCTTATTGAAGTAATTGACAGTTTCTGGTTCCAATTTGAACCAATAAATTGGGATAAAGAATAAGAACAAAACGAGTACGGACTGAAAAACAAATTCTAAATACTTGTTATCCACTAAGTCTGAAGTTATCCAACCAGCAAAAAGACTCAATAACCCAAGACCAATTACAATGAATTGATTTTTGTGGAAGGGATGAATTTTAAAGGCAAACCAAACAAATAAAATTCGACCAACGTTATAAACAATCAAGGCCAATGATGTTGAAATTGCGGCTCCTGCTATCCCCCATTTTGGAATAAAAATCAGGTTTAAAAGAAAGACTGCAACGATTAAAAAGATGGTAAACAAGATATCATATCGGTATTTTTTGGAAGTCGTAAAAATAGATCCATTGATCCCAAAATACATGTCAACCAATCGTCCCATCATCAAAAAGAAAAACACCCAGATTCCGGCTTGAAATTCTGGTTTTAAAAAAGAAAATAAGAACTCAATATTGTTCCAAATCCCACAAAATAAACCTAAGCCAATTACGAGTCCAACGGAACTGACTTTCTGATATAGTGCTTGCATTTTTCCGAATTCTCTGAACTTCCAATAATCAGAAACGAGTGGTGAACTCACTCTCAATATTGATTTATAAGGTACTTGCAATGCACTTGTTAAGAAAATGACGGTGGTATAAACTCCAGTTCCTTCTAAGCCAACCATTTGAGCAATCATAATGACATCCATTGATCCAACCAAGACCACTCCAAGTGTATTGATGTAATTGAATGCCGAAAATTGAATCAAAATCGTTCGAAAGCGTTTCGATATTTTAATGGAAGATGGACGTAGATTCAACTCACCTAATTGATAGAGATAAACGAGTAGAATCGCTGTTGGAATCAAATACAACAAACTTTGCAAAATGACGAACAAATCAAAAGATATGAGTTTGAAATAAATCAAACCTAACAGCACTGTAACAGCGATTCTCAATACAATTTCATAAGCAATTACAGGAACAATGTTCTTGTAAAATGAACGCAAGTACATTTCAAGCACGAGAAACAAAACATAAGATATACCAATTGGTAAAAACCATAAGTAATAGGAAACAAACATGGCTGAATGTTCCAGATACATTGATTCTATCTGTGGTCGAAAAACCAACGCAAGGGTTGTACAAAGAATTATTCCAGCGAATACAATCAATAAAATCAGTGGTAAAAATCCATGGTGCCTTTTCTCTTCATTTTTGAAAAACGGAAGAAATTTCCATGTGGTGTAAATCGTTCCCATGTTCGCAAATTGCGCAAACAGCGTTCCAACTGAAATGATCAAATTGACTAACCCAATTTGTTCTGTAGTTAAAATGATTAAAAATAAGATGCCTTTATTCAGATAGCCGAGAACAATCCCCACATAGGAGATTAACATGGTACGAAATGCATCTTTCTGAACGATTCCCATAATCTTGTGCTACAAATATAAGCGATACCGTGAAATCCGCATCATTTACTGATAATTTGCTTATTTTTGTTCGTCTGAAACAGAATCAATTCTCAGCTTAAATCAAGTGAAAAAGGTTTTAATCATAACATATCATTGGCCACCATCTGGAGGAATTACGGTGCTACGTTGCTTGAAATTCGTGAAGTACTTGCGTGAATTTGGTTGGGAACCAGTCGTGTTTACCGCTGAAAATCCATCCTACCAATTTTTGGATTACACAAATGAAAAAGATATTCCCGAAGGATTAGAAATTCACAAGGTGCCAATTTTTGAGCCGATTAATTTATTTAAAAAGCTATCAGGACGAAAAATCAATCAACCCTTGCAGAACATAACTTCCAATTCTGCCAAGAAAAAAACGCTGATTGATACTTTGGGAATGTGGGTTCGAGGTAATTTTTTCATTCCAGATGCTCGCTATCGCTGGATTAAACCATCCGTAAAATACCTGGAGAACTATTTGGAAAACCACAAAATTGATGCAATTCTGACGGATGGTCCACCACATACAAATACAGTTATTGGATTAAAACTTTCTAAAAAATTCAATATTCCTTGGTTGGCAGATTTCCAAGATCCGTGGACGCAAGTTGATTACTACGACAAGTTGTACATAGGAAAGCGTGCTGACCGAAAGCACAAAGCTTTGGAACAAGATGTTTTTAGAATAGCCAAGAAAATTACAATTGCAAGTCCGACCTGGAAACATGATTTAGAATCAATTGGTGCAAAAAATATTGATGTTATTTATTACGGCTTCGACGAACCGGAATTTGCTAATTTCAAAGCTATTCCAACAGAAAAGTTTGTATTTTTTCATGGTGGGTTATTGGGTGAAGATCGAAATCCGATTTCCTTTTTAAATGCATTGAGTAAATTATTGGTTGAATTTCCAAATTTACGTTCACAGGTTGAAATCAAATTAGCAGGAGAAGTTGATCATGCTGTTCGAGAATCGATTCGTGTAACTGATTTAGAATCAATTACCACCTACATGGGAATGATTCCACGCCAACAAGTGTTGCAAGAATATGCGTCAGCTTCTATGCTTTTGTTACCAATCAATAAGGCGTCTAATGCGAAAGGAAGAATTCCCGGGAAACTATTTGAAATGCTTCGAACAGGAAAACCAATTCTCGTTTTTGGTCCTAATGATGGAGACGTAAAATCGATAGTAGAAAGTAAACAATTAGGAAAATCATTTGACTATTCAGAAGACCTTTTAATTTATGCCTATCTAAAAAAAGCTTTAATTTCAAAAGAAATAGGCAACTTTGAGCCTACGCAAACGGTAGATGAGTTTTCGAATAAAGCTCTGACACAAAAAATAGCTGAGTATTTGGATGGGATGTAGTTTGATATTTTTGTATTTTTGACGTACTTAGATTAAACCTCACCTATGATACAAACGCCATATAAATCATTTTTTTTACTGTTTTTTTTCTTTTATTCCTTCTTGGTTTGTGGGCAACTAGAAAATAACAATTGGTTTTTCGGGTATAACAACGGACTAAACTTTTCGGGTGCCACGCCAACAACTATTCCAGGTTCATTAAATACATTCGAAGGATGTGCGTCTATTTCCGATGCTTCAGGAAATATTTTATTTTATACAGATGGAAGGAGTGTTTACAATAGAAACAATGTTTTCATGACGAATGGGAATAACACTTTACTCGGAAATTCAACAACAACTTCATCTGCTGTAATTGTTCCCAAACCTTGCTCAAATGTCGAGTTTTATATTTTCACGGTCGATTATATATATGGAACAAATGGTTTAAATTACTCTGTCGTTAATATGGATGACAATGGCGACGGAACCATTCAAGCAACAGAACTTGGGCAAGTTCAATGGTCAACCATCAATACAAATTTGGCAGGTCCAACAGGTGAAAAAATATGTGCGGTCAAAAAAGCAAATGGAATCGATTTTTGGATTGCTGCAACAAAATCAGGTACTAATAATTTTTATGTTTATGAAATCACTTCAGCAGGTGTTAACAGTACACCTTTAATTCAGCCTCTTGGACCAACTATCGTTAGTTCAAACACCAATGGTTACATGAAATTCTCGCCAGATGGAACCAAGCTAGTTAGAGCTGATTACAATCCAAATACTAGAGTTACACTGTTCAATTTTAACAATGCAACCGGAGTAATCTCTTCTCCCACTAGTTTAACTGCTGGACTTTCGAATATAGGATGGGGAGATGGTTTTTATGGCGTGGAATTTTCTCCAAATAGCCAAAAAGTCTACTTTGCTTCTATGTCCATAAACAATGGATTGGGAAATGGATATATCTATGAAGCGACAATTTCACCTAGTTTCACTGGTTCAACGTTAGCCGGTACTATTCCAAATTCTGGGGGTGGATATTCCGTTGGAGCTTTACAGTTGACATCAGAAACTCCTCAGCGAATTTTAATCGCTAAAGATGGTGAGCAATCACTTGCTGCAATTGCGAACCCTAATGTTGGATTAATAGCAAACCCTTCAAATCTTACCATTTCTGCGGTTCCCTTGCTTAATACATGTGCACTTGGTTTACCAACTTTTATTGCAGGTACAATTGGTTCAAATAATGTTCCTTCGATAGTTGGACAAACAGAATATTGTGAAGGAGAAACGATTTCCTTAACTGGAGGTAATCTAGTTTCTGGAAATTATCAATGGACTGGCCCGAATGGATTTACGTCAAATCAACAGACCATTACAATCCCCAACTCAACCACTAATGCAGCAGGAACATATACTCTATCTATTGTTAATTCGTTCTGCCCTAATTCCTCAAATTCAGTTCAATTAATTATACATAATCTACCAACTTTTGATTTAGGTAGTGATACAATAATCTGTAACAATCAATCAATTACATTTAATCCACCATCATTTTCAACTTATACTTGGAACGTGCCCATTACTAATGGGGTTCCCTATTCTCCTTCTGTTGGAAACAATGAACTTACGTTGACAGTTACGGATGCAAACGGTTGTGTAAATTCCGATACTATTCTTGTAACTGTAACAGCTAGTTCGCTTGCAAACGTTGACGCTGGTTTGGATCAAACAATTTGTTCGGGCGACAGTGTTTTTTTAAATGCGAGCATGACAAATTCGAATTTCACAGGAAGCTGGAGCAACAATCAACCTGATAGTTCGTTTTTTGTTCCAACTCAATCCACAGATTTAATCTATACTGCCACTGATCAATTTGGATGCCAAGCAACTGACACAATGATCATTACAGTGAACCAAAGTCCTATAATTTCGATTGATTCAATTATTTATTATTGTGAAAATGAATTGGCAATATTGAATGCCAGTACAGCACAACCAAGTGATCTTATTTCATGGACGGGTTCAATTCAAAACAATGTACCATTCATACCTACTAGTCAACAAAGTTCCTATACAGTAACTGCGACTACAGTAAATGGCTGCGTTGACTCTGCGATGGTGAATCTTGTTCAAGCAGAAAATCCAATTTTGAATTTCTCATTTACAACCGAAGGGACTTGTGCTCCGGTGATTGTTTCCATTCAAAACCAAGTAAATTCTGACGTTAATTATTTTTGGAATTTTGGAACAGGTTTCGACACGTTAAACAATTCTTCCTCCTTTGAATACACCTACTGGACAAGTGGTAACTTTCAAATTGAGTCAGTTGCAATCGATGCCATTACAGGTTGTACTTCAAGTACAACTGACACTACAATTATAGAAATTGGAGGAATTACTCCAACCGCTAATTTCACTATGAGTCCTAATGCAATAAACTCCTCCAATCCAGAAATACACTTCACAAATTTATCCGAAAATGGTTCAATTTTCACATGGTTATTTGGTGATAATCAGACATCAAATGAGGAAAATCCGAATCATTTATTTCTAAACCCGAATCATGATTACCAAGTAGGTCTAATTGTTTCTAACGGACTGGGCTGTTCAGACACCATTTATCAAACCTTGCATTATTTGGAGGATATCGTCTATTATGTTCCAAACACATTCACTCCAGATCAGGACGAATTTAACAATGAATTTATACCAGTTTTCACTCCTGGATATATTCCAAATGACTATTTATTTGTTATTTACAATCGTTGGGGAGAGAAAATATTTGAGACCAACGACGTTTTGATTGGTTGGGATGGAACTTACAAAGATTTTGGTTTAGTACAAACAGGTATTTATACATGGAAAGTTGAGTTTAAGGCAAAAGAAACAGGTGATAAAGTTTCAACAGTCGGTCATGTGAATTTATTGCGATAATCTTTCTTCTTTTTATTGCCAAACATAGATATTCAACTATTTTTGAATTGAATATTAATGTTCATGCAAAAATCATCCAAAATAGCCTATTGTTTTCTTGTTTCCAATGAAGCTAGGGATTTTTATTTACTTGCTCCGATAATTTATTATTTGGAAAAATTTGAAAATTATTCTGTCACTTTTGAATTTATTTGGGATGCACATAAAATCAGAAATAAACGTCCGGATTTGGTAATATTACCTAATTCCAGAGGTCATTTGTTGTATTACCAAGTCGCAAAATATTGTGTTGAAAACAACATTCTAGTATTCAACCATGATTCTGAAGGAAATTTTAATTCTGAAGTTGATTATGACTTTTGGGCGTTTAATGCAGATAGAAAGAACTTATGTCCTATACAATTCACTTGGAACCAACGCGTTAAAAACTTCTTAATCCAAAAATACCAGCTCAATACTGAAGTAATTCATGTTTCTGGAGCACCCGGCTTTGATAAATATGCATACTTACAACCGATTGACCGCGAATCCTTACTAAAAAAACATGGATATGGTAATTTTAAAAAAGTGGTCGGTTATGCTGGATGGGCGTTTGGTAAACTCTACAATCAAGAATTAAATGACGTTTTATCGAATATCAACAAACCAGGTGAAAACGGAAAAATTTGGTTAGAGGAACAACGAGACATTGTGGAAAATGCGTTGCGTGAAGCAATTGAAACCTACCCAGATGTTCTATTTATTTTGAAAAAACATCCGAGAGAAAATTTCGAATCTGACTATCGTGATTCACGTAATGAGATGAATCGATTAGCAAATTATCCGAACGTTTTTTACCTCAAAGATGAAATTGAAATTCAAGATTTAATTCAAATTTCCGACTTATGGATGGCGTTTGAGAGTACATCGATTATGGAAGCTTGGCTTTTAAATATTCCAACATTAATTATTAATGGCGATGCTAATTTCGACCGCGTTGATTTACATACAGGTTCTTTACATGCTACAAATTCTAGAGAAGTCTTAAAAGCGTTTGAGGAATTGTACACAAACAATAACATTTCATATTTCAATGGTCCTGAAATCGTTACAAGGCGAAATGCTATTTTCTCTAATTCAATTGGTTTTGCAGATGGTTTGAATCATTTGCGCTGTATGCAAGTTTTCAAACCGTTTTTAAAAAATGATTCTATCAAGAAAAAACCAAATATCAACTGGAAATTTTTGAGATTATATTGGTTATTACACCTAGGAAAGTACTTTTATATTCCGTCAATTTTCAAGAAGCTACCCAAACTAAAAAAGACTGTATGGGTGTTTGAAAATTATAGGTTGGATAAAATCAATAAACAGAAAAAAGAAGTGTACAAGGATCTTGATTTGTTTTACTCAAAACACGATCTTGCTTCAAAAATCAAAAATGGTTCGATTTGGAGTGAATTAGACTAGAATATAGTTCGTCTTTTTAACGCTGAATTGATATATTTGTGCAACATCAATACTATTTAAGTGAAAGATAAATCAATTTTAATTACAGGAGGAACTGGTTCTTTAGGGAAAGCACTAACAAAGCACATACTTTCTAATTTCCCTGAAATAAAACGTCTTGTGATTTTTTCAAGAGACGAACAAAAACAATTTGAAATGGAACAAGATTTTCCAAATCGAGTTTACCCTCAAATTCGCTATTTTATTGGTGATGTTCGCGACCAAGAACGCCTTGAAAGAGCTTTCACAGATATTGATTATGTGATTCATGCTGCCGCAATGAAACATGTACATATTGCAGAATATAATCCAGACGAGTGTGTAAAAACAAATGTTGGTGGAGCTGAAAATGTTATCAAAGCAGCTTTAAAATCTAATGTACAACACGTTGTTGCACTTTCAACAGATAAGGCATGTGCCCCTATCAATTTATATGGTGCGACAAAGCTAACATCTGACAAACTATTTGTTGCAGCCAATAACATTCGAGGAAAGAAAAATATTAAATTTTCGGTTGTTCGCTATGGAAATGTAATGGGATCAAATGGTTCTGTTATTCCATTTTTCCTAAAGCGAAAACGTACAGATGGTGTATTGCCAATTACAGTTGAATCAATGACACGTTTTAACATCTCGCTTCAAGGAGGTGTAGACATGGTTATGCATGCCTTGGAAACTGCTTGGGGCGGTGAAATATTTGTTCCAAAAATCCCTTCTTATCGCATCATGGATGTAGCAGAAGCAATTGGACCAAATTGTGACAAACCAATCATAGGAATTCGTCCAGGGGAGAAAATCCATGAAGAAATGATCACTTCATCCGATTCATTTTTCACGTATGATCTTGGAAAATACTATGCGATTTTGCCACAAACCACATCTTGGGATCTTCAAGAATTTATAAGTGCATTTGATGCTAAGAAGGTACCTGAAGGTTTTTCATATAATTCGAATAACAACGAAGAATGGGAATCTATTGAAAGTTTGAGACAATTAATTAAAGAACACGTTGACCCTACATTTGAGGTATGAAAGCAATTCCCTACGGAAGACAAGAAATAACTGAAGATGATATTAAGGCAGTAACAGAGGCCTTACAAGCCGATTTTCTTACTCAAGGTCCAAGAATATTAAAATTCGAACAAGAATTCGCTGACTATGTTGGTGCTGATTACGCTGTTGCAGTGAGTAATGGTACAGCAGCTCTACATTTGGCGGTTTTAGCTTTAGGAATAAAAGAAGATGAATACGTAATTTGTTCGCCAATTACATTTGCAGCTTCAGTGAATTGTGTGAAATACTGTGGCGGAAATGTACTCTTTGCAGATATCGATCCACAAACATATTTGATGGATATAAATTCAGTAAAACAAGTTATATCAACCAATCAGGATAAAAAAATAAAGGGTATTATTCCTGTCGATTTTGCCGGAAGAGTTCCACAACTTGATGAATTCAGAAAACTGGCAGATGAATACGGTTTATGGATTATTGAAGATGCTTGTCACGCTCCAGGAGGCCATTTTTTAGATGTCAATCAACAAGAACAAAAGGCTGGTAATGGCAAATTTGCAAATGCTTCTGTTTTTTCTTTTCACCCTGTAAAACATATTGCAACGGGAGAAGGTGGAATGATTACAACCAACAGCAAAGATCTTTATGATCAATTAATGGAATTAAGAACACATGGTATAACACGTGATCAATCAAAATTTGAAAACACCACATCTTTTGCCAATGGAAATTCAGAAATTGAAGTTGATGATTATCCTCAATGGTACATGGAGATGCAGTACCTTGGCTACAATTATCGAATAACTGATTTCCAAGCAGCTTTGGGGAGTTCACAGTTACTGCGTGCACCTCAAAATCTAGAACGAAGAAAACAAATTGCTCAACGGTATTCTGAAGAGCTTTCAACTTGCGAAGGAATTATTCAGTCTTCTGGATTTGTAGAAGGACACGCCTATCATTTATACATCTTGGAGGTTAGAGACAGAAGAGGTTTGTATGACTATTTAAGATCCAATCAAATTTTTGCTCAAATTCATTACATCCCAGTGCATTTAATGCCTTTCTATAAACATCAAGGTTGGAAGGAAGGAGATTTACCATTTGCGGAACACTATTATTCTCGCTGTATTAGTATACCAATGTTTCCTTCAATGACTGATGAGGAACAAACAGTTGTTATTGAGCATATACTTGCTTTTTATTCAAAAAAATGACAGTTGCAATCATTCCAGCACGAGGTGGCAGTAAGCGAATTCCGCGAAAAAACATTAAAAATTTTCACGGTAAACCTATTATTGCGTATGCAATTGAAACAGCCATCAAAAGTGGAATTTTCTCCTCAATCATTGTATCTACTGATGATGATGAAATTGCGGAAATCGCAAAACATTACGGTGCAGAAGTACCATTTTTAAGATCTGAAGGAAATTCGAATGATTATGCAACAACTTCAGAAGTATTGTTAGAAGTATTAAATCAACTTTCTGCCAGTGGAAGTACTTTTTCGAAAGCATGTTGCTTGTATCCAACTAGTCCTTTGATTGATTCAGAAGATTTAAAATTGGCCTTTAATCAATTCAATTCAAGTGATGTTGATTCTTTAATAAGTTGTGTCGCCTACGGATTTCCAATTCAACGATCGTTTCACTTGACAACAAATAATCTAGTTGAATTAAACCAACCCGAAGCAATTCATCAACGGTCGCAGGATCTTGTCAAAAATTATCACGATGCTGGAGCACTCTATTTTTTTGATATTGAAAAATTTAAAGAAACAAAAACACTTTGGTCAGGTAAAATCGGTGCTTTTGAGTTATCTGAATTAAAAGTTCAGGATATTGATACAATTGACGATTGGAAAATTGCTGAATTAAAATACTCAATCCTCCAAAAATGAATACGCAACTTAAAATTCGAGTAGATGCTTCCAGCACAATCGGCTTTGGTCATCTTACCCGTTGTTGCGCATTGGTTAATTCGCTACCCGAAATACATGCCACTTTTTTCTCAACAGAAAATTTAGCTGAAAGTATTCATCAATTGGTTTCATCAGACCACTCATCTATATGTCTAGAAAAATCTGAAGATTTTATCGATCAAGTTAATGAAAATGACCTAGTTGTTATTGATGGTTATACTTACGACTCAACTTATTTTGAGGCAATCCACCACAAAAGGGCAAGGATAATTTGTATTGATGATTTAGCGGACCGTTATTTTCCAGTTGATGTTATAATCAATCCTACCCCAGGATTTTTTGCGGCAAATTATAAAGCATTACTTGGAACACAGTATTTTTTAGGACTCGATTATGCGCTTTTAAGAAATTCATTTCAAGAATTAGCTGGCAAACCGACTCTTCCTAAAATCAAAAACAGCCTTTTTATTTGTTTTGGTGGTTCAGATCCTCTTAATAAAACTGAAATTGCCTTAAAAGCAGCTATAAATTCAACTGTGTTTTCAGAAATTCATGTTGTGCTTGGACAAGGTTACTCTCATGAAATACTAGTTGATTTGAATTGGAAACAAATTACAATTCACAGCAATCTTCAAGAAACAGAAATGGCCACTTTGATGAGTCAAATGGAATTTGGAATAGTGCCAACAAGTGGAATCTTACTTGAGTGTTTAGCTGCAAAAATTAAACCTATTAGTGGGTTTTATATTGAAAATCAGAAATTCGTTTATGCGGAACATTTAAAATTGAACAACTTTATTGATGCTTCCGATCTTTCATACACATCAATTTCATCAGCTATACAAAACATAAATCTCTTTGAGCCAACATTCACAATTATTGATGGTAAATCGACAGAACGTTTGGTAAAATTGGTTAGAGCAATTGAGAAGGAACACCAATATACGATACGTCTTGCAGCAGAAACTGATATTGACATTACGTTCAAATGGGCAAATGACGAAGCCACACGTAAATATGCATTTAGTAAGGAATTCATACCTTTCGAAAATCATAAAGCATGGTTTTTATCTAAAATTAGTTCAACAGAATGTCTTTATTTCATTTTGTGCGAACAAGCGAAACCAATCGGTAGTATACGCTTTGATATAAAAGACAAGATTGCCACAATCAGTTACTTACTTTCACCAGAACATCATGGTAAAGGTCTTGGAGCAATTTTGATGAAAAAAGGACTTGAAGAACTTGAAAAGCATGTTAAAAGTAAAGGGATAGAAATAGTCCAAGGCTATGTATTGTTTGAGAACTTGGCGTCTATTAAATTGTTTGAGCGATTTGGTTTTTCAAAAGAAACGGAATCAACTATGTATCTTTTCAAAAAAAACACAAGCAGATATGTTTAAAATAGGATCCTACATATTAGACAAGAACTCGCCATCATTCATTATTGCAGAATTATCTGCAAACCATAATGGTAGTATCGAAACAGCACTTGAAACGATTAGAGCAGCTAAGCGAGCGGGTGCGGATGCCATTAAATTTCAGACGTATACAGCGGATACCATTACTCTGAAGTCCAATAAAGAAGATTTCAAAATTTCAGGAACTATTTGGGATGGTAAGTTTTTGCATGATTTATATCAAGAAGCTTATACACCTTGGGAATGGCATTCAATTTTATTTGAGGAGGCTAAAAAAGTTGGACTTGTTTGTTTTTCGTCTCCGTTTGACTTTACTGCTGTGGATTTTTTAGAATCATTGGATGTACCAGCTTATAAAATTGCGTCGTTTGAAATAACCGATATTCCTCTAATACATTACACAGCATCAAAAGGAAAACCGATTATTATTTCAACAGGAATTGCCGAATATGAAGACATCGAATTGGCTGTCGAAACGTGTAGAAAAGCTGGAAATGATCAAATTGCCTTGTTAAAATGTACTTCAAGTTATCCCGCTCCTATTGAAGAGGCGAATATGCGCATGGTTCAAAAATTAGCTGATGATTTTAATGTAATCACCGGATTATCAGATCATACAATGGGTTCTATCGTTCCAATTGTATCTGTATGTTTTGGTGCAAAAATTATTGAAAAACACTTCATTTTAGACCGGTCAATTGGCGGACCAGACGCAAGCTTTTCAATGAATGAACTTGAATTTAAAGAAATGGTTGATGCTGTCAGAAAAGCGGAATCCGCAATTGGAATTGAGACCTATGAATTAACAGAAAAACAAAAGGCTGGAAAAGTATTCTCTAGATCTTTATATATTTCAAAAGAAATTAAAAAAGGTGAAATGATTGATGAAAAGTCAATTCGATCTGTTCGACCAGGCTTGAGCTTACA
Organism: Crocinitomicaceae bacterium; assembly: GCA_023262855.1. Lineage (GTDB taxonomy): Bacteria > Bacteroidota > Bacteroidia > Flavobacteriales_D > Crocinitomicaceae > M0103. The sequence goes on from JALQYQ010000037.1 coordinate 17,282, forward strand.
TCCCAAATATTACAGCGATGTTTTGGGAAAAAGAGCAAAAAAGGATTTTACGATTGGCGATCGCATAAAAAAAGAGGACTTTGAATAAGTCCTCTTTTTTATTGTCTTAGATTATTTAATCTACCAATTCATCATTTGATTCCTTCTTCAAACTTCCCATCAATGCTTTTCCTAAGATAAAGGCGGTTGAAAGCAAAAGTAGAATGGATCCAATCAAAGCAATTTTACTTGCCGTGTAGAATGTTTGAGGTTCAAATTTCCAAACAACTGTTTTTGTTCCTGCTGGAATAATTGCTCCACGCAATAAATAATCTGCTCTAAATGGTTCAAGTTGTTTACCATCTGCATAACAATTCCAACCTTCTGGATAATAAATCTCACTGAAAATTGCTGGTAATTCAGTTTTTGCATTTACAGCATAGGTTAATTCATTTGTTCCGTATTTTGTCAATTTGATACTTGCAGTTGAATCCAAAGCGTACTTGTCTTTCAATTCAATTCCTGCATCTTTCACGTTCACAATTGCTGTTTCCTTCGTATTCAATTTTCCTAAGCCAAGCATTTCATCATTTGATGAATTCACTTTTTTGATAGACCCAACAAACCAAGCAGCACCATTTGCGCTTGTGTTTTTAGTAGCTTTACCAGCCTTGTTAAGAACGATGTACTTAGCATTTAACATATTTAATACTGGAGCTTCTTTTGTCAAATCCACTTCAGCAACACTAATTGTATCAAACACTGCTTGCATTTTTTCTTGTGGAATATCCATTGTCATTACATATTGACGCAATTTGTCATTTTTCGCGGTCCCAATTACTTGGTTAATCGCTTGTAATTCATCGCCGATTTGGAAATCAACAATTTCTTGGAAGCGTTTCAATTTCGCACCGTGGTAACCACCAATACTTTTATGGAAGTAACTTGTCGACGTTTCATTGAATGTATTTGCAAACGAGAACACACGGTAATCGCTGTTCAGGTTCAACGCACCAAATTCAGCAATCGCTTTTTGCGTACTCATGTCCATGTTCATATAATTTGGATGCTCTCCCATTACTGAAACAAGTTCATTCACTTTCGATTCAAATCCCTTAACTGAACCTTTTTCAGCATTCAAAATGCTCAAATCTGCAGGTTCTGGCAAGTACGGAGTTGAACTTTTTGTAACGTCTTCCCAACTACTTGTCGGCGTATCCATGTCTTCATTGTTCAAGTAACGTTTCGATACGGACATGTTATCTGCAGTTACAGCAACAATTCCGATCAAAGAAAGCACAAGTGCTGAAGCTTTGGTGTAAATAGATAGAAGAATCAATCCACAACCCAAGATGATCAATCCAATTGCACGTCCAAAATCTGATTTATAAATTCCAGTTCTAACATTGATTAATTCCGTTTTCAAACCTTGAATAAAATCAACTTGCATTGGATCTTTCGTTCCTTCAAGTGCTTTTGCAAATTGTTTTGTTTCTTCTTTGCTCAACATTGAACCTGAAATAGAAGGAACAGCGTACAATAGTATTCCAATAAATGTAATAACTCCACATGCAATCAACCACGCTTTTTTATTACCGTAAAGACCTTCTTTTTTGAATAATTTATCCAAGAATAAAACAGCCATTGCAGGAATCATTACTTGTAACAAGACCAAAATCATTTTTGAATCACGGAACTTGTTGTATAATGGAACTTTGTTAATGAAGAAATGATTCATTCCTCCTGGATCATTCGAAGCCAATAACAGTGCTAGAATTGCAATAACCAAGAACGGCCATTTAATAGCATCTTTCAAGAATACTAATCCAAACAATGCAAAAACCAACATCAAAACACCGAAATAGAAAGCTCCACCACTCATGCGTTGTCCTCCCCAATAACGATTCATTTGACCGATATTCTCAGCATATTTCGAATCAACATTCATCATAACATCTTCGTCATTGCCTATGTATTCACCGCGCTCACCTTTTGCATTTGGAGCTATGATTGACAACAATTCACCTTTCCCATAGTTGTATTCCAAAATATATTTTGTTTCTAAACCATCTTGTGCTTTTTTCGTTTTTTCACCTTTTGGCTTAAGTGTCAAATCCGTTGCACCTCGTGTTGTATATTTACTGTATTCTAGCGTTGATGAAAGATTTCCCCAAGAAGGCATAATCGCTAAAACGGCTCCAATTGCCAAAGCTCCAACAATTTTCCCTAACGATACAAACTCCTTTTTGATCAACAAACGAATCGATTCACCAATTGCCACAGCTGCTAATAAAAACGCCAAATAATAAGTCATTTGAAGGTGATTCGCTGATAAGTTCAAGGCGAAAAACAGTGCGAAAACGGCACTTCCGATGAGCCACTTACCTCTAAATGCGAGTATTAATCCTCCCAGCGCAGGAGCCATGTAAGCAATTGCATTTACTTTTGTTACGTGACCTGCACCAATGTATAAAATATTGATTGTCGAAAAACCAAATGCGATCGCTCCAAGAATTCCTAACCAAGGATTCACACGAAGACACAAGGCAAAAATGTAGAATCCAAGCATAGCCATGAATAAAAGTCCAACAGGACGTGGCAATCCTAATTTGATAAATCGGTCAACATGAACCATTACATTATTTGGATGTTTCACATTGATTTGATAAGCGGGCATTCCACCAAACATTGAATTTGTCCAAAGGGCATCTTCGTCATTTACCAAATTTGCATCAACAATTTCTTTTTCCATTCCACGGAATTGCTGAATATCGCTTTGTTTCAAGCTATAATCATTAAAAATTGGTGAAAAGTAAACGCATGCTAAAAGCACAAACACACCAATAGCAACTAAATGAGGGACAATCTTTTTAAAGTTCATCGATTACGAATTAAAATTAATTTCTACTCTTGCGAGCATTAATAAAGCGTGAAAATAATAAATGTCATCTAGATTTTGTATTATTTTTTTGAACACAGCGCATGATTATGGTTATTTCAAGTTATTTTTAAATGTGCTTGAACCATTCCAAACAAAAAATGTAAGCATCAAAAACGTTATTATGAAAACTTCTCTGATTTTTATCCTTCTTCTATTGTGCTCGACTTCATTTGCATCGAAAGAACTAGACATACCTGGCTCATACGCTCAATTAGACAGCATCAAGCAGCGAAAAACTTTAAAAGTGAATGAATCCATGTTTTATTTCAACTTTCCAAATTTGCCAAAAGGAGTGGATTTTGGAATTATATATGACTACAATGGTGGACCTGGAAAAACAGTTTTCCTTGGAAAAAAACGCTTTTTCGAAGTGAAATTGAAGCCAGGGACTTATTATTTTCAGTTACTCTTGAACAAGGAGTATTTTGAAATTACAACAAACCAAATTTCAGTAAAAAGTCGAGAAAAGGCCTTTCTTAGTTGTTATTTTCAGCGAGTTTACGATAACGACATTCAAGTAGTTGAAAAACCAGTTCTGTATTTTTATCCGAATGTTTTAACTTCTATTTCAGTAAAGCTTGAACCTAAAGGTGAATTAGCTTTCACTTATCCAGCCTATAAAAATAAATGGTCGTTCACAGCTGATTCTGCCGGAAATTTAACGTTGGACAACAAGACCTATAATTACCTTTTCTGGGAGTCCAACCAAGTAATTACACCTGAATCATTTGATTTAACAAGTGGTTTCGTTATTGATCGCGATTCCACAATCGAATTCCTTGAAGCAAGCTTAGAACAATTTGGTTTGAACGATAAAGAAATGGCAGATTTTATAACGTATTGGGGACCTCAACTGATGAAAAACGAACGTAACTACATTCATTTTGTGTTTAACGAAGACTGTTCTATTTTTGCAGACTTAACAATTGAACCCGAACCTGCACAACTAAATAGAATATATATTCTTTCACAAGCTATTCCAAAAGACGTTTCGTTGGAAATCAAAAAGCAAGAAATTCCTACATGCAATCGATCGGGTTTTACTGTTATTGAATGGGGAGGAAGTACAATCAATTCAATTGCTTTTTAAAAGCTGAGATAAATCATCTTTCTAGCTGATTTTGCCCATCTGAAAGCTTCCTTTTACCGCGTAAATTTATAGTCTATTAAAAATGTAAACGTGGAAAAAGGATTACTTTACTTAGTACCGGTTGATTTTACACCGGTTTCAATTAGCTCAACAAAATTTGCTGCACAATTATCAAAAGAAAATGATCAAGTTTTGCTTGTTCATGTGGTTAAATCAGAAGAGGATCGAATTGCTGCAGAATTTAAATTAACCAACTTTGCCAAGTCGCATTTGACCGATTTTGCGAATTATTCCACTCGTGTAATTAAAGGAGCCGTTAGTACAGATATCGCTGTTATTGCTGAAACACTGAATGCCTCAATGATAGTTCTAGGAACACATGGTGCAAGTGGATTGCGTAAATTATTCGGCAGTTACGCTTTTAAAATAGTTGAAAACAGTAAAATCCCATTGATCATCGTTCAAGAGGAGGTCGTTTACAATTCAATTAAAAAGATTGTGATGACCATTGATTTGCAAAAAGAGAGCTTACAAATTGTGAAATCTGCAGCACGTTTGAGTCAAATGTTTGGTGCAGAAATTATCTTGGTTGGTGCACGACAAGAAGATCCAATTTTTAAACGTAAAATAGATTTAAATCTAACTGTCGCAGGTAACTTTTTGGATGATCACAAAATTCCATATTCCATTGAATTCGTAGAAGGAAAAGGATTTGAAGAAAACATCTTTCAGTTGTGCCAAGACAAGAATGCTGACATGTTGGCGGCAACCTATTATGAAAGTTCATTTCATGTCTTTACCGATTCATTCGTGCGAGGTTTGGCCAATAACAATTTAGGAATTCCAGTTCTAACATTAGAAAGCGAAAACACTTCATTTGGTGGGCAATATAGTTTTTTATAAGTGAGTAATTTATAGCTAGTTATTATGGTTTAAAAGTGCTTATTTTTGAGTCAAATAAGTTTAGGTGATTCAAAAAAATACAACTCCGTATAAAACTGAGCGTTTTAAGTACACAATTTATGGTATTTGTTTAGGTATTCTATTTCCGGTTATAGGAACAACCGTGGAATGTTCGTTCCGTGGAATGGGATTTTCTTTGGAGCAATTAATCAATTGTCAAAAATTATCACCAGCACTTTGGCTAGTTGACATGGCTCCATTGGTTTTGGGAATCATAGCTTCCATCGCTGGAAAAAATTTAGATCAAGTTAAATTCAAAAGCAATCAACTAAACGATCGTTTCCAGCAAATGGTCGAATTGCGAGAAATTGCTGACAAAGCGAATAAAGCTAAAAGTGAATTCCTTGCGAATATGAGTCATGAGATACGCACTCCAATGAATGCGATTCTCGGGATGAGTTATTTGATGAAGAAAACCGAACTAAACGAAAAGCAATTAGAATACAATCGAAAAGTTGAAATTTCAGCCAAAAATTTGCTTCGTATTATTGATGATATTTTAGATTTTTCAAAAATCGAAGCGGGTAAATTATCTTTAGAAACAGCTCCTTTTAATCTTGAAGAATTAATTGCGAATGTTACAGATGCAGTTAATGTAAAACTGATTAAAAAAGTACATGTTGAATTAATCACAGAAATTGATGCGAATGTACCACCAATTATCCTTGGCGACAGTGTTCGTTTGCGTCAAGTTTTATTGAATTTAGTTGATAATGCGGTTAAATTCACCGACAAAGGCGAAATCAAATTAACTGTGAAGCTAGTGCAAAAAATGAGTTATGGAGCAATTGTTCAGTTTACCATAAAGGATTCTGGAATTGGTATGTCTGATGAAGCATTAGCCAAACTTTTTCAACCTTTTGAACAGGCAGATTTATCTACAACACGAAAATTTGGAGGTACAGGTTTAGGTTTAGCCATTAGCCGAAAAATAGTTCAAATGATGGACGGTGAATTGAAAGCAACAAGTAAAGTTGATCAAGGATCTGAATTTGAATTCAACGCCTATTTTTCATTACAGGAAAATGAAAAAGCAAGCAATTATGGAGAAAATATTGTAATTGCAGGTCAAAAAGTTCTGTTGGTTGATGATTCTGAAAGTGCCCGAATGGTTTTATCAGAAATGCTACTTTCGCTTGGTTTTGAAGTAATTGAAGCTGATAATGCGAAAGATGCAATTCAATTATTTCATGACCATCAAGCTGCGAATGATCCATTTTCATTGTTTGTGGTTGACTGGCAAATGCCGGGAATGGATGGACTTCAATTGGTTACACACTTAAAAGCAGAAAGTCCAGATTCAGTTCCTTCAGTATTAATGGTGACATCCTATGGACTTGAAACGTTAAAACAAGCACAAAGCGATAATGTCATCAATAAAATGCTTGTCAAACCAATAAGTCCCTCGCAATTATTCGAAAGCATTGATACACTTTTAAGTCTTGGAAAAAGTAAAATAAAAGAATCTCCAGTTGCAACCGGAAACCATCTGGAATTTTCAAAATTATTGAATGGCAAGAAGATCTTGCTTGTTGAGGACAATGAAATCAACATGGAACTTGCAATTGAACTCCTAAATGATGTTGGTATTGAAGTGTTCTCTGCATGGAATGGGCTTGAAGCCATTGAAAAACTTAAATTAATTCACGTTGATTTAGTTTTGATGGATATTCAAATGCCAGAAATGGATGGTTTAAGTGCAACTCGCTTCATTCGCGAAAATTTAAAGATGACCGATTTACCAATTCTAGCAATGACCGCGCATGCGATGAAAGGCGAGTATGAAAAAAGTATTGCAGCCGGAATGAACGACCACATCACAAAACCAATTGATCCAATTGAATTGTATCGTTCAATCATTCGTCATTTAAAACTGGGCTTGACAGAAAAAGAGTTTAATCAAGATAAATTAACTTCTTCAGATAATTCTCCTTTTAAAATTGAAGGTATTGATGTTGAAATGGGCTTAAAACGAGCAGCCGGAAAAGTAGATGTGTATTTAAAAATGCTCAATACGTTTGTAAAGAATTTTGGTAATTTCAGTGCAAAATCCCAAATGCTTATGTCGCAAAACCGTTTTGAAGAAACAGGCGTTTTGTTACATACCTTAGCTGGAGTTGCAGGAAACATTGGCATGAATGATATTTACAAAAAAGCCTTGAAATTATCGGTTGACTTCAAGAATCACTTGCAAGCAGGAAATCATAGTTTTGAAGATATTCATCAGCATCAAGTTAATGAAATTGCGACTATTCTAGAAAACAATCTCAATAAGCTGAACCTGTTTTTATCATCCATAGAAGCAGAAAGTAACTCAAAAACAAGTATTTCGGAATCGGATTTAGAAGTACAATTAGATGAACTTAAAAAACTGATCTCCGATAATGATCCAGAAGCAATTAGTTGTTGTAAATCAATGATTATCAATTATGAATTACCCGCAGCAACCAAAGAAGTCTTGAAAAAAGTTCTTGACGAAATTGAAAACTTCGAATTCGAAAATGCATTTAACCTTTTAAAATAAAAAAATATGAGTAAATCAATATGGACTATTGATCCAATGCACAGCGAAATTATGTTTCGCATCAAACACATGCTTATCACCAATGTTTCTGGAACCTTTGATATGTTTCAATCGACAATCGAAGCTGAGAACAAGGACTTTTCAGACATGGAAATTTCATTTAGTGCTGATGTTGCATCAATCAACACACGAAATGACCACCGTGATGAACATTTAAGAAGTAATGACTTTTTTGACGCGGCAAACTTCCCAACACTAACATTTACTTCAACTAAATTGACACGTAAAGTGGATAATTTATACATTCTTGCAGGTAAATTCTGTATTCGAGGAGTCGAAAAAGATGTTGAATTAGAAATTTTACACACAGGTATCGGACTTGATTTGTATGGACAAACGAAAGCGGGATTCGAAATCAATGGAACGATTAATCGAAGTGATTACGGATTAACATGGAACGCAGCTGCAGAAGATGGTGGTTTAGCATTGGGAGAAGAAATTACAATTCAGATTTCCTGTCAATTTATCTTGCAATAAAACACCATTCATGATCATAAAGAATTGCTTGGCTTTTTTTATATTTTTCTTTTTTGCCTTTAACCTTAAAGCGCAGAAAGAAATATTAAGCAAGGTTGATACGCTTCAACTTTTTTCACTGTATAGGAATTTGCACCAGCATCCTGAATTAAGTGGTAAAGAAGTTGAAACGGCCCAATTACTGAAAGGTGAACTCAAGCAACTAGGTTTTACAATAATTGATTCTTTAGGGTTTAACAGTTTCGCTGGAATTTTGAAAAACGGCAATGGTCCAACAGTTTTGTATCGAACAGACATGGATGGTTTACCAATTAAAGAAACAACTGGTGCATTCTATGCGTCAACTCAAACTACAATGACAGAAGGTTGGGCTATTCCTGTTATGCATGCCTGTGGCCACGATTTTCACATGAGCAGTTGGGTTGGCGTTGCACGAATCTTAAGTTTTTCAAAAAAGAAATGGAAAGGAACGGTTATTTTTCTTGCACAATCATCAGAAGAAACAGGACAAGGAGCGAAAGGAGTAATTCATTCCAATTACTTTTCTACACTTCCAAAGCCTACGTATCAATTAGCAATTCACGATACGCCTGACTTAACATCTGGCACATTTGGTTTTTGTAATAAATACAGTATGGCCGCTGTTGACATGATGAATATTACAATCTACGGAAAAGGAGGTCATGGAGCAGAACCATTTAAAGCAATTGATCCAATTTTATTGAGTGCCAATTTCATCACAGAAATCCAAAGCATAACGAGTAGAAATCTTGCTTTTAATACTCCGGCAGTAATAACAGTGGGTGCAATTAACGGTGGAACAGTTGGCAACATCATTCCAGATAAAGTTGAACTTAAATTAACCATTCGAACATTTTCTCCGGAAAGTAGACTGTATGTTTTAAAAAGAATTGAGGAAATTGGCAACTACCTTGCTTTAGCAGCTGGATTAACAGAAAATGAGTTCCCTACCTATAATTTGTTGGACATGTCCATACCAGCAGTTTATAATGCTCCAAAACTTGGCGAGGATTTAAAAAATTCCATTCAAAAATCCAATTCAGGTTATCAAATTGCAGATGTACTTCCAAAAATGATTGGTGAAGATTTTGGTATTTATTCGAATTCAACTGAAATTCCGAGTTATTTAATTTGGGTAGGTGTGAGTTCAACAAATGAAGCGAAACAACAGCAATCAACATCTTTGCATACGAGTACATTTTTACCCGATTATCAAACTGCTTTGCCAATAACTGTTGATGCTATTTCTAATTGCATTATTGATTTACTGAACAAACATTAACCAAACTCGAGTGTTGTTATTCCGTAGACTTTCGAAAAATCTACATTTGGTTTTAAAGGGTAATACATCCTTTCGCATTCGAATGTCAAGTGCGTACAATAGGTCTGAACTAATTTAATGGCCAAAGAATTAACCGTAGGAATATCAATGGTAATTTTTTCTCCTACTCCCATGGTCAAACATGCTTTATACAATTCTTCAGCAATCATTTCATTTTCAGCAAACAAAGGGCCTATTTTATAACCTTCGTAGGTTTTTCGGATGACAGCATAACCATGTAGTTCGCTATTCTCCTTATATAACAAGGTGTTTGCTGACTTATTTGCAATCCATGCTTTTAAAAATTCTGAACGATTAAATCCAAAACAACTCGTATCATACTCTGAAAGCAAATGGAAATCGGTCTGTTGAAACGGTTGAATCTTGTGACTAAAAGAAAATGACTGTCCTACTCTTGCATGGCGCTCATCTGCAAAACTGGCTTTAAATCCCCCTTTCGCATAAAACGATTGCATTTCTTTTACACCGTCCATACCAATTGAAGCTCCTGGATTTAAACACGCTAAAAGCTTAGTCTTTCGCGCTTCCCAAAGCAGTTTACCAAGACCTTTTGATCGCTGTTCTTTTTTTACAATAAACAAACCCATAAAACCAAATTCGCCATTGTAATTTACAATTGATCCAGCAGCAATTAATTCTTGTTCATTGAAGTAGCCAATAAACTGTTTCGGAAAAGCTGCAAAACAAATTTCAGCATCTTCAATTCCAGGATCCCAACCTTCATCTTTTGCCCAATCAAAAAGCAATTTAACATCTTCAATCTCTAGTTCCTTAAGTTCAATGTCCTCCATTTTAGATGTCATTTTGCATTTCAACTTTAGAGTCTTCCTTTTATAATTGTCAATTTCATCTCCCCTTTTCCTTTAAGATTTTTAACTCCCAATTCATGAGTTAAATAATTGTTTGAAATACGGCTTAAAACAGCATCCGTAACAACCACTTCCATCGTTTCACCATTACTTTCAACTCTTGATGCAATATTTACATTGTCACCCATGATGTCGAATTGAAAGCGTGAGGTTCCTACAATTCCAGTGATTATTTCACCAGAATGAATGCCAATTCTACATTTCCATTGGTGTTGACTTGTTCGGTTGCGCATGGACAAAAAATCAATAAACATCAATCCTGCGTTGACCATGTTTTCCGCATGATTATCTTGAACATCATTCAATCCCGCGACAGCCATGTAAGCATCTCCAATTGTTTTGATTCGAGTGACATTGTTCATTGCTGAGATTTCATCAAATTTTGTAAAAATGTCCGTTAACTCTTGAATCAAATTTTCAGGCGACATTGTTGCAGAAATGGCCGTAAAACCAACCAAATCACAAAACATAACACTCGCGTCAGGGTGCTTTTCTGGTTGATATACTCCATGTTTTTTGAGTTGATGAATAACATTATCAGGAAGCAAAACACTCAATAAATTATCTGATTTTCGCTTCTCATCTAACAAGGCAATATGAGTTCTAACACGCGCTCTCACTACTTCTGCATGAAATGGCTTGGTAATAAAATCAGAACCGCCAGATTCAAATCCCAAGGTTTCATCTGACGCCTCATTCAATGCCGTTAAAAATATAATTGGAATGTGTGCTTTATCAGCTTTTGATTTAATGATTTTACAGGCTTGAAATCCATCCATCTCAGGCATCATTACATCCATCAAAATCAAATCAATAGTTTGGTCATTTTCAACAATTTCAATTGCTTTAAGACCATTCTTTGCTACTTTAATTTTATAATGATCCTTCAATAGACCCGTTAATAATTGCAAGTTTTCAATTGAATCATCAACAATTAAAATTGTATGTTCTAATTTTGAATTTTGAATGATATTGTTCATTTATGAAGCACTTTAAAATCAATTTTTGTTGATTTCTACAAAGTGGCATCCTAAATAAAAAGAAGCGAAAAGGATTTTATAGTAAGATAAGAAATTCTAAAAACTATCCTTTGGTAATATATCGCACTCAAAATTAACAAATTACTTTCTGAAAAAACTACTCAATTATCAAGTTCAAAAAAATAAACAGAGAAAAACGTTAACTTTACCCGAAATGAAATAACAATCTGTAACATGAATTCACATTTTCTTGTACCAATTGATTTTTCAGAAACCACTCTTAACGCTCTAAAATTTGCAAGTCAACTTTCTAAATCAGATGACGATACATTCACATTGTTGCATGTCATCAAACAAGAAAGTGATCGCTTGGTTGCGAAACAACAATTAGATGCGATCATTCAAACGAGCGGAATTGCTGAAGACAGAATTAACGGTAAAATTATCGTTGGGAAATTTTTAAATGATATCGGTAAAATTGCAGAATCCATTGAAGCATCTTTGATTGTGATGGGAACTCACGGTTCATCTGGACTTCAAAAAGTATTCGGTAGTAATGCCATGAAAGTTGTATCACACAGCAAAACACCATTATTGATTGTTCAAGAAAATTCAGTTTTTCATTCAATTAAGAAAATTGTTTTAACGATTGATTTGGAAAAAGAATCCATTCAAGTTGTTAAATACGCAGCGAAGATTGGTGAATTATTCAACGCTGAAATTTGCCTTGTTGGTGGTTTGCATACTGATGAAATGTTGAAACGCAAAGTTGACACAAATATTCTTTTATGCAAAAAACACCTGAACGAACACGGTTTGAAATATTCAGTTGAATTGTTAGAAACGAAAAACTTCGAAAAGAACCTAATTGATTTTTGTGGTTCATACGCGGCTGATATGCTTGCAGCGACTTATTATCAAGATACTTTTCAATTATTTTCAGAGAAATTTGTCCAAACATTATCGACAAACTCTTTGAATATTCCGTTGTTGACCATTGACAATGAATCTATTTCAAGCGGAAGTCAATATAGTTTTTTGTCTATTTAACAGCTCTTGGATTTGCGAAAATTTCAACATCAGAACCTGTAATTGTTTGTCCACAAAGGATTACTAAACGTTCAACGATGTTGCGCAATTCGCGGATATTTCCTGTCCAATCCGTATTTTTTAATGCTTCTAAAGCATCTTCACTAAATGTTTTGCGTTGAACACCATGTTCGGCGCAAACCATTGTTAAGAAATGTTCAGCTAGCATTGGAATATCATCGCGACGTTCATTCAAGGAAGGAACATGCATTAAAATAACTGCCAAACGGTGGTATAAATCTTCTCTGAATCGTCCTTCTTCTATTTCCTTGCGCAAATCCTTGTTAGTAGCAGCAACAACACGACAATCTACTTTGATATCACGCTCACCTCCTACTCGCTGGATCACATTTTCTTGCAAGGCACGTAATACTTTAGCTTGTGCACTTGCCGACATGTCACCAATTTCATCTAAAAATAGGGTTCCGCCAGAAGCCAATTCAAACTTTCCTTTTTTGTCTTTTACAGCTGATGTGAAGGCTCCTTTTTCATGGCCAAACAATTCACTTTCAATTAGTTCTGATGGAATCGCGGCACAATTCACTTCAATAAATTGCATTTTTCGACGGTTCGAATTATCATGTAAAGATCGTGCGACCAATTCTTTACCAGTTCCATTTCCTCCAGTAATTAATACACGTGCATCGGAAGGCGCAACCTTTTCAATCATTTCTTTGATTCGAATAATTCCATCTGTTTCACCAATAATTGAACTTCCCTTAAAGCGTTTAACTGTGGTTTTCAACTGCTTCGTTTCTTCCACTAATACAACTTTATCTTTCGCATTGCGAATCGTAACTAAAATGCGATTTAAGTCAAGTGGTTTTTCAATAAAATCAAATGCTCCTTTCTTAATCGCTTGTACAGCTGTATCAATGTTCCCGTGTCCACTAATCATGATCACTGGCGTTTCAACTTTCGCTTTAATCAAGGCATCCAAGACTTCCATTCCGTCCATCATAGGCATCTTGATATCACAAAAAATAATATCATAGCTTGTTGAAGTTGCTTTTTCCAAGCCTTCTTTTCCATTCTCTGCTTCATCCACTTGGAAGTCTTCAAATTCTAGAATTTCACGCAATGCTCTGCGAATAGCTCTTTCGTCGTCAACAATTAAGATTTTACCCATGATTTTTTATTTTTTACAAATATAACTAGAACATAGAATATTGAGCATAGAACATGGAGGATGATTCAAACTTGTTCTTTATTAATGCGCCAAAGCTCCTTCTTTGAGTGAACAAGGCGAAATGAATACGCGCTGAATTTGTAATTTTTGAAGTACCCAACGTGTTTTAACAGCAGCAATTGGAGCCATGCGCTTGCGGATTGGAATAATCCAATTATTTTGATCGCGCTCGCTCTGTGTTGATGCAATAATGGCTGATAAACTATCGAACAATTCATTGATGGAAATTTCCACCGCATCTATTTTAGAAGGAAAAGGTTTGTTGTGAATCAATTCATAAAAAGTTTCAAAACTTCCCGATGCACCAATTAAAATGTGTTCTTGTTTTCCATCGAAGAAACCATTTGCTTTTTCGTCCAACCACGTCTCAATGTTCGAAACATCTTCTTGAGATAAAGGATCTGAAAAATGAAAATGCTGATAAATGCGAGAAACACCAATGTTCAAACTGACTAAATCAGTAATGCCATTGGAATCGGCAAATACAAACTCAGTACTTCCACCACCAATATCCATAATCACAGAAGGTTCAGAAAAATCATATGACCATTTGACACCTTTGTAGATGAGTTCAGCTTCAAGTTCGCCAGAAATAATTTGAATATCAATTCCCAATTCTTGTTGAACTTTATCCAGAAAATCATTTGAATTGCTTGCATCTCGTAATGCAGAAGTTCCAAAGGCGTGAATTTCTTGAACTTGATAATCAGCACAAACTGCCTTAAAATGACCCAAGGCATTGAATCCACGAATGAGAGCTTCATCGGCAATTCGATTGTGATTGATTCCGCCCATTCCCAATGCAACGCCATCTTTCTCGGTGTGAACCAATTCAAAATTGCTTGCAAAAACATCTGCAATCAACAAATTAAACGTGTTGGTTCCTAAATCAATGACGGCTTTTCGCATATTACGTTTTTTTCAACCAGCGTAAAATCAAACTGAATTTCACACGGTGTCCGAACTGTAAGATACCATTTTTATATAAGCGCCCAGCAATCATTAAATTTAAAACTGCACTCGTAAGCAAAACCATCAGTGAAACGTAAATTTGATAGGATGCTTCTGGACCATATCCTTGTGCTAATTTGACCATTACAACAACGGGCGCTGTAAATGGAAAATAATGAAAGAATGTTGTGAGTGAACTTTCTGGATTTTGAAGAGCGAAATATCCGGCATACAACGAGAAACACAGTAAGAAAATGATTGGCAAGACAAATTGTTGTCCATCACTTTCGGAACCAGATGTTGCTCCAACTGCTGCAAAGAAAGATCCATAGAATAGATAACCTACGATAAAAAACACTAAGAAGAACGCAGTCATTGTTCCGAATTGAACGCGTTCATAGACTAAATTCACAAATTCATTGTATTCTGTTGAAGCGTATAATTGATCCAAACGTGTTTGGTTTTTTACCTCATCTGTCATTTGAACGATATCCATATTTGAGGCATCGAGCATATCTGGAAAAATCAGTTCGCGCATGAAATACAAACCTGCACCAACTACGACCATCCAAATGATAAACTGAAAAAAAGCCGCGATTCCAATTCCAACGATTTTACCCGTCAGTAATTGATTTGGATGAACCGATGCCAATAATACTTCAACAATTCGATTGCTTTTTTCACGCGAAACACTTCTCAATATAGTCATTCCAAATAGGAAGATAAAGACAAAAATAATGGCGCCATAGAAAAATCCTACCCAACCTCTCAAATCCGATGCTTCATCAAAGGGATCTAAAACATCACGAAAAGCGACATTTAATGGTTGTTTTATTTTGCGAAACTCTTTGACCGATAAATCTGTGAACTCCTCAATCATCACTTCTTCAATGCGTCGCTCAAT
The DNA here is from genome assembly GCA_023262855.1 of Crocinitomicaceae bacterium. Lineage (GTDB taxonomy): Bacteria > Bacteroidota > Bacteroidia > Flavobacteriales_D > Crocinitomicaceae > M0103. Next base: position 32,661 of record JALQYQ010000037.1, read on the forward strand.
GTGAAACTGTAAACGCGTTTGCATACGAACAGATGGTTTGATGCGGTAGAAAACAAAAGCTGTTTTATTCGACAAAACCTTTTCATTCACTTCAAACAAAGCATCGTATTGCTGAAATTGCTTGGCATCGCGAAACTCTTCCATTTCAACATATTGATCAGCAAATGAATATGAAATGGCTTTGTCCTCTTGCGCCATAATTTTGTTATCCAACAGATGAGATGGATCTGTAATCAATACATTCCAATGCTGTTTTCCTTCACCTCCAAAAGCGAATAAGAAATAAATTAAACAGAGTATGATGATTGGTCCAAAAAACGACATCATTACGAATGAACGAGAACCCATTCGCTCTTTTAATTCTCGCAAAGCAATTAACCAACTATTACGCATTTTCAGCCTCCTTTCTTGGTTGAACTAAGTCGATGAAAACATCTTGCATAGAAGGCAAAACCTCCCACGCTGCTTCGATTTTCACTTGTCCTAACAATGTTTTTAATAAATCTTCGAAATTATTGTCTCCACGCATCTTCACGTGTGCAATGAATTTGTCGTCACCCAAAATTTCTTTATCCACTAATTCAAATCCTGTCCACAACGCATTCACAAACGCAATCATACTTCCTCGGAATTTCACCGCGTAGTTACCTGTTTTACGTTCTTCCTGAATTTCAGAAATGCGACCTTCCATGATTTTTTTCGATTGATGAATCAAGGCTGCGCGATCACAAATCTCTTCCACACTTTTCATGTTGTGTGTTGAAAGAATAATCGTTTTTCCTTTTGCTTTCATTTCAATCAATTCTTGCTTGATTAATTCCACATTCACAGGATCAAAACCGCTCAAAGGCTCGTCTAAAATCAACAATTTCGGTTCATGTAAAACGGTGCAAATAAATTGTACTTTTTGCGCCATACCTTTCGATAGTTCTTCAATGCGTTTTTTGCCCCAATCAGTAATTTCGAATTTCTCCAACCAATAATTTAACTGTATTTTCACATCCTTTTTGGACAAACCTCTGAGCTGACCAAGAAACAAAGCATGGTCTTCAACTGTCATCGTGCGGTACAAACCACGTTCTTCTGGCAAATAACCAATCAACGACAAATGTTGTTGTGTCATGATATCGCCGTTGATGCGAATGTGACCTTTATCAGGTTCAATGATGCGATTAATGATACGAATCAGGGTTGTTTTCCCTGCACCGTTTGGACCTAATAAACCAAAAATTTCACCGGTTTGAATGTGCAATGAAACATCGTCCAAAGCAACTTTACGGTAAAATGATTTTGAAATGTTTTGAATTTCGAGCATACGCTTTTATTGAATGGTTAAAACTACAAAATCGCTTAGACATTTTTTGCCTAAATACATGAAAAGTGCATGGAATTAATTGAACAACTTCCCTCTCCAATCTTTCCATCGGTATAGCTTCGAAAAAGCAAAAAGTAACATTGGTTGTAAAAGTACGATTGTTAGAATCGCGTCCCAACCAAATGCAGGAGCGCTGTGATCGATGAAAACTGCATCTGTTTGAAAGGCTTGCCAATCGTTGGTGAGCATTAAAGCTGCAAAAATATTGTTGATGGCATGATAACCCATTGACAATTCTAAACCGTCGTCCAATAAGGCAATAACTCCTAAGAAAATTCCAGTTCCTATGTAATAAAGCATGACAGAATATCCCAATTTTTCAACTTCAGGATTTGCCCCATGCATCAATCCGAATGCAATGCCTGTAACGATTACAGGAATCCACCCTTTTTTGAACGAGAAACCCAAAGCTTGAAATAAATAACCTCTAAAAAACACTTCTTCACACGTTGTTTGAATAGGTATTAAAAACAATGAGATCAGAAGAAGCGGAAAAAAAGTTGACCAATTCAAATTCCACTCAATGTTTTGATTGCTTTTTACAGATATTAAAAGAAAGATTCCAAGAACACTTCCCCAAAGTGCAAAAGCGGTAAAAAAACGTTTCCAAGAAAAAGAATCGCGAGCTGTAAATACAGAAAGAATCGATCGTTTGTGTATAAACCTGACACTTAACACCAACGCTAACAAAGAAAACACAAATGGTAAAACGAGGTAAAACAACATCTTATTCTCACCGAAAAAGGCTGAAAGTTGTTTTACTTCTCCACTTCCTGGTTGTGTAAGATCGTATTTGTTTAACGCTAAATCAATCAGCATAGGTAGTTGACCAATGATCGCATAACCGATAATGATGAGAATTACAGTAAGGATGTAAAGTGAAAAAAGATTCTTTCCTTTTTCGGCATTTTTCAAAAACGACATGTTCTTTTTATTGGTGCTACAATGATACAAAAAAGGCCTTGTAATGAAACAAGGCCTTCTGAAATTCTAAAAATTAACGCTCTCTAAATCACTTTCAATCTTCTTTTTTACCAGAAACCAAGATTGAATCTCTTCACACGGTTATTTGTAGAATTTCTATTTTCTTATTGGAACATATCCTTCATTCGCTTGAAGAAGCTTTTATCGTTTTGATCTGGATTTGGTTTGAAATTATCGCTTTGTTTCAATTTTTCCAATATCTCACGTTCTTCTTTTGATACTTTTTTTGGCGTCCAAATATTGATGTGCACGAACAAATCTCCTGTTCCGTAACGTTGCACATGTGGTAAACCTTTACCTTTCAAACGCAACACTTTTCCACTTTGTGTTCCTGGTTCCACTTTTATTTTCGCTTTACCATTTACTGTTGGGATTTCGATTGATTCTCCTAGAACAGCATCAACGAAATTGACGTAGGCATCATAATGTAGATTTTCACCATCGCGTTTCAATTCAGGATGTTCAATTTCTTCAATCACAACAATCAAATCTCCTGGAACACCGTTGAACGGTCCAGCATTTCCTTTTCCAGAAACACTCAATTGCATTCCTTCTTCTACACCTGCTGGAATATCGATTTCGATAACTTCCTCTTGTTTTTTCAAACCATGCGCATCAGAATCAGCTGGTTTTTTGTCAATCATTTTTCCAGCACCTTGACACGTATGACAAGTTGACTGTGTTTGCATCGCTCCTAAGAATGTTTGCGCCACACGCGTAATTCTCCCCGTTCCGTTGCACGTTTGACAGTTTTTATAAGTAACTCCTTCAGCGTTTACGAGCTTGTTAACTTTAATTTTCTTTTTAACACCTTCAGCAATTTCTTCCAGCGTTAATTTCATTTTTACACGAAGATTTGTTCCACGCACAACACGACTTCCTCCGCCTCTGCTACCTCCAAAACTTCCACCGCCACCGAATGCGCCACCGAAAATATCACCGAATTGAGAGAATATGTCATCCATATTCATCCCGCCTCCACCAAATCCACCTTGTCCACCGACTCCAGCGTGACCAAAACGATCATACTGTGCACGTTTTTCAGCGTTACTCAATATTTCATAAGCTTCTGCTGCTTCCTTGAATTTTTCCTCAGCGCTCGCGTCATCAGGGTTTTTATCCGGGTGATATTTCAACGCTAGCTTACGATACGCTTTTTTAATTTCCGCATCATCAGCATTTTTAGAAACGCCTAATATTTCGTAAAAATCTCTTTTTTGACTCATTCCTTAGTAGGATTAATTATTGATAATTCGTGAATTTCAAATTATCAAATCTTCAAATTAATTAATTTCAATTACTGACCAACAACAACCTTCGCGAAACGAATTACCTTTTCATTCAAGTAATATCCTTTCTCAACGTCATCAATAACTTTTCCTTTATCGCCTTTCGATGGAGCTGGAATGTTTGCAATAGCTTCGTGAAGTTCACTGTCAAAATCAGTTCCTTTTGCTTGCATTGCTTTTAAACCTTTCGCTTCCAAGGTATTCTTAAATTTATTGAAAATCAAATGAAAACCTTCTTTCACTACAGCAATGTCTTCTGCATTTTCATTGTTTAAAATTGCACGTTCAAAATCGTCCATTACGGGCAATAAATCAACCAAAATTCCAGCATTTGCATTGCTAATCAAATCGATTTTCTCTTTGTTTGTGCGTTTTCTGAAATTATCAAACTCAGCATATAAACGTAAAAAACGGTCGTTTAATTCAGCATATTTTTCTTCTGCTGTCAACTCTTTTTTCTCTTCTGCTACAGTTTCTGTTGCACCAGCCGCTTGTTCTTCTTGAGTCGTTTCTTGTTCTTGCTCGTTTATTTCTTTTTCCTCTGCCATTGTTCTCAATTTTAGTCGAATTGCTTTTGTCAAAGATACTGCCAATCTTGAAAATCGGACATGCTGACAGAAAAAACGAAGTAATCAATGCAAACTTGGCAGAATTGTTGAGAAATATTTGCCTCGCCTCTAGCTTTCACGGCTTAGTTCACTAAATTTGCAGCTTTAATCGGAAAACATTGAAAGAATTAAGACCTCATCATGTAATGCTTTTTGTGCTAGGAATTTTTCTAATCCTTGCAACAATTGTATTTTTCATACCAAAAGACGGATGGAATATCGGTGGATTTAAACTTAACTTTTTAACAAGCGAGCAATTCATTCATCCACCTAAACAAGAGAAAAAAGACATTAGTAAAATTGTAAGTGATGTAGATACCTTAAGTATTGAGGTTGATCCTTTGTTACAACATAAAAATGGTTCTGATGGCTCAATGGGCGCACCTTCTGGTGGAGAATTATCAACGGAAAGTTCGACCATTATTCACATGAACGAAACGGGGAAACAAAACCTTTATCGCTTATTTGAAAAACTTCAAAATGTTGCAGGCGAAAAACGTAAAATTCATATTCTTCATTACGGTGATTCTCAAATCGAAGGTGATCGAATGACAGCTTATATTCGTCAGCGTATTCAAAATCAATTTGGAGGTAACGGACCAGGTCTGATTCCAGCAACAAACGTTTATGTAACAAATACATTTAAACAAAACTACTCGCCAAATTTCACGCGTTACACCTGTTTCGGTGGTTCAAAACTAAAAAACAGACGTTACGGTGCCATGGGTTCTGCCTCTCGATTTACAGCTGAAGGTGATAGTTCAACAAACATTAAAGAAGCTTGGATTGAAATTGAACCTCACAAAAGTGCTTATTCTAGGGCAAGAGAATACAACAATGTAAAAATGTTCTACAACAGTTGTACGAGTCCTTGTGGATTAAAAGTCTACCAAAATGGAAAATTAATTCACGAAGACAGCTTAATCAAGGACGGAAAAGCACATTCAGTTGATTTAAGTTTTGGTTCAACACCTGGGAAATTAAAATATGTGTTTACGGCTGCCGTTAGTCCAACAATTTCAGGTTTCTCATTGGAAGGAGATTATGGTGTTCAAGTTTCAAACATTGGTATGCGTGGATCAAGTGGAACGATTTTCGGTTCAATGGATCAAGCCTTGTTGAGCAAGATGTATTCTGATTTAAATACTGAATTGGTCATCATGCAATTCGGTGGAAACTCAGTTCCATTCTTTAAAGATAGCAGTTCAGTGAGAAATTATGTCAGCTACTTCAAAGGCCAATTGAACACGATTAAAAAACTACGTCCATCTGCTGCCATCATTGTGATTGGTCCAAGTGATATGTCAAAATTAGAAAATGGTGTTTTTGTTTCGTATCCATTACTTCCGTATACGGTTGCATTGATGAAAAAAGCGACAATGGATGTAGGCGGTGGCTATTGGGATTTGTTTAATGCAATGGGCGGAATGAACTCAATGCCATCGTGGGTTGAACAAGGTCTCGCGGGCAAAGATTATATTCACTTTACAAATAAAGGTGCTAGCATCGCTTCACAGAAATTCTTCGAAGCATTTTCAGCTGAATTCGCCAAATGGCAACAATCTAAGTAGCAAAGTAAATTATCTTGATGCGTTTCATATTTCCACTTTTCTGTGTTCTGTTTAGCTTTCAAATGAAAGCACAGGAAGGTTATGGCGCGCCAACAAGTGATTCGCTGAATCAATATTGCTTTCCAGATTTTGTCAAGATGGACAGCAGCTTCGCGCAACAATATCCTTTTGTTTCGATTGAAAAAAATAATTTTCAATTCTATTCTGTCAACAGTCCAAACTGGGAACATTTCTACAAGGAAATGGACTCAATGATTCGATTCAAAGATCGCAAATTGAATTTTTATCACATTGGTGGCTCTCACATTCAAGCTGATATCTACTCGCACGACATGCGTACATTTTTACAAAGTAATTGGCCTGAGTTAACTGGGGAACGCGGTGTTGTTTTCCCTTTGAATTTAGCGCATACGAACGACCCTGCGAATTACCAATTTGCCTCACCAAATACGTGGACAGGTTACAGAAGTGTTACTCATCGCGTGGAAGGAATTGATTATGGAATCATGGGTGCAGCATTGATTTGCAAAGACTCAATGATTAACATAACATTTCAGCACGATCGAACTACGGTTAAACCTCCATTTTGTAGCGTTCGAATCTATCACAACAAAGGCGAATTGCCGTATGAAATGAATTTCGGTGAGGACGAAATTCTGATTTATCGAATTGAACAAAACCAAGAATTGGGCTATACTGACGTTTATTTTACAGATCCTCTGAACGATTTAGATTTACAATTTTCGCGTAAAACAAGTGATCCAGCACAACTTGAAATTTATGGTTTTCAGTTCATGAATGAAGATCCTGGAATTTCCTATACTTCTATTGGAATCAATGGCGCAGGACTTTATACGTATTTAGAAAACAAGAATTTTGAAGAACAATTAAAAGCATATCCGCCTGATTATTTTGCCTTTTCTGTAGGAATCAATGATGCCAACGTTCCCTACGAAAATTTTGATCCACAGGTGTACAAACGCAATTTGGAGAAAATGATGAAAATCGTTTTACGAGCGAATCCGAAGTGTGCCATTTTGTTGACTGTACCAAACGACGCGCATTTCAAACGCAAATACTTGAACCGCAACATTGCTCGTGAGCGAGAAGTAATTATAGAATTGGCGGAACAATACAAAATGCCTGTGTGGGATTTTTATGGCGTAATGGGTGAATTAGGCTCGTCGCGCTTGTGGATGAATCGAGGATTGATGCAAGGCGACATGGTTCACTTTACATCAGAAGGATATCACTTAAAAGGAGATTTGATGATTGATGCTTTTTTAAAGTTTCTGATTCAAATGAAGGAAATTGAAGAATTAAAAACAAACTAATGGAAAGACTTTACGACGTATTTTCTTTTGCAGCAACCGATCGAATGGTTTTTAACCGTTTGGATTTTTGGTTGTTCTTTTTAGCATTTATGATAGTATTTTCTGTACTGCATAAACATCAATTGGTAAGAAGTATCTTCTTTACCGTTGTCAGCATGTTTTTGTATTACAAAACGTCAGGTCTTTTCGTTGTGCTACTTGGCGGCTCAATTATCTTTAATTATTTATTGGGTAAATGGATTTATTCTGTCGATAGTAATTCCAAACGTAAGTGGATCATTGCGCTATCAGCTGTTTTCAATATTTTCTTTCTCGCCTATTTTAAATATGCTTATTTCTTTACAGAATCATACAATGAGTTGTTTCATACGAAATATGAAATTGTCAATTGGTTTGCACAAATGGGGAATGGATTCTTTGGTGACGGCTTCTTTGAAACAAAAATATTGTTACCTGCTGGAGTTAGTTTCTTTACATTCCAATCGATTTCTTACGTTGTTGACATTTACAGAAAGGAAATTACACCCGTAAAAAACTTCTTTGATTATGCATTTTACGTGACCTATTTCCCGCACGTAATTATGGGACCGATTGTTCGTGCACGCGATTTTATTCCGCAGATTTATCAGCCATTTAGACTGACAAAAGACGAGTTTTCTGCATCCATCATTTTGATTGTAAAAGGTTTGATTAAGAAAATTGTATTGGCAGATTACATAGCTGTTCACTTCATTGACAAAGTAGTTGACGCGCCAGAAGCCTATCCGGGATTCGTAAGTGTCTTGGCAATGTGGGGCTATTCGTTGCAGATTTATGGCGATTTCTCAGGTTACACAGACATTGCAATTGGACTTTCAAAGTTGATGGGATTTGAGTTATTGCCAAACTTCAATTCACCTTACAAAGCAAACAGCGTTGCGGATTTCTGGAGACGCTGGCACAAGTCACTGGGTGCTTGGCTTCGCGATTATTTGTACATTCCTTTGGGCGGAAATAAATCAGGAGGATTTGCAACGTATATTGCAACCACAATCATTTTTGTCTTTTTGTTTTTTATTCTCCAATGGTATGAATTGATTTTCGTTTACGCTGGTTTAACATCGATTTACATCATTGGTTCACTCATCTTTCCAAATTTCAAGAAGTACGTTCACCGCGATTTAAACTTGCTCATCACGATGGTTGTCGGAGGTTTGTGGCATGGCGCAAGTGAAAACTTCATCATTTGGGGAGCAATGAATGGAGCTGCCTTGGTTTTGTACAATTACTGGAAGAAAATTTCACCGTATGAAAACAAATCGTGGTTGATTGTGCATTTCTGGAAAATCTTCTTGACCTTCAATTTCATTACGTTTACACGTATTTGGTTCCGTTTAGATGGCGAAGGCGAACCTGTGAAAATGCTTCAACATATTTGGAATAAGTTTGATTTTGATTGGAACACGTTTGTTACCGTTTTAGTGACTTACCAAAGTGTTTTCTGGGTTATATTGGTCGGTTATATCGTTCACTGGTTACCTGACAGCATCAAGAAAAGTTGGGAGAATTTATTTGCGAAATTTCCGATGCCTGTTCAGGCAATTGCTGTTTCGATTATTATACTTGTGATGTACCAGGCTGTTTCGGACACATTTAAGCCCTTTGTTTACTTTGCGTTTTAGGAAGTGAATTTGATGATTTGATGATTTGATGATTTGATGATTTGATGATTTGAATTGTAAAATTTAAATATTTAAATTTTGCAAAGACTTAACAGCTAGTATTCTGGTCCTTTTGTGTTCTTTACTACAGCAATCACTTCATTCAAACAGCTAAACTCTAGCTCTAACATCTGTGAGAATTACCTACATTCTGCCTGCACCTCTTTATTCCGCCATTGGATCCAATATTCTTGTAATCCTTCAGGAGTTGTTTTTAATGGGCTAATGTTCAATTTGTCCCCTGGTAAAAGGATGGTTGAGAGCTGTTCGATGCGCAACTCAATTGCAGGAGGATGATTCCAACCACCACAATGGTCAAAGGATGTAAACGCTTCACACTTCGTCTTCACTCGTTTCAATGGAATACGCAATTTGTAAGTAACTTCTCCCGTTCCCATTCCATTTGTTGACATTTTGATCTGTTCAAAATCTACTTTTGCGAATTTTCCTGCTTTGTATAATTTCTTTAATTGGTCACCAACTTTCTCAGACATTTCATTGGAAAATTGATGAGCCACATCGTCACCTTCTATAAATTCAGGTCCAACATAGCTTCCTTCGCATACAAAATCAGAGGCTGTTATTTTTTTGCTTTTTTCTTGTCTTGTCGTCTTTGGCTTTGGTGATGAGCAGGAGAACAAGTTAAGCACAATTAAACAGACTAAAACTGAATTAAAATCCAAAAACGCTTTCAATGTTTTAATTCTTACCATTACAATCATCAAGTTATCTGGATTTTAATGCACGCAAAATATCTACTACAATCCCTGTCGATAATGGTACTATTCCTGCAAATGGAAAAACAATGATAATTCCAAAAACAAATTGACCATCCTTCATTACTTCCCAATTATTTGCGATTAGAAAATAAAACATGAGTGGAGCAACCAAAAAGAGCTGAATCACATAATAACCGAATAACCTATAATTACTAGTAATTTGCTTTTTCAAGGTTTTTGTAACCAAGCGAAAAGTCCACCAAATAAAAAGAATTAATAAGGTGATTAAAGTTGCTATACCAATTGCCGCATAATTCGTTTCACCCAAAATGAGGGAGAACAAAAAATCCAACAATGCAGGGAACAACATGGCTAAGATTGGAAAAATAATAATAACAAAACCCAAAACACACATTATTGCAAGGCAAATACCAATAAATGTGTGTTTTATTGTTGAAAGCGTCATTCTTTACTTCGACTGATCTAATTTTTTCACCATTGTTAAAATGGTTGCTAAAGCCACTGTTTCACCTGTTTCATCATAAACATCAACCAAGAATTTCACAATTCCTTTTGCGATATCATCTTCTGAGCGTTTTTCCTGGTCAACCTTCTCTTTAACCGTAAAACGAACTCCCAAGGTTGCACCAGGATAAACAGGTTTTGTAAAACGTGCTTCGTCCAATCCATAATTCAACAATACTGGACCTTTTTTCGGATCTACGAATAATCCAGCAGCTTTTGAAAGCACGAAATAACCATGAGCCACTCTTCCTTCAAAAATTGTTCCTTCCAATGAAGTCGCATCCATGTGCGCATAGAAATTATCACCTGAAACATTGGCAAAATTAACGATATCAGCTTCTGTAACCGTGTGTTTATGCGTGAACACAGTTTCACCAATTACCAATTCTTCAAAATGCTTTCTGAAGACATGCGGATTCGCTTCTGGCATTTCTGCCCCAACTTGGAATTGTTGGGTAATGTGCGTAATCGTAGTTGGATGTCCTTGAATCGCCGTAAGTTGCAAATAATGCAAAACACCACGTTTTCCACCCATTTCTTCACCACCTCCAGCGCGACCAGGACCACCGTGTGTTAACAATGGCATTGGCGAACCGTGTCCAGTACTTTCCTTCGCACAATCCTTATTCAAGACCAAAATACGTCCGTGCATGCACGCAGCACCAACAACGTATTCAGCTGCTTCTTTATCATTTGGCGTTACAATCGAAGAAACCAAGGAACCTTTCCCCATTTTCGCTAATTCAATTGCATCATCGATTTCTTTGTAAGGCATAATCGTTGAAACTGGACCAAAGGCCTCAATATCATGACATGCTGTTTTGTTAAACGGATCATTGTTTCTAAACAAAATTGGTGAGAAGAATGCTCCAGTGTTTTTGTCGGCACCGAACACTTCAAATTCATCCATGTTTCCAAAAACGATGTCTTGCGATTTAGCTAATTCTTCTACGCTTGCACGAACACGATCGACTTGTAAACGCGTAGCCAATGAACCCATTCGCACACCATCAACACTTGGATCTCCAATTTTTGTTGAAGCCAATCGAGCTGCAATTCCTTTTTCTACATCGTCAATCAAATCTTCAGGAACAATTATTCGTCGAACAGCAGTACATTTTTGTCCTGCTTTGATCGTTATTTCTTTCACTGTTTCCTTAATGAACAAATCAAATTCTTCTGTTCCTGGAACCGCATGTTTTCCTAAAATGGTCGCATTCAATGAATCTGCCTCCAAATTAAAAGCAACACTTTCTTGCGCAATGCGTGGATGTGCTTTCAACATTTTTCCAGTTGCTGCACTTCCTGTAAACGTCACTATATCTTCAGTAGACACGTGATCAATCAATCCACGTCCTAAACCACAAATCAATTGCAATGAACCTTCTGGTAGAATTTTCGAATCAATGATATCGCGTACCATGACTTCCGTTAAGAAACATGTGTATTCAGACGGTTTCACAATTGCTGGAACACCTGCCATTAAATTCACAGCAATTTTCTCTAACATTCCCCAAATCGGGAAGTTAAATGCATTGATATGAACTGCAACCCCTTCTTTTGGAACCATGATGTGATGACCAATGAACGAACCATTTTTAGAAAGCGGTGCCGCCACTCCATCCACATAATAAGGCAAATCTGGAAATTGACGACGCAATGAAGCATTTGCAAAAACGTTTCCAATTCCACCTTCAATATCAATCCACGAATCAACTTTTGTTGCACCAGTCCAAGCACTTACCTGATAATACAAGTCTTTTTTCGTCATTAAGAACATCGCCAATGCTTTTAACATACGTCCGCGTTCTTGGAACGTCATTTTGCGCAATGCACGTCCGCCCGTCTTACGACCATACTCCAACATTGCGGCATAATCCAAACCAGCACTTGATGTTTCACCGATTTTTTCACCAGTGATTGCATTGTATAAATTTGTTTCTGTTCCATCGCCATCGATCCATTGACCAAGCGCGTAACTTTGATATCGTTGCATAACCTTCATTTTAATGCACTAAAAATAGTGAATCTATCTACAATAGCACTTATAAATCGATAGCAATTCATCAACTTTTAATCGAAGAAATATTTGGTTTTATCGGGAATAAGCTATAATTTGCAGCCTAAATAAACATTTTGGGGCTTTCAAACCTAGAGAACCGCTTAACAACAAGATTAAATTAACTACGATTCATGCCGTTCAATGAACTGTTAAAAACGCGTTTGGTATCTGAAAAGGATATTGGTACAACGATTTTTCGTTTGTATGATAACCGCATTTACCATGTCATCATAAAAAAAGGTGAACGTGTTACAATGGAAGTGGTTGAGGAAGGTTATAAATTCTTGAATGAAAACGGTGGAGGTTTATTTTACAATGTCTACGAATTTCATTCTTTTTCGGATGTTGATCCAGAAGTACGCGATTGGTCTGCATCGTCAACAAACAATTCGTACACAATTTTAGATGCCATTGTCATTACTAGTTTGCCACAAAAAATATTAGCTGATTTCTATATTCGTTTCAACAATCCAGTGAAACCAACAAAAGTGTTTATGTCCATGGACAAAGCGTATGAGTGGATTGAGTCATTTAGAAACTGACGATTTGTGATTCCCTGCCTGTCGTAGCCTCCAGCGCAGACAGGGTGATTTGTGATTCATGATTTGTGATTCGTGATTCATGATTCATGATTTATTCATAGATATTAGAAAAAATCAAAAAACTCACTTCCTAAACAAACTGAAACTCACTTTCGTGTTCGGCGATGTAATCCAAAGTTTCCAAGATTTCATTTAAATCGAAAGAAGTTACCAGTTTCATGCGCAATTCTTTGAAATGAGAAATTCCTTTGAAGTAATTCGTATAATGGCGTTTCATTTCCGCTACACCCAAGGTTTGACCTTTCCAATTCACACTCATCAATAAATGTTCACGGGTAGCTTCAACGCGTTCACGTATTCCTGGAGGAGCTAAATGCGTTCCTGTTTCCATGAAATGTTTTACTTCATTGAAAATCCATGGATAACCGATACTTGCTCGGCCAATCATAATCCCATCAACTCCGTAGCGATTTTTGTATTCAACGGCCTTTTCTGGTGTATCAATATCACCATTCCCAAAAATCGGAATGCGCATACGTGGATTGTTTTTCACTTCTCCAATCAAGGTCCAATCTGCATCACCTTTGTACAACTGAACACGTGTGCGTCCGTGAATTGAAATTGCTTCTACACCAACATCCTGAAGTTTTTCGGCTGTACTAACAACAAACTTCGATTTGTCATCCCAACCCAAACGTGTTTTAACTGTAACAGGAAGATTCGTCGTTTTCACAATTTCATCCGTCATTCGAACCAACTTAGGAATATCTTGCAACATTCCAGCACCAGCTCCTTTACACGTCACTTTTTTTACCGGACAACCAAAATTGATATCAATTATATCTGGATTCGTTTTCTCAATGATCTTTGTTGCTTCGCGCATTGATTCGATGTCGTAGCCAAAAATTTGAATTCCAACAGGGCGCTCATATTCATAAATATCCATTTTCTGAACACTTTTCGCAGCGTCACGAATCAAACCTTCTGAGGAAATAAACTCTGTGTACATTAAATCGGCACCGTGTTTTTTGCACAGAGCACGGAAAGGCGGATCACTCACATCTTCCATTGGAGCCAACAAAAGTGGAAATTCACCCAATTCAATATCACGAATTTTTACCATGGTGCAAAAGTACGAAAGAAGTTAGAATATCGATGTGAGAATCTCGAATTTAGAAGTTGACAACATTAAAAACAAATATTGCTTTGGTTGAAGTTCTTTCCCTATCGCGCATTTTAGAATCGCGCATTTTAAAATCCTGGAATTCTAGACGATTAAAATTTTAATCATTTTGCCTCTTCGATTTTGTAAAACAAGTACATTTACAAAAAACATTCAGCATGGAAACACACGCGCTTTTTACCGAAAAACAACGTTTCAATCAGTGGTGGATTTGGCTAATACTTCTTGGCATCAATGGAGTTACGATTTATGGATTAATTCAACAAATCGTGTTCAAAAAACCGTTTGGCGACAATCCAACGAGTGACAGCGGAATTATTTTTGGAGCGTTTATGTGCTCGCTTTTATTAGCTGTATTCTTAAGCTTCCGCTTGGAAACAAAAATCTACAAAGGTGGAATTGCTGTTCGCTTTTTTCCTCTACAATTGAAAACACGTTATTTTGCTTTCGACGATATTGCTTCCATGGAAATACGTGAATACAAACCAATCATGGAATATGGCGGTTGGGGAATCCGAGGATTTGGCTCAAACAGAGCTTTGAACGTGAGAGGGAAAATCGGACTTCAATTAATCTTTAAGAACGGACAAAAACTGTTGATTGGAACGCAAAAAGCCAAAGAATTGGAGGACATCTTAGCTCCCTTCAAGAAGTAATTGTGTTATTTTAAGTGCTTGTCCAATTCTAAATGCAAGCCCATTCCTCTTAACGACTGACCTTTTGCGACAATCATTCCATCTCCATCAATTAAGAACCCTGACGGAATCGAATATACTTGATATGCAGTTGCTACTACATTGTCTTTGTCCCAACCATGATTTTTCCAAATCAATTTGTCAGCTTCAATGGCTTTTTTCCAAGCTTCCTCATTTCGATCCAAGGAAACACTGTACACTTCAAAGCCTTTTGCATTTTTGAATGTTGACTTATTGTACTTGTTATACGCTTCAACCACATTTGGATTTTCCGCTCTACAAGGTCCGCACCATGATGCCCAAAAATCAATCAACACCATTTTACCTCTTAGTTTAGACAATTTTATCGTCTTACCTTTTGGGTTCACCAATACAATATCAGGTGCAATTGAATTCACTTCAATTCCTTGCTGAACTTCTTTTCTTGGGATAAATGCTGTTGCAACTCCCATTACCAATAACAATCCAAATAGTATTTTCTTCATCATCCAATTCTTCTAATGTCCGCACCTAAATTATTCAAACGAATTTCAATATCTTGATATCCTCGGTCGATTTGCTCAATGTTGTGAATGACACTTTTACCATTTGCTGATAGCGCTGCAATTAATAAAGAAACTCCTGCACGAATGTCTGGAGATGTCATTTGAATACCTTTTAATGAATGTTGGAAATCCAAACCAATCACAGTTGCTCTATGCGGATCACACAAAATAATTTGCGCACCCATGTCAATCAATTTATCGACAAAGAACAAACGCGATTCAAACATCTTTTGATGAATCAATACCGATCCTTTTGCTTGTGTTGCTACAACGAGAATGATTGACAACAAATCGGGCGTAAATCCTGGCCAAGGTGCATCAGCAATTGTTAGAATTGAACCATCAATGAAGGTATCAATTTCGTAATGATCTTGAGCTGGAACAAAAATATCATCTCCTCTGCGTTCCAATTTAATTCCTAAGCGACGGAACACATTTGGAATGATTCCCAAGTTTTCCCAGCTCACATCTTTGATTGTAATTTCTGAACGCGTCATTGCTGCCAAACCGATGAAACTTCCAATCTCAATCATATCTGGCAAAATGCGGTGATAACAACCACCCAATTCTTTCACGCCTTCAATGTGCAACATGTTGGAACCAATTCCAGTGATTTTCGCACCCATTGAATTCAACATTTTACACAATTGTTGCAAATATGGCTCACATGCAGCATTGTAAATCGTTGTTTTACCTTCTGCCATTACCGCTGCCATCAAAATATTTGCTGTACCAGTAACAGATGCCTCATCCAAATGAATGTATGTTCCTTTCAGTTTTTTTCCTTCGATTGAATAGAAATGTTCTCCCGCATCGTAATTAAACTTTGCTCCCAACATCATGAATCCTTCGAAGTGCGTATCTAATCTTCTGCGACCAATTTTGTCACCACCTGGTTTTGGAATAAATCCTTTTCCGAAGCGTGCTAACAAAGGTCCAACAATCATGATTGACCCGCGTAAAGAACCAGCGCGTTTTTTGAAATCTTCTGTTTCTAAATATGCTAGGTCAATGTCTTTCGCTTGAAAAATAAAAGTTCCTTTCTCTACTTTTTCAATCTTCACTCCCATCGTTTGCAACAAACTAATCAACTTGTTGACATCGATGATATCAGGAACATTCGATATGGTAACTTTTTCAGCGGTCAAAAGTGGCGCACAAAGTACTTGTAACGCTTCGTTTTTAGCTCCTTGAGGAATCAATTCACCTTTTAATTTTTTACCACCGTGTATTTCAAATGAAGACATGTCTTAAAATATTATGCTTTTACAAATCAAAAGAACAAATAAAAAATGTTCGCAACTCACTTTATAAAATAAATGTTCAACAATTCATTATTAATAAAAAAGGGCAGCTCTCACTACCCTTTTAATTCTATTCTCATTTTCAACTATTCATCAATCGGTTTATGCAACAAATCAACTTAGTTGAACCAGAAATTTATGGTTTTTTGATAAATTTCTTTTTTTGATTTTTTTGCTTGAAGTTCGATTTATTGCGTTTGTTTTGATTTTGACCTAAGCCCATTGAACGTAAAATCGTGTTTGTATTCACCAATTCATCTGGATTTTCAAGGATTAATTCTCCTTTTGAAAGTTCCTTTAATTGATCGGCAATTACATTGTTCTCAACAGCATCGTTGTTATGCGCCAAGAATTGTTTCTTCATGAAATTGGCCATTGTATTTTTAATGTACTCACGCTCTTTTTCATCGGTGATATCTTTCGCCGTTTCCAAAATGCGTTGCGTATAACTTCCGTAATGACCATATCGAATTGAGCTCTTCGGATAATCCATTATTTGAGGCTTTTCATTCAAGACCTCTTGTTTTGGAATTTCGTAAGGAGAATCAACATCCAATTTAAAATCAGACATCACAAAAAGGTGCGTCCAAAGTTTGTGACGAAAATCATCTACATCACGTAAATGCGGATTCAACTGCCCCATCACCTCAATGATTGCTTGTGCAGCACGGTTGCGCTCATCGCGATCTGCAATTTCCATTGCATGAGCAATCATGTTCTGTACATTTCGCCCGTATTCAGGCAAAATTAACTTCCCTCTCGTTGTGTTATACTCCATTCAAGCTACATTCATTCAGGCAGCGCCCAAATATTAATTTTCTAATAATTTACCTAAAGCGTTGTTGTACAATTCTTTTGCTTCAGTAATGAAACCATAATGCTCGTCATCGACCATTAACTTTCCTTTTGTAACGTGACCAAGTAATGTGAAACTTACTCCTGAATCCATCATAAATTCAATAAATTCTTCTTCTTGATCTTCGCTAACCGTAACAACAACACGACCTTGTCCTTCACCAAATAAGAACGCGTCTTCTCGGACTTCTGAATCAGTTACGATATCAAATCCAAGCTCGCGAGGCATAGACATTTCCACTAAGGTAACAAATAATCCGCCATCTGCAACATCATGAACCGCATTTACCAATTCATTTTGAATCATCCCCTTCACCATGTGTTGCATTGCATACTCCTTATCCAAATCGAAATATGGAGCTGGAGAAGCTTTTACACCGTGGTACGAAGCCAAATATTCTGATGATGAAATATCATTTACACTTTCTCCAATGATGAAAATTAAATCACCTTTTTGTTTGAAATCCAATGACATTACTTTGTCTTTATCCTCTACGATTCCAATCATACCAATTGTTGGCGTAGGGAAAACTGGAACTTCAACACCATTTTTCACAGTTTGGTTGTAGAACGAAACGTTTCCTCCTGTAACAGGCGTTTCGAATTTCAAACAAGCAGCTGACATTCCTTTGATCGCTCCAACAAATTGCCAGTATGATTCTGGATTGTAAGGATTACCAAAGTTCAAACAGTTTGTGATTGCACTTGGAACACCTCCCGAACAAACAATGTTACGTGCTGCTTCAGAAACAGCGATCATTGTTCCAATTTCTGGATCAGCATTCACATAACGTGAATTACAATCAACTGTCATTGCTAATGCTTTGTTTGTTCCTTTGATATTTACAACTCCTGCATCTGAAGGACGATTCGTTGTCATTGTTTTTGTTCCAACCATTGAATCATATTGCTCATAAACCCATCGTTTAGAAGCAATGTTAGGATGTTGCATTAAAAACATTGCAACTTCTTTTACATCTTTAGGTTGTGGCACTGAATTAATATCAAATTTTTTATATTCTTGATAGTAAGCA
>JALQYQ010000042.1 GCA_023262855.1 Crocinitomicaceae bacterium
GGAAGCTCAACATTTCCGCCGCGTCTAACAATGTATTCAGACATACCATTGCTTTCTGCAGCTCCCTCACGAATTCCACTCATGGACTCAATTATCTTCGTTCCGTTGTTCGTTGAAAGCGAAAATTTCAATTTATCGTCCATCGATATCTTGTAATCTTCATTCGGAGTCATTGGAATTGAATCAGTTTGTGCTGTTTCACCTTTTGGAACTTTAAACATGATATTACTATTAACGCCACACGCTTGAAAAAGCCATACCGTCAACAAAATCAATAAATATTTATACATCGAAGTCACGTTCATCTTTGCTTTGCATTTAACATCTCATGGTAATACCTTTCCATATTTTTTACCAAGGTTGTGTAATGGAATTTTTGTTCTACGAAAGTCCATCCATTTTGTGACATTTTTTTGCGTTTTTTTTCATCTTCGACCAAAAGAAGCACTTTTTCCGCATAAAGATTTGAATTATTTTTAGGAACGACAAAACCTGTCTCTCCTTCCAATAAAATATCTTTTACACCTCCAACATCCGTGGTTACAACCGGGATGTTAGCTGCTTGTGCTTCAATCAAACTAACTGGTGTACCTTCATTATTGGATGACAAACAAATGATATCCATTCCTGCATTAAAGGTTCCAATATCTTTGATCCAACTCGTCATTTCAATCCTAAAGTGCGCTGGAAAATTCAGTTCTTTGACCTTGCTTTCAATCGCTTCGCGTTCAGTACCATCACCAACTATGAACGCAACACAGTTTTTGGATGTTTGCTCCGCCACAAGTCGCATCGATTCCAAAAAGAGCATGTGATTTTTAATCGGCGCCAAACGGCCAACTATGGCAATCGCTATTTCATCTTCTTGAAGCTGATAGGTCTGACGTGTTAATGCGCGTTTCTCATCCAGCTTCTCATGAAACTTATGCAAATCAAAACCTAAATTAATCACTTTGATTTTTTCAGGGGCACAAATATGATGAACAGCTGAAAGCTCTTGACGTTGTAGTTCAGAAATAGCAATGATTCCTGTTGATTTTTTTGCCAAGTTACGCTCAATTGCTTTGAAAATTGCCGTTTTTAATTTCCCAAAATACGAATGAAAAACATGTCCATGGAAAGTATGTACAATTACTGGTACTTTTAGCGCATGAGCAGCTTTTCTTCCTAATGCTCCCGCTTTTGATGCATGTGTATGAACTATATCAGGCTGAAATTCTTCGATAATTTGTTTCAAGCGTTTGTAGGCTTTACGATCACTTGAAAAATTCGGAAGACGCTTCATTTCGTCGATCAACAGGGGTTGAACTCCATATTCTTCTAAAACATGTAATGAGTCAGATTCGCCTTCCTCCGGCAATCCTCCCACCAACAAAGTTTCAAAATCATCCGACATGAAACGCGTTAAGAAAGTTGCGTTATAGGTTGGCCCACCGATGTTAAATCGATTTATGATCCTAAGTACTTTTATTTTTCTCTCTCTCTCCATCTAAGAACGTCTAAAATGGTCTCACAATTGTCAAGTTTCGGATCTGATTAAAATCGAGTTTCCTTAAATTGGTTGTTGAAAATTATTTTCAGTGCAGTTTAAAGTAATCCGATGTTTACTCAATTTTACAAAAATTTCGGCGCGATGAAGATACAAAGAATTCTCACATTACTAATCATACTAATAGCTCAATTTGATTTTGCGCAAAATTCAGTTCAAAAAGCATTGAATTCTTTCACCGCATCCGGTGAATTTGTCAATGCTGGAATTTCATTTTACGCGGTTGACCTATCAACGGGTGAAAAAATTGCAGAACACAATCCGAAACTCGCTTTACCAACCGCATCTACAGCCAAATTGTTCTCCACAGCCTCAGCCATCGATATTTTAGGACCCAATTACAAACCCGAAACACGTATTTACATAGATGGAAAAATAGACACGGAAGGCACTTTAAATGGAAATATCTGGATTCGTGGTGGTGGTGACGTATCCTTGGGAAGTGATTATTTTACGGAAGATGGTCACGAAAAAGATTTTCTTAAAACGTGGTCTGATACCTTGCAAAAATTAGGAATTAAAGCAATTTCAGGAGCCATTGTTGCCGATGGTTCAGAATTTGGCTATTCAGGAGTGCCAAAAGGATGGAGTTGGAATGATATGGGGAATTATTACGGTGCTGGTGCTTCCGGAATTTGCATATTCGATAACATGATCAAATACACCTTCAAAACAGGTGCAACAGCAGGAAGTAAAACAGAAATAACTTCGATGTGGCCAACAGTGCCTGAACTCGTTTTCCACAATTATGCAACCTCACAAAATGTAACAGGTGATCATTGTTTTATCTACGGTGGACCTTATTCACTTGACCGTTTCGCAGAAGGTTCACTCCCACTCAATCGCTCTAAATTTATCGTAAAAGGTTCTTTACCAGATCCCGAATATCAATTGGCGTATGAGTTCTACAACCAATTAATGGAAGTCGGCATTACAGCAAAAGAAGGAGCGAAATCCGTGCGGCAGCTTGATATGATTCAAAAAAACAGGTACTCAACTAGCTACACCCTGATTTACACACACAAAGGAAAAACAATTCAAGAAATTGCAAATTTAACTAACCTCAAAAGCATTAATTTGTTCGCAGAGGGACTTTTATGCTTAGTTGGATACAAACAAGCTGGAAATGGCTCCACAGAAGAAGCATTAAAACAAGTCGAAAAATACTGGTCTGCTAAGTTTGGTTTCGGCGGAATCTTTTTAAATGATGGAAGTGGTTTATCGCGCAGCAATGGAATATCTGCATCCAGTTTTGTTGATCTTCTCAAAGCAATGTCCTTGTCAAAAAATTATGACGCCTTTTTGAAAACCCTACCAATTGCAGGTAAATCTGGAACATTAGCTGGACTGTGTCGTGACCAAGCTGGACAAGGTCGAATTGTTGCCAAAAGTGGAACCATGGATAAAATAAAATCGTATGCTGGCTATGTCAATTCCAAATCAGGAAAGAAAATTGCCTTCGCGATTGTTGTTACAAACTTCAATACGAGTAGCAGTAATGTGGTTAGTAAAATGGAAACAATCCTAAATGCTCTAGCCGTTTACTAATTCAACTGCAAGAATTTCATTCCAAAAATCGTGAATTGTACCTCCATCACATTTAATCATCTGAGGAACGATACTTGCTGGTGAGAATCCCGGAGTTGTGTTCACTTCAATAACGTGTGGCACTCCATTCACAACCATAAAATCGATACGGGCAATTGAACGCAATTGCAACAATTGGTAGATATATTTTGCTTGCTTTTGCACTTCATTTCTCACCTCATCACTCACACGTGCAGGTGTAATTTCTTTTGATTCACCCAAATATTTGGCCGCATAATCAAAGAATTCATTTTCAGATGCTATTTCAGTTAATGGCAAAGCATGCACACCACTCTTTTTGCGGTATACGCCACATGTTACTTCCGTACCATCTAAAAAAGACTCAATCACAACAGTTCTTCCTTCTTTGAATGCATTTTCCAATGCTTCAAGGATGCCTTCTTCCGTTTTCACTTTTGAAATTCCATAACTCGACCCACTGTCGGATGGTTTCACAAAGATTGGCAGACCTAATTCAGCCACAATTTGAGCTGGTGTAAATTCATCCTTGCGTGTTAAGAAAAGAGATTTCGCCACCTTTATTCCAAAGTTTTTCAAAAATTGGTTGCAATACCATTTATCGAATGACAATGCCGAAGCCAATGGGCTTGAATTCACATATGGAATATTATTCATTTCCAACAGTGCTTGAATTTTCCCGTTTTCGCCTGGATCTCCATGAACATACACCAGACCAGCATCTAAGCGCACTTCTGAACCGTTGTTAAATGTCATTGAATTCAAATCAAACGGAAATTGATCCTCACCAATTTGCGCATACCAACCTTTTCGATCTACAACAATTTTGTAAACGGTATAGTCTTTCGGGAAGTTATCCTGAATAGTTTGAGCACTTTTTAACGAGATTTCCCATTCCGAAGAAAATCCACCGCAGAAGATTCCAATTGTTTTCATGTGTGACATTTTGACGAAAGTAGGTTGAATCAATCAATTTGAATTAATTCGTGCAAAAAGTTATTAGCAAATTTAGTGTTGATTACTCGATTCGAAATCGGCAGTAATAAGAAAAGCAGAGCAAGCCATGATGCACTTGTTAACAATCAAACCCTATCTTTTTGAAAATCCACAAACTACAACCATTTCAACTGATCTTTCATTGTTGAAAAGGTTCAATAGTATCCCTTTTTTAAAAAATCCATTTACCTTATATTTGCACCTCAAATTGGGAAACCACATATTCTTATTTCTATGTTTCGACATTTACTATTATGCGCTTTGACATTAATGTCTACTAATTTATTTGGTCAGGCCACCATGTACGAAGCCAATTTTGAACCTCCATTCGTAGATTGGTCAATCACTGGAGATGTTTCTACCAACACGTGGATCAAAAACACATGTGCTGGAAATGGAACTAGTGCTATCGGTTCGTATGCCATGTACATCACAAAAGGTGGAACTGTTCCAGGATGTGGAGCAACAGGTCAAGAGCAATTTGCGTATGATAATTCTCCGTCAGGTGTAAAACAAACAATCGCCTACACTTCAATCGATGGAACTTG
Organism: Crocinitomicaceae bacterium; assembly: GCA_023262855.1. Lineage (GTDB taxonomy): Bacteria > Bacteroidota > Bacteroidia > Flavobacteriales_D > Crocinitomicaceae > M0103. Next base: position 4,660 of record JALQYQ010000042.1, read on the forward strand.
TGCCCAAAACTTACAAGCACATTTTGATTACCGCATTCAAGGAGTCGCTTCTGAAGATTTTGCACAATTGGTTTATAGTACTAATGGGGGGGCAACATGGATAACAATTGGCAGTGCCTTTGCTTCATCTGCAACTTGGACAACCTCAACTGTTTCTTTGCCTCTTTCGTTAAATTATTCTACTTTTCTTCTGGGAGTTCGTTTCATTTACAATGCTTCAACTGTCAATGGAACTCCAATTGCCATCGATAACTTCAGTGTAACTGGAACAGACAACATCAACCCTGTGTTAACCTGTCCCCCTACTCAAACATTGCCTGTTTCTGCAGCATGTTTGGCAATTGCCGACGATTATACAAAAAACCTTGTTTCACTTTCTGATAATTGTACCGATTCGGCTGATATTACCGTTACACAAAACATATTGGAAGGAGCAACAATTCCAGTATCTCCAGGAGGAAACACAACTATTATTCTAACAGCATTTGATGAAGCAGGAAATTCTGCTCAATGTTCGTTCACATTAAACATCATTGACGATATAGATCCAGCTTTCACAACGTGTCCAGGCAACCAAACGGCTTATGTCAACAGTAGTTGTAACGCAGTTTTAGGAAACTATACGACTCTTGCTGCTGCAACAGATAATTGTGCTGGTGCTGTAACGATAACTCAATCACCACTTGCAGGAACGAGTATCAGCGGAAATGGCACAGTAACACCTATAACACTTACTGCAACCGATGTAGCTGGAAATACAAGTACTTGTACCTTTAACGTTACAAATGCTGATACACTATTACCAACTATTGTATGTCCGACGAATCAAAATATCTACGCCAATAATGCTTGTCAAGCCATACTTCCTAGTTATACAGCACTCGCAGTTGTTAACGACAATTGTGTTCCAAGTTCGAGTTTGATTATTACACAATCTCCAGTTGCAGGGACGTTAATTTCAGCTAATCAACCTATTACTTTAACAGTTAGCGGCGGAATTCCAAGTGGTTCTGTTTCTTGCCAATTCAACGCACTGCTTGTTGATACAATCAAACCGAATGTAATTTGTCCAACAGCACCAACATTGTATGTGAATTCAAGCTGCCAACTTGCGCTACCGGATTACACATCAGCAGTGGCATGGACTGACAATTGCACAAGTGCCTTGGCAAATATGTCATTTGTGCAAAACCCAGCGGGAGGAACTCTGATTTCTACCAATCAATCGGTTACAATAACAGCAACTGACCAACAAGGCAACAGTAAAACATGTTCATTTACTCAAGTTGTGGTTGACACTATTTCTCCAGTTTTAGTCTGTCCACCAAATCAAACACTTTATTCAAATGTGAACTGTGCCGCGACATTACCAAACTATGTACCTCTAATTGGTTTAACGGAGAATTGTTTCTTCGCTTCAAACGTTACTTACATTCAATCACCGGCTGCAGCAAGTACTATTAATGGTACTACTACAATTACAATAACTGGAATAGATCAATCAGGTAATGACGGAACTTGTTCTTTCAATGTAGCATTGATTGATACAATTGCTCCGACTGTGGTTTGCCCAAGCAATTCAACGGTCAATACAAACGCTTCTTGTAATTATACATTATCCTCAGTTATATCATCCGCAACCATTTCTGACAATTGTACTACCTATGGTTCGCTAATCATTTCTCAATCGCCAGTTGCGGGAACAGTATTGTCAATCGGCACCCATACAATTACGTTAACAGCACAAGATCAGGCAGGCAATTCATCGAGCTGTTCCTACCAACTCACTGTAGCCGATCAAACAATTCCTACGATTTCATGTCCGGGAACACAAAACATTCCTGTTTCAGCCAATTGTTCTGCCGCACTACCAAATTATTTACCTTCGGTAACGGTGTCAGACAATTGTACTTCGCTTGCACAATTGGTTGTCTCACAATCACCAGTTAGTGGAACCACAATTTCGTCAAATACATCAGTGAGTATTACTGTTCAAGATGTAGCTGGTAACACAAATACTTGTTCCTTCACTGCAGTTTTAATCGATTCTACTGACCCAGTTGTGAACTGTCCAACTTCAGTAAACGTTGCAATCAATTCAAGTTGTCAATATTTAGTACCAGACTTAAGTTCACAAGTGACTGGAACGGACAACTGTAGTTCGTTTGCAAACATGACGTTGACTCAAAATCCACCGGCTGGAGCTACGGATGGTGGTTTAACAGCTGTTGTGATCACACTGACAGATCAACAAGGAAACAGTTCAACGTGTTTAACGATGTTAACACCAATTGATACGGATGCGCCAACTGTTACATGTCCTTCTCCTGCACCCGTGAACAATGGTGCAAATTGCGATTTCGCTTTAGGATATTATGGTTCAACGGCCTTGGTGCTTGACAATTGTTCGGATTATTCAATCACTCAATCTCCAGCAATGGGAACAATTGTTCAACCTGGTGATCATTTAATCACATTGAATGTTGTTGACGCTGGGGGCAATACTGCTGAATGTTCATTTACCTTAAGTGTTATTGAAAATGTCGCTCCAACAATTACATGCCCTTCCAATATCACAACTTGCGATCCAACTGTCACTTTCGCAGCACCCGTATTTAACGACAATTGCTTGGTTGCTTTGGTTCAAACAGATGCTACGGGATTAAGCTCTGGTGATCTGTTCCCAGTTGGAACAACAACGCTATCGTTCATGGCAATCGATTCATCTGCGAATTCACAAACTTGTTCATTTCAAATTCAAGTCTTGGATTATCCATCTCCAGCTGTTGTTTTAGAAGATACCATTTCCTTGTGTCAAGTGACAAGCGCATTGGCAGAAGCACAAGCTGTAACGAGTGGAACCGGTGAATGGACATTGGTCTCTGGACAAGGAAACTTCAACAACCAATTTGCAAATGTCACAGGTATCAACAACCTTGGATATGGCACAAACGTCCTTGCATGGACAATTTCATCTGCGCAATGTGGTGTGACTTCGGATACCTTGAGAATCATTGTTTCACAACAGCCACTTCCTGCAAGTGCTTTGGATACAATAATTGCGTGTAACGATGCAAGTATTCAATTGTCCGCAACAGCTCCATTATATGGAATTGGAACATGGACAACCCAACAAGGAGCAAGTATTTCAAATAATCATTCGACTACAGCTGAAGCGAGTAATTTAGCTGGTGGTTGGAACTATTTTGTTTGGACGGTTACAAATGGAAGTTGTATCGCCACTTCTGACACGCTTCATGCTTATTCAGCAACACCAGCGATTATTACTCAAGCAGACACAGCTTTATGTGTAGAAAACGGCACCTTAGATTTAGTGGCTTCAACACCAGTAACAGGTCAGACTGGTACATGGAGTTTAATTTCTGGATCAGGAACTCTTTCCGCAACAAATACGCCTGCAATTACAGTAAGTGATTTAGCATTAGGAGTAAACATTCTAGTTTATAAAATGCAAAATACGGATTGTCCAAACACAAGTGATTCGGTTGAAATCATAGTTTCGATGTGCAACGGGTACAATCCTGTTTTCCCAACTGTTATTACTCCAAACTTTGATGGTAAAAACGACCTATTCGAAATTGATTACCTCGAACTTGTTTATCCAGAATGTAAGGTAACCATTTTCAATCGTTGGGGATCTGTGGTCTATGAATCCGTCGGTTACAAAGATCCGTGGGATGGAACCTACAATGGTGAAGATTTACCAATGGGAACCTACTTCTACAAAATAGAATTAAACGATGATCAATCGACAGTTTATAATGGTTCAATCAGTATCATTCATTAAGAAATAGCCCTATGAAAAAAAGAAACTTTACAATCGGATTAGTAGCGCTAAATGTGTTGATGAGTGCTATCGCTTTTGGTCAACAAGAATACCAATTCGCAAACACAGTAAACAATCCCTATTTATTGAATCCAGCTGCTGGTGGAATGACTGACGTTATGCAGTTCGAAGCATCAACACGCATGCAATGGTTGGGTTATGACGGTGGACCTAAAACAATTTTACTTTCTGGTCATAGCCAAATCAAATTTGGAAAATCAGGTGACAAAGCTTTGGATGAATTCAATATCCGCGATGAGAAAATGTTCCAAAACCCATCAGTTTCAACTGCAAAATCAAAGCATGTGATTGGAGGAAAAGTTTGGAACGACGCCATTGGACCATTTTCCAAAACTGCAATACAAGGGAGTTATGCGTATCATTTGCCATTAACCAAAAAAGTGAACATTGGCGTTGGTTTAGGACTTGGGTATAGCAATTTCCGTTTAAATGATTCAAAGGTAATTTTGCATCAGAACGATGACAATACCTACGCGCAATTTTTAGGAAATTCATCGCAACAAAGTTTTGCAGATGCACAAGCTGGATTGGTTGTTTACAGCGAGAAATTCTTCCTTGGTTTAAGCACAACACAATTCTTAAAAAACAAAGTTGAGTTGAATCAAATTTCCACTGCGAGTAATTTCAATCGCCACTATTTCATGATTGCTAAGTACAAAATTGAAGGTGAAGGAGATATTTCAATTGAACCGAACGTAATTGTCAAAATGGTTCAAAACAGTCCTGTGTCTATAGATTTTGGCGCACGTGCTTTGTACAAAAACAGCAGTTGGTTCGGTGTTCAATTCAGAACTTCAAGTAGTTTGGTATTCCAAGTTGGTAGCAACCTGATAAAAAACCTTTACATTAGCTACGCGTATGAAGCTTCAATGGGTAAATTGAGAACTGCTGGAAATTCAACCCATGAAATTCAACTTGGCTATTATTTAGGTAGAAACCGCAACGTCGATAAAGAATTAAAAGAGAATTCAGAAAAACTATAATTGACTACTTGAAATGCGTTTACTTTATTTCATTTTATACTTTGTACTAAAATATTCACTGCGTGTTTTTTACCCACGAATGAAAACCGTGAACACGCCGAAAATGTTTTTTGGTAGAACAATTTATGTGAGTAACCATGCAGCTTCTTTCATGGATCCGTTGGCTGTTGCTGCCTTGCGACCTCCAATTGTGTTTTTCATGACACGTTCGGATATTTTCACCACTTTCATGAAGCCAATTCTGTGGGCTTCTCACATGTTGCCGATTTACAGACAACACGATGGTGTAGACACAAAAGATGAAAATCAAAAAGTATTTGAAAAATGCGCACGCATTCTTTCCTTTGGTCGCAACCTCTTGATCTTTGGTGAAGGCTTTACAGATGATACCTTTATTCGCCGATTGAAACCCGTAAAAAAAGGTGCCGTTCGTATTGGTTTCTTTGCACTTGAAAAAATCGATTGGAAAAAGAAAATTTACATTGCTGCTGTTGGATGTAATTATTCCGATCCAAATCAAATGCGTAGTGATTTATTGATTTCAACTTCAGAACGCATTTGTCTTAACGATTACCGCAAAGAATACGAGGAAAATCCAAATAAAACCATTACAGATTTAACCAAGCGTATTGAGAAATTAATGCAGGATCAAATCACTCATGTTGAAGAAAAAACGTGGGCTCCTTTCCATGAAAATGTCATGCGCCTAACCCGCAAAGGAATGAACGCAAAAAACAGTGACACAAGCATTCCGTTGGAACAACGCTGGAAATACTCGCAGAACTTAGCGCATTGGTTAAACGAACGTACACCGGATGATTTAAGCAAACTGGAAGGTTTGAAAAGTGACATGGATCGTTACTTCTCCCTAATCAAAAAAATGCGAATCGATGAAAACTACCTATTCGAAAAATCTTCAACAGGTAAGATTTCACGCACAAATGAATTGCTGAAATTAATCGTCCTTTTCCCTGTAATGCTACTTGGTTTAATCCATTGTGCACCGATGTATTTTTTGATTAAAAAATTCGTTGAAAAATCATTTAAGAGAAAAGTGTTCTGGGGTTCAGTGAAGTTATTACTCGGTATGATTGGTCTCGGATTAATCAATATTCCAGCAATCTTCTTGTTCGAAGCCTATGTTTTCCCAAGTTATTGGTTAGGATTCCTCTACTATTCGTTAATTGGCTTGTTTGGTTTAGCAGCTTACATGTGGTTCATCAACTTTAAACGTTTCAAGGAAAAGGGAATGGTTGCCAAAGCTGACTTGTCTAAATTTATTGCGAAACGCAACGAATTACTGGAAAAACTAAAAACAGAGGTTCCAGTTGCCTGATATTATTTTGGTGTGCTTGTGCTCAATAAATAGATGATACCAAAACCGGTAACAAGCGAAATCAATACGTTTGCGATAGCAATGGCAAGATGACCAGTTTGTGCCAATTGAATTGTTTCATTGCTAAATGAACTGAAAGTGCTAAAACCACCACAAAATCCAATTACAATTAAGGGTTGAACCCAAGCATGCGTTTTCAGTTGATCAGAAAAGGTGTAAACCACCAGACCAAGAATTATACAAGCCAATACATTAGAAATAAAAGTTCCCATGGGAAAATCAATAGCAAAAGCTTTCATCGCACCTTTGCCAGTTGCATAACGTGCAATGCTTCCAAGTCCTCCGCCAATAAATATGTAAATAATGTTCATTTGACTTTTTCTGAAAAACGAAGATAGATAAATCGATAAACTAAAATTGCGATTGCACTTCCAACAAGTCCACCAACGAAAACATCTGATAAATAATGTACCCCAAGATAAATGCGACTGTAGGCTATCAAAATTCCTATGAACAACAATGGATAAACCAACTTGGGATAACGCGCACGTAAAACCAAAGAAACAAAGGTGATGATAGCAAAAAAATTAGCTGCGTGACTCGAAACAAAGCCATATTCACCGCCTTTGTAATATTCACCTGGTTTGATCAGATAATAATGCAGCTTTTCTGTTAAAAGCAAATTGTGAGAAGGACGATAACGCAAGAATACATGCTTAAACAAATGTACGGAGGTTAAATCCGTCAAAGCAATTGTTAATCCAATCAAGCCCAAAAACAAAAACAATTGATTGCGCGTTAGCGTTTTAAACGCCAAATAAAGCAAGATTAAATAAAGCGGAATCCAAGTAATTCGTGCAGAAATCCACCACATGACCTCATCCATAAAAGGAGAATTCCAGCCATTTATGGCAACTACAATTGAACGATCTATTTCCTCAAGAAATTCAATCATGATTTAAACGCTGCCAAATCAAATCTTTCAGTTCCGTCAAACCTTGTTCGGCAACCGAAGAAATAAACAAAGTTGGAATTTTTGGTAAGTCTTTCTTTATGTCCGCAATTAATTCATCGTCCAACATATCCGACTTGGTAATCGCCAATAAGCGCTCCTTGTGCAACAATTCAGGATTGTATTGTTTGATTTCATTCAACAAGACTTTGTACTCTGCGTGAATATCATTACTATCTGCAGGAATCATAAACAACAGCAAAGAATTGCGCTCAATGTGACGTAAGAAACGCAACCCAAGTCCTTTTCCTAAATGCGCTCCTTCAATAATTCCTGGAATATCAGCCATGATGAACGAACGATAATCGCGGTATTTTACAATCCCTAAATTTGGTCGAACAGTCGTAAACGGATAATCACCAATTTCTGGCTTAGCAGAGGACAAAACAGACAACAAAGTACTCTTTCCAGCATTCGGAAATCCAACTAAACCAACATCTGCCAAAACTTTCAACTCAAGAACTTTCCATCCTTCTCTTCCTTCTTCACCCGGTTGAGCAAAACGTGGGGTTTGATTCGTCGGTGATTTGAAATTGTTATTTCCTAATCCACCGCGTCCACCAGGTTGAATGATCCGCTCTTCTCCATCCTCCGTAATTTCGAATAAAATTTCACCTGTTTCAGCATCACGCGCCACTGTTCCCAACGGAACTTCGATATATTCATCAGCTCCTTGTGATCCCGTCTGTAAATTCGCAGATCCATGTCCACCGTGCTTTGCTTTAATGTGCTTTTTGAATTTCAAATGCAACAAAGTCCACAATTGCTTGTTACCACGCACGATGATATGACCTCCTCGTCCACCATTCCCTCCATCAGGACCTCCCAATGGAATGTACTTTTCCCTACGGAAGTGAGTTGACCCTCCTCCTCCATTTCCTGAAGTACAGTGAATTTTTACGTAATCAACAAAATTATCAGAGGCCATATTCGATTTTTTTTACAAAGATAGGACTTTACAGTCAATAAACTAAAAATGCCAACTTCAATAGAAGCTGGCATCATTACTATGTATTAATTATTAGATTGCGTCGATTGCACTAAACAAACGCGCAGTAATATCATCAATTGATCCAATTCCATCGATTGACACAAATTTGTTTTGCGCTTGATAGAATGATTTTACAGGTGCCGTTTCATTGTTGTAAACCGCAATTCTGTTCTTTATAATTTCTGGGTTAGCGTCATCGGCACGTCCACTTACTTCAGCACGTTTCAACAAACGTTGCATCAATTCGTTTTCTTCAACTTCCAAGGCCAACATCACACTAATTGTTGTGTTCAATTCACCTAAGAAATTGTCTAAAGCAGTTGCTTGTGCATTTGTTCTTGGAAAACCATCGAAAATAAACCCTTTCGATTCTGGGTGCTTCAACACTTCTGAACGCAACATGTTAATCGTTACTTCATCTGGAACCAATTGACCTTTGTCCATGTAGCTCTTCGCCAATGTTCCCAATTCTGTTTCACCTTTTATGTTCGCTCTAAAAACATCACCTGTTGATAAATGAACTAAACCGTATTTCTCAATCAATCGTTCTGATTGTGTTCCTTTCCCTGCTCCTGGAGGTCCGAATAAAACTACATTTAACATACTACTGCGTGAGGTTAATCCTCTTTTAATTGATAAATTTCACGTAAATTTCTACCCTTTTCATCGTAATCCAAACCATATCCAACAACAAACTTGTTTGGAATGGTAATTCCTACCAATTCTGGGGCTTTTTTACCTTTAAACGCGTCCGGTTTATACAACAAGGTACATACCTTCACAGAGGCTGGACTTTCCGCCTTTAAAAGTGTAATAATCTTATCGATTGTAATTCCTGTATCAACAATATCTTCTAGAATGATTACTTCCTTGCCTTCAATCGATGCATTCAATCCAATCAATTCATCTACTCGTCCACTCGTCGACATTCCGCCGTGATACGAACTAACTTTCACAAATGAAATCTCACAAGGAAGCGTAATTGATTTTAAAAGATCTGATGCAAACATAAATGCACCATTTAAAATGGCGATAAAAATGACTTCTTTACCTTGATATTCCTCGTTTATACGCGCAGCCAATGACTTGATCTTCTCTTGAAGTTCGTTTTCGCGGATAAACACCTCGAATGATTTATCGTTTATTTGAATCACCTATTCGCTGAATTTGAGTTGCAAAGGTATGATTTTATTAAAAAAACGCTTAAATAATTGTTACTAAACTTATCAACCACTCGAAAAAACCCTCTTATCTTTGTAACATGCAAAAATTATGGTACGGACATTCATCGCGTTTGGGAATGGTAGGAGGTGGTCAACTTGGCCGCATGTTTATTCAAGAAGCAATAAATTTTGATGTGCATGTTCACGTGCTCGATCCAGATGCCAACGCACCATGCAAACACATTGCACATTCGTTTACCCAAGGTTCATTGAATGATTATGACACCTTGTACAACTTCGGTTTAGACAAAGATGTTTTGACCGTTGAAATTGAAAACGTGAACATTGAAGCACTGGAAGCCCTCGAAAAATTGGGTAAGAAAGTATTTCCTCAACCACGCGTATTGCGCATCATCAAAGACAAAGGAACCCAAAAAGAATTTTACAGAGACCATAATATTCCAACAGCTCCTTTTCAACTAACGAATAATTTAGAAGAAGTAAAACAACTAGCAGATCAATTACCCTTCGTTCAAAAAATGAGAACTGGTGGTTACGACGGAAAAGGTGTTCAAGTTTTGCGTACTGAAAAGGATTTTGAAAATGCCTTTGAAACGCCTTCTGTAATCGAAGAAATGATTCCTTTTGAAAAGGAAATTTCAATCATCGTTGCGCGCAATGAAAACGGAGAAATGGCAGTTTATCCAGCTGTGGAATGTGAATTCAGCGAAGAAGCGAACCTTGTAGAATTCTTATTTGCTCCTGCCAACATTTCGACTGAAATAAAAAACAAAGCAATTAAACTGGCTAAATCTGTGATCGAAAAATTAGAAATGGTGGGAATATTAGCAGTAGAATTGTTCCTTACAAAAGATGGTTCCTTGTTGGTCAATGAAATTGCTCCGCGTCCACACAACAGTGGACACCATACCATCGAATGCAATGTAACTTCTCAATTTGAACAACACTTGCGCTCAGTGTTGAATTTACCCCTTGGATCAACAGACATCATTCAAGCTGGAGCCATGATTAATTTGTTGGGAGAAAAAGGATACGAAGGTGATGTTTACTATGAAGGATTGGAGAAATTCATTGGAAAACCAGGCGTTCACCCGCACATTTATGGAAAAGCACAAACGAAATCATTCCGAAAAATGGGGCATGTTACAATCGCAGGAAAAGACTTAGAGAAGGTAAAAGCACTTGCAATTGATGTGAAAAATGGAATTCGCGTGCTTTCAAAACCATAATTCGAACAAAATCAAATTAAAATAATCTGTTAAGAAGCCCTTTAAACAAGGGCTTTTTTTGATTTTAACAATTTTGTTTAATCTTTTTCTTGCATCGTTAAACATTTTTTGTTTAACTTTGATGTGTTGATTGTTAAACAAAACTTAAAATTATGTCCACAATTGAATTTAATGAAGCATTGATCGGGTTAGAAAATAACCTACATGCATTTGCAATGAGCTTTACACGAAACAACGATGACGCTAAGGATTTAACACAAGAGACAATGTTGAAAGCAATCACTTATCGTAATTATTACACTCCGCAAACCAACTTTAAAGCGTGGGTATTTACGATTATGCGCAACATTTTCATCAATCAGTACAGAAGAAAGGTGAAAAGTGGAACCATTTTCGATAACTCAGAAGACCTTAAATTGTTGGTAAATACAAAAGACACATCTTTTTCTCCAATGAACAACATCATTGAAAAGGAAATCGACAAACAAATCAACAAATTGGAAAAAGATTACAAAGAACCATTCGAATTACATTTTCAAGGTTTTAAATACAAAGAAATTGCCGATAAATTAGAAATTCCGATTGGTACAGTAAAAAGTCGTATCTTCATAGCACGCAAGAAATTAATGAGCTTTTTGCCAGATTATAATTACTCAATGAACTAATGGCAAAAAAGGTAACAATTATAGGCGCTGGTATTTCCAGTTTATCAACCGCGGCATTTCTTGGAAAAGCAGGTTACGATGTAACGATCCTCGAAAAAAATGCTACTATCGGTGGTCGTGCACGTCAATTTGAAGTCGATGGCTTTGTGTTTGACATGGGACCAAGTTGGTATTGGATGCCAGATGTGTTCGAAGCATTTTACAACAAATTCAATTACACAACATCCGATTTTTACGACTTGGTGCGTCTAGACCCATCGTACGCGGTTTTTTGGCAAGATGGAGACAAAACCAATGTTCCAGCAGATGAAAACGAATTGATGCAATGGTTCGAAAAAATGGAACCTGGCAGCAGCGCCCATTTGAAAACCTTTTTATCAGAAGCAAAATACAAATACGAAGTGGGAATGAAAGATTTGGTACACAAACCAAGTCTAAAACTTACAGAATTCGCTGATATGCGCATATTGAAAGGATTGGTTAAGTTAAATTTACTTTCTTCCTTTTCGAAATACATACGTAAACATTTCAAAAACGAAAAGATACTTTCACTTCTTGAATTTCCAATTTTGTTCTTAGGAGCAATGCCGAAAGACACTCCCGCACTTTACTCATTGATGAATTATGCAGACATCTCACTAGGCACATGGTATCCAATGGGAGGAATGCACAAGTTCATTGAAGCTTTTGAGCGCATTGCCAAAGAAAATGGTGTGAAAATCGAAGTAAATCAAGAAGTAACGGGAATTAAATCATCAAACGGAAAAGTTACACATGTTGTAACAAAAACTGGGGAAGTTGAAACCGACATTCTTGTTTCTGGTGCAGATTACCAGCACACTGACGATAAAATTCTTGCCGAAAAAGCAAATTACAACGAAAAATACTGGGATTCAAGAACAATGGCACCATCTTGCTTGCTGTTCTATTTAGGAATCGATAAAAAAATTGAAGGACTCGAACACCACAATTTATTCTTCGATGAGCCATTTGAACAACACGCAAAAGAAATTTACAAAGATCCAACATGGCCATCTGCTCCTTTGTTCTATGCAAGTGCACCATCGAAAACAGATCCTAGTGTAGCGCCAGAAGGTAAAGAAAATATGTTCCTGCTGATTCCAATTGCGCCGAATTTGAAAGACGACGAAGAAACGCGTGAGAAATACTTCGACATCCTAATGAACCGTTTGGAAGCAAGAACTGGACAAACAATCAAAGAACACATTGTCTACAAAAAAAGTTACTGCATCAGCGATTTCAAACAAGATTATCATGCGTTCAAAGGTAATGCTTACGGATTAGCAAACACCCTGCGACAAACAGCGATTTTAAAACCATCGTTAAAAAATAAAAAACTTCAGAACATGTATTATACAGGACAGTTAACTGTTCCAGGTCCTGGAGTTCCTCCTGCAATTATTTCAGGCGAAGTAGTTGCGAAAGAAATAATGAAAGATTTCAACTTAGAATTAGTAAACCATTAACTCACCTCACTATTATGAAATTACTATTTGACAACGTATCACATGAAATGAGTGAGCTAACAACAAAAAGGTATAGCACGTCATTTTCGTTAGGCATCTCGTTTTTAGACAAGTCGCTTCACAAACCAATTTATGCAATCTATGGTTTCGTGCGCTTTGCAGATGAAATTGTGGATTCGTTTCACGGTTACGATAAAGAAGGCCTATTGCTTGACTTCAAAGAGCAAACCTATCGTGCCATCGAACAAGGAATTTCATTGAATCCAATTCTGAATAGTTTCCAATGGGCAGTAAACAAGTTCCAAATTCCACACGAATTAATCGATACCTTCCTGGATAGCATGGAAATGGATTTGGAGAAAAATGCCTACGACAAAGCAAAATACGAACAATACATTTTGGGATCTGCCGAAGTGGTTGGTCTAATGTGCTTAAAAATCTTTGTTGAAGGAGACAACGCGGAATACGAAAAACTGAAACCGTATGCAATGAAACTGGGTTCTGCCTTCCAAAAAATCAACTTCTTGCGCGATTTAAAAGCAGATTACCAAGAGCTAGGAAGAACATATTTCCCTGGAATTGATTTGAATGAATTCAATGCTACTGTGAAAAAAGAAATTGAGGCAGACATCGAAATCGACTTCCAATTAGGTTTTGAAGGAATTAAACAATTACCGAAAAAAGCACGCTTTGGTGTGTACATGGCCTATATTTATTACTATAAATTGTTCAAGAAAATAAAATCAACTTCTGCACAAACTATCTTGCACGAGCGCATTCGCATACCAAACAACAAAAAATACAGACTATTTTTATCATCATACATTCGTCACAATTTAAATTTAATTTAATTGAATACAACCCAAAACGATGTAATCCTTGTGGATGAATTTGATACGGAAATTGGTCAAATGGAAAAGCTGGAAGCTCATCAAAAAGGGGTGTTACACAGGGCTTTTTCTGTCTTGATTTTCAACTCAAAAAAAGAATTACTATTGCAACAACGTGCTTTTGGAAAATACCATTCTGAAGGCCTTTGGACAAACGCGTGTTGTAGTCATCAAGCTGCCAATGAAACTACTTTCGAAGCAGCAGCTCGAAGATTGCAAGAGGAAATGGGTATGACTTGTTCGTTTAAAGAAGGTTTCAAATTTAGATACAAAACTGAACTTGAAAACAACT
>JALQYQ010000051.1 GCA_023262855.1 Crocinitomicaceae bacterium
CGCCTTCTACATGACCCGCCTCGTCATCGTCGCCTTCTTGGGCTCGCCGAGGAATGAAGCAGTCTCCCACGCTCACGAATCGCCCGCACTGATGACCCTTCCGCTCATCATCCTCATGATTTTGTCAGTGATTGGGGGAGACAATTTTTAGCGTATCAGGCAGCCACCTATTTAAAAAAGATTAAGGTTCCAGTTTTAGCAATTAACGGATCAAAAGATATTCAAGTTCCTCCAGTGAGTAACCAAGCAGGATTTGCGAAAAATTTTTCTACGAAATCGCTTCCACAATCAAAGGCAATCGTTGTTGATGGATTAAATCATTTGTTTCAAACATGTACAACTTGTACAACAAGCGAATATGCTGAATTGGAAGAAACATTTTCAGAGGCCGTTTTGAAAGAATTGACAAGTTGGATTAAGGGATTGAATTAATCCTTTTTCTCCACTTCGTTGTCTCTGAACGCAGAAGGAATTAAATCTGGAATTACTTTTAGAACAATTGGCAGTAACACAGCTCCTCCGGGAAGCATAAAAATTGCGAGCGAAGGCATTGATTTCACCAAATCCTTGAATTGGGTTTTGACCATCTCTTTCTCTTCTTTGCTTAATTCTGTTGTAGTAGATTTTCGAATTAATTGAACTAATTCTTTGCTTTGTTTTAATTCGACCGCCAATTTATCCTTGTTTCGACCCAATATTTTAACCCATCGTTTTGACAAGCTGCTGTAGACTTTCTCCACCGATGATGAGTTTTTCAAAAAGGGAATTCTGCTCTGATTGGTTAGAATAAACTGTTCTGTGAGGGCGAGTGATTCGTTTAATTCCATTTCGTTCAATCCCAACTTTTCACCCAATTCTGACAAGTATTTCTTCTCTTCAATATCAGCTTCATGGTTCGAAAAAATAACAAAAGACGATAAATCAACCAAAAAGCGTTTGAACAACCAATTTGACTCAACAACATCCGTGAAATCATCAAATGAGGCGCCAGATTTGAAACGCGACTCAGCTAATTCACGATGAATATCTGAAAGATTTGCTGAAGCTAAAAAGACCGAAAACATTGACTTTTCTTGCGATTCAATTGTTCCATCTGAATAGGCTGCCAAGGTAATTGCGTTTAGTGCATTCAAGGCCAATTCATCGTAATTGTAAAAGGTACTTTTCTTGCGGTGTTCCATAAACTCATTGAACAAAATAACATCCAAGTAGATGAACACGTTGTTCAAATAATTCACCCAGAAACGATTTTCCAAAAAATTGGATTTGATATCGACACGTTTCGCTAGGATCGTTTCCAGTTTCTCATCCTTCGTTTCCTTTAAGAAAAAGGTGAATATTTTAGAAATGGAAGACGCATTGTATTTCCCGTAAAAATCAACCAAGGTATTGATGAAGTCATTCTTGTCGATTTCTTCTTCAGGGTTGTTTAAATTCACTTTGTAAACGAAAAGATGGCATTCAAACAAGAGCAATTTCAGTTTTTCTTCTGACGTCCATTTTGAATCGTCGAGTTCTTTGGCAAATTGCAAGCGGGAAGGGAATCCAAAAATGATTCCTGTGCGACCCAAGGCAGCATGAATAAATGAATGTTTATCTACCTCGTCAGGTAAATCGCACATCAAATCGAACTGGTTTTTTTCAACCAAATCGAAGTATTTATTGATCCATCCTTTTGAACCTGGTTGCAACATTCAATTATCTTTCTGCAAATTTACAACAAATCAACCCATGAATCTGAAAGAAATAGAAAAGATTTACAGCGCATAGCGCAAGGCCATACCACCACAAATAGTTGCTCCGAAATAGGGAAAGACTCTAAATGTTGGTCCGATGTCCATTGCAAAATTAATTGGTGCTTGTTTAAAGGTATATTCCCAACCGATGACAGCATCAGCACCCGCCCATCTTCCAGAATAATAGGATTGATTCGGCTTGCTGTAAAATTGAAAACCATTTCTCCATGTTCCAATATCTGCTCCAACACCCCAATACCATTCAATTCCGCGTGATAAAGGATAATTCATTTCAAAAAGTCCTTCAAGCCAAAAATCATTTTTACCGCCACCAACATTCCATTCGAAAGCGCCATTGCTTTTCACAAAATGTTTCACACTCAAGGAAGCTCCACCATTGTAATGGCGACCGCCTTTTATTCCAATTGCCGCTGAATACTGTTGATTGAAAGCCACAAACGAATTGGTCAAAATGAAAATGACAATTACTACTGTTCTCATACTAAATTTTGCTTAGAGCTTTCCAGCAACGACGAATGCTTTTGTTTTTGAAAACTGGGTTTCTCCATCCAACGAAAATGCTTGAAAAACCGCTACATAGGTTCCGATGCTGGCTTTTACATCTTTATCTGTAACGCCATCCCATGAAAAAGTTCCACTTGTCGCCAATAATTCATTCGAAAAAAGTGATTTTATCAACCTCCCACGATCATCGTAAATGGTGAATTTACCCAACAATCCAGGCTCATTCATTTCATAACTGATCAGCAAGACATCTTCGAATCCATCGTTATCGGGTGAAACAGTTTCGCTAGTGAAGGAGAAATTACCATTCGAAACAGCAGGATAATATTGCGAGTTCTTGCCTCCTGGTGTTGCAAAGCCAATTGCTTCTGCGGCTGAATGCCAATTTGATGCATTGTCTGAAACTCCAGCTGGATCAATGCGCTCCAAGGAAACACCATCTGTCACATCCAACAGGGAAAAATGCCAATCGCTTGTGTAAGAAACTTTGTCCATTACTTGAAAATTCCAAATCAAGAAAACAGTGCTTGAATCCACATTCATACTTGGTAAGTCCATTTGGTAAAATGTTCCTGGTATGGTTGCTGGATAGTTCATTTTGACAAAGTTCGAATCTTTACCTAGCACAACATATTCTCCTGGCGATAAAATGTAGTGATTCGAAATTACCTTGTTGTTGTCAATTGTATCGTTGTCAAAATTTGCGAATTGCCAATCTTTTAAATCGATCGTTTTGTTCGATGTATTCAGTAATTCAATCCAATCATATCCTCCAGTAAAAGGATCGAACAAGATTTCGTTGATTACGATATCGCCTTTCACAGGATTTTCTGGTAACACAAATGTTCCATTCAAATCAGTTGTGTTTAACCAACAATCTCCCACATTTTGCAACAGGATTGCATAGGTTTGACTTCCCACTAAGTTTTCATTGAATTCAAACGTAACGGTTATTGGGAATGGGTCTAAAATGTAGGTGTTTGAAAGTGTCAACGAAGGATTCACAGAAACAAGTGCATTTGCCAATAAGGTAGAATCCATTCCTTCTGAAAAGTTGATGGTAACAAGATTTGGTGAAAGTGCAATTAACTCGGTGATAAATGGATTTTGTGTATCTGCCGTGATATCATAGACGGAATTTTGTGCCCCAGGAGTTCCACCTAACGCATCATTACTTGCTTTCCAATTGTCTGCTGCCGAACATGGATCGTTAGGATTGATTAATTCTATTGAATAACCTCCATCCGCTTTTGTTGGATCTTGGTACCAAGCATCTGTGTAGGAAATGCGGTCCAATTCAAGTCCTGAATTTGTTTTTAGAACAATGTCATCTCCAGCGTTATTCAAACTTGGAAAACTCGTTACTGCAACAGCTGTTGTCATCGTAAAGGTATCCACATTGGCGGTTGAGCACAAAATCTTATGTTCTCCAGGATACAACCAAGCGCTTTGAATTGTTCCATCAGCTGAAGCATCACCCAATTTCCAATCTTGGATGTTAAAGTATTTGGTTGATTTATTGTAAATTTCAACGTATTCGACAGCAGGAAGGCCAACAGCAGGTGATTCATCACAGACAAATTCATTGAGAATTACATCACCTTTTACCGGTGTTTCAGCTACTAAATAACTAAAATTCGTCGATTGAATTCCAGCCGCATTCAAGGCAACATCTTCAATGTTTTGTGCAAATAGTTGATAGGAACTACCATTCGTTAAAGGAGCTGTCAAGGTCAAATGAACCAAACTTAAATTCGTCGCATCACGTTGCGCTGAAGCAATTGTTACAAAAGGTTGAATGTCATAATTTGCTACAGTTTCAGCACTTGTTTGATCTACATTTTCATCAAAAAGCACATCCACCTGAGTGGCATTGATTGCAGTTGCTGAAAGTAAAACGGGTGGTGTTACATCCAAAATAATTGGTCCAACATAGATGTCATCAAAAAAGTGTTTCTGAAAAAACGAAGCGGTTGATTGTGTAATTGAAATTCCAAAGAAACTACATGTTGCAATTGTTGCATCGTTGATGGTTCCTTCTGTAAAATAACTCACTCCCGTTCCCGTAATATCTCTCGATAAGGTCCAATCGTTTGCACTTGTTCGAATGACTTTAATTTTCAGGATGTTGTTACTGATGTTTGTTACGCCGTCTGTTCCATCAATAATTTTTACAGCCGTTCCCGCCACTTTTCTGTATAGTGAAATTTCGTCTGTTGTACCACCAATTCGAACGAAATAGCCATTCAATGTTCCACTTAACAAATTGGATTGATCGGACATTAAGTAAATGTCAACATAATTGGCGCTTGAGGTATTGAACGTTAAATTTGTATACAATTCCCATTGCGCATTTGAAGCTTGTGCGCTAGGCGTTGCTAAATAAAAGCTTGAATTCGTTTGCAATTTATTGGAACGCAAGTGCATATCGCCAGCAACATCAACTACCGTATAAACAGAGTCATCGCCAATCCACGCTGGATTTACCGAAAAATTTCCATCTGTAAAGTTGTCATTTAATTGCGCTTGTAGTCCGAGAGCAGTTAAGAAAATAACAAAGGTCAAAAAGTATTTCATCCGATTCTTTTCTATGCTGCTAAATATACTAATTTTGGCAGAAGTTTAAATTAAATAATTATGAAATAGCCTTGTATATGATTTGCTGAAAAGGCAATAAAGTATTTGAGGCGTATTCCATATGACAAATAAAAACAAATTAAAGACATATGAAAGTTGCGGTTGTTGGTGCTACGGGAATGGTTGGAAACGTGATGTTGCAAGTTTTGCGTGAACAGAATTTTCCAATTACAGAATTAATTCCTGTTGCTTCTGAAAAATCGGTTGGTTCTGAAATCGATTTTGGAGGTTTAAAGTTCAAGGTTGTTGGTTTGGAAACAGCTGTTAACATGCGACCTGATGTAGCCATCTTTTCAGCAGGTGGAGAAACTTCATTGGAATGGGCTCCAAAGTTTGCTGAAGTAGGTACAACTGTCATCGACAATTCTTCCGCTTGGAGAATGGATCCAACAAAGAAATTAATCGTTCCAGAAATCAATGGAAATGAATTAACTGCAACAGATAAAATCATTGCGAATCCAAATTGTAGTACCATTCAATTGGTTCTAACCTTGGCTCCTTTGCACAAAGCATTTAAAGTGAAACGCGTTGTTGTTTCTACCTATCAATCCATTACTGGAACTGGTGTAAAAGCTGTTCAGCAAATGGAAAATGAGCGAAATGGCATCAATGGCGACATGGCTTACAATTACCCGATTGATAAAAATTGTATTCCTCAATGTGATTCTTTCACCGATAACGGTTACACGAAAGAAGAAATGAAGTTGACGAATGAAACAAAGAAAATATTAGATCCGAGCATTAATGTTACAGCAACGGCTGTGCGTGTTCCTGTTGTTGGAGGTCACTCAGAAGCGGTGAATATCGAATTTGAAAACGATTTTGATTTAGCGGAGGTTCGCAAATTGTTGCACGAACAAAGCGGAATTACTTTGAAAGATGATCCAACGACTTATTCGTATCCAATGCCGAAATATGCTGAAGGAAAAGACGATGTATTTGTTGGACGCATTCGCCGTGATGAATCACAAGCAAATACCTTAAACTTGTGGATAGTTGCTGATAACTTGAGAAAAGGAGCTGCGACAAATGCCGTTCAAATCGGAAAATTATTGATTGAAAAAGGGCTGATATAACCCGTTCGAGGCACGTATTTTGAAGCGTATTCAACAGCATTTTAGACAAGGTCAACGTTGGTTTTTACCGCTTTTACTCTTGCTATGGTTGTTGCGCATTTACCTGTTTTTTTCTTTGCAGAACAGTTCCATTGCACGAGATACTTCTTTGCATGTGAATTGGTTCGGTTTGATTTTTGACGCTTGGTTGGTCCTTGCTGTTTGGCTAATCACTGCCTCGTTAAATGCGCTATTCAGTTTTTGGAACAAATGGCCAAAGCACTTGTTAGCTCCACTGATTGGATCCGTTGTTTTGTTTTCGTGCATTGCCTTGGATCAATACTACATGACCATGTTTCAACCTTTGGATGAATCGTTTTTCTTCTTTTCGTTTGAAGAGTTGATAATGATCATTGGTTTGAAAGAACGCTTGTCTGTGGCTATGGTGCTCAGCTTGCTTGGGATTTTTGGGTTTTATTTCTTTTTGTCTTACTGGTTGAATAAACGAATTAAGTCAGAAAGTAAGGTAAATACCGCTCTTTTTTACTCAAGCTTGCTCGCCTTTTTTACCTTGCCATTTGCCCATTTCAGGTTCGAAAATGATTTGGCAAAGGAAGGACTCGCGAACAATCGGTTGATTTTATTTGTCGATCAAAGCATTCGCTACGGATTAACACCTGAATCGGATATCAAAACCATCTTTCCGCGTGATTTCAAGCAATTGGATGTTTCGTTTTATTCCAATTCGACGGAGAATCCTTTGTTTCCCTTGTGGCATAAATTACCCGCAAAAAGCGTTTTAGATCCTTATTTTAATCCAACTTCCGATGGTAAGGCGCCGAATGTTGTTTTCATTATTGTCGAAAGTTTGTCATCTGATTTATGTGGTGAGCGCGCGTATAAAACTGGACACATTATGCCTTTTTTGGATGAGTTGGCTGGAAAATCATTGTACTTTCCCAACACCTTTTCGACTTCGCAACGCACGCACAATGTGTTACCCGCAACCTTGTCTTCCGTTCCAAATGTGATGGATGGAAATGTCTTCCAGCAAATCGAATTTCCGAATCATTGGTCCTTGATGCGCTTGTTGAATAAGACCTATCAAACCCGTTTTTTCTGTGGTGTTTATTTGGAATATTTAAACATGCGTGGATTCATGAATTACCAAAAAGCAGATTACTTGGTTGATGACTGGTCGGAAGAAGCAATCGCTCACAATGAAGCAGTGGGAAGTCCATGGGGATTCCCAGATGAAGATTTATTCAAGCAATCGTTTGTTGATTTACCAGAAGAAAATGAAGAACCTTTATTCGATGTTTTCCTGACAATTTCAACACATGATCCCTTCGTTTATCCTAATAAAAGGATGTATACAAAAATAGTAAAACGCAAAGCAAAACGAATCAAAGACCGTGAATTACGATTAAATATTGCGGAAAATGCTGAAAAATTTGGGTCATTTGCTTACACAGATGCCGCATTACGTGCTTATATTAATGCATGGAAACAGCGAAAAGATTTTGAAAATACGATTTTCATCATCACCGGCGATCATGGTTCAGAATTGTACACACCGAATAAATTAACAAAGTACAACGTCCCAATTATCATTTATTCACCTTTATTGAAAGAAGGAAAAATCTCTCATTCGGTAGTTTCACATTTGGACATTACACCAACAATTTATAATTATTTGCGTGTTCGTTACAACAAGAAACTTCCCCCATCTGTTCCTTTCGTTGGGAAAGAATTGGTCATTGATTCTGCTTTTAATACAAAGCGATCCTTGGTTTTTACAACGAATAAATTAAAAACAAGTGAGTTGTTTTACAATGGTTTTGCCTACCTGGAAAACACTCTTTTTTCAGTCAATGAAAATTTTGAAATCAAGGAATCACCGGATGTCTTTTTAAAAAACAAATTGAAGAAACAATTGGAGTTGTATCAGTTGTTTAGTCAATATACCATCCGTCAAAATCACCTTGTCCCACCAAGGGAACATGCGCATTGGTTTTACACGAAAAAATGGAAAGAGAAATCGCGTTTCGAAATTGAGGTCGACACAACACTTTCCAGGGATAGATGTATCGCATTGGGCTCCTGCTCATTTTCACCCAAGACAGACAATTCACTGCGCATACAAGTTCAAGCAGAACTTTATTGTGAAACCCCAGATGATTTAAATTCTTTGGCGGATCTGGTGGTCAGTTCAAAACAAATCAGTTGGTTGGATCGTCGAGTCATACTATTCAAAGCTATACGACCAACTTTTGTAGATAAATTCAAAGCAAGTGCGACAAACAAAATTGTTTACACGATTGAATGTGTTGGATTGAGACAATCGAAATTATTGAAGAGCCATCAATTGTTTTTCACCTTGTACAACAAGGATCACATTGAGCAACCATTTGATCGTGTTAGGGTAGTGGTGTCGAATTAAGCTTCGAGAGAATTTCGACATGCTCAATATAACACCTCAGCTTCCATTCGAGAGCATTGAACCGTTGCCTTCGAGGACCTCAGTCAACGGTTCAATAAACCACCACAGAAAGTGTTGCCTTCGAGAGCCTCAGTCAACGGAAAAATTGGTGGCTGAGGCTCTCGAAGCCACAATTTGCTATTCCTTCACCAACTTTAAAGGCGTATGCTTCTCACCAATTTGCAATAAGTAATTACCTCTAGCGATTTTAGATAAATCCAACTGGGTTGTTGTTCCGGTTATGGATTCTTCAAGCACCTTTCTGCCTTGAGGGTCGAAAAGTATGTACTTCTCATTCGATAAGGTACTTGTTGAAATAATGAGTTGATTTGTGGCCGGATTTGGTGCGATGCTAAAGTCTTTGTTTAATTCTGAAATACCCGTAAAGTCTAGTGACAAATTCAATGTAATTGTACTGTCACAACCCGAAGCATTTGGAATTACTTGTGTATACGTTCCTGATTGCGTATACGTTTGACCGTTTAGGGTGTAAGAATCTAGTGCCGTTTCTGTGAGGCTTGAGGAGGAAGTCGGTATTAACTCAACATGCATGGTATCCGTTCCAATACAACCGTTTGCATCTTGGCCTAAAACTGGATAATCCATTGAAACTGTTGGCATGAAAGGCACGCCATCCACAACCGAGTTGTTCCATACATAATTTGTTCCACCGGAACCGTTAAGTGTAATAAACTCACCTTCACAAACCGTTTGGTCTGGCCCAGCACTTATTCCTGCCGCAGAATTCAATTGTGCATGGTATAAATCTTGAATTTCGCATTGCGTTAATGCACGGTTCCAGATTCCGATGTCGTCTAGTTTTCCTTGATAAAAACGAACCGCCTTATTCGATTTTCCAAACACGAGATTTGATAATGATAATGTATTCACATTTGTAGAACCGTTGTAAGAGGACGAAATAACGAAAGCACCATCTATATAAATTTTAATGGCATCAAAATTTAATCCATCTAAATTTTCATAAGTAAAAACAACATTGTGCCAATTTACATCTATGTTCGTATTACTATATGTTGCTGTGCAAGTTCCATCTGCTCGTGCCGATAATCCATTATAATTAAAAAAACCTAATTCAAAATCTCCACCAGCTTGTGCGCAAGAAGCGGAATTACCTCCAAAGGCAATGGCAGAAAAATCATTTGGTAAAGGGATTGTGGGGATTTGACAATAAAAAGAAACTGTTCGATTTGAATTTCCCAATATCGTGATTGAATTCAATTCAATAAAATCATTCACCCCATCAAAACTATACGCCTTATTCGCCAAACCAAAACGATCCGTCGTCAACGTAGCACCATTCACTGTTCCATTATTATTCCCACTTTCATCGTTTGCATTGCCATTGAAAGGCCAATAGCCTACAAGACCGTTGGTTGGGACGTAGTTTGGTACTTGAGCGAAGGAGGAACAAGGAGCAATGAATAAGGAACAAATACTTGTTCCAATAAATAAGTGAAGTAGTTGATTTTTCATGGTTGTTTATATTATTCTTTAATCAATTTCAATGGTGTTTGGCATTCTCCGATTTGAAACAAGTAATTACCTCTAGCGAGTTTCGATAAATCCAACTGGGTTGTTGTTCCGGTTAAGGATCCTTCAAGCACTTTTCTGCCTTGTGGGTCGAAAAGCGTATACCTCTCGTTCGATAAGTTATTTGTGGAAATCGTGAGTTGATTTGTGGCCGGATTTGGTGCGATGCTAAAGTCTTTGTTTAATTCTGAAATACCCGTAAAGTCTAGTGACAAATTCAATGTAATTGTACTATCACAACCTGCAGGATTTGGAATAACTTGTGTGTAGGTTCCTGATTGCGTATAGGTCTGACCGTTTAGGGTGTAAGAATCCAGTGCCGTCTCTGTGAGGGTTGAGGAGGAAGAGCCATTTGAAACATTGAACGTATCGATAGCACAAGACGTATTCCCATTACTCAAATACAATACATTATAATTATCTGATGGGATTACATTGCCAACATCGCCAATTTGTCCATTACTCCATTGATAGTATGTTCCGCAGTATGGGTTGATAATTACTTTTTCTATAATAAATGTATAACTACCTGAATTATCACCTAAACAACAATCATAAGCCCCAAAATCCTGCGGATTGCCATCACCGATGATATAGAAATTATATACATGATTGGGATTATATCCGTCCGGTTCAGGTCGAAATTCCGTTAAACTTCCGAATTGGTTTCCATTGAAACGCCATTGAATATTTTCAATAGGTACTAATGGATAATTAGAATATGCTCCGTCAGCTTGGTTTCCGGCCCCTCCTCCATATGAAACAGCATTCTTTACTTTTAACCGATACAGCTGGCCTTTA
Source organism: Crocinitomicaceae bacterium (assembly GCA_023262855.1). GTDB lineage: Bacteria > Bacteroidota > Bacteroidia > Flavobacteriales_D > Crocinitomicaceae > M0103. The sequence goes on from JALQYQ010000051.1 coordinate 10,788, forward strand.
TCTAATGAAACAGAGGAAATCGTGGTATTATTGATTGGTAAATTAAGGCTATCAACTACCTGATACAAAGTATCACAATTTAAAGGAGGAAGTGTGATTTGAAAAGAATTGTCGTTACAAGTTAATGTATCGGGAATTTGAATATTTAGTGACGGAATTAAGCTAACAAAAACTGAATCATGTTGATAAGGGGTACAAATTAATTTAAGGAAAAGTAATTTTTGAGTTCCTATACAAGGGTCAGGAAATTGTCCAGATTGATAAACGAAACTAGTCTTTCCTATTAGACTTCTCAACACAATTGACGTCACATCGATATTACATGAGCTAGGAGATGGATTGGTACAGTTGGTATTAGGAGTTCCCCAAAACGCATTTTGAATTCCAGAAATTAAATACCCTGTTGGAACATTCAGCACTGAAGTGTATCCATTCGATACATCAAATGTATTGCACACTGAAATATCATTTCCTGTTCCAGGATTTAGCGAATAAACATGGTACCAACCTGATGAATTGACGACCATCGATTGAGCTACTACCGTTTCACCTTCCCCTTCCTTTGTCCAAACATTCATTGAGGTGGGATTTTGCAAATTTATGGTATAAGATGATTGACCACAGACAATTATACTGTCAAGTTGAATTTGCGAAATGACTTGCAAAGAAATCATTGCAAAGAATAAAATTAATAGCGGTTTTTTCATGTTATTTATGTTTAAAAAGTTCTTCTAATTTATTCCATTGTTCATCGAACGTCAAGCCTTTAAATAGTGGTTGAAACCATTCATGCTGAGCATCATGTTTGCATTCACATTCGCGCATTTGGAAGATAGGGAGTGTCTCACCATTGGCTCGCTCACGTGAGGTTAATGTATACCACATATCCCATTCGTTGGGTGACATACCTGCACCGATTATAATTACAGGGTTATTTATTAATTGTAAATACCAAGTATTGTCCTTTTCGTTGTTCTTTTTCGCTCTTATGTAGTGGTTTCTAATACGTAATGAGTTTTTAACCATGTAGGCATATCGATGTAATCCTAATACAATACTTTTTCCATCGTCAACATAACCGTGCGGATGCCAATAACGTATTGATCCACGACCATCGAAATGAATTTCTTTATGTCGTGTAGAAAGATAGACGCAAGATGATTTAGAGACTTTTTTATTTGCTTCTTTCGGTAAAGAAAAACTGGAGTTATTGACAAATTTGCCAACCTGAACGCCTGCTTTCTTGTCAAGCAATAACTCAGGTACCTTGTCAAAATTCAAGGAAATAACATCCGAAACCTTAGCAGGATTGAAGATTCCGAGTGGATAGCAATTTGTATATTCATCCAATACTTTATCCTGTGCTTCTCTAATAAGTTTTAGAACACACTCAATTAATCGCTCCTCAGTTTTATGAGAGTCCTCACACGTAATTTTTTTCGATTGTATGATCTTCTCAAAATCGAGGTGGAATTGACCTGTTAATTCGGTTGAAGGGTTTAGTTCCTTCAGTAATTTATTCCAAGAGCTGAGAATTGAATCTCCGCCTATTACATTGCGATGAAAACCAGAGCCGAGGATAATTGTGAATTTTACTTTTGGGTTCTTCAATAATTTAAGAAACTCTTTGTTGATCAAGTTCATTATGGTTCTTAAGGTACAACGTTGAATTCTAGAATACTGAAAAAATATGGCCTTGCTTGACAAAATTGATTTGAAATCATAACAGAAATGATATCCCCAGCCTTTAACCAAATTGGATTGAAATTGGTTGACAATTGCATTTGAGTTCCATTATTATTTCCCCAAACAGCCAAATAATGATTATTGTATTGTGAATTGTTAAAATATATGCTCACTTCATTGCTATTTGTCCAAGATTCGATTTTCCATATCTTACCAATTGGAACGGTATCAATATTTACCAATGTGCACGGACTGGGTGTACCATTTAAAGTTATAACCTGGTTAAATTGTAAATTACCCTGAGCATTTAGTTTAAATGCAAAAGAAAGAAATAAGAATAAAAAGATGTTTTTCATGTTTTATAATTTAAATTAAAATCCTATTGTAGTGTATATCAACGTGTTTGAATTGCTTCCAGAAATATTATTTGAATTCCCATTGCACACAAACTTGGTCTGTGATGAAATTATTTCACCATTATCCAAGACCCCATTCGAATTTACATCCAAGCCAGTTTCAATCTTTGTTCCACCATTCGCACAATTTGCACCTGCCGCTTCTGTGGTGGTTTTTATCAATGCGTTTAAGCCGTTGGTTCCATTTGTACCAGCAACTCCTTGTGCGCCAGTGGCTCCGGTTGGACCAGTTAATCCAATTGGTCCTTGAGGACCTGTAGCTCCCGTTGCTCCTGTTGGACCAGTTAACCCAATTGGCCCTTGAGGACCGGTAGCTCCCGTTGCTCCTGTTGGGCCAGTTAACCCAATTGGACCTTGAGGACCGGTAGCACCCGTTGCACCTGTTGGACCAGTTAATCCAATTGGCCCTTGGGGACCTGTAGCTCCCGTTGCACCTGTTGGGCCTGTCAACGAAGCAATAAAATCTGATTCAGAACCAACATTTCCTAATGATAACCAAACTTCATAAGCGCTCAAGCCATTATTTCCATTTGTTCCCGCCGGTCCTTGTGGACCAGTTGATCCTTGGGGACCAGGTGTTCCTGAATTCTCAGCATATAATGCATATGGAACACTCATGAATTGTTGTGTACCTATAACTGTGTAATTCGTTCCGCCACTAATATCTACTCCTGTTTCAATAAAATATGGCCCATTTCCCCAATCAATTGTATTAAAAGCCCCAGCAATGACTGTACCTTGTCCAATAACAAAATTTACGAGCCCAATATTTGTTGTAGTAGGAGTGAATTTTTCAACATACAATGCAATACCAGTTGTTGATCCTTGTAATATTCTTAATTGTATTCCAACAGCAGTGTTGTTTACTGTTGTTCCATTTGCGTTGCGCACAACGGCTTGATAGTTTATTCCTTGTGGAGCTTGACCTAAAAGAAAAGTAACACTGAGAATAAAGGTAAGAAGCGATAGATATTTCATTAGATTGATTTTATGATATTGATTCTTTTGTTAAAGGTTTTACCGTCACTGAGTATTAAGTGATACATACCAAAAGATAATTGCTCCAATGATAAAATAGTCGATGAATCACTAATAATAATTTCGTAAATTACTCGCCCTGAGACATCTGTAATTTGAGCATTCAAATTACTATGATAGCTGTGAACAATGTATATTGAAGAGTTAAACGGATTAGGATAAACATTGATTTCTAGATTATTCAGTTGTTCAACAAACAGATTTTCAATTGGCTCGGCGTCGAGAAATGCTTTTTTTCTGATTGGCTGATTAAATCCCTGAGAAAGAACATTATTAGATGCAACTACATATTGAGTAACTGTTTCACCTATTGTATTGTCTATAGAAAAATTAGAAGAAGTAAATGAATTACCTGCACTGGAAAAAACAGAATTTTGAATATCAACTTGTGACAAGCCAACAAAAGTTAATAAAGAAAAAAAAGAAAAAAAGTAAACTTTCATTAAGTTTTTGTTTGATACATTCAAAACTAGCCCTCTTCGATTAGAAACTCCTTGAAAAACGAACGAAACAAAGCTATTTCCCTTATTTCGCTAATTTTTTATCCTATTCTCCTACTTGGAATTTCGGATTCAATTCTATGATTTTCAGCCGCCTATCCAATGGGTGTTGGTGCATGATAAAAATTTCATCGGCACTTAAGCCTGAAACTAAAGTTAACTTTTGACGCAACTCTTTTAATAGAACTTCTCTTCGCTTCTTAAGTGTATCAATAGAAATTCCATCTTCGTCTACAAATGCATTTAATCGGGTCAATTCCAAACGACGGTCTTGGTTTGCTAAGAATAGTTCCAAAATCTGCCTTTCTTTTTCTGTAAGCATTTCAGTTGGGACATTTAAATTCAAGTTTTTATTAAATTTCTTGTTCAAAAAGAAAATCAAAACAACCACTAGAATAAAACATCCAACCCCAACCAACCAGTATAACCTAGGAGATGATTGAACTTTATCGACAAAAATCGGTCCTGAATATACCTTATTTCGTAAAAGTTGATTGACGGGTAGAACCTGTAATGTGAATTTTTGATTTCCAGAAGAGGCAAGCCAAACCAAAGCTAATTTCCCTGTAGGCTCAACAATTGTGCGGGCATTTTGATTATCAAATATGTTTTGAAAGGCTGAGAAAGTATTCGTCTCAAAATTAAAACTGAAATAGTAATTTCCAATTGGACTGTATTCATGTATCTGAGAAAGGGTACCTCGTCCTTTTAATAAATTAGATACTAAAAAAGGATTTATTTCACCACAATACTTCCATTTCTGAGTTAAAAAATCAAAAAACCAAGCATCTTTCATCTTTTTTGTTTTCTCTCCTTCAATGTAAAAACCACCAAGTATGTATAATTTCTTTTTTTGGATGTAAAATGGAAAGTCGCAACGTGGTTCAGGCATTTCACCTTTATTGCCAATTTCAATCCATTCCTTCGTTAAATAATTAAACTTCAACAATGTGTTATTGGTTCGAAAAAGACCATAACCGGCAAATTGAAAAATTTGATTCTCTAAAGAAAAAAGTGCAGATCCATATTTATTTCTATGCTTAAATGACCTATCAATTCGACGGATTATCCCATTTTTATAGTGGTAAACTTCACCTCCCGAACAATGAACAAAAAACACCTCTTTTGAGGTTGTTATTGGAATAAACTCTCTTTTAAATTTTGAAATAGAATCTGAAGAATAAAATTTTAGGTTCTTTTTGTGCCACGTTTTACTTTTGAAACTATAAAAATGAACTAAAGTGCTGTCATCGATACACGAAAATTCTTTGTTAATCGGATCAAAAAAGAGTAACGGATTATCCGAGCATTCTAATATTTGCTGACTCCTAGAAATAAGACATGTAAGCACAAATAAAACTCCTACAACACGTCTTAAAGTTAAGAATGAATTCAATGAGTGAAGATTTTAATGGTTAACTGTATGGTTACTGGGATTTAAGCTCAAAAATAACATCTTTTTTACATTTATGTTTCTTTTATGCGCATTTTATTGCGCAAATACCTTTACATTTTTGTGACATGCAACACAAAGGTGAAATCGTAGAAAAAGCAGTGCGTGAGAGTGGTTATTCTATTACGAAGCTGGCTGCGCGACTTGGTAAGAGTCGCAGATGGGTCTACGATGCCTTTCAAAACAGAAATTTATCCATTGATGTGATTCTGGAAATTGGTAAGGTTATTTTTTATGATTTCAGCAATGAAATACTCGAACTAAAGCGCTTTAAAGTGAACGCTCAAGATAGTGCACAATTCACTTATCAGGTGGATGAAAACTCAGTGGAATACTGGAAGAATAAATACCTGGACTTATTGGAGAAATATAATCGAATTTTGGAGGGGAAATAAACGTGGGCTTCGAGAGCATTTCAACAAGTTCAATATATCACCTCAGCCTACGTTTATATTTCTTATCAGCCACGAATTTTACAGTTGACTGAGGTTCTCGAAGGCAACACCCCACTGAAACACTGACCGCATATTTAACGTTGACTGAGGTTCTCGAAGGCAACACTTAATGAGGTTCTCGAAGGCAACACTTACTGAGCCCTCGTTGCCCACTACTTTATATCTTTCAAATCGCGATAGGCTTTTGCGAACTCTGGGAGTTGCTCAAGTTTTCCTGAAATCAATGCTTCTTTTTTCTTTCTGCTCCAACCTTGGATTTGTTTTTCTCGGTTAAATGCATAATCGATTCTTGGATATTCCTCAATATAAACCAATTTAATTGGTGGATGTTTTTTTGTGTGGTTTGCACCTTCCCCGTTTTTGTGTTCAGTAAAGCGTCTGGGTAAATCAATCGTGCTCCCAGTATAATAACTGCCATCGCCACATTCTAAAATGTAAGTCCAACCTTTCATAGATAATTAATTGTAAAAGTTGTATTGAAGATAAGAAAAAAATGGGGCTTCGAGAGCCTCAGCCACCATTTTTTCTAAAAATATTATATTCAAATGCAATCGCCTTATAAACAATTGTTTATAAACTATTTATTGATTCAGTCACGAATTTATCGTTGACTGAGGTTCACGAAGGCAACTCTTACTGGGGCACTCGAAGACAATGGTGTATCGTGGGCTGAGGCTCTCGAAGCCCACAGCTTATCTTCTCAATCGCCATTTACTTTTCAGTACAGTACTTCTATAATCATCGAGCTTTTCAGTGACTCCTTGATTGGCTAATTTTTGTAAGAATTTGAAAGTTCCTTTTCCCTGTTTGTAATCCATTTCATCTGGGAAAATTGGAATAATGGCCAACATGTAAACCGTTTTTCCATCCAAGTGGATTGGTTCTAATTGCTGTTCCAAAAGCAAAGGATCAGACAATAAAAAGTGGTTTTGACGCATCGTTTCTGAAAGCTCTTTCATTTCCTTCCCACAAGGCAGCGTGTGTCCAGCGCCAAACCAGGTTTGTTTGTCAACAACGTATTTTGCAAGTCGCTGAATCCATGGAAAGATCCAATTCATACGCGGATTCTCCAAATCTTCCCATTCCCAATAACTTGGTAAACAAAAATAAATCTCGTTGAACTCACGTCCAGCTACTTTTTCAGGTACCGGCATTTTGTAATCACTCAAGCCATTTGTCATGATGACAGTAACCGGTGTATTCAATTCTAAATCCAAGGCAAGCAAAGGCATTTCGCCTTCTAAGGTTGGAATTTCAGAAACCCGGTGTTCACCGAATCGATTGGCAAGAGCTGCCTGCAATGCTGTCATTTCAGATTAATTTTTCTTCGACCACTCTTCGATCGATTTTTTGTTCATTTCAACGTAATCCTTATTCCCAGCTTTCTCTGCGCTTGCAGATGAAATTTTTGCCGTTTCAATCGCTCCTTTAAAATCTTTTAATTCAGCTTGGATCAATGCTTTTTTGCGGTAGACATAAAATGGCGTATCTGCACCTTTCATCGCAACATATTTATCTATCCAAGCCAAAGCTTGTTTCATGTCTAATTTTGCATTGAAATAGTAATCAGCTGCTGCGTAATAATCGTTTGCTGTTGGTCCAGCCAATGTTTTATCGATTGATGCTTGCATTTTCGCTTTTGTTGGAACTGAAAACGGAACTGAAACACGTGTTTTATCCCATGAGAAGATCAAATTCGCCGTTGACGTCGTGATGTTGTCAACTCCAATAGTGAACGTTTCAACAACATCTGATGACATCACAACAGCTGCAGAAAGTTTCAATACCACTTTTGAATCATCCCACGTTTCAGGTAAACCCCAGTTCGAATAATCATTGTAAAAGTAAATTTCCCATGACTTTTCAGTAGGTTTTGTGTACAAAGCATAGGTTCCAGCTTTCAAGGTATCCGTTCCAAAAACGATTGCATCTGAAGTTGTGAATTTTGTGTTTTCATTTGCACCTGTTCTCCATGTTTCGTTGAACGGAACAACATCACCAAATACAACACGACCACTTTTAGAAGGGCGATAATATTCCACTTTCAAATCAGTTAAACCAACTTTTTGTTCAACTTTTCCTTGTGGACTCAAACGCGGTCCTTGAATTTGAGAAAAACCTAGAATTCCGAATCCTGCGGCAAAAATAAGTGATAATGCAATTTTCATGTCTTTTCTTTTTTGGTACACAAAAATAACATAATTCGGAGTAGAATGTTCGTTCTATTCGACACGAATGAACTTATTACATCATTTGATTTCAGGAAAACATATGCGTTCCGTAGGCTGCAGCAATGAAAAAAGAGGCGACGGACATAATTAGACCTAAGATTCCAAGTAAGTTCTTTTTGATTGCAGGATACACACACATTAAAAATGGAACAATTGAAAAAATCAATAACATCGTACCCAGATCAACTGGTTTTTCATACGCATCAAAAGCGACTTGGTATTCTGGAATTTCATAAAGCGACGCAGCGCCACTTCCAATTGGATTTTCAGCTGAAATACGCTCCATGTCTTTTTCGGCCATTTCAGCTGAAGGAACAATCACTAACATGAGATACAAGGCAAACAATAACGCGCCAAGTCCCAATGAAAACCCAATAAGCGATAGTTTTTGCATAGGTCAATTTTCACCTAATTTAATCATTTCCATTGATTTACAAACTATTAATTTGGATTTTTAATCTCGCACTTCGAACTTTTTTATGAGTGAGGAACAACGATTCGTTTTTACTCGAATTGCCATCCAATTCTTAAAAACAAGAAAAGTGACAATTGAAGAAACGAAATAAAGACAAAATGAATTCTGTTAATTCTGTACAATCGACAATGAAAGTGCCGTCCAAAATTGACTACTCGATAGCACACATCCTTGTTCAATCATTTCGTGAATTTCGGCTTCTCGATTTTTGGAATAGGGTTTTTCGGTTTTAAAAAAGTTCAATTGATCGGCATCGTTTTTCAATGCTTCATGAATTGATTCGATTGTTGACAAATCTGCTTCACTACTTGCTTTTCGGTGAATGGAAATCAATTCGATTTTCTCTTGGCACAAATGAAAAACCATACAGGTGTCAACCGAACGAAATTCCACGTATTCTATTTTTTCATATACTTTTTGCAAAACGGTATCGCTGAATACTTCAACTAATTGAACCGCCTTATCAACATCCTTTTTATTTAATGCTTCCCATTCCTCAGCATGTACGCCATTCACGATTAAGAAATGTTTGAAATCTTCTTCCAAGTGACTCAATTCTTCGTTCGATAAAATGCGGTACTTCATTTGACATATTTTTTGCAAAAATAAAGAAGCTTTGACACAACACCTAATTACCCCGCATGATTCCTACAGAAATCACACAAGGTAAGTTAGGTATTAACGTGTCGTTTGGTTAGTAAAAGGTGTAGGTGTAATTTGTTGTTGAATAGATTTTTTTCCCATTTGAATTGCTATAAATCGAAATGGTTCCATTATCATTATACTTCAAGGTCGTTTTTGAACGTAATTTACCTTTTGGCAAATAACTGTTTTCAAGCGTTTGCTTTTGATCATTGAATTTTTGAATCGTTTCGTATCTGACTTTCTGGTGCTTGTTGTAATTAATGTGATGCGTTTGGTTTTTTTCAAACATCGTTTTATTTACCAAAACAGAATCATTTTCAAATGTTTCACTTAAATACATAATTGAATCCTTCGTAAAATGATTTTTCACCAAAACGTCCTTGCCATCCCTTATTTGTCGAAAAAATACTCTGTATGAACCATCGTTGCTTTGCTCTTCGTAACGACACATACTTTCAAGTGCTGCTTTTTTATCATCTGAACGTACACCTTCTTCTTTGCACTCGTAAGTCCATGTTTTCTTCACTTTACCATTGACCAAAAATTCCTGGTATTTCAATTTATTTCGCTCAAAATATTGGTAGTGCATTTCGTACGTTTTCTTCTTTTTAAAGTCAATGATTTGACTTCTTTCAATAAATCCTTCGCCATTATACGTATACAATTCCTGATAACTTATCTTACCATTTTTTTGTTGTTGAACGAAAGTCAGTTTGTTTTCAGCATTGTAGTTTCTTTCTACAATCACAACTTCATTCTTTTTGATTGTTTCCATTCGTTTAATCAACGTGTCATTCAAGTATTCGTAGCTTGTTTTCTCTTTTTCCGTTTGTCGTGAAAGGATTTTTCCCTTTGTATTGAATGTTAATTCATACGAGTAATTTTCTTTGCCTTTTTTGTCGAGAACAGAACATTTCAATGATTTCACGTGTTCTCTTGCAAGTATATCTGATTTATTTGCGTTCAAAGGAGAATAATAAAATTCGTTTTCTGGATTTCCATTTGAATAAAAAGTTCTATTCATTGTGTATTGAACATTCGAAAAATTGAAAAGTTGAGCACTTAGCGTTGAGTAAAATACAAGAAGGATTGTGGTAAGGAGTGTTTTCATATTAATAATTTAGTTGCAAAGTATAAGGAAAAAAGGATGAATTGGTTACAGATAAAATTAAAGTTAACAGCAGAAAATCGTAATTTTGAACTATGAATCAAAAGAAAGGAATAGCAATACTTGGATCTACAGGATCTATTGGAACACAAGCGTTAGAAGTGATAGAAGCCTATCCTGATTATTTTGATTTACAAGTTATTACGGCTGGTAAAAATGCTGACTTGCTGATAGAACAAGCCTTGAAATACAAGCCAAATACGGTTGTAATTACCGAAGAAAGCTTGTACGACAAAGTAAAATCTGCCTTGATCGATGAAGATGTTCATGTATATGCAGGTTCCGAGTCGCTTTGTCAAGTAGTTGAATCGAATGAAGTGCATACTGTTCTTACCGCTTTAGTTGGTTACGCAGGATTAAAACCAACCTTGCGCGCAATTGAAGCTAAAAAGACGATTGCTTTAGCGAACAAAGAAACGTTGGTTGTAGCAGGAGAATTAGTTACTCGTTTGGCAAAAGAAAATGGAGTCAACATTTACCCTGTTGATTCTGAACATTCCGCCATCTTCCAATGTTTGGTGGGTGAATTCCAAAATAAAATTGAAAAAATCTACTTAACAGCTTCTGGCGGACCGTTCCGCGGTTGGACATTGGAGCAATTAAAGGATGTGAAGAAAGAACAAGCCTTGAAACATCCGAATTGGACGATGGGCGCAAAAATCACGATTGATTCAGCGAGTTTGATGAACAAAGGTTTGGAGGTTATCGAAGCGAAATGGTTGTTCAATTTAACACCTGATGAAATTGATGTCATTGTGCATCCGCAATCAATTGTGCATTCCTTGGTTCAATTTGAGGACGGAAGCATGAAAGCTCAAATGGGTTTACCAGATATGAAATTGCCTATACAATTTGCCTTAACGTTTCCAGCGCGATTTAAAACAGACTTTCCACGATTTAATTTTATGGATTATCCGCAACTGACTTTCGAAAAACCAGATCGTTCGGTGTTCAAGAATTTAGATTTGGCTTATCGTGCAATGGAAATGGGTGGAACTGCTGCTTGTGCTTTAAATGCTGCGAATGAAATTGCTGTTGAAGCCTTTTTAAATGACCAAATTGGTTTCTTAGATATCGCAAACATCAATGAAGCAACAATGTTGCATATTCCAGTGATTCAACAACCGATTTATGAAGACTTCGTGAAGAGCGACGCTGATGCACGTGCATTTGCAACATCACTTGTGCTAAAAAATTAACAACTTATTCAAATAAGGTCATAAAAAAAGTCGCTTTTCAGCGACTTTTTTCGTTATATATTAGCTACAAAAGCTTGTTTATCACCATCAAAGTAATTTTCTAGGAGATGATTGACTAAAAATTCTCGGTACTTTTCACGTGTCACTTTTGGCGCGTAAATGTATCCTCTTCCAACAGATTGATGCTTGATGAATTTCTTCCTTTCAAGTATCCTAACAATTGTGGATGTTGTATTATAGGCGGGTTTCGGATTTTTATACAATTCCTGTATATCCTTTACAGCCGCTTTTTGAAGTTGCCATAACTTCAACATCACTTGTTCTTCTGCTGGGGTTAAACGTTCCATTCTTGCCGTTATTGTTTCTTTAAATTTACAACAATAAAACAAGAAAAACTAGTTTATCCCTTAAAATTCAATCAATTATAAATTTAGTTTCTTTTTCAAGGTTGGCATTACACCATCTTTGTGAACGTAAACATTGATTGTTTTGTATTTGAAATAGTTCTCAGAAACGTACAAATATCCTTTTGGATAATTTCCAGTTCCCCAAGAATTTTTTACCAAGAAATAACGTGTACCATTTTGGTCTTTGTACAAACCAACAATGTGCATTCCGTGATCATCTGTCGTTGTTTTTTGGTCATAGCCCTTTTGGCGCAATTCAGGTGTAATTTCCAATTCTTTCATTGGGGTTACAAAGGCATTTGATGCTTTATCAGCTCCAGCGTCAGAGAAATTTTTGTTATCCTTTCCTTTCACTTCAATCGTTGATGGATCAGCAGGAACGATTGCCAAACCATTTTTAAAGCTGAATCCTTTTTCAGAAACATCAGCTCCCCACGCCAAGGTATAACCATTTTTCAACGCATATTCTGTAGCATCGAATAAATCTTGTAAACCAACATTGTAGCTTTCTCCCCATGCCCAATTGTCAGGAATTGCCAACATGCATTTTTGATACATTGTATGGTTTGTGAAAGAAGTCAATGAAACATATTCATCCATGTTCAAGCCAATTGCTTTTGCGTATGAAACTGGCGTATATTTTTTCCCTTTGAATTCGAATTCTTTGATGTCTTTTCCTAAATACGCATCTAAAATTCCGTTCATTGCAGACATCCAAGAAGTTGTTAATGGAGCACCATGTGAATTTTGCATGTTTGTAAGCAAACCTTGCATTGCACCGTTTAACACTGCAAATAATTCACTGTGATCATGCGTTTCAGAACCATAATTTAATCCTGAATATACTTCTAAAGGAACAATTCCGTAGTTACGAATTACAAATGGAATATCATGAAAAGCACCACCTTCAGAGAAGTTGATTTTTCCATCCATACGGATAAATTTTTCTGCTTTACTCTCATACGCTTTACGTACAATGAACATTTCTGATAAAATATCAGGTGTTTTATTTCCTTTGCGGATTAATTCTGATTCAAAGTAAGAAAGTGCAGAGAAACTCCAACATGTTCCTGTCATTCCTTGCGATTGCACAGGTGTTGCATCTAAATGTGCTACTTTCGTAAATTGATATTCACTTCCTTCAGCGTTTTTTACTGGTTCAGAATAGCCAAATTGCGCTAAACTCACAGTTGACATTCCTAAGAATAGGAAAGAGAAAAATATTCGTTTCATCGTTTTTGATTTTAGAAAAGTAAAGATAATCGAAAATAGCCAAATTGATGCCAAGATGGACGATGAACTTAAAGAAAGAGAAAAGGCTTATTTTTTAAGAACCCAACCTTGTTGTCCTATAGCTTGAACAGCAGAAATCACTGATTGTAATTCAGCATCGGAATTTGCACCACCAGCACTAATTCTGTGAAGACCATTTGTGAAATCAAGAATATACGCGTTCACTCCTTTTTGTTTCATGGATTGAATCAATTTATTCGCATTCTCTTCACTCCCAAAACAGCCAACGATGTATTCACGCGAGAAGTTTGTTACTTGAGGAGTTGAAGCTTCAATTTCAGGAAGTTCAGTTGAGGCCGAATCGTTTGCTAAGAAATCTAAATCACCTGCCAAGTTGTATGGACGTTGATTGTACGTTTCATTCACCACAGAAATCGCATTATCCAAGTTGAATGTCATAGTTTGATGCGTTGCAACTTTGAATGCATTCACACTTGAAGCTGGTTGACTTTTATGGAAGGGGTTAAAATCATCCACTGAAATTACACCCGATTTCAAAACGTTCGTTTTCATAGGTAACCAAAACGAATAAAAAGCAATTGGCAAGAAACAAGCCGCAGCAACATAACGCCAAACTTTTGTTTTCGACTTTAAGGCTGGATGTTGAATTACAACTGGTTCAGCATGTACTGTTTTTTGTGCTTCTGATTCTGTATTGAAAACAATTGCTGGTTGCGCATCTGTTTTTTCACTTTCGATGATTGCTTTTTCAATCGTTGTTTTTTGGACTAATTGAACATCTGATTCAGTCAAGAAATGAACTTTCCCTAAACCATACGATTCTAGCAATAAATTGAAGAAACGATCTTGTTCGAAACAAATGTTTTTCTCTTGATCAAAAAACAAAAATCCCACTTTATCAATGGTAATGCGTTCACCTTTTCGCAGTTGTTCATTCCAATTTTCAACCACTTCACGCACAGAAGCAGTTGCTTCATTGTAATGAATTGAATTTTGAACAGCCAATTCGGCAATCAATAAACCATCGTTGTTAATCAACTGACGATTAAACAACAGTGATTTTTTCGGTGGGGAAATTAAGCCATTTCGGTAATCAATTGACGCAGACGTTTGTTTTGCAACAAAACCTCCGAAAGAAGGAATTATCACGCAATTGTGTCGTAATAATAATTCGCCAATAAGATGTTCAACTGTTACCATGCCTCAAAGTTAACAAATTAGGTCAACCTCTGCAAGTTACGAAATTGTGAAGAAAGAGTTACAAAAATGCAAGAACTTTTTCGACATCATCCGGTACATCAATGTTTGGTGTTTCGATGGTTGTTTCGACCATTTGAATCGTGTAACCGTAATACAACCAACGCAATTGTTCCAACGATTCGATTTTTTCCAAGGAAGTTGGCTCCAATTTGGTTAATTCTTGTAGCACCGATGAACGATAAGCGTACAACCCAATGTGACGCATATACGGATAGTTTTCCAAGGGATTTCCCTTCGAATGGTAGGAATTTGGGATTGCACTTCGACTAAAATAGAGCGCTGTATTTTTTGCATTTACAACCACTTTGATGCGGTTCGGATTATCTACATCTTCTTGCGTCAAGGATAAATTTCCCAGTGTTGCAATATCTGTTTGGGGGTTTTCAAAGGCATCAATTAACTGATCTAATTGACGAAAATCGACCAACGGTTCATCACCTTGAATGTTAATTACAACATCCATTTCAGGGAAATTAGCAGCGACTTCCGCACAACGATCTGTTCCACTTGGATGGTTTTCGTTTGTCATCATTGCTTTTCCTCCAAAACGTACTACTTCATCGTAAATTCGTTGATCATCGGTTGCAACAATGACTTCCGCTATGCGCGTTGATTTTTTTGCGCCTTCATAGACACGTTGAATCATGGTTTTTCCCTTTAAATCAATTAGTGGTTTTCCGGGAAAACGGGAAGAAGCATATCGAGCAGGAATAATACCAAGAACCTTCATTGTTGTAATTTTAGTTCAAAGCTACTCAATTTTAAAACTTGTTGAAGCTATTAAAATTTCATTTGTACTTGAAGCAAGAAATTTCTTGGTGCTTGAATATCTCCAGGACGAGTAGAGTATTCTGCATTCAATACATTGTTGACCATAAAACCAACACGATAGTGTTCTTTGAACG
The DNA here is from genome assembly GCA_023262855.1 of Crocinitomicaceae bacterium. Classification (GTDB taxonomy): domain Bacteria; phylum Bacteroidota; class Bacteroidia; order Flavobacteriales_D; family Crocinitomicaceae; genus M0103. The sequence goes on from JALQYQ010000051.1 coordinate 25,880, forward strand.
AATATCCTATACGCGCATCCACAACAATAGAACCTCCATTGTGAATTTGACGGTATTCTTTCAAACCAGGTAAAATTTGTGTTCCAAAAACACCATCTTCAAATGTACGATCAATGTTCGGCATGAAACTATTGTAGCGAACTGAGAATCCGGCACTGAACTGTTTCCAAGTTGCTTCAATATCAGCTTTTGCTAAATGTTTAAAACGGTATTTCAACATGGTGCTTCCTGAGTCAGAGAAATTTGAAACGTACAAGGAATCACTGTTCAAACTTACTGGATTCATGTAGGTATAACCTACCAATGTCACCAATTCAACTTGTCCGATTTTTCCTTGACTATTGAATGAAACTTCGCAACCCGTAATGCGAGCTCTTTCTGCGTTTTGCGCTTGGAAGCCCAACCAATTTTTAATATACCCTGGAGAAGATGGGTCAAACGACAAAACCATTCCTGGTGGAGGATACAATCCGAAGGTAAATTCCATCATGTTGTTGTATTCGTTGATGAATCCAGCAACATCGATTAATCCTTTCCACTCACCCATTTTTACGCCTTGTTTGACACCTATTTCAGCTGCCCATCCTTTTTCTGGTTTTAACTTTGAATTTGGAAAAATATTCAATGCGCCAACACTTGTAACCGTGTATCTTTCAGCAACCGATGGATAACGAACACCCTGTCCAAAAGAGGCTCTTAAATGCGTGTACTTGGCAATTTGGTAGTGAACACCTGCTCTGAAAATAGGGTAAACCGGCAATTTTTTTGTTGAATCGGCATTCAAATAAAACTCTGAATCTCCACGACGATTGTCTTGTTCAAAATATTCAAAACGAACTCCTCCCGTTAAATCAAGTTTACCTATTTTATGTTCGTATTGTCCATAGAGGGCAGAGTTACTTGAAAAATGATCTCCAAAGAGGTTGGAATTCACCAAATTGTACATTGTTGTTGCTCCGGCCGTTATTACAATCTTATTTTTATACGTTCGTTGAAATTGATAATCGGCATAGGACAATGTTGAACCAGAACTTTGATCTGGATTAGTCATGTTAACATTGTTGATATGGTATAAACGCGTTTTTAAATTGTGTTTATTATTGTATTTATCTATGTATTTTATGTACGGATCAATACTCAAGCGCAAACCTGTGTTGTAGGTCAAAGTTGAGGTCGAAAGACTTGTATCTGCACCTCCACTTGGTGTGTATGCAAATGTGTCGCTTTGCCAAATGATAAAATTTCCTGTTTTTTGAAATTGAACATTGTAACCAACCCCAGCTTTTATGTTTCGGTATTTTTCTGGTCGAAAGAACATGGTACCAGAAACACGCGCTCTATCTTCTGTTTCTCCTTGACGGTAACCTTGATTTTTGAATCCTGTTGCAGAAATTGTATAGCCAAACTTTTTGTGCATTTTTCCATAATAGGCTTCTACCTGGTAAAACATCGGATTGGATGACCACCATTTTAAGGTCTCTCGTTTCGGATTTCCATAGATTCCCGACATTACTTTTACGCGTGTTTCACCTTTTGATGTTGGTTCGCGCTCCGTCAAGGAAATAATTCCATTTAATGCTCCACTACCGTATAAAACGGACGAAGCACCTTTCATAATTTCAATTTGAGAAGCTTGTTCCATGGGAATTGAATTCCATTTTGTATCACCTGCATCACCCGATAAAAGAGGAACACCATTCCAAAGTAACATTACACGACTTCCGGCTCCGTAGGAGAAACCACTACCTCCGCGGATACTCACTTGGCCATCCATTGCATAAACACCTGGACTTTGGTCTACAGCTTGTTCTAAGTCAGTAATTCCTTTGTTATCAATCAATGTTGGTTTAATAATTTCCATAGAAATTGGCACCTCTTCTACTTTTTGAGTTCTTCGCCCAGATACAACAACAGTGGCAATGGATTTAATAGGAACTTCTAAATTAATCGTGATTTCACCTGGCCCATTTACAATCGTTGTATCATTAACATAAGACAACATGCTTGTGATGAGTGTAACGGGATAAGAAGTTACATCAAGTTGAAAATAGCCATTTGCATCTGAAATTGCTTTTGCACCATTAGAAGCACTAATTTTTGCGCCAACAACCGTTTCCTTTGTTTCAGAAGATTGAATTTTTCCAGTGAGTTGCGAAAATGCCAAAAAAGGCATGAAGCATATAAGTAGTAATCTCGTTTTCATAAATTAGGCTTTAAACCGTCTTGCATTGTGCTAAAAATACCAAAAATGCTGAATTATGCCTAAAAATTTAATAAATGAGTGCTTTACAAGATAAATTGAAGCTGAAGCAAAAACGTTCTTGGCGCTTGAATATCAGCAGGCCTACTCACATATTCTGCATTAAAGACATTATTAATCATAAACCCAACTCGATAGTGATCTTTGAATTTATAACCACATCTAACATCAAACACTAGGCTTCCATGTTGATTTCTTTCACGATAATCTTTTAAACCAACCAAGAATTGTTGTCCTAAGAAACCATCCTCAAATGGAGCGTCTATGTTCGACATGTAGCTGTTGTAGCGCATAGAAAAACCTAAACTCATTTTTTTATAGCTTGCTTCCACGTCAATTTTAGCCAAATGTTTGAAACGATATTTCAAGATGTTTGTCCCCGAATCAGAGAAGGTACTCATGTAGATGGAATCTTTGTTCAAACTAATCGGATTCATGTAGGTATAACCAATTAATGTTTGAAGTCCAACTTGCCCAATTTTACCTTCACTGGCAAACGATGTTTCAATTCCAGTAATTCTGGCTTTTTCCGCATTTTTGGCTTGAAAACCAACCCAATTTTTAATGTACCCAATATCGTTTGGATTGAACGATAATTGAATCGTATCAGGAGGATACAAACCAAAAGTAAATTCCATCATATTTGAATATTGGTTAATAAATCCAGCTACGTCAATAAACCCTTTCCAATTACCCAATTTTACTCCTTGCTTAAAACCAATTTCTGCAGCCCACCCTTTTTCAGGGTTTAGTTTTTCATTTGGAAAAATAATGACACCACCAACCGAAGTTGCAGCATATCGTTCAGCTACAGATGGAAAACGAATACCTTGACCAAAAGAAGCGCGCACATGTGTGTATTTTGCTAATGGGTAATGCAGACCTAAACGAACAATTGGAGCAATTGGTAAGGAAGAATTTCCCAATTGTATTTTAGAATCCGGAGTACGTGCATCTTGCTTAAAATATTCTATACGTACTCCTCCTGTTACGTCCAATTTTTTCCATTTCACTTCATATTGGCTATAAGCAGCAAGATTCACAGACAGGTGGTTCCCAAATACACTACTCAAAATGCGGTTGTTTAGGGATGTTCCTCCGAACGTAATTGAACCAAGTTTCTTGAATTTGTGTTGCACCTGATAATCGGCGTAATACATTTCTGCTTTTGAAGAAGCAAAAACATCTGTTTCATTACCTGTTGTTACAAGGTAATACCTCGTTTTTAATTCATGCTTGTTTCCATGTTTATCAACCATCTTAAGATATGGATCCACGTTAACTCGAATTGAACGTTGATAGGAAATTGAAGAACCAGAAGCATGCGGATCTTGACCTCCAAGCGCAATGTAGCCGAGGGAATCACTTTCCCACAAGATAAAAGCACCTTGATATTGGTATTGAGCATTGTAATTTACTCCCGTTTTTAGCTTTGGAAATTTTGTTGGCTTATAGATAAACGCTCCATTTAGACGAACTCTATCTTCCACTTCCCCTTTTCGATATCCATCACTTGTATAACCATTTAAAGAAAATGTATATCCAATTTGTTTGTGCATTTTACTTAAGAAAAAATCAGCTGTATGAAACATAGGATTTGTTGTCCACCACTTTAAACTTTCGCGTTTCGGATCACCATAAAGTCCAGATTGAACCCTGGCTCTTATTTGCAATTTATTGGTAGGATCATTTTCAGTAAGCGAAATAATCCCATTCAAAGCACCACTACCATATAAAACAGACGATGCTCCTTTCAAAATTTCAATTTGCGATGCATTTTCCATTGGAACAGCATTCCATTTTGCATCACCTAAATCAGGAGAAATCATTGGAACTCCATTCCAAAGCAATAGAACGCGACTTCCAGCTCCGTAGGAATAACCACCACCACCACGGATACTCACCTGTCCATCCATTGCATAAACACCAGGGCTTTGGTCAACCGCTTGCTCCAAATCTGTAATTCCCTTGTTATTGATTAAAGCGGGCTTTAAGATCTCCATTGAAATCGGAACATCTTCTATGCGTTGTGATCTTCTACTCGCTGTTACGACAACAACATCCATTTTTTTCAACTCCAATTCCAAAGAAATTACCAAGGTAGTATCCTTCGTTACTGTCATTGTATCTGTTTTGTAGGTTGCCATGGATACAATTAGCGTGAATGGGGTTTTTGATACAGTCAATTGAAATCCACCATTCAAATCTGTCAATGTTTTTTCTCCAGATGAACAACTAATTTTTGCTCCGATAATCGGTTCGTTGGTTTCTTTATCAATTACTTTTCCGTTTGTTTGAGAAAAGATAATTACAGGTAATAGCATACATAGTAGTAGTAATGCTTGACGTTTCATTTAAACAGTTTTCAATTCGGTTTGGTGTAAAAATACTTATTTAATTTTCATACAGATTGTATTTCAAAAAAACTTTCGCTGTGCTTTTATTATCGGGTAATATTTCATAACTTCAGTAGACCTTAATACTTTTTACATTGAACAAATCAAGCATCATTTATCAGATTGGGCTCACATTTTTGCACGGAATTGGGCCAAAAAAAGCGAGTATTCTAGTTTCAAAACTCGGAACTGCTGAAGCTGTATTTCATGAAAAACTACATGTTATACATCAACGAACTGGCCTTAGTGAATCAATTCTTGTGAACATGAAGCGCGATGACGCTTTAAAACGTGCTGAAAACGAAGCAAATTACTGTCTAAAACATGGCATACAAACCCACTTCTATTTGGAGCAAAACTATCCGCGACGCTTGAAACAATGCGATGATGCACCACTATTGTTGTATAGTAAGGGAAATTTTGATTGCAACCCGGAAAAATCCATTGCGATTGTCGGCACACGGAATGCAACAGCATACGGATCGGACTTATGTCATGAATTCATAGAAAATCTTGGTTCCAAGGGAATTCAAATTATCAGTGGGATGGCTTATGGAATTGATATTATTGCCCATCAGTTGAGTGTTAAACATGGTATCCAAACACTCGGGATTTTGGGCCATGGATTGGACCGTTTGTATCCGAGTTCTCATCGTAGAACAGCCGAGCAAATGTTCGAGAACGGTGGCTTAATGACTGAATTTGTTCCTGGGACAAAGCCTGATCGTGAAAATTTTCCGATGCGCAATCGCATTGTAGCGGGCATGGCAGATGCAACAATCGTCGTTGAGAGTAAAACTTCCGGTGGATCCCTAATCACGGCTGAATTGGCCAATGATTATAATCGGGATGTGTTTGCGTTTCCGGGAAATGTTGGTCAACAATTTTCAGCTGGTTGTAATTTGTTAATCAAACAGCAAAAAGCGCAAATGGTCTTGAATGCCGAAGATTTTCTGGAGCAAATGGGATGGAATACTGACAACGAAGTTTTGAAGCAAGCCATACAGCGCAGTTGTTTGGTTGAACTTGATGATCAAGAAAAAGCAATTTTTACGGAATTAGAAAACAATTCACAGGAACATATTGATGTACTTTCCTACAAAACAAAGATTCCAATTTCCAATTTGAATGTAAAGTTGTTTCACTTAGAAATGAAAGGATTGATTAAATCTTTGCCTGGAAAAAAATACTGTTTGGCATAAAAAAAGGTGTTGCACAACGTACAACACCTTTACTATCAAACTGGTTGATATTATCTTCTAACTCCTGCTTTCAAGAAACGACGATTATCCATCACTTCCGCTTTCTTTTTCAAGCCATTCATTACCATTCCTTGAATGTTACCTTTCGCAGATGCTAACAATTGTTCTTTTTCTTTTTTGAAATCTGCAGCTGCTGGTGCTTTAATTGATTTATCAATACGGATTACATAAACACCCAATTTACCTTTTAATGGTAATGTAGTTTGTCCAGGTTTAAGTCCTGAGAAAATAGAACCTACCAACTCTGGTTCAAAACCAGCACCTGTAATTTGAGGATTCGCGAACGTAACTTCCGCTTTCATGATTTCTGTTCTCGTTTTTTGAGCAATCGCTTTCAACGATTTTGCTTTAGACAACTGCGCTGTAAAACGTTTCGCTTTTTTCTCTTCCAATAAATCACGTTTCATCACAATCTCAGCGTCTTCAAACGTAGGAACACCTTTCTCACGAATTGATGAAACAATTGCGATAATGTAACGCTCTTTATCCTTGATTGGTGCAGATGTCATGTCACCAACTTTTGCTTCTTCGTTGAACGCTAATTTCAAGATTTTGTCTTCAGCTAATGTTGTAGTGAAACCATATAATTTTGGCGCTTCTTCCAGAATACTCAATGGACGAACGAAATAACCAGCTTGTTGAGCGATTGTATCAAACATTGCTAATTTCTTTCTGATATCTTCCAATTGAGAAAGTTTACCGTCCAATTTGTACAACAATGAATACACTTCACTATCTTTTCTATCAACTGTTTCTTGACTTGGTTTGAATGTTTTAACAACAGAAGCCAACACTGGCAATGTCGTTGCATCACGCTCCATCACCTCAATAATGTGGTAACCAAAATCAGACTTAGCAATTCCAATAGTTCCAATTGGTTTTGTTGCACAGAAGGTAGCAAACTCAGGAACCATATCTGCTTCAATGAAGTTATCAATCACACCACCTTGAGGAACAGATCCTTTGTCGTCTGAGAATTTGGTAACATATTCACTGAAGTTGTCTTTGTTCACCAATTTCAATAAGCTATCAGCTGTTTTTTGTTTAACATCCAATACTTTTTTGTCTTTTGACTGGTTTGTAGCAATTAAAATGTGACGTGCTTTCAATCTTGATGGTGTGAAACCAATTACTTTAGAAATTACAACATTTCCTTTACTATCGTATGGACCAACTACTTGACCGACAGTTGCTGTTTTAAACACAGTATCCATGTATTTTGGATACGATTGTAATTTTTGCGCTTTCTCATTGTCTTCTGGCACTGCAGTTGCTCTTTTATCAGAGATATATACAGGAACCATACTGTTTTTTAATACAAACAAAGAATCGTTCGTCGCAGCAGAAAATTCATTTTTCAATTTTACCATTTCACGATTGAAACGAATTGAATCGTATTTAGATGGGTTAACAACAACATCAAAATAACGAACCTCTCTACTTGCGCTTCTGTTTTCGTATTTTTTATCGTTTTTGTGCTCTTCGTAGTACGCTTTCAATTCTTCGTCAGAGATTTTAATTTTCTCGTCTTCGATTTCACTGTAACGTTTAACAACATACGAAATTGCTTTCTTCTCATTTTGAGCGTAGTATTCTTCTTCAGCTTCTAATTTTGTGACATACAATCCTTGACCAACAATAGCGAAGTATTTTTCTTGTTTTCTCTTGTCAGTAAATTGTTTTCTAGCATCTTCCCATTGTTTTTTCACGTTAGGATCAGCTGATGTTTCCATTTCTTGAATGCGTTTTTCCAACAATTTGTAGTTGAACATACCCGTAATAGAATCTGTAAATCCTTGTTGCAATTCAGGTAAAACTGAAAAACCATCTTGACCATATAAATATGATTTCAACTCATTATCACTTACATCGATTCCTAAAGCTTCATATTCTTTTTCGAAGATGATAGACTCTACCACATAGTTCCAAGCTTTGTCAGCCGAAGCATCTTGATCTTTTTGCGTGTACTCGCGTTGTTGCTGTTGGAACTGCATTTGATCTTGTTGCTGAAATAAGTTGTTTGCCTCTTCGTATTTTTTGAAGTCAACCATTTCACCGAATACTGTTCCATAACCAATTTGCTCATCAGAACCCGTACCCATCTTACCATATGCTCCCAAAATGAAAGCTACCAATGCAAGTCCAATTATCACTACAAGTAATACAGATTTTTCTCGAATTTTTCCGATTAATGCCATTTTCTTTTTTCTTTAAGGTTGCGAATATAATTAGATGAATTGATTTTTAAAAATTTATCGAGCACTTTAAAAAAGAAAAGCCGTTCTTATGGAACAGCTTTTCTCAGATTTTATGTCTTTTTTATAATCCTCCTCTACCCGTTGTCGGTGTTTTTGGAGTCGATTCTGAAGGTTTTAATTCTGGTTTTCCTTCCAATTTGATTTTATTTTCAGGACAAGCTCCAATTTTATCACCATGTGCTTGATGCGCTGGCCACTCAGATAAAGGAATTTCTAATGTTGTAGAAACTCCATTTTCAGTGTGACAAATTGTTGTTTTGGCATGTCCAATTTGACCTCCATTTCCTGTTGTTCCAGATCCATCACCAGTTGAACCGCTATTGTCACCACTTCCAGATGTTGAAGGAACATAATTAACTGTAATTGTTTCAGTTGTCGTTCCGCAATCATTTGTAACAGTCAACATGATTGTGTTTGTTCCTTGAATTAATGGAAGATTTGCATTGAACAAACTTGTTGAATTGTCATAACTAAATGCAGTAATTGCACGGTTATTTAATTTCAAAGCCATTACATTTCCTGGATTCAAAACCGAAGCAGAGAACGCAAAGTTTTGATCGGAAACAGTCATACCATTTGTCGCTGGACTAATAAACGTAATTACCGGTGCAACACATGGCTGGTAAGTAACTGTGATTGTTTCAGAAACCGTTCCACAATCATTTGTAGCTGTAACAACAAACGTGTTTAATCCAGTATTCAAATTCACTTTTCCTGTCAATCCAGTTGATTGATTGAAACTAAATCCTTGAATTGGCGAACCATTTTGAGTTACATTCACGCTTGAGTTAGCTGTCAGATTTGAAATTGAAGCATTCAAACTCATTGAAGCCGTATTCACCACCATTCCGCTTGTTGAAGGATTTGTGAAAGAAATCACTGGCATCACACATGGCGTATAGTTAACAGTTACTGTTTGCGTTGTTGTTCCACACGCATTTGTTGCTGTAATAACGAATGTATTTGCACCATTGTTCAAGGTTATTTTTCCAACTAATCCAACACTTGAGTTGAATGTAAAATTCGTAAGTTGATTTCCATTTTGCGTAAACACAATGTTCGAACTATTTTCCACATTCAATACAGAAGCATTTAATGTGAATGAAGACGAATTAACTGTCATTCCTGAATTTGCAGGATTTACAAAGGTTACAACCGGCAATACACAAGGCTTGTAAATTACTGTGTATTGTTGAGAGGCTGTACCACATGCATTCGTTGCATTTACAACAAAGGTATTAACACCAGTTACCAACGTAACATTGCTCGATAAAGCTCCAGTTGTACTGTTGAAGTTAGCTGGAACAGAATTACTTCCGTTAAATGAATACGTAATTCCTTGGCCATTACCCATGTTCGTTAACAAGGCATTAAATGTAAATGCTGGATTGCTCACCGTTGCTCCTGATGCAACTGAATTTGTTAGACTCACAGTTGGTGGAACACAGTTGTTGTAATTCAATGTTAACGTTACTGCATCAGTTCCACAAGGTGTTGTTATTGACAATACAATTGTATTTAAACCAGGCACCAAATTAATTGTACTTTGGAAAGCACCTGTTGCATTGTTAAAACTGAAATTAGTAATTCCTCTACCATTCACATTCAAGGTAATTCCTTGGCCATTTGTTGCATGTTGAATTGTTGCGCCCAACACATAAGATGATGACGTCACAGTTGTTGATGCTGGCATGTTCAAGGTAATTGCAGGGGCAATACAATTGTTATACGTAACGACTACAGTTTGTGAAGCTGTACCACAAGGTGTAGTGATAGAAACAAGAACCGTGTTTTCTCCTGGATTCAAGGTCATTGAAGCTTGAAGAGCACCTGTCGCATTGTTGAATGAGTAATTTGTTACAGGAACGTTGTTTAATTTCAACGAAATACCTTGTCCATTGTTTGAATTTGTAATTAAGGCACCAAACGTAAAGTTTGCGGTTGTTTGTGTGCTGTAATTCATCGATGGTGTAACAACTGTAATTGTTGGAGCCACACAAGGAGTGTACGTAACCGAAACTGTTTCAGCATCTGTTCCACAAGCATTCAACGAACTTAAAACAAAGGTGTTGATTCCAGGATTTAATGTCACAGTGCTTTGGAAAGCTCCAGTTGCATTGTTGAAACTGAAATTCGTTACGTTGTTTCCATTTTGATTGAACGTAATACCTTGTCCATTGTTTGAATTTTGAATCGTTGCATTTAAAACAAATGTTGGATTAGAAACATTCGTTCCGTTTGAAGCCGGTGTAACAAAATTGACAACAGGAGCAGTACAATTCGAATAGTTAATTGTAATTGTTTCTGTGTCTGTTCCACATGGTGTATTCACTGTTACAATAAATGTATTCAATCCAGGAACCAATACAACTGAACTTGTTAAACTTCCTGTAGCGCTGTTCAAACTGTAATTAGTAATTGCTCTACCGTTCAACGACAAAGAAACGCCTTGTTGACCAGTACCCACATTTTGAACCAATGCTGAGAAGTTGAAATTAGCATTGTTCACTGTTGTACCGTTTGTACTAGGAGTTACAATAGTAATTACTGGTGGAATACAGTTGTTATAGGTAACAGTTACCGTTTTAGAATCTGTTCCACAAGCAGTTGTTGCTGTAATAACAAACGTGTTCAATCCTGGTGCTAAGCTGACATTTGCTTGTAAAACACCAGTTGTCGCATTGAACGAATAATTTGTAATGGCAGTGTTGTTCAATTTAACAGCAATTCCTTGTCCATTGTTTGTGTTTTGGATCAATGCAGTTAAGTTGAAACTTGCACTTGTAACAGTTAAACCATTCGAAACTGGCGAAGTAATGTTAACCGTTGGCAATACACAAGGTTGGTAATTTACAACCACTGTTTCAGCATCTGTACCACAAGATGTAGTTGATGTTAAAATGAATGTATTCAAGCCTGGTAACAAATTCACTGTTGCTTGAATTGCTCCAGAAGCATTGTTGAAACTGTAGTTTGTGATTGAAGCATTGTTCAATTTCAAAGAAACCCCTTGACCGTTGTTTGAATTTTGAATCAATCCACTGAACGTGAAACTTGGTGTAGAAACAACCATTCCATTCGAAGCTGGAGATGTAACACTTACAACAGGAACCAAACAAGGTTGATAATTGATTGTAATCGTTTCTGTGTCTGTTCCACAACTGTTTGTAGATTTAATCACAATTGTATTCAAGCCAGGATTCAACGTTAATGTTGCTTGCAAATTACTTGTAGCATTGTTGAATGAGAAGTTTGTAATCGCACGAGTGTTATGCGTTACCGTGATTCCTTGACCATTGTTTGAATTCAAAACAGATGCATTCAACACAAAATTTGGTGAAGAAACTGTTGTGCCATTTGATGCAGGTGCAATTGGAGTAATTACCGGAGCAACACACGTTTGGTAATTCACAGTTACTGTTTCTGTCGCTGTTCCACAACTATTTGTAGAAGTAATAACAAATGTATTTAAACCTAAAGCCAAGGTAACTGTTGCTTGAGCAGCGCCTGTTGAAGCATTGTAGTTTACATTCGTTAAGGCGCGTGTGTTGTGTGTTACTTTAACTTGACTATTAGCACCATTTTGAATTAAAGCAGACAAGGTAAAGTTTGCTGAACTCACTGTTGTTCCACTTGTCGTTGGAGAAACTAAAGTAATACTTGGAACAATACATGTTTGATAATTCACAGTATAAGTCTGTGTCATTGTTCCACATGCATTTTGAGCTGTAATCACAAAAGTATTCATTCCAGGAGCCAAGTTCACAGAACTTTGAAGTGCCCCAGAAGTGGTATTGAAGGTGAAGTTCGAAATATTCACATTGTTTTGTGATACCGTAATTTGTTGGTTGGAAGCATTTTGAACAACAGCACTTAAGTTGAAAGGTGCCGATGTAACTGTTTGTCCACTAACTGTTGGATTCACCATTGTAATAATTGGTGATTTACATTCTTGGTAATTAACGGTAATGATTTTTACATCAGATCCACAGCTGTTTTTTGCAGAGATTTCAAACGTATTCATTCCAGGAACTAGCACAACTCCAGCTTCTAAACGATCGGTTTCTGCATTGTAGCTGAATGTGTAATTGTTCACGTTGTTTTGAAGAACAACAATGTTTTCTCTTCCAAGTACATTTTTAATCTCCGCTACAAGTTGGTAATTTTGAGTTGTTGCAACTACTCCATTCGAAGTTGGATTGATATACATGACTGTTGGGTTCAAACAACCACCAGCTGTATTGTAGTTATCAACGTTTCCAATTGTATTTTCTGTGTGATCTGCTCTTCCACCTCTAAAACGGAAATTCACAAATGCAGAAGTGTAGTGATAAATATCACGGTATTTACTAGAAGGATCAATATAACCATCGAAATTATCAACTAAGGTAAATGTTGTTTTGTGCTCCAATCCAATTGTCACACGTTTTCCAACTTGATAACCAATTCCAAAACCTAAGCTTGGCATGAACTTCACATTATAGGTGCTTTCTTTGGTTCCATCTAATGGTGAATCATACATTCCATCTACCAAACTATTGATATATGGTTTGCTTGTTACTTGATTTGGATCATAATTATAGTAACTGTCTGTAAGGTCAATTTGGTTTTGCAAATCGCCATACGATTGATACCAAGTAAAACCAACACCTCCAAAAATGTATGGATCAATTCCTGTACGCTCGCGAACACCATTGGCGTGAAGCACAAGTTCCAAGGCAAGACGATGTACATCTGCTTGGAAGTTGTTTATCGTGAATCCCAATGAATCCTTGTACGTTTGTAGCGCGTAGCCAGGTTGATTTGTTGGATTGTAACTGTTTAAAGATGTAGAATCATAATCTTGACCGTACCAGAATCCACGCAAGTAGCGGGCACGGATGTCAAAATATATTCTCTTTCCGTAATTGTAGTTATATGATCTACCCAAGGTTAATCCATATCCAACATTATTACGGTTTGCCACATCAGTGGTTTGCCAAGTTGTTCCAAGATTGAATCCTAAGAACCACTTCGAACTATTATCGTAATCTATCTTTTGGGAAAATAATGATCCCATGGATAGAAGTAGGCTGAATGCGAGAGTAACTATTTTGTTCATATGCCATTATATTAAATTGTTCGGCGAAAAAAAACCTATTATTGTGCCAAAAAAACATAACTTCATCTTTTTGGCGGATTAAAACTATACATTTTATTCCAAGGCTGATTAAATTTGTTGTTATTTGTTAGAAAAACAAGGGGTTGAAGAACATGAAACTGAAGGTTGTTATTTTATTGTTAATGCCGTTTTTGCACCACAATTTGTTGGCGCAACAGTCTTACAATAAGTGTAATTCAGCTCTTGAACTTTGCCCAAATCAGCTCTTTTCGGTTTCGAATATCGATGCCAATAAAACATTTTGTCCGGGTTGTGAAGATGATTTTACCTTTTGTTTCACCTCCAATAATTCAATTTGGTTCACGTTTACAACGAATGCAACAGGTGGAGCAGTTCAAGTTGATTTTACCAATTTAGTTTTTCAAACAAATCCTGGTCAGGACAATGCCCTTCAAGCAACGATGTTTTCTGCCACAGTTCCTTGTAATGCCGCTTCTTACACTGCTATTGGAAATTGTGTTTCGAATGGTACGGCACCTTTTTCCTTAACAAGCGCAGCACTTTTACCTTCGACTACTTATTATATTGTTGTTTCAGGCGATATGAGTGGGGCTGGAATTACTGCCGCCGCCGAATGTTCGTTTGATTTATCCATAAGTGGTGCCGCTGTAGACCGTCCAATTCCTTCAATTTCCTTAACAACAAGTTCAACAGCTATTTGCTTGAATGAAATTTTCACAGCCAATGCAACTGTAACTGACTGTCCAGATACAGGAAATTATACGTGGTTTGTGAATGGAATTGAAGTTGCAACAACTACGCTTCCAAGCTTTCAATCAAGTAGCTTGCAGGATGGAGATATTCTTTCTGTAGAAACAAGTTGTTATTTATTGTGCGCTGAAATTGTCACTACAGCAACACCTGCCATTTCAGTTTATTCCTTTCCACTTGATGCAGGATCCGACCAAACAATTGCAACGGGATCATCTACGACACTTTCAGGAACAACAACCGCACCCGTTTATTCTTGGTCTCCAACATTTTACGTTAGCAATCCAAACAGTTTGACACCAATTGCATTTCCTGAAACAACAACGTTTTTTACATTAAGTGCAACAGAGAATGGCTGTACACAAGAAGATTATGTCACAATTACAATCACTGAAGAGCTTGTTTTTCCAACCACTTTTTCACCAAATGATGACAATACAAATGACGTTTGGGAAATTACAGGGGTAAGTAATTATCCAAATTGTTTTGTACGCATTTTTGATCGTTGGGGACAAGAAGTGTTTCAATCGACTGGCTATTCGAAACAAAAAGCATGGGACGGAACAAGTAAAGCTGGAAAATTGGCAGAGGGCGTTTACTTCTACATTGTTGAATTACGCGATCCTGATAAGCAAGAATTTAAAGGAAGCATTACCTTGATTCGATGAAAAGCAGGTGGATTACATATTGCTTTTTCATGCTTTCAATCTTTGGAAGCGAACTTGTTCTTGCTCAACAAACGCCTCAATACACACAATGGTCGATGCACCAATTTGCCTTGAATCCAGCACATGCAGGAATAAAATCGTGTATTGATATTCACACTCTCTATCGTGCACAATGGTTGGGATTTGATGGAGCTCCAAGAAGTGGATTTTTGACTTTGAGTACCCCGTTAAAATCAAAACGAAGCAAATACTTAAGTGCGCGACAAGGATTGGGATTGCGCTTTGAAACAGACAAAATTGGGCAATTCAACACGAATCGCATGAACATTGCTTATGCGGCGCATTTTAATTTTACACGTGATAATCGTTTGTCATTGGGAATTTATGGCGGTGTCATACAAATGGGGTACAATCCTGCAAATTCGGTAACAATCAATCCAGACCCTGCAATTTATCAAGAAGCATCGTTTGTTTCACCGGATGCCTCGTTTGGTGCTTGGTGGAATGGAAAGAATTATTACTTCGGCTTGGTGATGCAGAATTTATTTCGTCCGAAATGGGATTTAGGAACGGATTCCCGCTATCGTTTTCACACCTTGTTGAATGGAGGATATCGTTTAGCGTTGAATGATAAAGTAAGTTTAACACCCGCATTTTTATTAAAAATTCCACCACGTGCTCCAATGGCGCTTGACCTGCAATTAATGGCAGATTTTAGTAACAAAGTGAACATTGGAATTGGCTATCGCAACACAGACGCCATGACTTTTTTCGCTGGAATGAAATTCAATCAACGCTTATCCATTCAATACTCATTTGACTTAACACTTTCTGCTTTACGCAACGCGAGTAGCAACACACACGAATTATCGATTAGTTTCTCAGCATGTAAACCCGAAAATACAAATCAATCACGCTGTCCGTTGTTTGAGTGATTAAGACCCACCACCCGAAGTTATTCAATTTTCACTGTTTATAATTCGCCTTTCCTCGTGCTTTTGGAAGCCGTAACTTGTTGATATTTGTTAGGCTAAAATAAATGTTATGAGATTAAGTGGTGTTATCCTTGGATTATTGGTGTTCGGAGCTTGTGTTCCTGCAAAAAAATACAACGATTTAGTGGCGCGTGAGAAAAAGTGCAGCGAAGAATTGGAAATGTACAAAACCAATGCACTTAATTACGAAGGCAAGGCAAAAGATCTAGAAGCACGTTACGATGTGTTGAAGGCCGATGTTGAAAAACTGAAAGGCGATACAACACGCATCGGAAACGAATACCGCATTCTACAAACACAGTACGATAAAATGGTTGTTCAAAATGAATCATTGGAAAAAGCATTCGATAAATTGCGTTTATCTGGGGCAAAGGAAACTGCCAATTTACAAGCTGAGTTGGAAAGTAAAAACATCGAATTGCAGCGAAAAGAAGATGCTTTGATGACTCTTGAAACAGATTTGAAAGCCAAAGAAGTGTTATTGGCTGAACGTGAACAACGTGTAAATGAGCTGGAAGAAGCAATTAAACGCAAAGACGAAGCAACGAAATTATTAAAAGCCAAAGTGGCAAACGCATTAAAAGGATTTGAAAGCCAAGGTTTATCTGTGGTTCAAAAAAATGGTAAAATCTATGTGAGTATGGAAGCGAAATTGTTGTTTGCTTCTGGAAGCACAAGCGTTGAAGCGAATGGTAAAAAGGCCTTGGTTGAATTAGCAAAAGTATTGGAAAACGAAAAGGAACTGGAAATCATCGTTGAAGGTCACACCGATACTGATAAATTGGTCAGCACAACACATCCAAAATCAAATTGGGAATTGTCGGTTCTTCGTGCAACATCTGTAATCGATATTTTGTTGTCTAATTCAAAAATGAATCCAGCACAATTAATGGCAGCTGGTCGTTCTGAGTTTCATCCTGTGGATCCAAACGACAAAGCAAAAAATCGTCGCATTGAGATTATTATTTCTCCGAATTTGAATGAATTGTTCGATATCATCAACAAAGACTAAATTCAACGATTTATCGCTTCGAACTACTTCGTTCTTTGCTGAAAATCTTTTAAACGATTAGAGAATTGCTAACCAAGCACGATTGCTTATTTTTGCAACATGTCGTCTGTAAAAGAACATCTTCAGTTAAAACTCAAAACGCTTCCTGAGAAACCGGGAATCTATCAGTATTTTGATGCTGGAGGTACGATCATTTATGTCGGTAAGGCGAAGAACCTTAAGAAACGTGTTTCTTCCTATTTCAATAAAACACTGGACAATGGCAAAACAGTGATGTTGGTAAAACGCATTGCTGATATTCAATACATGGTTGTTGACACCGAATTGGATGCTTTGTTGTTGGAGAATAACCTCATCAAAAAATACCAGCCGAAATACAACATTCAGCTGAAAGATGACAAAACATATCCTTGGATTTGTATTAAAAAAGAACCATTCCCACGTGTGTTTTCAACGCGCAATGTAATCCGTGATGGTTCAGCCTATTACGGTCCGTACCCAAGTGGAAAGGTCATGCATACCTTGCTTTCGCTGATCAAAGAATTGTATCCTTTGCGCAATTGCGCTTATGATTTGGCAGCAAATAAAATCGAGGAAAAACGCTATAAAGTTTGTTTGGAATATCATTTAGGAAATTGCTTGGCTCCATGCGTTGGCTATGAATCCAAAGCGAATTATGATGAAAAAATTGCGCAAATTGAGAACTTGGTGAAAGGTAATATTTCATCCGTGATGCAATTTCTCAAAGATAAAATGGTGCAACATGCCTCCAATCAAGAGTATGAATTGGCGCAAGAAATGAAGGTGAAATTACAAACGCTCGAAAATTACAAAGCGAAATCGACCATTGTTTCACCAAGCATACATGAGGTTGATGTTTGTACTTTACTCGATGAACCAGATGCAGCGTTTGTGAACTACTTGTGTATTCACAATGGATCAATTATCCACGCATATACCGCCGAAGTCAAAAAGAAATTGAATGAAACCCGTGAAGAAGTTTTAAGTTATGTTTTGCCCGAATTACGCGAGCGATTTTCAAGTGTTTCAAAAGAAGTTTTGTTGGATGAACCTTTAAATTTAAAGCTCGAAGGCATTCAGTTTTCCGTTCCCCAACGTGGTGATAAAAAACAATTGGTCGAACTTTCGATGCGCAATGCGAAGTTTTACCGTTTGGAAAAAAACAAACAGGAAAAAATTGTAGATCCAGAACGTCATACGAAACGCATTCTCGAGCAAATCAAAACCGATTTCCGCCTAACGGAATTGCCTGTTCACATGGAATGTTTCGATAACTCCAATATTCAAGGAACGAATCCCGTATCTGCATGCGTTGTCTTTAAAAATGGAAAGCCAAGCAAAGCAGATTACCGTCATTTCAATGTGAAAACCGTGGAAGGTCCTGATGATTTTGCTTCGATGGAAGAAGCAGTTTATCGCCGTTATCGTCGTTTGTTGGAAGAAGGACAATCCTTGCCGCAAATGATAATTATCGATGGTGGAAAGGGACAATTAGGTGCAGCATTGAAAGCGTTGGAAAAATTGGATTTACGTGGAAAGGTTGCTATCGTTGGTATTGCGAAACGATTGGAAGAGATTTTCTTTCCTGGAGATTCGTTGCCTATTTACATTGACAAGCGATCGGAGAGTTTAAAGGTTGTTCAGTTCATGCGCAATGAAGCCCATCGCTTTGGTATCACACATCATAGAAATCGTCGAAGTAAAGGAGCGCTTACATCTGAATTAACCTCAATCACAGGTATTGGACCAAAAACCCAAGAAGATTTAATGAAAGCATTTAAAACCGTTTCGGCAATTAAAAATGCATCAATGGATTCACTGGTGTCGGTGATTGGCGCTGCAAAAGCGAAAATTGTACACGGTTATTTTTCAACCGAGTCCAAGTAATTTCCTTCTTTCGGTTGACTTTCAACGCGGTATTAACAATCATTTCTTCGTAAGCTTTTTCTAGCAGGTGTTTTTTAAAAAGAACAGGTTTTATTTTTGTTCGCATGAAAATGCTGCTTTTACTTTTCTGCTTGAGTGCACTAAGCATTCAAACGTTTGCTCAGAAAGACAAAATCATTGTGGTGATTGATCCAGGACATGGAGGAAGTGATCCAGGACATTTATCGAGCAACAAGAATCATTTGCCTGAGAAGGATTTGAATTTGTTGATTGCTAAAAAATTTGGTTCGTATATCGAGCAAAATATGAAAAATGTGACAATCATTTATACGCGTACAGACGACTCATTCCCTTCTTTGGATGATCGCGTTGAAAAGGCCAATAATGCAAAAGCTGATTATTTCATTTCGATTCACTGTAATGCGAATGCGCGCACGAATGTTCACGGCACAGAATCGCATGTTCATTCAATGAATTCAAAGAAAGCAGTGAGTTTAGCAAAAGAGTTTGAAAATGAATTTTCTACTCGTGCAGGTCGACATTCCAGAGGTGTAAAAGACACAGACGATCGCGAACATTCGTTACAAGTATTGAAATTCACAAACATGACAAGTGTTTTAGTGGAATGTGGATTTTTAACCAATGAAAAAGAGGCGAATTACTTGAACACAACGAATGGTCAAGATATTATTGCTTCAGCGATTTACAGAGGATTTCGCACAACAATACAAAAGGATTTTCCATCCATTAGCTTCATGAAAAATGCGGGCGGCACGAACTCAACGGCAAACACAAAGTCAACAAATAACACGACTAACACATCAACTGCTTCTGGCAAATTCACGATACAGATTATGTCTTCGAAGGAACCAATGGATACAGGAGGAGAAAGTTTCAAAAAAATAGGCTTACCTGTAACGCGCAAGAAACTAAACACCTCAAGTGCTTACAAATATTTATATACAGTAGGAAGTTACGATTCACAAGATGCAGCTAAGAAAGACTTGGAAAAGGTGAAGAAAAACGGCTTTAAAGATGCTTATATCGTTAAGGTTGAGTAAATCCTTTCTATTTTCCGTATTTAGAATTATTCCAAAAAAGAACTTTTTTTGACAATTACCGTAGTGTTTGTTACATTCACGGTATAAACTATGCAAAATGGCGACGGTATTTGAAACACGATTAATTGGTAACATCGGGAAGGACGCTGTTGTGAAAAACATGGAAAGAGGCGTAATTGCCATTAATTTTCCCGTTGCACACAACAAAAACTGGAAGGACAAACGTACAGGAGAGACTAAAACAAAAACAACTTGGGTAAACTGCACAATCTGGAAAAAAGACGGCGCGAACCTAAGAATCTTAGATTTTTTAAAGAAAGGTGCATTGGTTGAATTGGAAGGAACGCCTTTTGCGAAAGCCTATGCTCAGGAGGATGGTTTCATTCGCACAGAAATTCGTTTAAATGTTTCAAAAACAAATATTTTACGTCCTGCCAAATGTGAAGATGGCAATTGTGAAGATTTAGTTGATAGTGATCAATGTGAAGACAGCTTTGATGCTTCAATTGATGATTTCACGTTGGATGAAGATGATTTTTAAGGAATTAGCGGGAAACGCTCACTTTTCCTGAATTTTTTTTTCAAAATAGCATTGCAGAATAAATTCTTTCTTTATATTTGCATTCGCTTTTCGGAAACGATGGTGAAATTTTTTAGCTAAGTTGGTTGAGTCCCGTAACTACGTGATTAATCAGAGGAGCCGAGAAATTTGAAATAAAGGTAATATTCCTTCTTAGCTCAGTTGGTTAGAGCATCTGACTGTTAATCAGAGGGTCGCTGGTTCGAGCCCAGCAGAAGGAGCAAAAAAATCCCGCAAGTGCGGGATTTTTTGTTTTATGTGACCTATTACATTTACATCATTCATTCCAACAGTATCGATAGATATTATGTTGGCTATTCTTCCAATCCTTGGTTGCGTTTAGAGCAACATCTTTCTAATTCCACCGACAAATACACAGGTAAGGCTAAAGATTGGAGGTTAAAAGCAGTTTTCGAGGTGTCAAACAGCGAAGGTGATGCAATTAAAATCGAACGTTTTATTAAAAAACAAAAATCACGCAACTTGATTCTAAGGTTATGTGATCCAGGGTTTATTCCTACGGGATCGTTAGCTCAGTTGGTTAGAGTCCCGCACTTGCGGGATTAATCAGAGGGTTACCGTACGAACGGTATTCGAGCCCAGTCCCACACTTGCGGGATTTTTTGTTTTTTACTGCTCGCAATCCTGTTTGGACTAGTTGCGACCTTTCGTTCAACATATTTCTCTCGGCTTCTGTTAAACCTATAGTTAAATGTCTTTTCTCATTTATAACAGTATTTTCGGTAGATTTACTTCTTAAAAATAGGCGTTTTTATGGTAGAATTATCTTATTTATTACCTATAGTATTTTAGCAAATTGAATAGACAAAACCATGCATCGATGGTTTCACTTTTTTACCTTTAACGCACTAATCGTAGTGCTATGAAAACATATCAAAAAGTCTATCAGGAAAGCATCGAACAACCTGCTTTATTTTGGGCAAAACAAGCAGAAAAAATCACGTGGTTCAAACAACCACATCAACCGTTCAAACTAAATTCAAATGGAACCGCACATTGGTTCGAAGGAGGAACACTGAATACTTCTTACTTGTGCCTAGATGTACATGTGAACAATGGTTTGGGTGATAACATAGCACTGATTTACGATTCACCTGTTACGAATACAATTCGAAAATATTCCTATTCAGAATTGTTGCACTTGGTTTCAAAATTTGCGGGAGCACTGAAAGAAAAGGGATTAACAAAAGGTGATCGCGTGATTATCTATATGCCGATGGTACCCGAAGCGACCATTGCCATGTTGGCGTGTGCGCGATTAGGATTGATACATTCCGTTGTGTTTGGTGGATTCGCCGCTCACGAGTTGGCATTACGAATAGATGATGCCGGAGCAAAAGCAATTATCACGGCTGACTATGGAATTGAAATTCAACGTATCATTCCTTATCACCCCATAATCGAGAAAGGAATTGAAGAATCTACTTTGAAACCTGAAATTGTGATTTCGTTCAATCGTATGACCGAAGATGTTCCACGCTCCGAACACTTTGAAGATATGCATTCATTATTGCAAGCTGCCAAACCTGAAAGCTATGTTGAAATGGCTTCGGAAGATCCTTTATACATTCTTTACACTTCTGGAACAACGGGAAAACCGAAAGGAATTGTTCGTGATAACGGCGGACATGCAGTTGCTTTGCGCTATTCGATGGAAGCCGTTTACAATGTGAAGCAAGGTGATGTGTTTTGGGCGGCATCTGACATTGGTTGGGTCGTTGGACATTCCTACATTGTGTATGCACCATTGATTACAGGAGCAACAACGATTGTCTTTGAAGGAAAACCGATCAAAACTCCAAATGCTGGAACGTTCTGGCGTGTAATAGACGAACACAAAGTGGATGTTTTCTTCACTGCTCCAACAGCCATTCGTGCGATTCGTAAAGAAGATCCACACAATCAGTTTTACAAACCAGAAATGACAAAATCTCTGCGTACCCTGTTTCTTGCAGGTGAACGTTGTGATGTTTCAACCTTAGAATACGCCCAAAATTTGTTACAAAAACCAGTTATCGATCATTGGTGGCAAACAGAAAGTGGCTGGCCGATGCTTGCAAATATGCAAGGGGTTGAACCATTACCGGTAAAACCAGGTTCGGCATCTGTTCCTGTTTCGGGCTACAACATTCAAATCTTACATGACGACGGCACGCGAGCAGAAGCACATGAACAAGGGTTTGTAGCCATAAAATTACCGCTTCCTCCGGGATGTTTACCAACGCTTTGGCAAAACAATGAACGCTTTGAGGCTGGATACTTATCTCGTTTTCCTGGTTATTATTTCACTGGCGATGGTGGATATATAGATGAAGAAGGCTATGTTTTTATCACTGGTCGCGTGGACGATGTTATCAATGTTGCAGGACACCGTTTATCGACTGCAGAAATGGAAGAAATCATTGCTGCAATGTCATGTACAGCTGAATGTGCTGTAATCGGCGCAGCAGATGAACTAAAAGGTGAAGTTCCGTTAGCTTTTGTTGTGTTGAAGGATACAGAAGTGAGAGATCAAGGAACCATTCGTGCGGAAATCAAAGACAAAATTCGTACTGAAATTGGTGCGGTTGCTTCTATAAAAACAGTGTTATTTGTGGAACGCCTGCCGAAAACACGTAGTGGGAAAATTTTACGAAACATATTAAGAAGCTTAGCAAACAATACGGCTTATGTTGTTCCGGGAACAATAGAAGATGCACTCGTTATCGAAGAAGTAAAACAACTGTTAGAAATGCGCATGCATTGATTAATCTATTGGTGCGTTTCTAAAAAGCGGAGATAAATATCCTGTTGCGCTTCAGATTGCCATTTTGGATTATGTTTCAGTTGCTGGCGTTTAGCACCATTCTCATGAAGCGCCGTTGTAAAGTCGCGATTGAAATGTATTGGATCATAAAAAAAAGAGGCCTGCTGTAAATCCAATTCGTTCTGAAAAGCAACATGCATCAAAAGTGGAATGTGATAACCGAAGGACAAGGTAAAAGCGCCTGAAATTTGATTGACCACATATTGTTCCGCACTTTGAGTAGTTGGGTGAATTAGCGGTAATAAGAAATCTGTTTTTGTTAAATACCCATCGAAGGTTTCAGCATCAATAAATGAATCAAAATAAACAATTCTGTTCATCAGATTACGTGCCTTTAGTTCTTCAAAAAGTTGTCCAACATCTTCTCTTGTAACATCCGTTTTTCCTAAAAAAATAAAGCTCACATTTGCCGGTGTTTGTTCCACCAACGAAACAAATCCTGTCAAATCCTTTCTTCTATTTTCAACGCCTCCTGTAAGCGTCACCCAACAAGCATCATCAGATTTATGGATATCTTTTCCTAAACGTGGGAAATCAATTGGGTAAAAACTACCTATCGTACTATTTTTTTGAGGAGCAATACGCTTTAATAAATCATCACTTAAAACCAAGAATTTCTTTATTTTTCGATTGATGATTTTGTGCGTAAAACTGCCGTGAAATTTGCGAATTGTATGGATTATTCCAAACGCCTGAATTCGCCCTGGAAGTAACAAAGAAATATTTCTGATTTGTCCCCCTTGAGCTGTGTTGAATACCACCTTTTGA
Source organism: Crocinitomicaceae bacterium (assembly GCA_023262855.1). Classification (GTDB taxonomy): domain Bacteria; phylum Bacteroidota; class Bacteroidia; order Flavobacteriales_D; family Crocinitomicaceae; genus M0103. The sequence continues at coordinate 49,747 of JALQYQ010000051.1, forward strand.
ATGTCCTGTTGTTTAAAAAAGCGGACCAGTCTTCGCGCATTTTTAAAATCTGCTATTGCTTTACCAGAAGTTTCGAAAAAATAGGTGTGATGAATGTACGGTAGGAAATGTTTATTTCGATCGTAAACTTCTCTTGTTGTAACAAAGGTGATTTCCGCTTCAATGCTGGATAATGCCAAAATTTGGGTGAATAGGCACTCATCGTGCGATCCTCCAATTTCCACCAGTGCTATTCGTAATTTAATCACACCACAAATTTGCAGTTTTATAGTTAAAGTTTAACAAATGGATGTGATTTTTTACGTTCAAAAATCAAGATTTGCCTAATCAGCTGTTCAACCAAAAATCAATTTTCTTCCTGGGGATTATTCACCAAGAATCGACTACTTAAATCTACCTTTCGGAAGGTAAAATCGGTTCCAATCGACAATAGGTATTTTCCATAAGTTAACACAGATTCTAAGGCTTCAGAACAATTGAAAAGTTCCAACGATTGCGCACATTTCGACAAACGAATTGGCCAATCGTGCCATGATTGATTTTCCATTGGTGAAAGAATAAGGCATTTGTTTTTTAAATCCCAGCCCCACGAAAGTAGCAGAAGTTCAACTCCTCGCAAGTAATTTCTCATAAATTCAGCATCCTGCTTGAGTTTGTCAACATCGTCTTGTTGCACGGTATAAGCGAATCCTAAGCGACTCGGTTGGTCAATTGGAAACATCCACCAATCATAATGTGCATCATGAAATGCCAGCCAATTGTTTTCTTCTGCCCAACTCTCAAACTTAATTAGTTGTTCTTTTTGCTTTTCTTTCAACCTTTTTATTCCGACAAACGTTTCCATCTCATGTAAATTAATTTCCCATAGAAAAGTACGAATTTTTCACATTTAGACGTTGAAATGTGGTATCCTCACAAACGTTTGCTTCGATGAAATTTTTACTTAACTTTGGAATTCAAAACGTTAAATGAAAAAATTATGAAAAAACTACTACTTGTTATTTCTTTAGTAAGTGTTGCTGCAGCTTCTGCAACTGCACAATGTACACCAGATGTTACATTACCAGCTCCAAATTATGCTGATTCAACTTTCGGTGCATGGCCTGATACAGTTGAGAACTTTGGTCCAGCAGCTGTAGGTGTTGCTTATGTTCAAGACTTACAATTTAAAGTTCCTTTAGATGCTGGAGATGTTGATCCAATTTTAGCTGGAAATACTATTCAGGATTTTACAGTTGATGCTGTGAATGGTTTGCCTGCAGGTTTATCTTACGCTTGTAATATCCCATCATGTACATTTGCTGGTGGTTCTGTAGGATGTGCTCAAATCACTGGAACATGTACAACACCTGGAACTTATCCTATTACAATCGATGTAACTGGAAACATTTTGATTTTCGGTTTTCCAGCTCCAGCGCCATACACGTTCTCAGGGTATAAAATTGTTGTTGGAACGGCAGGTTTAGTTGAAGCGATCATCAACCCAATTACTTTGCACCCAAATCCAGCAAATGACAAAATCACCTTATCTGGTTTGAATTCACAAATGAAAATTACTTCAGCAGTGATTACAAACATGGAAGGTAAAGTTGTTAAAACATTGGACATTACAGCAGCAACAATGGATGTAAACTTAAACGGAATGGACAATGGTGTTTATTTTGTTGTAGTTAACCACGCTGGTGGAACTGAAACATTGAAATTCATTAAAGAATAATCATCGTTCTTATAACTAAAAACCCCGTCTGGATTGAACTAGACGGGGTTTTTTATGCGCTATATTTTTTAACCTAATACCTCTTGAACATTTGCACGAATGCGTTCACATATAGTATCGGTTGGCAAATCATTATCATCTGAACCAAAAGGATCTTCAATTTCTTCAGCTAAGACTTCCATACTCACTAATACATAAAAGACAAATGTTGCAATCAAGGCTGAGAAATAGCCAAATTGATTGACAAATGCCAATGGTAAAGTTGTCACATAAATGAAGATAAACTTCTTAATAAATAAACTGTAGGAAAAGGGAATTGGTGTATTTTTAATGCGCTCGCACGCTCCTACGGCATCCATGAACGAATTGATGTTTTTATCAAACGTAATGTACTCTTCTTCTGAGATTTTTCCGCTTTTCTTTAACTCAACCAATTTTTTGTACAACAATTCTGAAATCGCTAATGGAACATGATTCTTCTGCATTAAAACTTCTAATTCCTCGGCAGTAAGTTCAAGTTCTTCAAACAAAACACCATTGCGCAAATGTTCCTTGGCTGCAAAAACAAAGTTGGGAACCATTCGCTTAAAATATGATCGATCTTCCTCATCCTTTAATACCGCAGAAAGTTTAATGGCCAAATTCCGTGAATCATTCACCATTTCACCCCATTTTCTTCGTCCTTCCCACCAGCGATCATAGGCCGTATTAGTTCGGAAAACCAATAATAAGGAAATAACAAAACCAATAAGGGAATAAACACTAATCAGTTTATCCAGTACCTCAGTTTTTGGAAAATAAGTTATATCTACATAGGCCAATGCCGAAGTAAATAATCCAATATAGATGATTTCCTTCCACAACATGCGGAAGGTATCACTACGATGAAATGCAAATATTAAAGTTACCCAACTTTTAGGATTGTAATTGATCATTTTTGAATGTTAATTTTTACAGGCTTCGCGTTGTAAGCGTCTGCAAAAATAAGCAAATATGTACCAATCGGTAAATTGCTCAAATCAAAAGAATTGTTAAGAATATGTGTTGATGCAACATTTTGTCCTGCCAACGAATAGACTTCAACTACGGTATTCTCCGCAACACCATTTACCGAAAACAATCCTTCTGAAGGGTTTGGATAGACTTGCACATTCACAATTCCGAATTCCGATAAACCAACCGAACATCCAGGTTGACAAAAAGTGATTCCAGCACCCACTGTTCCGATGTTAAAATCAATATTTCCTCCTGTATTGTCACAAAAATCGTACGTTCCATTCATGTCACCAGCGTTATAGGTTTCATTTGCCACACAAAAATTTCCTGAACCAAATACTTCATAACTATTGTAGAAATCATTCCAAATTTCAATTGAACCGTTATTCGTTAATGTTGCAATTCCACCTAAGGAATCTCCATTGTAGAAATCATTATGAGCCATAATTTCGTTATTTGTTCCAACACCAAATACACCAATGTTGAACCAATTTTGCTGCACCTCTAAAAATCCTGTTCCAGACATATCAAAAATGCCTGAGTTTCCAAAAGCATTGCACATGATATAGCCACCAGTCATGGTAAAACTTCCTGTGTTTCCTAAAGAATCAGCTCCAATTGGACCAGATGTATTTGCAAAACCTACATTTAAGAAGTTACCCGTATAAACAGTTCCTGAATTATTGAAATCTCCTTCAGACATTAAACTATCCAAACCGTCGACCAAACCAGAATTTGTAAAAAATGAATTTGCCCCAACATAAGCTGCTTTTGTCATGGAGAAATGTCCGTCATTTGTTAAAGCACCACCATTTGTAAAAGCAATTTGGTCAAATGCACTATTTCCATGATTGATGTATTCTGAATTCATTCCATCTACCAACAAGTTTTTTAAACCTGCTTGTAATAATGCTCCAGATGAATTAACAGTAATACTACCTCCATTTGTAACAGCCCAATTCACATCCATCGTCAATGTGTGATTGATGATTACATGATCATCAGTTGTTGGTAAACAAATACAATCCCATGTCAGCGGGTTCGAAGCAGAACCATTTTGCGTCGAAGTAATTGTTTGTTGTGCGCTTAATGCAAAAGGTAAACAGAAAGCAAAAAGTAGACGTGATTTCATAGTTCGTTTATTAATGTTGATGTATACAAATATACAACGTGTTTTTATACGAAACCGTTGGGTTTATAATTTGGGTCATTCTTGTGATTTCAAACTATAATGTTAATATTTTAACAAGCGCTTGCGTAGGATTGCGCATTTTTTACCTTTGCTATGTTAAATTATGAACATGGAAATAACACCCGAAATCCAACAGCGTCTTGATCAATTAAATGAGAAATATTCTGCATTGGGTCAAGATTTACTTTCGTATTTGGATGGTTTGCTATACGCAGACACAGTTAAATACTGGGACTATATTGAGGTTGATACCTTATTAAGTTTACAAAAACCGCGTACAAACTTTCCTGATGAAGTTATTTTCATCATGTATCATCAAGTAACGGAATTGTATTTCAAATTGTCGTTGAATGAATTTGAACAACTTTCTAACGAAAAAGATATTACAGCCAAGTTCTTTATCAATCATGTTTCACGCATCAATCGTTATTTTGAAGCTTTGATTAAAAGTTTTGAGATTATGATTGTTGGGATGGATCGCGATCAGTTCATGAAATTTAGAATGTCTTTGTTACCAGCAAGTGGATTCCAATCAGCACAATATCGTTTCATTGAAATGTTTAGCACGGATTTCATTAACTTGGTCCATAAAGACAAACGAGCAGAATATACGGTAAACTCTCCAATCGAAGATATGTATGAGCATATTTATTGGAAAGAAGGAGCAACTGAATTGGCTACAGGTAAAAAAACATTGACGTTAGTGCAGTTTGAAGAGCGTTATCAAGATGAATTTATAGCACTTGGTAAAAAATGTCGCACTGAAAATCTGTGGCAAGTGTACAAACGTTTGTCTGTAGAAGATCAAAAAAATCCAGCAGTGATTAATGCTATGAAACAAAATGACGTCAATGTAAATATCAATTGGCCATTAGCGCATTACAAATCTGCTGTTCAATATTTGAACAAAGATTCTGCGGATATCGCTGCAACAGGTGGAACTAACTGGCAAAAATACTTACCTCCGAGATTCCAAAAACGCATTTTCTATCCAGCACTTTGGTCAGAACATGAAATGAATGAATGGGGAAAAGCGTGGGTTGAAGAAGCCTTATCGTAATTAAATTTGAAAAGGAACAGGTCATGGATTTGTTCCTTTTTTGTTTTTAGTTGAACGATTCCAATAACAATCCCATGTCCTCAAATTGGTAATCAGCAAGAATCAATTTCGGTTCTGGAAAATGTGTTTTTTCTGGAATACATACCACTTTCATTTTAGCGGCTTTCGCTGAGATAATTCCGTTCAAGGAATCCTCAATCACCAAGCATTTTCGCGGATCAACTTTAAAATAATCTGCAACAGTTAAATAAACAGCAGGATGTGGTTTTCCATAGGCTTCCATCTCTGCAGAATGTGTGCAATCGAAGGATGCTTTTAAATCCAATACCTCCAAAACGCTATCGATTAAAACACGGTACGACGAAGTAGCCAAGCCAATTTTCTTGTTGTGTGAACGCAAATAATTTAGTGTTTCAACAACTCCCGTTAAAGGAGTTCCATTTGCGCGTATTAATTCTTGCATTTTGGAAACAATTTGCTGTTCTACCTCTTCAGGAGAAACATTTTTCCAACCTTCGTGTTGGTGCCAAAATTGAATTACTTCATCCAAGCGCAATCCAACCGTTTTTTGAAAATCCTGTCGTGTGAGTTTTGATCCAACCGCTGCAAAAACTTGTTCCATCGCAATTTTCCACAAGGGTTCGGAGTCTATTAAAACGCCATCCATGTCAAAAATCACGGCATCAAAATCTTCAAGGTTTAATTTCATTTTTTACGAATTGTATATAAGAAAGGACCACCAAGTACTTTATGTTTTTCCGCAGCCACAAAAAATTGTTTGTCACTCAACACCAGAATTGCTTCTTTTTGATTGTAGTCCTTGAAAACATAATCGCTCTTTTTAACAAAGGCTCCTTCCATTTTTTCAAAATCAATCATCCGGTTGTAAGTCAATAAATACAAATGATTGTTCTTAAAATCGGCACTTGTCACAGCATCAAGTCTCCAACCATTTTTACCGATTTCAATGCTGTATCGTTTCTTTGCAATTTGCTGTTTACCTGTTGTAGCGATGCCGTAAATATTGGAAATTCCTGTCCAAGGTTTTGCATACGATTTTGTGACCATAAAAATGGAATCATTGTCCCAGAAAATACTTTCACAATCGAAATTTTTATTGGCTTCTTTTGGTGGAAAAGCATCCTGATCTTCATAGGTAAAATTCAATTTTTCCACCTTGACGCTGTCGTTTTCAAAAGCCAATTTAGCATCAACTTTTAGAATCACTAAATCGTGTCGTTTATTTTCATTGTTTCCACAATCAGCAATGTATACAAAGCCTTTTGAATCAATGGTTAAGTCTTCCCAATCGTTGTTTTTAGCATTTGTTATTCTACACGTATGAACAAGCTTTCCTTTAAAATTGATAAAAAACAATTGCGGTTTGTTTCCACTATCATTCATGGTAATCAACAAGGTGTCTTGAAAGAGTGCCAATCCGGAAATCTCATTGAGGTCGTTGGATAGTTTTTCACATGATTCTTTTGTTTGCCCAAAAGAACAGAATGTCAGAATCGAAAAGAGAAAAATAATTGTACTTCGCATTAATCCAATTTTACGATTCGTACCACTTCTATGCGTCGATCACTTACTTGTTCAATGAACAAACGCAATCCATCACATTCAATTTCAGTTCCTGCCTCAGGAATCGATTCCAATTCATTAATGATGAATCCACCCAGTGTTTCATATTCTTCCGATTCCGTGAGATTCAAGTTGTATTCTTCATTCAAGTAATCAATCTCAAGACGTGCTGAAAAACGAAATTCTCGCTCTGAAAGTTGTTCTTCCAAACGCAATTCAACATCGTGTTCATCCTCAATTTCACCAAAAATTTCTTCGATGACATCTTCTATCGTAATTACACCAGCCGTTCCACCATATTCATCCACTACAACTGCGATATTTCCGGACTGCTTCGTGAACAATTCCAACAATTCTTTTCCAGGCATTGCCGCTGGAACATAGCTAATTGGAAGAAGAATTTGTTTGATTAATTGCGGTTTTTTAAACATTTCAAATGAATGAACGTAACCAATTACGTTGTCTATGCTTGTTCTATAAACCAATATTTTGGATAATCCTTTATCAATAAAAAGTTGTTTTAAGACTTCAATATCTTGCTCAACATCTACTGCGATAATTTCAGTTCTTGGAATCATGCAATCACGCGCTTTAATTTCCGAAAAGTCCAACGCGTTTTGCAAAATTTGCATTTCATTTCCCAATTCCTCCTCTTCTTGTAAGCGGGAAGACAAATCTTGTACGTAATCTTCAAGGTCAATTTTGGAAAATACCTTTTCAGAATTTTTACGATCAATTCCCAACATCCAAAGGAAGAAATTACTCACAAGCATTACTACTTGAGTTGGTAGGTACAATAAAATGTACACCAAATACATTGGAGCTGTTGCCCATTTCAGGAAACCATTTGGATTCAATTGAACCAAAACTTTGGGTAGAAACTCTGCCGTAATAAGTACTAAAAGAGTTGATAAAAGTGTTTGAATTAACAGTATAGACGTATCGTTGCTTATTCCCCACGTTTCGATCACATCATGGTTTAACATGCTCGCAAAGGAAATACCAAACAGTACGAGTGAAACATTATACGCAAGAAGTAGAAGAGCAATAAAAAACGATTCTTTACTATAGAAAGTACCCATCATTTTTCCATTCATGGTTCCTTTTGCTCGATCAAGTTCAACTTTTAAGCGATTGGAAGATAGAAAAGCAATTTCCATCCCTGCGAAAAAGGCGCAAAAAATAAGGGAAATAACAATAAGCAGTACGGTGACGGAAGGGTCCATTTATCAATTATTCTTGCTCTAATATACTAAATTAGAGTGTTATAGCACATCGAAACCGATGTCTTTTCGATAATATGCTCCGTCGAACTCAATTTTTGCAGCAGCGTCATACGATTTTGCCAAAGCGCCATCCAAGTGTTTTCCGTAAGAAGTGATTGCTAGTACACGACCACCTGCTGACAGAACAGCTGGTCCATCTGAAGCCGTTCCAGCATGAAAAACAATACTATCTGTGATCGCATTTAAACCATAAATTTGTTTTCCTTTCTCGTATGCTTCTGGATAACCACCAGCAACCATCATTACTGTCGCAGCACATTTATCGATGAATTGAACATCACGTTCTGAAAGTGTATTCGTTGCAACACCTTCAAACAAATCAAGAATGTCTGATTTTAAACGTGGAATAACAACTTCTGTTTCTGGGTCACCCATTCTGCAATTATATTCAATAACGAATGGTTCGCCTTTCACATTGATTAAGCCGAAGAAAATAAATCCTTTGTATGGAATATTATCTTGTTTCAAACCTTTCACGGTTGGGATGATAATTTGATTTTGGACTTTGTCCATAAAAGCAGCATCCGCAAATGGTACTGGAGAAACAGCTCCCATTCCGCCTGTATTTAAACCTGTATCACCTTCACCGATACGTTTGTAATCTTTCGCTTCTGGCAACAATTTATACGAATCACCATCCGTAATTACAAATACTGATAATTCGATTCCTTTTAAAAATTGTTCAATGACAACTCTAGAGCTTGCTTCACCGAATTTTGCATCAGCCAACATGCTTTTCAACTCAGTTTTCGCTTCTTTCAAATCGTCAATAATCAAAACTCCCTTTCCTGCAGCTAACCCATCAGCTTTCAAAACATACGGAGGTTTCATGGATTCTATAAAGGTATAACCTTGTTCAAGGGTATCTTTCGTAAATGTTGCGTATTTCGCAGTTGGAATGTTGTGACGAAACATGAATTGTTTCGCGAAATCTTTACTTCCTTCTAGTTGAGCTGCATATTGATTTGGACCAATTACTGGAACATTTTTCAATTCGTTGTCTGCTAAAAAGAAATCGTGTATTCCTTTCACAAGAGGTTCTTCCGGACCAACAACTACCATGTCAATTTGGTTATCAAGGACGAAATTTTTGATTGCTGGAAAATCTGTTGTGCTCATTGCAATGTTTTTTCCGAACAAACGCGTTCCAGCATTTCCAGGAGCGATAAACAGCTCTTCCAACATTGAACTTTGTGCCATTTTCCATGCTAATGCATTTTCTCTACCACCGGAACCAAGAAGTAATACTCTCATGTTAATTGTTGCTTTTAGCAATATTTTAAAAGGGATTCAAAAATTAATTTACCGTCTTCGTTTGCAATGAAACGATCGGCAGCACGCTCTGGATGCGGCATCATCCCAAATACATTTTTACCTGCATTTGTGATGCCAGCGATATTTTTCAACGCTCCATTTGGATTGAATTCATCTGAAACAATACCATCTTCAGAACAATATTTGAAAATAATTTGATCGTTGTCTTCAATTTTCTTGATTGTATCATCTGACGCAAAGAATCTTCCTTCACCGTGTGCGATTGGAATTTTAAACGTACGATCTGTGCTCAATCCTTTTGAAATTGCAGCGCTTTCAGATGTTGGTTTTAGAAACACATTTTTACAAATGAATTTCTGATTGTTGTTATGAAGCAAAGCTCCTTCTAACAATCCAGATTCTGTCAAAATTTGGAATCCATTACAAACACCAAGAACAAAACCTCCTTTGTTTGCGTGATTAATTACTTCCGTCATAATTGGCGATAATTTTGCAATTGCACCTGAACGCAAATAATCACCGAATGAAAATCCACCAGGAAGTACAACAAAATCAACACCTTTCAAGTCGGTATCTTTGTGCCAAAGGCGTTCAACTTTTTGACCCATGATGTCTTGTAAAACATATACCATGTCTTCATCACAGTTCGAACCAGGGAAAGTAACTACTCCAAATTTCATTTAATCAAGAATTTCGTGGCAAAACCACATATCAATTTGGGCGTAAAATTAGTCAAATTAACGCTGATTAACGGTCAATTATTGGAAAAAATTAATCAACGAATAACCAAGTGTTAGATAAAAGAGCACCATTGCTACAATTCCAAATGTTTTATTGGAAAAAGAAAAGGTAAGGAAGAATGAAAGTGGAATCATCAAGAAGCTAAAACGTTCAATCTGGCGAAAGAAGATAAAATCGACCAAACCATAAGCAATACCAACACCAACAAGCCACCACAAAATGCGAACAAGTTTTTTTAAGCGAATAGATGACTTTTGCATCTTTCCTCGGATACTCACAAGACTCAACAAGAACAACAATGTAAACAACACTGCTGTTACCAAGAAATCGGTTTGTTTTTTGAAATAATTTGTTGTTTGTTCCAGAATTTTTAAGTCAATTGAGTGACCGTTGTACCAAACAAAAACGGCAGCATAAAGAAGAGGAACACTGAATGCTAAGATTGCAATTATTGTCTCACGAAAAATAAACGGTCGAATGTTCCAAGCCATGATTAACACAAATGGAATAAGGGCAATCATTGGTGGATGGAAACTCGCTGCTAATCCAGCGAAAAAAGCACCATTAAAAATTGTTTTACGCCCATCTTCGTTTTGGCGCAATTTAAACAATTGATACAACAAAATTATCAGGCATGTGTGCGCAATAAGTAATCCGTCTAAACTGTAAAACGAATGGTAAAAACTCATTAAAACAACATACAAAAGTGAAGACATGTAGCTATTTCGCTCTAAGAATTCATTGGTGTTGAACAACCAATTTATCCCAAAGGCATTGATTGTGATCAACAAACCCGCAGCAATGTTTGCTATTAATGGAAAAATGACAACCGCTTCACCCCAAAGACCAAGATTAGCAGTACTATTTTGAGTGTAATAATTTGTTTGATGATTCAATAAAAAATAGATTGATACAATTACAGGTATCAACAAAAGAACTCCGGCTCTATTTCCCAAAAACAATTTTACCACGGGACGAAGATAAGTAAAACTGTTCCAACGAAGAAAGTTCCTCCAAAATAGTCGATAAATAGTCTCATTTTGTTAATCTTTTTTTTACTTGATACTTTGCTTTTTTCCGTTATATTTGTTCGTCTTGGTGAAAACCAAAGAACTGTTAGAGAAAAAACGAATACTATGTCACAAGAGAAAACAAGATATTCTGATGCTGAATTAGCTGAATTCAAAGAGTTAATTCAAGAAAAATTGAAAGAAGCGCACGTTGATTACACGTTGTTGGTTGGATCACTATCACACAATGATGATCACGGAACAGATGATACAGGTCGCACATTTAACATGATGGAAGATGGTTCTGAAACTCTTTCTCGTGAAGAGGTTGCTCAGTTAGCAGCTCGTCAAGAAAAATTCATTCAGAGTTTACAAGCGGCGTTGGTTCGTATTGAAAATAAAACATACGGAATTTGCCGTGTAACAGGTAAATTAATTCAAAAAGAACGTTTACGTTTGGTTCCTCATGCAACCATGAGTATTGATGCAAAAAACGCTCAAAACAGATAATTTAGTGAAAAAGAATTTAATGATAGTGGGGGCTTTAGTGGCCCTCATTTTGCTTATAGACCAATTGGTGAAAATCTATGTGAAAACACATTTTCAACCAGGAGAATCTGTGAATGTTTTTGGTGATTGGTTTGTGTTGGAATACATTGAAAACCAAGGAATGGCCTTTGGAACTACATTTGGTAATAAAATCTGGCATAAACTGGCCTTGAGCATTTTCCGCATTTTCGCCATTGGAGGAATTTGTTACTATTGGTATCAACAAGCAAAAGTAGGCGCGAAACGTGAATTTCTAGTAGCCATCGGTTTGATTTTGGCAGGTGCTACTGGAAACCTCATCGATTCGATGTTCTATGATTTCGCTTTTCCTTATGATCCTTGCATGGGATACAATCATTTGGAAGGTTCCGGTGTTTGGACCAATTGTGATCAATATTTTGTTGGAAAGATTGAAACAAAACACAGAGGTTTTCTTCTTGGAAATGTAGTCGATATGTACAAATTCCAAGCAACTTGGCCGCAGTGGGTTCCTTGGTTGGGAGGAAAAGATGTATTTCCTGCGATTTGGAACACAGCCGATGCATCGATTACAATTGGAGTTGCAATGGTCTTTTTAAGACAGCGTGCTTATTTTCCAAAACGAAAAAAAGAGCAAATCGTTCAATCGGGTGAACAAACAGCAACACCAACAGAAGGCGAATCAAATTAATAATTGAATTTTCATTCATACAAAAAGCCCCATCACCAATTTAGTAATGGGGCTTTTTTATAGCTATTTCTTTTATTTCAACTTAGAATCGTGCTGTGATTCCACCCATAAATTGGAAAATTTGAACTGGGTGATTGTACCAACGGTTGTAACGTTGTGATGCAATGTTGTTCATTTGAATAAAGGCAGAAATACGTTTATTATAACGGTATTCCAATCCTAAATTAATGTCAGCAATCAAACCAAGCGATTTTGCCATTTGGTTGTTTTCAACCGTAACATCATCTTCCAAGGCATAAACCAACGCTTTTCTTCCACCTTCAAAATTTAAATCAAGGTTGACCAAGAATTTATCGAATAAATTGTAGCTACCTCTTGCAATTGCCTGCCATTGAGGCAAGTTCCACGCATAGGTATTGTTCAATAAACTGTACGAATAAAAACGACCAATTCCATCAATTTTCAGTTTTTCGTTCAATTGGTAGGACAATGAACCTTCAATTGTTGTTAAGTTCAGAGTATCGAACAATAAATTGAATTTATTTCCAACAGAATAGGTTGTATCCGTTACGAAAAGTGCTTTGTTTTGAACTCGTGCGAAACTTGCACTCAAGTTGAAACTCATACGTTTTGATAAGGTTCCTTTTATTCCCCCATAAACATCAATTGCTGTATTTTCATTGCGCAGAGCAACATTTGGCAAGATGAATTCATTATCCGCTGTCAACGATTTGAAGGTTGTTTGTTTCAATCCTCCTCTTAATCCAATGTATGGTATAAAAATATCATTGAACATTGAGTATTTCAATTCAGCCACTGGATAGATATGTGCTTTTGTTTTTACGTTTGCATCAATAACAATGTCAACTCCAATTTTCGCTTTAAATCGGTTGTTAAACAAATACGTTGAAATCGTTGGTTTTAAATTGATAATTGTATTGTTTACGACAATTCCAGTATCGATAATTGAAGTGTTTGTATCTCCAGCTACACCATATTTGTAACCGTTGTAGCGCACATTGAAATCAGCTGCATAAATTTCTTTACCCATTTTATAGAAGGCGCTTGAGTTGACTGCAAAGAAATTCTCACGCGCTCTCCAATCCGACAAACTATCTTCCAATGGTTTTTTCGATCCAAAATTGTTGTATTCGATGCCTACTTTATAGTTCAAGGTTGCGCTATCTTTTTTGTGAGAAGCAAAGGAGAAGGCTCCTCCCACATCCTGATAACGTTGAGCAGTTGTTGCTCGATCAACTGAATCAGTAGGGATTTTCCAACCATAATAGTGCAATCCTTGATTGTTGTAATGCAAATCACCTCTTAAGGAATAGTTCTTTTCATTCAGTGCACCATATAATCCAAGTTTGGTTCGGTCAAATTGCGCTGGTGCATAATCACTGAAATTACCATACGAGCTTAAATGTTTCGCATGCACACCATAAACAAACTTACGAGAACGTTTTGAATCAAAATAAACTTCTCCCAAAGGCATTAATTCTGTACCAATTCCAACTTTTACATAGGTGCTGTACAACTGATTCAATTTCTGTTCTGTTTTTATCGTAGCCGGATTAATTGGTTCGACTTCAATTTTTGTAGGTTGTTGCAGCACCAACAGTGGAAAATCAATTACGGGATTGGCAATTGTTGTATCAATGATTTTTGGACTTTCCGTCATACGGTAGGCTGGCTCCACTTGACGCAGACCTGTAGCCGTAATTTCAACGTCCGGAACACCTTGTCCAAATAAGAAGGACGTAAATCCAACAAACGAGCATAAAATGTACTTTTTCATATTAGTTTCCTCCTTCGTTTACTTCAATAATTGTTTCACCAGGTTGCTCAACAGCTTTTGGTTTGTTTTTCAATTGCATCAACTCATCATACAGTTCATTTGCTTCCGACAAAATTCCGTCTTCTTCATCTGGATAATGGTCGATTACCGATTTCAATGTTTGTTCAGCTTGGAACAAATCATTTTGAATTATTAGAATTCGTGACTGTAAAATCAACCCTTTTGCCACCCAATAATTATACGATGGTTTCATTTTAATCAACACGCGAATCTCAGCATCTGCTTTTTTGTAGTCTTCTTGTTTGAAATACATTTCACATAACGAGTATTTCGCTTCTGCACCTTGAACAGTTGTCGTGTTTTTTACAATCCATTCAAGCGATGGTTTTGCTTCTGTAAAATTGTTCAGGTAAAACTGAGACATACCATACGCATATTCTGCCTCCAAACGAATGGTATTGTTAATTTGACTACTTCCTAACACTGCTTTTGCATTAACCGCTGCATTTGTCCAGTTTTCAATAAGGAAGTTACAACGCATCAAACCAATTTTCGCAGCGTAAATTACAGCTGGTTTCGAGCTAATTTTATCCAAACGTTCATAGTATGGAATGGCCTCTTCATAATTTGCATTGTTGTACAAATAACCTGCAACACGCTGTGCTGAAAACTCTGTGTAAGAATTATTCGGACCTTCTAACAATTTGCGGTATGCAGCAATTCCTTTTTCTGTTTCTTTGGTTGCGTAATAAGAATTTGCCAAGAAATACTGCGCCTCAGTAATGTATTTACCGTTCGGGAAGCGATCGATGTATTTCACCAACTGAGGAATTGCCGTTGTATATGAACTGTCTTTGTATGCTTCATAAGCTGGTGTATAATACAAGCCTTCTTGCTCATCCATTGAGATATCTGCACAAGCGTATTGGCTTGCCAAATCACTCACTTTCTCAGGTTGTTTCAAAGCAGAATAAACCGATATTAATCCAGCCACAGCATCTGAACAAATTTCCTTGTCACTTCCGTATGCTGCTAAGATTTCTTTGTATTCTTTCTCTGCTTTTGCATAGTCTGACTTTTTATAATGAATATCGGCAATTTCAATGCGACATGTGACGATTAAGTTAGAGTTCGGATAATCAGTAATTACTTGGTTGAAGTAGCGTAGCGACTTATCGTATTCTGCTTTGTTTTTGAACTCTTTCGCCACCTCAAAAATTGACATTAAAATATACTTCGATTTTGGGTAGTTATTAATAATATCCAACAAGTTTTTAATTTTTGCATCATCATCATCGTCGAAACCATACGATTTCGCTTGGTAGAACAATGCTTGATCTTCATAACCTGCTTTTAGTTTTAATGCCTCGCCATAATATTTGATGGCATTTTTATCCTGCTTGGTCATGTAATAACCGTCAGCTGCGCGCATGTAGGCATCTGCCAATTTTTGCTTGTTTTTCACCGCAGATTGGGCATACAATCTAAATGATTCAACTGCTTCATCAATGCTTTCTTTTTTCAAATAGGCATAGCCCATGTTGTAGTAAGCATCTGCTTTGAGGTCTTGCGTAAGATTTGACGGTAAAGCAATGTATTCTTTAAATTCTTTTATAGCCTTATCCATGTTATTCAAACGGTAATACGAATCTGCTGTCCAGAATTTTGCTTTACTAGAAAACGAAGCATCCACTGGATATTTATCCACCAATTCAAACGATTTAATAGCATTTGCATATTCCGCTTTCTGGAAAAACTCAACACCTTGGTTGTATGCCACCAACTGATAAGCAGTTTTCAATTTCGCATCCTTATTTGGTAATTTATCTAATGATGCTAAAGCCTTCGCATAATTGTTCGTTGACGTATAAACGTTTACTAAGTACTGATTGATTTCGTTTGTACGTTTTGATTTTGGAAAGCGATTCAAGAATGTTTCCAACGCAACAACAGCTTCATCATATGGGTTCAAATCCAACTTATAAGAAAGGATCGCATAATTATACAACGCGTCTTCTTGAATGAGTGGGTCTTTTTCGATGTCCGCGGCAGCTTCAAATGCTGAACGTGCAGAAACTAAATTGTTCAATTTCAAATAACACTCACCAATATGGTAGAATGCAACTTGACCCATGCTATCAGGTTGACGCGTTACTTTATCAAACAGTTTAATGGCTTTGTCATACATTTTACTTTTATAGTATGCAAATCCCAATTGATAATCATCATCGCGCGTTGTATTTGCTTTATGATTGTATTTTTCCAAGTAAGGAACCGCTTCGTCAAATTTGCCAATCTTGTAATAAGCATCACCAATTAAATGATTCATATCCGCTTGGTTAATGGCATTTGCAGAATCCACAATTGTTGGCGCGTATTTCGTTACTTCTACATATTTCCCTTGTAAGTAATATATCTGAGCAATGTAATAAGGTACAACCGATGAAAAACTTTCATTCGTTTGTAATTTTAAGAAACCATCCAATGCTGTTTGATAGGATTTATCCATGTAAGCAATGTGCGAATAATAGTAAAGTCCTGGTGCTGCATATTGAGAAACACCATCTTTTACTTCATGAAAGGCACTTCGCGCTTCCACATATTTCTTTTCTTGAAAATTTGAATAGCCAATTTTGAACAAGTATTCTTCTTTATCCTCTGGCTCAACATCCGTTGCTTTCAGTTGATTAAACCAAACTAACGCTTCTTGAAAGTCCTTTTTTTGGTAATAGTATTTACCAAGACGAAAATAAATCGTGTTTTTAAAGATACTTTCTGGATAGTTTTTATTGAAATCTGTCAATAAGGTAACCGCATCATTGTTGTACAATTCCAACGCTGAAAGTCCTTCGTAATACAAGGCTTTCACATACATTGGATCATTTGGTTTTTTGTATCCGTTCAAGAAATTACGGAATTCGATGCGAGCTGCCGCAAATTGTTCCTTCGCATACAGTTCTTCTGCACGGTAATAATTTTCGTACTCACTGTTATATTTCTCCGACGTTTGTGCGAAGGAAATAACAGGTAGGCACATCCATATGAAGACCAGAAATCTGTTCATAATACACTGCTTTTAATCAAGTAAAATTAAGGGACATCACGACCCTGTTGGAGAGGACTTGTAAAAGTTTTAAACGTAAATCTGTTAAGATTATTATAGAAGAGTCGATTTGAGTAGGCTAGGATTTTTCGACCTTTACAAGAACAAATATAAATTCCGTGGGAAAAGTCATACAAATTAGAAATGCTAGAATCTTCCAACAAGACGCGTTGGTGCTTGATGATGTACAATTTGAAATGGATTCGAACGAGTTTGTTTACCTGATTGGTAAAACAGGCAGCGGCAAAAGTAGTTTGTTAAAAACCATCTACGGTGCTTTGGAATTGAAGGAAGGAACTGGCCAAGTTGCGGAATACGATTTAAAAGCGTTAAGCAAACGTGATATCCCAATGTTGCGTCGTAAAATTGGAATTGTTTTTCAAGACTTTCAATTGTTAATGGACCGCACTGTTCTTCAAAACTTGTTATTTGTCATGGGCGCAACAGGCTGGAAGGACAAAGCCTTAATGGAAAAACGTGCGAAGGAGTTGTTGCAATTAGTTGGAATCGAACAAAAAATCAATTCGATGCCGCATGCCTTATCAGGAGGAGAACAACAACGTGTTTCTATTGCTCGAGCATTAATTAACAAACCAGCTATTATCTTGGCCGATGAGCCAACTGGAAACTTAGATCCAGAAACATCAGAAGAAATTATGCGCTTATTGCTTGCCGTTGCACAGGAAGAAAAAACTGCCGTGTTGATGGCCACACACGATATGACAATGGTGGAAAAATTTCCAGGTCGTGTATTGCGCGTTGAGCAAGGAAAGATTAAAGAAATATCAACGATTAATCGCTTTAATCCATTTACGCCATTCGACGGGAAAGAATAAATTAAATTGCTACTTTGTCGAAGCTCACTTCGAACAACTTCATCCAATTTTTACCTGTCATGTACCATTTTTTGGTCGCTGGATTGTAAGCTATTCCGTTTAGCACATCTCCTTTTCCTTTTCCTTGGACAACCAATTCTGTTCCATCGATTTCAGCAATTACTTTTCCATTCAGTGGATTGATGACAACAACTTTATTTGTCATCCAAACATTGGCGTAGATATTTCCATCAGGACCATATTCCAATTCGTTTAAGTTCGCAATTGCATCTTTGTCAGAACATACTTCTATCGTTCGTTCAATTTCAAAGGTTTTTGGATTTCTGAATACCAAGCGCTCAGATCCGTCCGACATAATCAAGGATTTTCCATCATTGCACAATCCCCAACCTTCACCATTGTAAGTAAAATCGTCTTCTATTTGAAGCGTATTTTTATTGTAGACAAAACATTTCTTTTCTTGCCAAGTCAGTTGATATACTTTATCCCCAAATACGGTAATTCCTTCTCCAAAGTATGTTGCATCCAGACCCATTTTTTTCAAACTTGCTCCGGTTGTCATGTCAATTTGAGCAACCATACTCTGGCCTTTTTGACCTGTACTTTCAAATAAAATTCCATTGTTAAACTCCAAACCTTGTGTAAAGCTGGTTTCACTATGCGGGTATGAATTTACTGGTTTCGCAAACCAAACTTCAGGTACAATATCCGATAATACGCGCACCATTCGCTCGTCTTCATAAGTAGTGCCATCTTCTCGTGTTGACACCAATTTTAAACTACGTGTACCAAGACCATAAAACCCAGCTTTAAACAAATAGCTTATTGTTTTAGATGGTTGTGTCCATGTTTGAAATAAACTATCATTGTAGAACAATTCAACTTTTTGAATGTCATCTGCATTCACATTGATCTTAATATTTACCGCTTCATCCCAGCGTGTAGCAAGGTTCTCTTTGAATTCAAACGTCGCTCCAATTTGTTCTTCGTCGCCTCCATTGTCTTTTAACAGAGGAACAATCACCATTGCTCCAATAACTGCTAGGATTAATCCAATAATAAGGTACTTTTTCATGCTGATCGATTAAAGAAGTTGTTCAATTTGGCGTGCATCAATTGCGCCATGCGTTGCTGTATAAATCAATTCATTATTTCTAATTACTATCACTTGCGGGCTTTGATGTTCCACATGCGTTAGTTCGGCAATTAAATTAGAAATCGCTCTGTAGCTAATTAGATCTAAAAAATAGATTGTACATTTATTATCAAGGTTCCAGTTTTCTTCAAAACGCGTTAAGGCCATAGAAGAAATGCTACAGCGCGTTGAATGTTTGAAAAACAAAACGGTTTCTGTTTCAGCCTCTACTAACGCTTGTTTCAATTGCTCTTCCGAAGTTAGATGAAACCAAGGAAGTTGTTTTTTCGGTTTTGAAGAAAAGAATCCCATCTTACATCCCAGGTGTAAATTGTTTCAAGAAGCGCACATCATTCTCAGAATACAAGCGTAAATCATTCACTTTGTATTTTAATTGAGTAATGCGTTCAATTCCCATTCCGAAAGCAAATCCGGAGTATTCTTTTGAGTCAATTCCACACGCTTCCAATACATTTGGGTCAACCATTCCACATCCAAGAATTTCTAACCAACCAGAGTATTTGCAAACATTGCATCCTTTCGAGTTACAAATCGTGCACGAAACATCTACTTCTGCGCTTGGTTCAGTGAATGGGAAATATGAAGGTCTCAAACGAATCTGCGCTTTTTCTCCAAACAATTCTTTCGCAAAATAAAGTAAGGTTTGTTTTAAATCGGCGAAGGATACATTTTTATCAATGTACAATCCTTCTACTTGGTGAAAGAAACAGTGCGCACGTGCAGAAATTGCTTCATTTCTAAATACTCTTCCCGGTGAAATTGTTCGAATTGGTGGTTTAGAGTTTTCCATCACGCGCACTTGTACAGAACTAGTGTGTGTTCGCAAAGCCATTTCCTGTTCACCTTTTTCAATAAAGAACGTATCCTGCATATCACGCGCAGGGTGTTCAGGTGGAAAGTTTAATGCAGAAAAGTTATGCCAATCGTCTTCAATTTCAGGTCCTTCAGAAACCGAATAACCAATGCGTTCAAAAATTTCAATGATTTCACTTCTCACCAATGAAAGTGGATGTCTCGCACCAATATCGTCCATATCGCCCGGACGTGATAAATCAAGCGAAGCATCGTTTGATGCTGCTGTTTCCAATTGCTCTTTGAAACTTGCGAATTTCGTTTCAGCATGCAAACGTAGGTTGTTCAACAACTGACCAACTTCACGTTTTTCTTCATTGGGAACCGATTTAAGTTCGCCGAACATATTTTTAACAATTCCTTTTGAACCAAGAAATTGAATTCGGAAATCTTCCAGCGTCTTTGTGTCATTAATCACAAATTGATCGATATCCGTTATAATTTTATCTATTGTTGCCTTCATGCCTACGTGCTTGCTTTCGTGCGAAATAAGTATTTTATCTTTTGTTTTTTTATGTGGTAGGTGTAACTTTTTGAACTCTCTTTTTGTTTAAGAGTAAAATTACACTGCTACAGCGCACGAAGGTAAGAAATTAAGAAGAACTTTGTTGTCAGATTATTTTAAAATAAGTTTATCTTTGGGCATCTAGTTTGAGAAAAAAGATGAAAAAATTGAGAAAACACATATTATTATCCAGTTTGTTTCTTTTGGCGATTAGCGTTATTTCGTCATGTAAAAACGATGACCCTTCTGTTTTGAAGATTTTTGTGCGCTCTTCGAGCAATGAATTACAAAATGGAGCAAAGGTTGTGATTATTGGAGATGTTAATTCAAATCCTGCAACTTTACCGTATGTTGATACTGTCATTACAAACGCCTCTGGTTTTGCGACATTTAACATGGATGATTATTTTGATAAATCAGGAGCAGACAACACAACAGGTTATTTTGACGTCATTGTAAAACAAGGTACATCAGAAGGAACTGAATATGTTCGTTGTCGTGCACACATTACAACCGTTGAAACGGTATTTTTAAACTAAAAAAGATTACACCATGAATATTACATTGAAAAGAACCATTGTTTTCGCAATATTAGCGATTTTGGGAGTTGGATTTTCATCAACAGGATGTCGTAAGAAAAAAGATACGATTGCAATTATTTATGTACGCGATGCTGCCAATCAATTGGTATCAGGTGCACAAGTAGTGCTTTACGGACAATCAACAACGACACAGCCATCAAATGTTGTTTTGTATGATACAACTACAACAAATACTTCAGGTGAAGCGAAATTTAACTTCAACGATGTATACCAATTAGGTCAAGCAGGTGTTGCAGTATTGAACATTGAGGCATCTGCTTCAGGATTGAGCGGAGAAGGAATTATCAAAGTTGAACAAGAAACAACTTCAGAAGAAACTGTTTTCATTCAATAAGACGATTATAAAAATTGAAAAAACCCGTCGTAAATTTTTATGACGGGTTTTTTATTGCAGTTACCTTTCTACGAAAAATGAACTTCACTTTCATCAACCAGTTCGTCTCCACGCATGCGTAAAAACAATTGAATCAGGGCAACAACATCTTTTTCGCAATAAATTTTAATGCGTTCCAAATCATTTTCTTCAAAATATACACGCGCCACATCTGCTCCTGAAATATCATCTTTTGGCGTTGGAATGTTGAAGATATGACACAAGAGTGCCAATGAAGTAAAGGATTTGTAATCGCCAAACTTCCATAATTCCATGGTATCAAGATGACTTATTTCCCACGGCTTTTTACCCGCAATATCTAAAATAGCTGGTAATTTTATTCCATTGATCAACATGCGACGACAGATATAAGGAAAATCAAATTCTTTCGCATTGTGCCCACACAGAATATGGTAAGGCGTGTTGTAACGATCGTCCAATAAATTCTTAAACTGTTTTAACAACGTCGCTTCATCGTCGTGGTAAAATGATTTCATACGAATTTGTCGACCTGTTCGCGTTTCATGCACAAATCCGACAGAGATACAAACGATCTTTCCAAATTCAGCGTAGATTCCTCCACGTTCGTTGTACAATTGTTCAAAGGACTTTTCTTCATTCTGCATGAAGCGTGTTTTCATTTCAAATAAATGACGTGTTTCTTCTGTAAGTTCTGGAAATTGATAGGTTTGTGGTACAGTTTCGATGTCTAAAAACAGAACTTTTTCTAAGGATACTTTTTCTAACATATAAAATAGGTTTGTTATTTGAAGATACGCAAAATATTGCACATTCCACTTTAAAGAGGCAATTTTGCATTGAAATTTAGGACAATGGCTGAAGAATTAATCAAATTGGAAGGAAGTAAAGAAGCAATTTACCAAGGTTTATTGCCACAGATTAAAGGCTTAATTTCTGGTGAAACAGATCAGATTGCCAACATGGCAAATGTATGTGCTGCATTGAAAGAAACCTTTGATTTTCTTTGGGTTGGCTTTTATTTGGTGAAACAAGATGAATTGGTCCTTGGTCCGTTTCAAGGTCCAATTGCATGTACGCGCATTCAAAAAGGAAAAGGAGTTTGTGGCACATCTTGGGATAAAGCAGAAACATTGGTTGTGCCAGATGTTGATTTATTTCCTGGACATATTGCCTGTAGTTCGTTATCCAAAAGTGAAATCGTTGTACCTTTAATCACTTCGAATACTGTTGTTGGCGTTTTGGACGTAGATTCCAAAGATTTAGCTACTTTCGATGAAATTGACGCACGTTATTTAAAGGAAATTTGTTCATGGCTGGTTTAAGATTATTTTCAATAGTTCTCCTTGCGTTGCTTGCTTCATGTGCACAAATTGGCACTTTGGGCGGTGGTGAGAAAGATGAATCTGCCCCAAAACCAATTGAGAAGAAAACGCAACCAGCAAATGAAACACTTCTTTTTTCTGGGAATTCTGTTTCTTTTGAATTTGATGAATATGTTCAATTAAACAATCCACAACAAACGATTCAGCTAGTCCCGAATCATGCGCGACCAGTTGCGAGTCTTTCGAAAAAAACGTTGACTGTTTCTTGGTCTGAACAATTACAAGCCAATACTACGTATGTATTGTATTTGGATGGTGCTGTAAAAGATGTTACCGAGGGAAATGACACACTTATTAAATATGTTTTTTCTACAGGAAACACGATTGATTCGTTAAGTTATTCCGTGCAATTAAAAGATGCATTTAGTAATCAACCTAAGGAAAACTGCATTGTAGGTTTGTACACTGATTTTGATTCATTAACACCGCTTTATTTTGCTCGAACAAACAAACAAGGCTTCGCAAAATTCGATTATTTAAAAGCTGGAACATATTTTTTGAAAGGATTTCAAGATGAAAATAAAGACTTGAAACTTCAAGCATTCGAAGCCCAAGGTTTTCGTTCAGAGCCTTTTGATATCAACGAATCACTCATTGATTCCATTCCTTTATTGGTTTCATCACCCTTGGCAAAACGTAAGATTCGCGCATTGAAATATGCTGCGCCAGGAAGTTGTTTCATTACAGCAAATTATGATTTAAGCAATAAAACTTTTCAAATTGAGGATAAAGTATTTTCTAAAGAAGAACTGATTTTTCATTCAACAGATAGCGTTCAACTTTTTTATACGCCGAAAGACCAAACAATTCTAAAAGCAATTGTTTCAGGTGAAGATGAATACGACACATTAACAACACGCATTACCGAGCGCGACCGCAGAGCTCCACTGAGATTTATAAGTAAACTCACAAACAATGAGTTAGGACCACACGAGCAATTTACCTTTGAATTGAGTTCGTTAATTTCAACTGTAGATACAAGCAAATTTAAATTGATCAATACGGCTGATAGTTCTGAAATAAAGCACATAATTCGAGTTGAAGGCAACAAAGTAATCATTGATTTTGATCGTACAAAAATCAAAGAGGTGAAATTAGAACTTGAAAAAGGAGCGGCAACAAGCACAACTGGTCAATTAACGGAAGCTCTTTCTACAATTGTGAAGGTGAAAATCGCAAAGGAATATGGAACCGTGTTCGTAGATGCCACCGATTTTTCCACACCAATCATTGTTGAGTTGTTACAAAACGGAAAAGTTGTGTCGAGTGCACTTCTACTTTCTGATTTCAAAACATCGTTTACTTATTTGACGCCTGGTGAATACCAGTTTAGAATTATTGAAGACAACAATCAAAACTTTAAATGGGATCCTCTAATTCCTTTCACAAAGGAACAAGCTGAAAAGGTTTATTTTTATACAACCGTTTCGAAAGTACGTGCCAACTGGGAAATTGATGTTCAATTAAAACCGTTGAACTAATGGAAACGCCCTCCATTATTGAACGTTCCTTTCAAGGGTGGAAAATTTGGTTAGGTGTTGCTATCGGTTTATTGGTTGCTGGATTGATGTTGTATTCAAGTATTACAGCTACTCGTTTCATTGAAGCCGAAAAAGGAAAAGGTTCCTATCGTTGGGAAGATCGCAATCACAATAAGCACATTGACTTAGCAGATACGCACGAATTCATTTACGATTCAAACGGAACCTATCGCAAACAAACTGTTTCAGATGCGCTGCGTCAAATTCACTGGACACCCAGTTCGTTTTTGTGGATATTCGTTGCCCTATGCTGTGTTGTCGGACGCGATTTCTTTTACATGCTGCGCATTCGTTTATTAACACATAAAGAATTAACCTGGAAAGCGAGTTTTTATGTTATCATGTTGTGGGAATTTGCTTCAGCCCTATCTCCCGGTGTTGTTGGGGGCGTTGCTGTTGCGATGTTTATTTTGAACAAGGAAAAGATCGATTTGGGTCGTTCAACTGCCATTGTTTTAATAACTGCCATGATGGACAACTTATTCTACGTCTTAATGATTCCCTTCGTTTTCCTCTTCATCGATAGTTCCACCTTGTTTCCTGATCATTCGTTTGGTTCATCTAGCGTGCAAGTAATTTTCTGGACAGGCTTTTTTGTGTTTTTAGGTTTAACGATTTTCCTGTTTACTAGTTTGTTTATTGTCCCTTCCTTTGCGCAGCATTTTCTTGGATTTATTGTACGAATTCCATTTTTAAAACGATGGAAAACCAAGGCTCTTTCAACAGGTGAAAACATAGAAAAAACGGCCCATCTGATGCGCAAGGAACCTTTTATTTATTGGATAAAAGTCTTTTTAGCAACTTGTGGTAGTTGGATTTCACGTTATTTGGTGATAAACGCCTTGTTACAAGCATTTTTACAGTTAGGGTTATTGGATCACATTTTATTATTGGGCAAACAACTTGTTTTATGGTTGTTGATGCGCGTTAGTCCAACTCCTGGAGGAAGCGGAATTGCAGAATATGCCTTTGGCGAATTATTGGTTGATTTCAGTCAAAGTGCGCTTTTACTAGCATCTTTGGCGATTGTTTGGCGCTTGATGTCGTATTTTCCCTACTTGTTTATTGGCGCATTTTTATTACCGCGCTGGTTGAGAAAACGTGCGTGATTATTTTCGCAGCAATTGGTAAATACCTGTAAATAGCACAATTCCTAGCACGTAAACAATTTCTGGAAAGACAATAAAATAAGACAAACCAAACGTTAGTGCAATAAAACCAAAAGCAATCAATTGAGCTTGAATGTCTTTCAAAAAAATTTGACGTATGGTGATTTTTTGAAACATTCCCGTCATCAAAAATTCCATTTTATAGCGTTGATAGCCAGCAATAACAATTAGAGGAAGCAGAAAATACCCTTGTTCAATTCCCATGTCTTTGTAATTCCAAAACGCTATTATTTCTTTGGTGAAATCAATTGTTGGAACGAGCGATTTCATGGTAATTTGAACTAAAGCGCTATTCAAAACAAACAACACAATACTTACAATTCCCAACTTCAACCAAGTACTATTTTCCTGTTTGAGGGATGATACTTTTCTAGCTTTAACGTGAGAAAAAACCTCATAAGCTAAGTAATCAAGCAAATAAAACAAGACAATAAAATACAAATTCCAATGCCAGAAAAAATACCCCAGCAAGGGAATAATTGCATCCGTAATGAGTTGGAGGTATTTTACATTAACGCGCATACTTCAACACATCTGCACGATCGCGTGACAATTTAAATTCAGGATTGTATTTAAGTGCTTTTGCATAAGACTGCATTGCTTTCGTCAAATCACCTTGTTCCTCATAACACATTCCTAAATTGTGCCACGCCTCTACAAAACGTGGTTCCGTTTGTAAGGCTGATTTGTAATAGTAAATTGCACTATCGATTTGCTTGTAGTTGTATTGTTTGATAACGCCAATTTGATTCAAGGCTTGATAATAACTTGTATCCAATTTAATCATTCTTCTATACAAACTTATCGCCTTATCTGGTTGATTAAAGGATTGTTGTGCATAAGCCAGTGAAAACAAAACATCCGGATTCTTCGGTTGCAAGGTTGCTGCGGTTTGATAATACTGTAAACAAATGACGTTTCCTTCTGCTTCATAAAGAGAGCCCAACATAAGATATGCTTCAAAGAATTTTGGGTCTTGCTGCACAGCTGTTTCGTAAGATGATTTCGTTAAATCCATGTACTTTTTACTTGGTTTACCATCTTTTTCAGGATTCAACTTGCTCAGCAACAAGTAGTTTGAACCTTTCATAACGTAGGCATCTCTGTAACGTTGATCTATTTTCAAAGCTCGATTGATGTATTCGAATGATTGGTCAAAATCCATTTGTTGACTAAACGTAGAAGCCAAAGCAACCAAAGCTTTTGTGTTTTTAGGTTCCTTCTTTATAATCGATTTATAGATTTTTTGAGCTGATGCCACATCCGCCATTGAACGCGTTGGACGGTTATTTAAAATATCGGCATAAAGCATTTTTGTGTCGGTACTTAAACTATCCAAGCGATAAGCTTTGGCTCCATCTGCTAAGGCTTTATCATAGTTCAATTCCTTCATCATTTTATTTCCATGTTGCACTAACAATTCTACGCTATCCGGAAACATTACTAAAAGGCTATCTAGATCTTTTGGTAATTTTTTTGTGGGATTTGAACCTCCACATGAAGCGAATACGAATGGAATTAAAAAGAGTAAATATTTCATCTGTTCAAATTATGTTTATCACAAGCCATATGAACAAAGTTAAAGCAATTTATCAATACACAAGGAGTCGAACAATCATTGCTTACTACAGTTGAATAGAAAAAGGGAAAGTTTCTAGCATTTGATTGAAGAAATGAATACTTTTGATGTATGAAAAAGTGGCTCATTT
>JALQYQ010000071.1 GCA_023262855.1 Crocinitomicaceae bacterium
TTGTAAAAATGGATGAGGAAATTGCACTTTTAGATTATTCGAACGAAGAAGAATCTTCGAAATTACTATCTGAATATAGCAAAGTCAAATCCGAATTGGATCAATTGATGATAGATTGGGAAACGGCAACAGAAGCATTAATGGAATTAGAGGATTAACGTCTTTTATTTCTTCTCGCCATTTTTCGTTGTCTCTTGGCATTTCGCTTGACCGACTTACGAGCTTCTTTGGATTGTCTTTTCCAATATGCCTTTGTCGCTTTTTTCTTTTCTTTTCGGGCAATTTTATTTTGTTTCTTTGCCTTTTTAGCCAAGATTTCTTCTGCTTCTGCTACTGAAGCTGGATTATCGCCAACTTTAGCTGAACCACATGACGTTGAGTTAAAAACCAAAAAGAGCAATAAAAGAAAGCCGAATAACGTTTTAATCTTCATACATTTGTTTTAAGCTAATTGAACGCCATGAAGTTACAATTTATTTTATGTTTTGTCATTCTAAGTTCCGTATTCAGTGCGTGTAATAAAAATAAATTGCACCCTGTTCCAAATATTCCTTTTGACATGAATATTGACATTACATTACCAAGTTATTCAGGATTAATGGGTGTTGGAGGATGGACTTATGTTTCTGGTGGTTCAAGAGGAATCATTGTTTATAGAAGAGCAATCGATGAATTTGTTGCTTTTGATAGACATTCACCTGAAGATCCAGATGCGCTATGTGGGATGCCTTTATATCCAGATAATGATAATTTTTTACAATTAATTGATTCATGCTCAACCGCTCGATATTCACTTTATGACGGCTCTGCAATAACTGGTTCTGAATTCGGCTTACGACAGTATCAAACTGTTTATAATGGTTCTAACATTTTGCGTATTTACAATTAATGGGAAAATACTAATTTTGTACAAAAAAATAGCATGAACGAAATTACAGTTACCATTATAGATAGAGAAGGAGAGGCGCATGAATTAATTGCTCCAACTGATATGAACATGAATATCATGGAATTGTGTAAGTCATATGAATTGCCAGTGAAAGGAGAATGTGGAGGAATGGCAATGTGCGCAACATGTCAATGTTATTTGGAATCTGAAACTGATTTACCGGAACAAAGCGATGCAGAACTAGATATGTTGGATCAAGCATTTTTTGTGAAATCGAATAGTCGATTAGGTTGTCAAATTCATATCAGTGAAGAGATTGATGGAATTGTGTTAAGATTAGCACCTGAAGCAAATTAAGTAGAAAATAAGGCATAAAAAAAGGCGGGTTTGAATTTCAAACCCGCCTTTTTTAGTTTTAATTTATTTAAAGGACAAGTGTTAATCCAACAAAGGCATTCATGAAAGATAAACTACGATGTCTAGCAATCGCATTCTCAACTGATCTTGTATAGCTTAACGTTGGATCACCACTATAAGAATAGTAATAATCGTTTGGAGTTTTACCAATGTTTATTGTGTATTTAATCCCGTAATTAAACATCAAACTCTTCGTAATCGGTGTTCGCATGTTCAATGCATATAACAAAACAAACTTTTTAACGGTTTTAAACTTATTAAAATTAACAGGGTCCACATCAGAATTAGATGTAGAGTATAGTGTTGGAGCGTAATTTCCTGTACTATAGTCAATTATTTGGTATAAATAGTCATTATCAACAGCTTTGGAATATGCAACGCCAAAACCTAATTGATGACTAAGCCCCATTGGAAGTAGAGCTTTAGAAGTTGCAAATTCAAGTTTTGGGATAAAGACGGTTGTTTTAACATCAATCATTTCATGCTTAACATAGACGTTATAGTATTGTGCTATATATAACGGCTCACTATTGTCTATTTTGACACTTGAATAATCTTGACCGAATTCAAGAGATAGACCCAAGTTTCGTTTTACGGCATATCCTGCATTAATGCGAAATCCTGTGTTTAAATTATCATTTTTAGTGACTAATTTTTTACCGTCAGCTTTGTAACCATATTGAGCTTCATTCAAAAAATTTGAGAATAAAGGGTAATTTGCTAATCCTTCCAGGTCAACAAAAAATCGTTTTCCATAATACCCATTGTTCTTTTGCGAAAAAGAAAAAGTAGAAATGAAAAGACTGATAAATAATATGATGTATGTTTTCATTGTTAATTTTTTAGTTGTAATAATTAGTTAGATTCACCCATTGTTTTTAAAATGTCATAGACATGAGCTCCTAATTGAAGTTTTTTAGGAGAATCTTTAAAATAGTAACTTACACCATTTTCTATTTTACCTGATTCTAGGTCTAAAATCAACATATTCATTTCAGTATTACTTCCAGATAGAATTCCTACAGGAACGTAGATGAAGAGAATTGGGTAAATAATCACTGAAGACAAAACTCCTGAAGCTGAAATGTTTGCAGAATACTCATGCTCAACAAGTGAGAACATTACCTTAGATGTTCCGTAGTCAGCAGATATTTGTTTTAACAATTGGTAGTCAACTGGAAAAATATTAATGTCTTCATCTGCGGCAATTTGATTTAACATGTTAATCAAAATACTTCGTTCATTGTAGCCTTGGGTTCCTTTTGTAGCTAGCGTTCTACTGTCAACCGAATAGGTTTTGATTCCTGCCAGTTCTGCTGAACTTTCAATGGCCTCAGAAAAGTCACTTTCCAATTTTTCTGATTTTATATTGTCCACTTCTCCGTGTTTGTAGCTAAGAACCATCGGTTCAACTACAATAAGCTCTTTAATCCCAAGCTTTTCAGATTCTGCAGCTTTCGCTTTGTTATACGCTTTCTTTTCTTTTTTAGAAAGTGCATTATATTCTTCTTTTTCTTTATCTAATCGATCCCATTCTGCTTTGTTTTCAGCATATAAATCAGAAAAAAGTTTATCATCTAAAATGTCATTTAAACCATACAGGTAGAATTTCGAAGAATCAAAATTTGATGGGTTATCTGCATTCTTCTTGCTTTTAATTTTATCGTATTTTGACGTCTTAGCAACTGTATCTTTTTCTATCGGTTTGATGGAATCTTTACTTGCTTTAACAAAATCTTGTGCTGCATCATTAAATGATTTTTTAGATATTTTCTCTAATTTGAACTGAGAATTTCCTGCTAAATCTTTTACGTATTTCGTGTAAACGGCTTTGATTTCTTCATCGTTAGGATTTGATTTGTACAAATCATAAACTTGGCGCAGCGATAATGAAATTAATGCTTCTTTGGATAACTTTTTCAAAAAGAAATGAAGTGTAGCAGATTCACCTTCTAGTTCTGAAGTTTTTTGAATTGTTTGTGATGATTTATTTTCAGCTTTGTACAACATTAAATTCATCCAAGTCTGTGCTTTCATTCTTTTCAAGTACATCGAATTTGGAAAGTCTTTTTCTAGAATGAAAATTGAATAAAGTGCATTCCCGTATTGATTATCAATGATGTCATTTCTAACACTTTCGAATCGAGCGATGTTTCTTATTTCTTTGAAACGTTCTTCGCCAAGACGTTGCGTTACATCTGTCCAGTTTGAATAAGTGCCAATTTCGATTTCAGCTGCTTCTTTTCTTTTTTTAATGTTTGGATGCGAACTATTTGAATCATCGTAATCTTCTATAGCCTTAATTTCATACTTTTTACTCGGAAATAATGTGGTCGGAATATAAAATCCGTCTTTGTTAAAATATGAAATTGGAAATACTACCTCGTCAAATGGTAAATACGAGTACATTAATACATCGAACGTTGAAATTATTTCTTCTTCTGAATATCCAGCAGCATTGTATAGTTTAACACCTAATTTGTCAGCTTCAAATTCTTTGTCTTTTGAATATTGACTCAAGCTTGCAATTCGATCACTTTGGCGATAACCTTTTGTCTTATAATCAAACGTTTCAACTACATGTTTTTCGGTGTAATGCGAAATCTCATGTGCCAAAACATAAGCAATTTGTGCTTCTGATGTTAATTGGGATAATAATCCAGTTGTTACAAATACAATTCCTTGATCAGTACTGAACGCATTTGACGCGTTGGATTTGATAATGTAAAATCGCAATTGAGAACGTAGGTCTGAATCATTTCTCAATAAGTGATCTGCAACTTCTGAGATGTAATTTGACATTTCATCACCATAAATTACCAATCCTGAATGTAAAATTTCATCGATCGCATAGTTAGTACCTTCAAAAAATACTCTCTCTTGATTCTGATTTAATTCTTCTTTTCCTTTTTTAATGTCTTCTTGTACTTTCGTATACGTCTGTTTTGTAAAGTCAACAGGTATCTTGCCTTTAGATTTCGCAGTGGTGTAGTTGTTGAAATCAACTTGCGAAAATAGAGCGCCTATTGAAAGCAGGGAGAAAATTGAAAGGCTCAATTTAAGTTTAATCATAATTAAATGTTTAGGTTGTTTATATTGAAATTCTTATTTGTTGTGGTATCATACAAACTGGAATTGGTTCCATTTTATGCTTGTTTATACGATTTAATCGGCGATAAATTGCCAAAACTTCTACTTCACGCGGCGATAAATTCGTTTCATCACCAACAAAGTCCATGGCCCATTCAAGTTCAGGATAGCTTGCTCCCAATTGATCTTCATCTGTGCG
Organism: Crocinitomicaceae bacterium; assembly: GCA_023262855.1. Taxonomy (GTDB): domain Bacteria; phylum Bacteroidota; class Bacteroidia; order Flavobacteriales_D; family Crocinitomicaceae; genus M0103. The sequence goes on from JALQYQ010000071.1 coordinate 4,596, forward strand.
GCTGTCACCCCACAGTCCATCCGTTGGTTTCGCTTCCAAAATTTCTTGTATTACAGCAACTTCTTGAGCCATACTTTTTACTTCTGATTTTGTCAAATCCGCAATTGGACTCAAATCAACACCGCCATCACCGTACTTCGTAAAAAATCCAACTCCGAAGTCTTCAATTTTATTTCCAGTTCCAGCAACTAAGCAAGCATTTGATTGACCCAAGGCATACAAGGTTGTCATTCGCAATCGTGCACGTGTATTTGCCATTGCAAGTTGATTCTCAACTGTGTCTTTCGGATACGTGTTCTCCATTAGTTCAAAGATTGAAGTTAAATTCACCTCAATGCTTTCCACATTTGAAAAACGTTTTTTTAAATCCGCAATATGATGTGATGCTCTGTCATATTCGCTTTGAGATTGTCGAATAGGCATGTTTACCAAAATGGTTTTTTTACCTGTCAATGCGCAAAGTGTTGAAGTCAATGCAGAATCAATTCCTCCAGAAATTCCAATGATAAAACCAGAAAGTCCAGCCGATTCACAGTAGTGATTCAACCAGGCTGTAATATGTTGAGATGCTTTTTGGTAATTCAAGGATCTTAGAATAAGATGGAAACTTTGAACATCAATTGTCCTTGCGTTGCTTTGTTTGCTAAATAAGCATCAGATGTCGTTCCATTTTCTCCAGCTCTCGTGTAAAGCGTGGTTTTATCAGAATCTGCATTACGACCCCAAAACAAAGGTGTAAATCCATAGTAATATCCAATTTCAGCAACTAAACAAGTTGATCCTGAGAAATTCCATTCTGCTCCACCTGCTAATCCAACTGCACTTTTGAAGAAGAACATGTCGCCAGATGCTTTCATAGCATCGTTAGAACCTGAAGCACCGTTGGTATATCCAGGACCAAAATTAAATCCTTCGTCATTGCTTTTAGTCGATAACAAGAAACTATTGCGAAGTCCAAATTTCCCGAAGTATCGGAAGTAACCAATGAAATTCGTTCTAAATAACATCATTGTTGGTACTGTCAAATAAACTGATTTTTGGTTTCTTGTCACTAACTGAAAGTAATTGTCTGTAGCTGAATTTCCAGCATCTCCTTTTTGTAAAATTTGTGTATCGTTGTAACGATAGTAAATTGAAGGCTTTCCATCTTGCGCATAATCAAATTTGATAGTATTAAAATCAAATTCTGCTCCCGTACAAAACGCAATTGATTCGTTCAGACTAAAATTAAAATTGGCACCAATTGTTAAATCATTACCAACTCCATTTGTTTGAATCGTTTTTGTTCCCATTTTTTGGAAATTTAATCCAGATCCAAGTATGATTCCCGCTTGAAAATCTTTGTCAGCAGCTTCTTGTGCTTGAGCTGATAATGTTAGTCCTAAGGCAACTACTGAGTATAAAAATTTTTTCATGTCTTTTCTTTTGCTTTAAATAGTCTAAAAAATTTCACAAATCCTTTGATTTATGTACTTTTGGACTACAATATTAAAGAATAATAATGACTCTTAAAAGCATTTTTACATTCCTCTTGGTAATTCTTGTTTTAGCAAGTTGTGGCAGTAATCCACTAGATGTGGACGCGTCTAAAACTGAGGTGAATATTGACTTTCTAAATCTAGATTCTAGCTTAGTAAATACACGACCATCCAATCGAATTGTAATGCATCACAAATTCATGGACAAAATTCCTGAAATTTATGAGTACAACTTGGGTTTTTGTATACGAATGTCTAATGCGTCCGATTCAAGTTTTGAAAAGAGTTTGACACTTTTTTTAAGAGACCCATTCATCAAACGACTAGAAAAAAGAATCGCTCAGAAGTTTTCAAATTTAACAAGCTATAAATCAGAATTGATTGATGGATTTAAACATTTGAAATTCCACATTCCTTCAGGAAAAATACCAGAAAACATTGTTTTTATGAATTCGTTGTTCAATTCAAATGCCTTTAGCACTGAAAAACAGATTGGAATTGGTTTAGATAATTATTTGGGTGCATCAACTGATGTGGTGAAAGAATTACCTGAAGAACCTTTTTACCAGTGGATTAAAGATGCCATGGAACCGAAGTTCATGACCCGCGATGCGATTTGTTCATGGGTTATGACACACTATGTGGAAGAAGTTGATGGAAACTTGGCTGAGCATATTATCCGTTGGGGAAAAATTCTTTACTTGACACAAGCGGCTTTTCCAAACAAAGAACCTGAACTGATATTGCGCTATTCAGCAGAAGATTATAAGTGGGCACTCGATAATGAATATTCACTATGGAAGTACCTGGTTGACGAAAAAATGTTGTTTACAATAAATGAATTGAACACCAAAAATCTACTAAAAGAAGGACCTTTCACCATTGGATTACCGGAAAAAGGACCAGATCGTTTAGGTCAGTTCTTAGGTTATCGTATGATTTTGAAATACATGGAAGCGAAAGATATTACAGTTGAACAATTAATAAAAACACCTTACACCGATATTCTTGTAGAATACGAAATAGATTAACAATGGAAGATAAAATTGTAAAAACATCTGAAATTCAAATTAAAGTTGGATTAAACGAAAATAACTTGCCAATCGGCATGAAGTGGTCAGCACCAGACGGACAAATGGACAACGCGCCAGCATCTGCATTCATGCTTTCTTTGTGGGATCCAAAAGAAAAAAATACGATGAAAATCGATCTTTGGACAAAAGAAATGTCAATTGAAGAAATGAAACAATTCTTTCATCAAACATTATTGACAATGGCTGACACCTTTGAAAAAGCAACAGGTGAAACATTGATTTGTGAAGATTTACGTGATTATTGCTATCACTTTGCTGATAAAATGCAAATCTTACCAGAAGAATAATGAGTTCAGGGAATTTGAGAAAAATGTCCGTTGACCTAGCGGATACGGTTATTTACACCTTGAATTTATCCGAAGATATTGTGATGAATGAGTGTGTTGGAAAAACAATCGCCTTACGTTGGAATGGCCAAATCATTTGTTCGTCATGTAGTAAAATGACGAAAAAATCATTTGGTGATGGTTTTTGTTACAATTGTTTTATGAATGCTCCGGAAGCAACGGAATGTACGATTCGTCCGGAATTATGTCGTGCACATCTAGGTGAAGGCCGAGATCCTGAATGGGAAGAACGCAATCACAATACGCCGCACATTGTTTATTTAGCAGCTTCGGATATTGTCAAAGTAGGAGTGACGCGCATCACACAAGTTCCAACACGTTGGATTGATCAAGGGGCTACAGCTGCGATTCGCATTGCTGAAACCCCAAACCGTTATGAAGCGGGAATGTTGGAAGTTGCGCTAAAATCTTTCTTTTCAGATAAAACGAATTGGCAACGCATGTTGAAAAATGAAGTGGATGATTCGATTGATCTCGTTGATGAAAAATGGACACTTCACGATCAATTGCCTGCTGACTTAACTCAGTTTTTCACGGAAGACGATGAAGTAATCGAGTTAAATTATCCTGTCATAGAGTTTCCGACGAAAGTTTCAAGTTTATCGTTTGATAAAACTGCTGATATAGTAGGTAAACTCGCAGGAATCAAAGGTCAATATTTGATTTTTGATGATGGAAGAGTGTTGAATATTCGCAAACATACAGGTTATACAGTTGAATTTTCAATTGTAAATTAATCCTCGAGTGTTAACTTTGCAAAATGGGAAAAGATAAAATTCGTCGGTTCGCTGCGATAAAAGAGTATGAGAATGTGTTCGAACCTACAATTGGTGAAGAATACGAGATGAAAGGGAAATGGCGTTCAGACTATTTTAAAAACGATCATCCGATAGTTTTGGAATTGGGATGTGGAAAGGGCGAATATACAGTTGGATTAGCGAAACATTTTCCAGAAAAGAATTTTATTGGCTGCGATATAAAAGGAGCACGTATGTTTATTGGAGCGACAGAGGCAATTGAAGCAGAATTGAATAACGTTGCTTTCTTGAGAACAAAAATCGATTTTATCAACGATTGTTTCGAAGAAAATGAAGTCGATGAAATTTGGTTAACCTTTTCCGATCCACAGCCAAATAAACCGAATAAACGACTTTCATCAGGACCATTTGTGGCGCGTTACCGCAAATTATTGAAACCGGGTGGGCTTGTGCACATGAAAACCGATTCAGATTTATTGTTTGAGTACACCGAAGAACAAATCAAAGAACACAACTACGAATTATTGGAGTTGACATGGGATTTGTATGGCGAACTTCCAGAAAACATCGATCAACAAACGCGCGATATTTTCCATATTAAAACGCATTACGAAAAACTCTTCACTGCAAAAGGAAGTGTCATTAAGTATTGCCGATTTAAAATCAATTAAAAAAGCTTAAAAATTAAAGGATCTGATTTTTATCAGGTGTTTTATGCTACGCGCAATTTTGCCATTTTCGAATTTGTGAATTGAGCAGCTGCATAGTCCAACGTTACTCTGAATTCGGATTCGTTTTTAGATGGCAATTCGTACATCGCGTCGTTTAGAATCGCTTCACAAATTGAACGTAAACCACGTGCTCCAAGTTTGAATTCGATTGCTTTGGTTACAATAAAGTCCAATACATCAGCGTCGAAACTCAATTTAACTCCATCAATGTCAAACAAACGAACATATTGTTTCACTAATGCATTTTTCGGCTCAGTCAAAATACGCTTTAATGAAGCTGCATCCAATGGTTCTAAATACGTAAGAACTGGGAAACGACCAATTAATTCAGGAATCAAACCAAATGACTTGATATCCGTTGGGTTGATGTATTTCAATAAACTTTCACTATCGATGCGTTCAACTTCAGATGTTGAGAAACCGATCGTTTGACGGTTAACACGACTTGCGATTATTTTTTCGATTCCGTCAAATGCTCCTCCACAAACGAAGAGAATATTTTTGGTATCGATTTGAATCATTTTTTGTTCAGGATGTTTTCTTCCTCCTTGTGGTGGTACATTCACAATCGAACCTTCTAGTAATTTTAAAAGCGCTTGTTGAACTCCTTCTCCAGAAACATCACGTGTGATTGATGGATTATCGCTTTTACGGGCAATTTTATCAACCTCATCAATAAATACAATTCCGTGTTGGGCAGCATTCACATTGTAGTCAGATGCTTGTAATAAACGCGATAAAATACTTTCAACATCTTCACCAACGTATCCGGCTTCTGTTAAAACAGTAGCATCAGCAATACAAAACGGAACATTCAACATCTTTGCAATTGTTTTCGCTAAAAGTGTTTTTCCTGTTCCTGTTCGTCCAACAAGAATTACATTTGATTTTTCAATTTCTACCTCGTCTTTAGAAGCTGGTTGATTCAATCGTTTGTAGTGATTGTAAACAGCCACAGAAAGTACTTTTTTCGCATCTTCTTGACCAATTACATATTCATCGAGTTTCGCTTTAATCTCTGATGGTTTCAAAACATTCACAACTTCATTACCCGATTTCGATTTATCAGTTAAATCTTCTTCTTTGATAATTGAATGTGCTTGTTGAACACAGCTTTCACAAATGTGTCCAGAAACTCCAGCAATTAAAATTCCAACCTCAGCACGAGATCTACCACAAAAGGAACAACCTGAATCTTTTTTTGACATAGTATTTTTTGACAAAAAAGCCACCCGCCAAATGACGGATGGACTTTCGTTACATTTTACAAAGGTAAATTATTTTGGATTGCGAATCAAAATTTCATCCACCATTCCATATTCTTTTGCTTCTTCAGAAGTCATCCAGTAATCACGATCTGAATCAGCCCACACTTTATCAAATGGTTGTTTAGAATGTGTAGCGATAATGTCGTACAATTCTTTTTTCAACTTTTGAATTTCACGTGCTGTAATTTCAATATCCGATGCTTGTCCTTGCGCTCCACCTAATGGTTGGTGAATCATAACGCGTGCATGTTTTAAAGCAGAACGTTTTCCTTCAGCTCCAGCACACATCAAAACAGCTCCCATTGAAGCAGCCATTCCCGTACAAATTGTTGCAACGTCTGGCTTGATGTATTGCATTGTATCATAAATTCCCAATCCAGCATAAACTGATCCACCTGGAGAATTCAAATAGATTTGGATGTCTTTATTAGGATCTGCTGATTCCAAGAATAATAATTGCGCATTGATAATGTTTGCAACATAATCATCAATTCCTGTTCCCAAGAATATGATTCTGTCCATCATTAAACGCGAGAATACGTCCATTTGTGTCATGTTCATAGAACGCTCTTCGATGATATAAGGTG